>DASVDF010000078.1:0-64483 GCA_036381215.1 Woeseiaceae bacterium | reverse complement strand
GGATATCGAGCTGCGCTGCGCGCAGCGACGTTTCGAGCAACTTGTTCTCGAGCCATGCTCCCAGGGATCGCCGGTCCACGATTTCCTGTCCCGAACAGTCGGCGCCACGCCGTCGCAGCCAGTGGACGAAATCGTCCGGCTGATCGTCGAACACGCTCAGGTCGGCGGCCCTGGTGTCGGGCACGTGACCGTCGAGCTCCGTCGCGCAGGCAGCGCTGCGCTCAATGGGCTGACATTCACTCAGCAGCGTGATCTCGACACGCGAATCGCGGGAGCGGACCAGGTGCGCCGCCAGCGCCACGCCGCTGAAACCTCCGCCGGCGATGACCACGTGGAAGCGCTTCCTGATGGACGGGCGCGGTAACCGAGGCTCGAGCCGCACGACCTTCGTTGCACTGCGAATCATGATTTCACCTCCGCGAGAGCGGTCAACCGATCGGCAGTCAGGGCAGACGATACCGGCAGGCCGGTGAGCTTGTCGGTCCGATCGAGGTGAAATGTCGGTAACGATTTCGCTCGCTTGCCGTTTCGGGGCAGGGCGAACATGCAGCGGAACGGCGCGCACGATGCGCCGCCTGGGCGGCTTGGCGGCTCAGCGCGAGTCCGAGGTCACGGCTTCCGCGTCGAGGAGATAGCCGGCGTTCGGCAGCGTCTTGAGCAGCACGGGATTGCCGGGATCGGGTTCGACCTTCTGCCGCAGGCGGTGCACGAGCTGCTTCAAGAGCTGGCGATTGCCGGCGGCGCGGTTGCCCCAGACGTATCCGAGGATGCGCTCCGTGGCCACCGGCCGCCCGCCGTTCGCCATGAGCAGCTGGAGAAAACGCGTTTCGAGGCGCGTGAGCCGTACCGTGCCCTGCGGCAATCCCTGCAGCGCGAGCTCCTCCGGCTTCAACGTAAGCGCGCCCAGAGTCGCCGTGCCTTCTTCCTCGATGCCGACGCGCCGCAGCAGCGCGCGGATCCGCGCGACGAGGATTTTGGGGCTGAACGGCTTCGCGAGGTAATCGTCGGCGCCGAGCTCCAGCGCCTGCACCACGTCCTGCTCCTCGTTGCGGACGGTGAGCATGAGCACCGGCAGGTCGCTTTGTTCGCGCAGCCGGCGCGCGAGCTCGAAGCCGTTCATGCCGGGCATGTTGATGTCGAGCACGGCGAGGTCGGGCTGCTCGGCCGCGAACGCCTCCAGCGCCTGGACGCCGTTCGCCGCCTGGATCACGAGAAAGCCGGCCTGCTGCAGCGCAAACCCCGTGACCGAAAGCAGGTCCGGATCGTCGTCGACGAGCAGGATCTTCACGGGCGCGCACCCACGGGCAGCTCGACCTGGGCGCGTGTGCCCTTGAGCGGGCCGCGGCGCAACGACACGCGGCCGCCGTGCCGCTCGACGATGGAGCGGACGATGTAAAGCCCGAGGCCGAGGCCGCTTTCCTCCGGATCCTCGCCGCCGGAGCGCGTGAACTGCTCGAACAGCGCACCCTCGTCCTCGCTCGCGGGCCCCGGTCCCTGGTCATCCACCCAGAACTCGATGCCGCCGGACTCGCCCGCCCGTGCCTCGAGCCGGATCGTGCTGCCGGGCGGGCCGAACTTGCTCGCATTCACCAGCAGGTTCACCGCCACCTGCACGAGCCGCCGCTCGTCGCCCCACAGCACGGGCAGGCGGCCGGGGATATTCACTTCCAGCGTCTGGCCGCGTTGCGTGAGCAACGGATCGATGAGCTCGCGTGCCGCCTCCACGACTTCCGCGAACTCCACGTCCTGCCGCCGGATCGCGAGCTGTCCGGACTCGATGCGCACGCTCTCCAGCAGGTTGTCGATCAGCCAGGTCAGGCGCTGCACCCCGCGCTCCAGTGAAAACACGAGCTGACGCTGCTCGTCGACGGACATCGTGTCCAGACCCTCGCGCAGGAGCTCGATCGACGCCAGTTGCGCGGCCAGCGGCGTCCGGAACTCGTGCGAGATGTTCGCGAGCACGGTGTCGCGCGCGCGGCGCACCGCCTCGAGCTCGGTCTCGTCGCGCAGCACCTGCACTTGCATGCCGTCTTCGGGCGGCGCACTCGCGATCACCACGCGGCGCTTGCGGCCGGGCACCGGCTCGACTCGTTCGACGGCGTGCACCGGGCCCTCGCGGCGCGCCCGCACGATCGGGCAGGCGTACTCGCACGGGCGCCGGCCGGCGGCGTCGCGTGCGGGCTGCAGCACGTCGCCGCAGAACCGGCCTGCCGCGTTCGCCGCGGGGACTCCGATCAGCCGCTCGGCCTGGGCGTTCATGAACCGGACCCGCCGCTCCTCGTCGACGGCATACACGCCCTCGACGATACCACCGAGCACGGCCTTGGCTTCCGCCTCGCGCTGCCTGAGCTCGCCGGTGAGCTCGACTAAGTTACGGCGCATTTCCTCGAGGGTGCTCGAGAGGATCGAGAGCTCCTTGCCGGGCGCCTGCGGGATCGCCGCCGACAGGTCCCCGGATCCAAGACGCCGCGCGGCCCCGGTCAGGCGTTGCACTCCGCCGATCCAGTGACGGCCGATCAGGATGCCGGAGGCGGTCGCGAGGACGGCGATCACGATCGAGATCACCGCCATCCTTCGCCGTATCTTCTCGACCGGGCGCAGGACGGCCTTCGCGGGGAGAGCGGCCTGGAGGAGGGCGACGGTTTCGCCGGTGGACGCCGACACCGGAACGCTGCCGGCATAGGCGTCCAGCGCTTCGACGTAGTCGGCCACGGGCTCGCCGCGTGCGAGCGCATCCGAGTTCAGGATGGCGAAAACGTTCTCGTCGAAGTTGTACGACGCGTAATCGACGACCTGCATCTCGACCCCGGTGCGCTCGCTCAGGCGGCTCGTGAACGCGGCGTCCAGCTTGCGCACCGCAAACACCGTCGAATCCTCGTGCTCCGGCACCGCGGCGTGCGCACCGGCGAGCGCGACGCCGCCGGCCGCGCCGGTCACCAGGAAGCGCTCGCCCTGTTCCGCCGCCGCCTCGAGGACGAGCGGCCAGTCGATGCCGTCGCCGCTCACGGCCACCGGTTGTCCGTCGCGCACGACCGCACAGCCGTCGAGCGCGGCGCCCTCGCAGTAGCGGGCGAGGTAGGGAGCCAGCGCGTCGGTGTCGCCGTTCGTCAGGAGCCGCAGCAGCGTGGGTCGTTCCCCCAGCACCTGGCTCGCCGTCAGCACGGCCTCCGTCTCCTGCCGCAACGCTTCCTGCGCCGCGGACAGCGCGAGCTCGACGCGGGTCAGGCCCTCGGTTTCCGCGAGATCCTTGAGCAGGCGCACGCCGACCACGGAGACCGCAGCCACTGCCAGGGTCACGAGCGCGGCGGTCGCGAGGGCGAGCCAGCCGGTCAATCCGGGCGCATGCAGCTTCATCACCCGTTCCCGTTCTTAGCGCACGCCCGGCCGGGGCTGCCGGGCGCTCACGAATTCGATGGCGGTTTTGATGACCAGGGTCAGCACGGCCAGCAGCATCAGCAGCGAGGCCACGGCAAACGCGCCGGTGAGATCATACTCGTTGTAGAGGATCTCCACGTGCAGCGGCATGGTCGTGGTCTGTCCCCTGATGTGGCCGGAAACGACCGAGACGGCGCCGAACTCGCCCATGGCCCGCGCGTTGCACAAAATGATGCCATAGAGCAGGGCCCAGCGAACCGTGGGCAGGGTGACGCGGAAGAACGTCGTCCAGCCGCCCGCGCCGAGGCTGACCGCCGCCTCTTCCGCATCGCGTCCGTGCATCTGCATCACCGGAATCAACTCCCGCGCCACGTAGGGGAACGTCACCAGCAGCGTCGCCAGCACGATGCCGGGAAACGCGAACACGATGGAGATGTCCTTTTGCTCCAGCCACGGGCCGAACCAGCCCTGGGCGCCGAACAGCAGGATGAACACGAGACCGGCTACGACGGGCGAGAGCGAGAAGGGGAGGTCGATGAGCGTGATGAGCACCTGCTTGCCGCTGAAGTCGAATTTCGCGATCGCCCACGCGGCGGCCACGCCGAATACCGTGTTGATGGGCACCACGACCGCCGCCGTCAGCAGCGTGAGGCGGATGGCGGAAACCGTGTCCGGTGTGCTCAGCGCCTGCCAGTACGCATCGAACCCGCTCGAGAATGCGTACGCGAGGACCGACGCGACCGGAATCAGCAGTATGAGCGCGAGAAACGCGAGCGAGATTCCGATGAGGCTGAAGCGCACGATGCGCCCCGATCCTCGCCCTGGCGCGCGCGCTGCAAGCACCGCCCCGGCCGCGTTCACTTCCGTCCCCTGTGGCGGCGCGCGCGCCAGCCGTTCAGCGCGTTGATCGCGAGCAGCATCGCGAACGACATGCACAGCATGACGAAGCCCAATGCGGCGGCGCCGAGGTAGTCGTACTGCTCGAGCTTGATGACGATGAGGAGCGGCGTGATCTCGGTGCGCATCGGCAGGTTGCCGGCGATGAAGATCACGGAGCCGTATTCGCCGATGCCGCGCGCGAACGCCAGCGTGAATCCCGTCGCGAGCGCGGGAGTGATCGCCGGCAGGATCACCCGGCGGAACACGGTCCAGCGGCCGGCGCCGAGGGATTCGGCCGCCTCTTCCAGGCTCGCGTCGACGTCCTCCAGTGCCGGCTGCACGGAGCGCACGACGAACGGCAGCCCGACGAGCGTCAGCGCCACGACCACGCCAACCCAGGAATACGCCACCTGGATCCCGAGCGGCTCCAGCCACTGGCCGATCCACCCCTTGGGCGCGAACACCGTCGCGAGTGCAATGCCCGATACCGCGGTCGGCAGCGCGAACGGCAGATCGATGACGGCATCGACGAAGCGCCGCCCCGGAAAGCGGTAGCGTACCAGTGACCATGCGATGGCCAGTCCGAACACCGCGTTCAGCGCGGCCGCGAGCAGCGCAGCGCCGAAGCTCAGGCGGTAGCTGGCGAGCGCGCGCGGCTCGGTGGCGATCTGCCAGAGCTGGGACAGCGGCAGGCTGCCGGCCTTCAGGACCAGTGCCGCGACGGGGATCAGGACGATGAGGCCGAGAAACGCGAAGGTCGTGCCGATCGTCAGACCGAAACCCGGCAGAGCGCTTGGCCGCACCCAGGTGGCTCGAGCGTACATCGCTTTGCGTCAGGCCACGCCGGCCAGCATCGCCCGCCTGAAATCCGGCACCGCCTCGCGGCTTTCGGTTTCGCTGCGTGCCGAGGTGACGAGGACGGCGGCGCACGAGCGATGAGCCGCGAGCTCCGTCAGTCCCCTGATGAGCGCCCGGCGGCCGGTCGTGGAAGTGACGCCGACCAGGAGCAGCGTGGGGATGTCCGCCTCGAGGCAGTGCTTCAGGTGGTCGATGATGTCGCCCCGGAACGACTCGGTGCGGACGTCGACTCCGTGCAGCCGCAGCGCGGACTGGCGGATGTCCAGCAGGTCGCGATAGCGCCGGCCGTAAAGGATGCGCTCGTCCGCGGGCACGAGCAGCGTGGCATCCACGCTCATGTGGCGGAGCAGGCTGCCGGCGGTGGAGAGCGCACCGTCGCGCGCCGGGCGCGACGGCTGGGTATAAATCAGGATCCGCTCCACCGGCCGGTCGTCATGGACCAGCGCAAGGATCTGGCGGGCGCCCGTGTGCAGCAGCGCGGCCACGCGGCGCGGGTCGCGCCCCTGCTCGGGAACCACGACGGAAAGACCGGACAAGGAGCGCTCGATGCCGTGACCGCCATCGACCCGGTGCAGCGTCGGCGCGATGTTCATCCGTTCCGCCAGGTCGCGCACCAGGATTGAGCTTTTCAGCCGCTTCTCGGCGGCTTCGCTGGTCGCGAGCAGGCGCACGCTGCTGATGCGCGTCGGCAGCACGTGAATGCGTTTGGCGCCGATCGCCGTGATCTGGCCGACGCTGAGCGGCAGGCTTTCCGCTTCGCGAGCGCCGCGCGCTGCTTCCACGATGAATTCCGGCGCGTCCGGCGTGAGCGCGCTGGTCAGCGTGTCGCTCGATTTCAGCGACAGGCGTATGCGTTCCTGCGATCCGGTGAATTCCAGCCCGGTCACCTTGGCCGTGCCGATGCGCAGGGCCTCCGGCGCGGCTCCCGCGCGGTGGATGAGGATGTCCTCGGGCCGGATGACCACGGTCGCTTCGGTGCCTTGCGCCGGCACCGTCGGGGTCGGATGCAGGGTCGGGAAAACCGAATCGCTGATCCGCACGTCGCCGCCTTCGTAACGGCCGAGCAGCAGGTTGGCTGCGCCGAGAAACGTCGCCACGAAACGGGTCTTCGGCCGGGCGTAGAGCTCGCGCGGCTCGCCGACCTCCTGCAGCCGCCCGCGATCCATGACGCCGATGCGATCGGCCATCGTGAACGCTTCTTCCTGGTCGTGCGTCACGAGAATCGTGGTGATGCCGACGGCGCGCTGGATGGTGCGAATCGCCCGCCGGAGCTCCTCGCGAATCTTGGCGTCCAAGGCGCCGAACGGCTCGTCGAGGAGCAGCACGCGCGGCTCGTGCGCCAGCGCGCGGGCCACCGCGACCCGCTGCTGCTGGCCGCCCGAAAGCTCCGTCGGCAGCCGGCGCTCGAAGCCTTCGAGCGCGACCAGCTCGAGCAGCTCGGCGCAGCGGCGGCGGCGGTTGCGCGCCGGTACGCGCCGGGCGCGCAGGGCGAACTCGATGTTGTCCGCGACGGTCATGTGGCGGAACAGCGCGTAGTTCTGGAACACGAAGCCGACCTCGCGATCCCGCGCGCTCACGTCCGACACGTCCTGGCCGTGCAGCAGGATCCGCCCATGGTCGATCGGCGTGAGCCCGGCGATGGCGCGCAGCAGCGTGCTCTTGCCGCTCCCCGAGGGACCGAGAAGCACGAAAAACTCGCCTTCCGCGATGTCGACGGTCACGTCGCTGACGGCGGCGGCGCCGTCGAAATGCTTCGAGATCTGTTCCAGTACGATGGACATGGCCAGCCTCCGGCGCGGTTTCGTCACGGGCAACCATGCTATTGCCCGGTGGTCACCGAGTCGGTTCCAGCGCGGTTACTTCGCGGTTACAAAAGGCGGTTGCGCCGTCCTCAGAAGGTTTGCTGGAGACGAAGGAAGATCACCTTCTCGTCGGGCCGGTCCCCGCCGGCGGCGCCGCCTTCGAAGGCGGTCTGCTGGTAGACCAGCGACGTCTTCAGCCCCTTGATGGGCCGCCAGTTGACGCCCGCGCCCCAGGTATCGGCGCGGCGCACGGCGGCGGTCGGGTCCGCAAACGACGTCGTGCCGCCGGCGAAGCTCTGCTCGTCGATGTCGAGGCGGGAGACGCGGGCCACGAGCTGCACCGCGCCCGGGGACTCCGGATCCTTGTATCCGGCCTCGTCGCCGGTGAGGAACCACTCGCCGGTCAACTGCCACGCTTCGTGCTCGAGCGTCGCGGCGCGATCGAACGTGGTAGCGGTCCGCCGCACGTCCTGGCGCACGCTCGCCCACTCGCCGAGCAGGCCGAGCGGCCCGCGGTACCAGTAGAACTGTGGTGAGAAGCGCAGTCGCTCGCCGTCGGCAATCGTGGGAGCGTCGTCGCTGCGATAGCTGAAGACGGTCTCCTGTCCGGGTGAACGGTACCCGGACAGCAACGGCGTGTCGCCCGTTCCCGCGGTATCACCGTAGGTCGCGGCGATGCCGATGCCGAAGGTCGTCGCGTCCTCCTGCGAGCCGAACGGATGGGAGAACAGGCGCAAGGCGACCTCCTGGTTGCCGTCATCGTCCTGGTCCCCCGAGCGCCCGTCGTTCACGCCGTTGAAAACGCCGGCGCTCCAGGCCAGGCGGTCGCCGCCCCCGGACAACGCGAGACCGAGATCGCGGTTCGGCAAGAGCTCGGAGACGAAGGAGCGCTCCACCATGCGCAGACTGTTGGACGACTGCAGGCGCTCGAGCCCGACGGGCGGCTTGAATTTGCCGGCGCGCAGTGTCAAGCCGCCGCCGAGCTCCGTATCGACGTATGCGTCGATCAGCTCCGCGTCGCCTTCGCCGAAGTCCGGCATGATGCGAAAGGCGATCCGCTCGCCGAGCTGGCCTTCGAGCGAAGGGCGCACGCGCCGGAGCAGCCATTCGTCGGCGTCGTCCGGCACGGAATCGCCGCTGAACCAGCGCCCGTCGAAATGCACGAGGCCGTGCAGCTCCAGCGCCCAGGCGCCGTCCGCCGAGGCCAGGGCGAATCCGTCGCTGCCGGCTTCGACTTGCCCGCTCTCCTCGGCCGCCGCTGCCCCCGTAAGGAAGAATGCCGCGGCGACGGCCGGGCCGATCCTCGTTCCCGTACCCATCGATGATCCTTTGTTGGTTGTCATTGCAGGTAGACCGTCATTGTCATTGCAGGTAGACCTGGTCGAAGATGCCGCCGTCGTCGAAGTGCTCTGCCTGCGCCTTGCTCCAGCCTCCGAACACCTCGTCGATCGTGAACAGGCGAAGGGCCGGGAATTGCCCGCGATAGCGCGCGGCCACCTCGCGATCCCGCGGGCGGTAGTGGTTCTTCGCGATGATCTCCTGTCCGACCGGGGTGTACAGGTATTCGAGGTAGGCCTGCGCGACGGCCCGCGTGCCCTTGCGGTCGACGACCGTATCCACGACGGCGACGGTCGGCTCGGCCAGGATGCTGATGCTCGGCACCACGATCTCCACCTCGTCCTCGCCCATCTGATCGATGGCCAGCAACGCTTCGTTCTCCCACGCGAGCAGCACGTCGCCGATGCCGCGCTGCACGAACGTGTTGGTGGAGCCGCGGGCGCCCTGATCGAGAACCGGCACATGACGGTACAAATCGCCGACGAAAGCGGTCGCCTGCTTGTGTGCCTCCGCCACCTCGGCATCCGGCGCCTCCTCGAGGAGGTCGATGCCGCCGAGCTCCCGGTCGAGCACGTAGCCCCATGCCGCAAGGTAGTTCCAGCGAGCGCCGCCGGAGGTCTTGGGATTCGGCGTGATCACCTGCACGTCGTCTCTCAGCAGATCCGGCCAGTCGCGGATGTTCTTCGGATTGCCGCTGCGCACGAGGAACACGATCGTGGAAGTGTAGGGTGCGCTGTTGTGTGGCAGCCGCGATTGCCAGTCGGCGCGCAAACGCCGGCTGTGCAGCCGGATTGCCTCGACGTCGTACGCGAGCGCGAGGGTCACGACGTCCGCGTCGAGGCCGTCGATCACCGAGCGCGCCTGGCTGCCGGAGCCGCCGTGCGACATCTGCACCGTCACGTCGTCGCCGGTGCGCTCGCGCCAGTACTGGGAAAACTTTTCGTTGATCTCCCGGTACAGCTCGCGCGTGGGATCGTACGAAACGTTGAGAATCTCGAGCTTTTCGGCGGCTGCTGCACCCGCGGCCAGAATGCACGCGGCAATGGTCAGTCCCTTCGCCAGGTTGCGTACGCTCATTTCACTCTCCGGATGTCGGGGAGTGATAAAGGCTAAGGACGGCGGGTAACCCTGTCGGTATTACCGCGGTAACTTTTGAGTATCACCTTCCGAGCATTGTTTCAGATCGCTGTCGCGCGCGATGCGCGCTCCTACGGCGCAGAGGCGGACTGCCGTTCGCGAATCCAGTCGTCGACCTGGCGCTCCAGGACGTCGAGGGTCACGCCGCCGTCGAGCAGCACGACGTCGTGGAACTCGCGGATGTCGAAAGCCGGGCCGAGCTCGCGTTTGGCGCGTTCCCTGAGCTCGAGAATCTTGAGCTCGCCCATCTTGTACGCGAGCGCCTGCCCCGGCCATGAGATGTATCGGTCGATCTCCGTCTGCACGTTGTGCAGCGACAGCGCCGAGTTCTCGGCGAGGTAGCGCCGCGCCTGCTCGCGGCTCCAGCCCATCGCGTGGATGCCGGTGTCGATCACCAGCCGGCACGCGCGCCACATCTCGTAGGACAGCCGCCCGAAATCGTCGTATGGCGTCTCGTAGATGCCGAATTCGATCGCGAGCTTCTCGGAGTAAAGGCCCCAGCCCTCGCCGAAGGCGTGCGGATAAAAGGCGCGGCGGAACTCCGGCAGCCCGGTGAGCTCCTGGCTCAGTGCGATCTGCTGATGGTGCCCGGGCACGGCCTCATGGGCCGTCAATGCGGGCAGCGTGTAGAGCGGCCGCTTGTCGAGCGCGTAAGTGTTGACCATGTACCAGCCGCCGCGGCGCCCGCCGATCGGCGCGCCCCAGTAGCGCCCGCTGGTGTAATTCGGCGCGATGTCATCGGGCACCGGCATGATGCCGTAGGGCAGCCGCGGCAGCGTCTTGAAGAAGGCCGGCATCTGGCCGTCGATCTTCTTCGCGATCCGGCTCGCCTTCTCGAGGAGATCCTCGGGGCTATCGGCGTAGAAGCGCGGGTCCGTGCGCAGGTAGTTGATGAACTCCGCGAACGTGCCCTCGAATCCGACCTGGTCGATGATGGCGTCCATCTCGCCGCGGATGCGGGCGACTTCCTTCAGGCCGAGCGCGTGAATTCCTTCCGGCGTGGCGTCGTCCAGCGTCGTGTAGTAGCGCACGAGATCCGCGTACCATTCTTTGCCGTCGGGAAAGGTGGTGCGCCCCATTTCCTCGCGCGCACCGGGTATGTACTCGTCGCGGAAAAATTCGAGGTAGCTGCGGTAGGCGGGCACGACGACCGTCTTTATCGCCTCGATGCCCTCGGCGCGCAGGCGCTCACGTTCCGCCTGGCTGAGGTGCTCCGGGAAGGTGGTAAAAGGCGTGAAGAACACGCTGTCCCCGGCTTTCTCGACGATCGGCCCCTCGATCGACGGCAGCATGCCTTCCAGGATGATCTTCGGCTGGGTGATGCCGAGCTCGAGCCCCTCGCGCATGTTGGCGATGTTCCGGTCGAAGTACCCGCCGATCGTGCGCAGGCGCGTGAGATATTTCTCGTAATCCGCGGCAGTGTTGAACGGCATCGACTCGTACATGCGCTGGATGCCGATGTGGAAGCCTTCGTCGCTCAGGATGGGGATGAGATAAGGGCGGTAGCGGGCGAGGGTGGCGCGGCTCCGCACGTCGAACTCGAACAGGTCGTAGTTGAGCCGATCCTCATCGGACAGCGCCCCACGGTCGATCGCGTGCAGCCGTTCCAGGAAGGCGCGGTCTTCTTCCAGCCAGCGGCGGTGATTCGCAGGCGTCTCGACCGGCAGCCGGTCGTTGAATTCGTTCACCCCCATGTCGCTCGCGAACAGCGGATCGCGCGCGAGGCGCGCCTGCCACTCGTCGGCGAAGAGGGCATGCAGCGTGGCGGATGGGCCGGAGCGCGCGGGCGTTTCCGCAGCGACCGCGGCGGTCATGGCGAGCGTGCAAACGGCGAGGGTGGTGAGAATCCTGGTTCTTGTCATGCAGAGCCTCCTGCTGCGGTGCTCCGTAGGAGCGCGCATCGCGCGCGACCGCGGATTGCGGCGTGGCACGATACGCGGCGCCCAAGGCATCTCTGTCGCGCGCGATGCGCGCTCCTGCAAGCGTCAGTTTCCGGCGCCGACGCCGAGGCGGCGGGCAAGGCGCCTGGCGTCGCGCGGCGCGTATACCTTGGCGTCGTTGTCGAAATAGACGTACACGTCGCGGCGGCGCCGTCGCGGCGGGCGCCGGCAGTCGACCGTGCGTGCCTCCGTGCTCTGACTGCCGGCGTGCCACGCTTCGATGCGTTCCGCCCAGCCTTCCAGCACGCGCGGCGTGTAGCCGCTGACGTACAGCTCCTTGTCGCCATGCAGGCGAACGTACACGAAGTCGGCGGTAACGTCTTCCATGAGCGGCCAGCGGCCTGCCGTGTCGGCGACCACCAGCGCCACGTTGTTGCGGTGCAGCAGCTCGATGAACGCCGGCTGCTCGAAGCTGCGGTGGCGCACCTCCATCGCGTGACGAAAGCGGATCGCCGGATCGATCTTCAGGGATGCGCGGCCTTTGACGCGGACGTCGTGACGGCGCGCGAGGGCCATGGCGTCCGTACCGGTCCGCGGCAGGAGATCGAAAAACGCCTGGATGCGCTCGTCGTCGTAGCCGAACTGCGGCGGGAACTGCCACAGGATCGGCCCGAGCTTCCTGCCGAGCTCGAAGAGTCCGGAAGCGAAGAAGTTCGCCAGCGCCGTTTCCACGTTGTTGAGCTTCAGCATGTGGGTGATGTAGCGGCCGCCCTTCACGGCGAACACGAAGTGGTCCGGCACGTCGTCGCGCCAGCGCGCGTAGCTCGACGGTGTCTGCAGGGAATAGAAGCTGCCGTTCAGCTCGATGGTGTTGAAGCGCTCCGCGGCGTACCGAAGCTCCATGCGCTGCGGCAGGTTCTCGGGATAGAACCTGCCGCGCCAACCCGCATAGCGCCATCCGGAGATCCCGATGCGAACCGCCATGCATTCACCTTAGCATGGCCATGGTTCGCCGCCCGCTCGCGGCCGGCCCCCGCTTCATTCCCGACGAGTGCCGTGAATCTCGCGCTCTACCTCCTCGACGGGCACGTGCCGTACGTCCTTGCCGTGCACGAGATAGACCACGTACTCGCAGATGTTCTTGCAATGGTCGCCGATGCGCTCCAGCGCGCGGGCGCACCAGATCACGTCCAGCATACGCCGGATGGTGCGCGGATCCTCCATCATGAAGGTGATCCCCTGGCGCAGGATCGCTTCGTACTCACGATCGACCTTGTCGTCCTCGCGTGCGACTTCCACGGCGGCGGTGGGGTCCATGCGCACGAACGAGTCGAGCGCGGTGCGGAGCTGGCCGCGCACGCGATTGCCGAGATTTTCGATCTGGCTGTAACCTCCGGGTGGTCGCTCGGACTCGGCGAGCCGCGTTGCGAGCCAGCCGATCTTCTCGGCTTCGTCGCCGATACGCTCGAGATCGGTGATCGTCTTGATGATGGCGAAGATCAGCCGCAGGTCCGTTGCTGCCGGCTGGCGCCGGGCGAGGATCCGGGTGCATTCCTCGTCGATGATGATCTCCAGCTCGTTAACCTTGCGGTCGTCATCGGCCACCCGCCGGCCGAGAGCGCTGTCGCCGTCCACGAACGCCTGGACGGCATCGGCCGTCTGCTGCTCGACCAGCCCGCCCATGGCCATGACGTGATTGCGGATCTCTTCCAGGTCCGCGTTGAACTGCTGTGAAATGTGGCTGTCGAGATTCAACTTGTCCATGATTCTTGCCTCGGTCTTTGCACGAGCGCCGCGCAAGCGCGTGCGTCATCCGTACCTGCCCGTAATGTAGTCCTCGGTCTGCCGCTGCTGCGGACGGGTGAACACTGTGTCGGTATCGCCGTACTCGATCAGGTCGCCCATGTAGAGGAATGCAGTGTAGTCCGACACGCGTGCCGCCTGCTGCATGTTGTGCGTCACGATGACGATGCTGTATTCGGATTTCAGGTTGTAGATGAGCTCCTCGATCTTGAGCGTCGAGATCGGGTCGAGAGCCGACGCGGGCTCGTCCAGCAGCAGCACCTGCGGCTCGATGGCGATAGCGCGCGCGATCACCAGGCGCTGCTGCTGGCCGCCCGATAAGCTTCCGGCGGGCTCCCGGAGCCGATCGCGCACTTCGTCCCACAACGCCGCTGCCTTGAGCGCCCACTCCACCTTCTCGTCGAGCTCGCGCCGCTTCTTGACGCCCTTGAGGCGCAGCCCGTAGGCGACGTTCTCGTAGATCGTTTTCGGGAACGGGTTCGGCTTCTGGAACACCATGCCCACCGCCTGGCGCAGCCGCGGTACGTCCACGTCGCGCGCGTAGATGTCCTGTCCCTCGAGCAGCACCCGGCCCTCGACGCGCGCACCGTCCACGAGGTCGTTCATGCGGTTGAAGCAGCGGAGGAGGGAGGACTTGCCACACCCTGACGGTCCAATGAACGCCGTCACGCGGTTACGCGGCAGCTGCATCGCGATGTCGGAGAGCGCGCGCTTTTCGCCATAGTAAAGGCTCAGACTGTCAACCTCCATGAAGATTTCCTCATCACTCAGCCGGCGATGTGACGCGCGCGGCCTGACCTTCGCGACGTCAATGGCATGGGTTCGGGAGTTTTGCGAAATGTCGTTCATCATGGAGTTTCCAGTTGCGAGCTCAGCTCTCCAGCGCACGGTATTTCTCACGCAGGCGATTGCGAATGTGCACCGCTGCCAGGTTGAGTGCGATGATGATCAGCACGAGCAGGAGCGCAGTGGCATAAACGAGCGGTCGGGCGGCTTCGACGTTCGGGCTCTGAAAGCCCACGTCGTAGATGTGGAACCCGAGGTGCATGAACTTGCGATCGAGATGCAGGAACGGCGGGTTGCCGTCGATGGGCAGCGACGGCGCGAGCTTCACCACGCCAACCAGCATCAGGGGCGCGACCTCTCCGGCAGCGCGCGCCACCGCGAGGATCAGGCCCGTCATCATCGCCGGGCTCGCCATCGGCAGCACGGTGCGCCACAGGGTCTCGGCGCGCGTCGCGCCCAGCGCATAGGAGCCCTCCAGAATGGAACGGGGGATGCGCGCCAGGCCTTCCTCGGTCGCGACGATCACGACCGGCAGCGTCAGCAGCGCAAGCGTGAGCGAGGACCACAGGAGCCCCGGCGTGCCGAACACCGGCGCCGGCGCCGCTTCCGGGTAGAAGAGCGCGTCGATATTGCCGCCGAGGAAGTACACGAAAAAGCCGAGCCCGAACACGCCGTACACGATCGACGGCACCCCGGCGAGGTTGTTGACGGCGATGCGGATGGTCCGCGTCAGCGGGCCCTGTTTCGCGTACTCGCGGAGGTAAACGGCGGCGATCACGCCGAACGGGGTGACGAACGCGGACATGAGCAGGACCATCACGACCGTGCCGAAGATCGCCGGAAATACCCCGCCTTCCGTGTTCGCTTCGCGCGGGTCGTCGGAGACGAACTCCCACAGCTTTGCGAACCAGAATCCCAGCTTGTCGAGCGGACCCATCAGGTTCGGCCGGTACGCGCGCACGACCGTTGCGAGCGGGAGCTCGACGGTGCTTCCGTCCTGGATCTCCATGACGTAGCTGTCGCGCTGGATTTGCGTGTAGAGACGCGCGAGCTCCTCCTGCAGCCCGGAGTATTGCGCGTCGAGCTCCGACCGCTCGCGCTCGAGCTCCGCGACGCGCGCCTCGGTCAGGGCGCCGTCGAGCTCCAGGCGACGCCGCTCGAGCCGGAGGTCCTCCATCGCGTAGTTGATGGAGCCGACGGTGCCGCGCTCGAGCTCGCGGATGCGTGCCCTGAGCTCCGCCACGCGCTCGCTGCGCTGCACCAGCTCGGGCCAGGCGGCCCTGCCTTCCGCAACGTTGGCCCCGCCTTCTTTCACTACCCGCAGATAGCCGATCTGGTCGCCCCATTCCGTGCGCTCGATGACCACCACGTCCGGGGGCAGTGACCGCCCGATGATGCGCGGCTCAAGCAGAAAGCGGAAGTCGCTCCCCAGGCGGTCGCGGTTGCCGACTTTCACGAGATATCGGTCGACCTGCTCGAGATCGCTGTCGAACGTGAGGCCCGCCTCGCGCAGGCGTGCGCTGGTCACGGCCTCCGTCTCGCGCACGGACGCGAGCACGGTGACGATCGTGCCGTCCTGCTCCGCGTAGCGGAACGCGTACACGTGGTCGGGCCAGAAATGGGCGAGCCCGCGAACGCTGATGAGCAGCAGCAGCCCGGCGACCGCCAGGATGCAGAGCGTCACCGCTCCGGCGGTCAGCCAGATCCACGGATCGCCGCTCTTCCACCAGTTGCCGCCGCGCCTCGCCATGTCACATCGCGCTGTACTTTCGGCGGAGCCGCTGCCGGATGACCTCGGCACCTGTGTTCAACAGGAAGGTGAGCAGGAACAGCACGAGGCCAGCCAGGAACAAGACACGATAGTGCGTGCTGCCTACTTCGGATTCCGGCATCTCGACTGCGATGTTAGCCGACAGCGTGCGCATGCCCTCGAAGATGTTCCAGTCCATGACCGGCGTATTGCCGGTGGCCATGAGCACGATCATCGTTTCGCCGACGGCGCGGCCGAAGCCGATCATGACCGCGGAGAAGATGCCGGGGCTCGCCGTCGGCAGCACGACGCGGACCAGCGTCTGCCAGGGCGTGGCGCCGAGCGCGAGGGAGCCGTTGGAGAGGTGCTTCGGCACGCCGAACACGGCGTCCTCGGCCATCGAGAAGATCACCGGGATGACGGCGAAGCCCATCGCGACGCCCACGACCAGCGAGTTGCGCTGGCTGTAATCGATCCCCAGCGTGCCGGACAGCCAGTGCGGCAGGTTGCCGCCGAAGAACACGCTCTCGAGGAGCTGGCCGAGGGCGAAGGCGAGCCAGCCGAAAACGAGCACCGGAAGCACGAGCAGTGCGGGCTCGACGCCGGGCGGTGCGGCGCCGCGGAGCCGGGCCGGCAGCCGATTCCAAAGCCAGCCGGCGAGCAGAGTGCCGGCCGGCACGAAGGCGAGCAGCAGGAATAGCGCCGCGAGATGCGCTTCGAGGAGCGGCGCGAGCCAGAGGCCCGCCAGGAAGCCGAGGATGACCGTTGGCAGCGCTTCCATGATCTCGATCGTGGGCTTTACGAGGCGCCGCATCGCAGGACGCATGAAATAGGCGGTGAAGATGGCGCCTGCAATCGCGAGCGGCAGCGCGACCAGCATCGCGTAGAAAGCGGCTTTCAGCGTACCGAAAGACAGCGGAAGCAGGCTGAATTTCGGCTCGGAGTCGTTGCTCGCCGAGGAGGATTGCCAGACGTAGTCGGGCTCCGGGTAGCTCTCGTACCAGATGCGGCCCCACAGCGCCGACCAGGAGATCTCCGGGTGCTCGTTGTCGACGTGCCATTGCAGCAACTGCCCGCGGGCGGCGCCGAGCACGCGGTCCGCGCGCGGTGCGAATGCCAGCTTCGCGGGCGGTACGTCGCTCACGCGCCGCTCGATCAGCGTACGCGCCGAGGTCGTGTAGTAGATTCCGAGCGTGCCGTCCGCGTGCGCGGCGGCGAAGCCCTTGCGCCGGTGCTCAGGCGCAATCGCAACGACGGGACTCGCCGGACCCGCGAAGCTGCGGATGCGCTGCAGGCGGTATTCATTGTCCGCGTCACGTACGGGGAACCACTGCAGAATGCGCCCGCGATCCGTGCCGGCGAGCAACGAGATGCCGCCCGTGAGGAACTCGAGTGCGGTCAGCCGTTGACCGGGCTCGGTGAGACGCAGCCGCTCGTTTACGACGTAATCTTCACCGCGGCGCCGGAGCACGGTGGCGTCGCCGCTCCCGGTCGCGAGATAAAGCCACTCCTGCGTCGGGTCCAGCAGCGCGTAGGCGGGGAGCTCGTCCCCGATGAACGGCGCCGCGAGCTCATGGCTGTCCGCCTCGGCTACCGTGGTCTCGCCGGTGAGGAACGAGGTATCGAGCTCCACGCGGGTGAGGACGACCGTGCCGTCGGCCAGCACGCTGGCGATGCGCACTTCGTCCCGGCCGACGCGCGCGGATACGGCGCTCACAGAGCGTCTGCGCTCGTCGACGGTGATGGGTTCGGGGCCGAGCGGATATTCGATGCCGGGCTCGATGACGCGCTCACCGCCGGTGTAGCGGGTGCTGTATTCGGCGCGCACGATGAGGATCCGTCCATCGTCCAGTCCGATCACCACCTCGCCGTTCGCCATGTCCGAAACGCCGAGCGCGGTGGCTGTCGCGGGGTCCGGCACGAGATCGTCGCGACCAACGACGCTGCCATCGGCGGTGCGGAAGAAGATCACGTCGCCGGTGGCCGTGTAGCGGGCCGCGATGACGCCACGCTCTTCGAGCGCGAGATGCAGCGTCTGGCCCGCGGGTCCCGGCATGGCATACGCCTCGCCCGCCTGCATCGACGCCGGGCGGAACAGCGGCAGGACCACCTGGAGGAGGTAGAAGAAGATGAGCACGATCGCGACGATCACGGCGATGCCGCCGAACGTGACGACGATGCGCGCCGCGGCGTCCTTCGCGGCGCGCAGGCGCCGCCGCGCGTCGGCGACGACGAAGGGATGCGCGGCGCTCGTCATGGATAGAGCATACGGACGCTGTATTGCAGTTTCGTGACAGCAGGCCGGGTCCGCGCTGCGTGGCCCGGAGGTGCCACGGTCAGAACTTGTGTTCCAGGCCGATCGCGACGTAATCGTTGCTCTCGTTCGTGCCGCCGATGTCGCCAGTGGTATAGAAGCCGAACAGCTTCGTGTTCTCCCCGAGCTCGCGATCGAGACCGACGGACAGCTGCGACTCCAGGAGGTTGTCGAGCGGATCCGTCTGCGGATCCGTCCGCCAGATATCTGCATCGAGGTACTGGAGCTTGGCCGTGTTCTTGCCGAAGGTCCAGGCGACCGAGCCACCGAAGCCGTCGTCGTCCACCGCGCCGGCGTCGGTGCGCTGGTAGAGAAGCATGATTTGCGCAGGCCCGAGCGTGTAACCGCCGACCAGCCGCGTCGTGTCGACGCCTTCGCCGTCGAGATCCCGGTCATTGGCCACGGCGACGTAGACCGCGTCAGCCTCGTACGCGAGCGATACCGAGGTCCCGTCCGCCACCCCGTCGTTCCCGTTCGCCGGGTCCTCGCCGGGAAAGAAGTTGATCGTGACGCTGAAGGCGTCCGCGAAGGTCGGTGTCGTGTAGCCTACGTAGTCCTTTAGCCGGTTCTCGCCGTTGAACGTGTTCTTGAGGTCGCCTTCGAGGTCGTTGAACAGATCGAAATCGCCCTGCGCCTCTTTCAGCGCGGTGTCGTGGCGCCCGACCTTAACCGTACCGAATGCGCCCGCGAGCCCGACGAACTGGTTGCGTGGGGAAAAGACGTCGTCGCCGGACTGGCCGTCGGGGTCGATTTCCCATTCGAGCTGGTAGATGGCCTTGAGGCCGTCGTCGAGCTCTTCCTCGCCTTTCAGGCCGACCCGCGATGCGTTGCTCTGAAGCTCCACCTGCTCGGTCGCGGCTTCGTCCGAATTCTGCAGTGTCAGGTTGAGCTTTCCGTACACATCGACCTCTGCGGCAGCGGACCCGCACGCGAGCAGGAGCGGTACGATGAGACCTTGGATACGCATGCCGGAAATCGCGCGCTTCGCTCTCATGTCCGTCATCGAATTTCCACCAGAAAGCGTTCGGCAATCTGGGCCGGCAGCGGTATGTAGCCGTCCTTCACGACGACCTGCTGGCCCTGGTGAGACAGCACGAGCCTGAGGAACTCACGCACCAGCGGCTCCAGGGGCTCGTTCGGATGCTTGTTCACGTAGATGTAAAGGAACCGTCCCAGCGGATACTTGCCGCTCACGGCGTTCTCCGGCGTGGCTTCGATGAACCCGGCATCCGGCTCCGCGGCCAGCGGCACGGCGCGAACGCCGGACGTTACGTAGCCGATGCCGGAGTAGCCGATGCCGTTCAGCGAGGTGCTGATCGACTGCACGACCGACGCCGAGCCCGGCTGCTCGTTGACCGAGCTCTTGAAGTCGCCCTCGCAAAGGGCGTTCTCCTTGAAATAGCCGTAGGTGCCGGAGACGGAATTGCGCCCGTAGAGCTGGATGTTGCGTGATTCCCATGCGCCCGTCAGGCCGAGTTGTCCCCAGCGCGTGACGTCCTCGGGATGGCCGCACTTGCGGGTCGAGGAGAAGATCGCGTCCACCTGCGCAAGGGTGAGGCCCTGGATCGGGTTGTCCTTGTTCACGAACACGGCGAGCGCATCGATGGCGACCGGGATTTCCAGCGGCCGGTAGCCGTGCTTCTGCTCGAACGCCTGAATTTCCCCGTCCTTCATGGGTCGGCTCATTGGGCCGAGATTGGCAGTGCCTTCGGTCAGGGCCGGCGGCGCGGTGGAAGAGCCGGCGGCCTGCACCTGGATGTTCACGTTGGGGTAGAGGCGCTTGTATTCCTCGGCCCACAACGTCATCAGGTTGGCGAGCGTGTCCGAGCCGACTGAGGACAGGTTGCCGGACACACCGCTGGCCTTCTGGTATTCGGGCAGCGCGGGATCGACCGTCGCCTGTGCGGGGGCTTCGCCGGCCGCCAATGAAGCCGCCGCGAGGGTGGCGGCCAGAGCGATGTGTTTCAGGTGCATTGCAGAGCTCCTGGGGTGAAGGTTCGGTTGCCCGCTATTCTCCATGCACGCATGACACTTGAATGAAACAGGGATGACAGAAAGATGACAGCACCGCGGTAGCCGGGGAGACATCCCTGTCTCGCAGTAGCAGGCTTTTCTTCAAAACCTGTTACGCGGTGGCGACGATGGCGCGCTGGGCGGGGAACACGCACGTGAACTCGCTGCCTTCGCCGGGTGTGCTCTCGATTTCCAGATGTCCGCCGTGCCGCTGGAGCACATGCTTGACGATGGCGAGACCGAGGCCGGTGCCGCCGGTCGAGCGCCCCCGGGAGGAATCCACGCGATAGAACCGCTCGGTGAGGCGCGGTAGATGCTCCTTCGCGATGCCGATTCCGTTGTCGGCCACGGACAGACACGGCTGGTCACCACGCAGGTGCCAGGTGAGCCGGACGCAGCCTTGCGACGGCGTGTAGCGCATCGCGTTGAAGACCAGATTCGAGAAGGCGCTGTAGATCTCCCGCTCGACTCCGAGCAGGCGCGCTTCCGTGCGGAAATCGAGCACGACGTCGCGCGGACCTTGCCCCAGGGCCAGCGCCTCGTCGCGTATGCGTGCCAGCATGCTCCGCACGTGGATTTCCCGGTCCTCGCCGGACGGTGCCGAGGTTTCGAGCCTGGACAGCTCGAGCAGGTCGGTGATGGTGGCGGACATGCGCGCGGCCTGTCCGCGCATCTCGCGGATTGGCTTCTCCCAGTCGCGCCGCAAACCTTCCTCATCGTCCAGCGTCTCGGCGAGCACGTCCAGGTAGCCGGAGATGACCGTGAGCGGCGATCGCAGCTCGTGCGACGCATTGGCGACGAACTCGCGGCGCATCTGCTCGAGTCGGTAGAGCCGTGTGACGTCGCGCGCGAGCAGCAGCCGCTCGTCGTCGCCATAAGGCACGACCATCAGGCTCACGTGGCGCTCGGTGCCCGCGGGCGAGGGGATCTCGACCGCTTCCCGGAAGTCGTTCGCAGCGACGTAACGGATAAAGGCCGGGTGACGAACGAGGTTGCCGATGTGCTGGCCGACATCCTGGGGGCGGGTCAGCCCGAGGAGGCGCGCCGCCGATTCGTTGAACCAGCGGATCTGCCACTCCGCGTTGAGCACGACGGTACCATCCGGCATCGCGTCCGTGGACTCTTTGAACGCGCGCAGCAGGCGCTCTATACGCTTCTTGCGCTTCTGGTTGCGGCGGTAGCGCCGGTAAAGCAATTGGAACACGTCGCCCCAGGCGCCCCGCGCTTCAGGGGGCGGCTCGCGCCGGTGCCGGGTGAGCCAGTCGTGCATGCGCCAGAGCCACCACACGTGCCAGCCGGCGTAGCCGGCGGTCGCGGCCAGGAGCACGAGCAGCACCCGGTCGAGCAGCTCGCCGAGCGCGAGCGCCGCGATCAGCCACAGCGTGACGCGCACGAGCTCCCGGTTCCAGGTCGCGCGCACGGTCAAGCGGGCGGCGGCGAGAAGCGATAGCCGGCGCCGCGGACCGTCTGCACGTAGCCGTCGGTACCGCTCGGCTCGAGCGCCTTGCGCAGCCGGCGGATGTGCACGTCGACCGTGCGTTCCTCGACGTAGACGTTTCCGCCCCACACGCGATCGAGAAGCTGGGCACGGCTGAACACGCGTTCCGGACGGGCCATCAGGAAGCGCAGCAGCCGGAACTCGATCGGGCCGAGAGCGACATCGTCGCCGTCCGCCGTCACCCGGTGGCTCGCGGCGTTCAGGACGAGCCTGCCGCTCTCGAGGCGTTCTTCGGCACCCTCGGGATGCGCCCGCCGCAGCACGGCGTGGATACGGGCGACGAGCTCGCGCGAGCTGAACGGCTTGGTGACGTAGTCGTCGGCACCGCTGTCGAGTCCGCGCACCTTGTCGTCCTCGTCGGTGCGGGCCGTGAGCATGATGATGGGAATGTCACGCGTGTCCGCCTCGCCCTTCAGCGCGCGGGCGAGCTCGAGGCCGCTGACGTCGGGCAGCATCCAGTCGAGCAGGATCAGGTCCGGAACGCGGTCGACGATCGCCGTGCGTGCACCGCGGCTGTCGGCGGCCTCGCGGACGTCGAAGCCGGCGCGGCGCAGGCTGAAGGCGATCATCTCGCGAATGGCGTCCTCGTCCTCGACGACCAGCACGGATCTCTCGGTCACCGCCCGTCCCTGCGCCCGCCCCGGGAGCGCACCTCGACCACTATCGGCTGCATTGCGCGCGGATTACAGCATTCGATTATGACATATCCGTGACAGCCCTCCAGGAGGCGGCAGCGTTGCGCGAAGGCCGGGTCGCTCTCCGCGCACGACTCCTCCGTGATAACGTAGGCGCGGGGGAGCGAGAAGAACGTCCGCAAGTGGGAGCCATAGGCATCGTCCTGTTCATGCTCGCGGCGGTGATCGTGAGCGCGATCATCGTCCGCGTGCTGCCGCGCGCGATTCCGACCCCGCTCGTGCAGATCGCGCTCGGCGCGGTGATCGCGGCCGTCAGCGACCAGGAAGTCCCGCTCGACCCCGAGGTGTTCTTCCTGTTGCTGCTGCCGCCGCTGCTGTTCCTGGACGGCTGGCGCATCCCGACGCCGGCGCTGCGGCAGGACAAGGTCATGATCCTGGAGCTCGCGCTGGGGCTCGTGTTCCTGACGGTGCTCGGCGTCGGCTTCTTCATTCACTGGATGATCCCGGCGATGCCGTACCCGGTGGCGTTCGCACTCGCGGCGATCGTCTCGCCGACCGATCCGGTTGCCGTCTCGGCGATCACGGCCCGCGCGCCGGTGCCGAAACGCTTCCTGCACGTGCTCGAGGGCGAATCGCTGCTGAACGACGCGTCGGGTCTCGTCTGCTTCCGCTTCGCCGTAGCGGCCGCGATCACGGGCTCTTTCGCGCTGACGTCCGCCGTGCTGACGTTCGTGCAGCTCGCCCTGATCGGCGTGGCCACGGGCATCGCGCTCACTATCGGCGTCATGCGCGCCACCCACTGGATCAGCCGGCGCTTCGGCGAGGAATCCGGCTCGCACGTGCTGGTCAGCCTGCTCATTCCGTTCCTCGCTTACGAAGCAGCGGAGCACCTCGGCGGCTCCGGCATCCTCGCGGCGGTCGCCGCCGGCATCACCATGAGTTTTGTGGAGCTCTCCGGCAGCGTGCGCTCCGGCACCCGGGTGCAGCGCAGGGCGGTATGGGACACCGTGCACTTTGCCCTGAACGGCATCGTGTTCGTGCTGCTCGGTGAGCAGTTCCCCGCGATCATCGCCGACGCGGCGAGTGCGATGCGCGCGACCAACAAGAGCGAGGTCTGGTGGCTCATCGTCTATGTGCTCGCAATCAATCTGGCGCTCGCCGCCCTGCGCTTCGGCTGGGTGTGGATATCCTTGCGGGTCGGCGCCCGCCTCAAAGCGGCGCGAGGGCAGCCGGCGGAAGACCCGGATTTCCGGCTGGTCGCCGCCATGTCGCTCGCCGGCGTGCGCGGCGCCATCACGCTCGCCGGCGTCCTCACGCTGCCGCTCGCGCTGCCGGACGGGTCGCCTTTCCCGGCGCGCGACCTGGCCGTCTTTCTGGCCGCCGGCGTGATCATCGCGTCACTGCTCGCATCGAGCATCCTGCTGCCGCGGCTGCTTCACGGGCTGGCGCCGTCGCCGTCCGACACGGAGTCGGACGGCGTGGAGCGCGCGCGCATCGCCGCCGCCAGGGCGGCCATCCCGGCGGTCGAGGAAGCCTTGCACGAGATGGCGAGCGGGCAGCAGGACGCGGACCTGTATGCGCAGGCGGCGCGCCGTGTCATGGACGTCTACCGGCGGCGCATCGAGGGCCACACGCTGGACCAGAACGCGGAGCGCATCCGCAAGTGCGACGAGATCGAGCGACAGCTCCGCCTGACGGGCTTGAGGACCGAGCGCGAGGCACTGTTCGCGCTGGCCCGTGCCGGCGAGCTCTCGAACGCGGATTCGCGCCGCCTGGTGCACGAGATCGATTTGCTGGAAGAGCGCTTTCGCTGAATATCGCGCTAGCGCGTGCGCACGCGCTCCAAAAATTGCCGGGTACGCTCTTCGCGCGGCTCGTCGAAGAGCTGCGCCGGCGCCGCCTGCTCGACGACCCGGCCGCCGTCCATGAACGCGATGCGGTCGGCGAACTGCCGGGCGAAATCCATCTCGTGGGTGACGAGCAGCATGCTCATGTCGGTGGTTCTGCCGAGCTCGCGCAGCACGTCCAGAACTTCACCCACCATCTCCGGATCGAGGGCCGATGTGACTTCGTCGAACAGCATGATGTCGGGCTGCATGGCGAGCGCGCGGGCGATCGCGACGCGCTGCTTCTGGCCGCCGGAGAGCTGGTCCGGCCAGGCGCTCGCCTTGTCGTCCAGGCCGACGCGCGCCAGGAGATCGAGTGCCGTCTCGCGTGCCGCCGAGGGTTGTGCCTTGCCGGTGAGCCGCGGCGCGAGCGTCAGGTTGTCGAGCACTGACAGATGCGGGAACAGGTGAAAATGCTGGAAGACCATCCCGAGATGCGCACGGAGCTTGCGCGTGCGTGCGGGTGACGCGGCCTTGCCGTCGCGCCAGAGATCGGCGCCGTGCACGCGCACGCTGCCGGCTTGCACGTCCTCGAGGGTCATCGCGATGCGCAGCACCGTCGACTTGCCGGAGCCGGAGGGCCCGATCAGCGACACCTTCTCCGCCGCGCCGAGCGCGAAATCGAAGCCATCGAGCACCGTGTGCGCGCCGAAGCGCTTGACGACGCCTTGGAATTCCAGCACCGGTTCAGCGGCGGGCGGCATGACGTGTCTCCAGGTAGCGGAACAGGGAAGAAGCCAACAGGCTCACGATCAGGAACGCGACGCCCGTGATCGTCAGCGGCTCCAGGTAGCGGAACGACTGTGCGCCGATGAGCTTGGCGGTCTGGAGCATCTCCATGACCGTGATCGCGGCGAGCAGCGGCGTGTCCTTGAACATCGCGATGAGGTAATTGCCGAGCACCGGCAAAGTCGGCCGAATCGCCTGCGGCAGCACGATGCGCAGCCATACCGCGCTTCGCGGGAGATTCAGGGCACGAGCCGCTTCCCACTGCCCGCGCGGCACCGCCTCGATGCCCGCGCGGTAGACCTCGGCCGTGTAGCAGGCGTAATGCAGCCCGAGCGCGAGAATGCCGATGACGAGCGGCGGCAGCGTGAGGCCGTATTCCGGCAGCACGTAATAAAGGAAATACAACTGGATCAGGAGCGGCGTCGAACGCACGAGCTCGACCAGCCAGAAAGTGCCGCGCGACAGCCAGGGAAGCGGCGCCATGCGCGCGACGGCAAGCACCAGTCCGAGCACGACGGCGAGCGCGAAGCCCGCGAGCGTCGCCCGCAGAGTGACGGCGAACGCGTCGAGGATCTTCGGCAGCACCTCGAGCGCATAAGACCAGCTCCAGATCACGCCGGTCCCCGTCGATGCCGCGTGACGTGCCGCTCCAGCCGCCGCATGCCGAGCAGCACGAGCTGCGCGACCGCGAAATAAATGAGCAGCGTGAGCGCGAACAGCGGTACGGTCTCGAGTGTCGCCGCACGCTGCACCTGGGCGGTGAACGTCAGCTCGGCGAGCGTGATGAGCGAGACGAGGGCCGTGTTCTTCAGCAGCTCGATCAGGAGATTGCCCGCGGGCGGCAGCATCATCGGCAGCGCCTGCGGCAGGATCACGCGCAGCAGCGCCTGCTTTGCACCGAGGCCGAGCGCACGCGCCGCTTCCCATTGCCCCCGCGGCACCGCCGCGATCGCGCTGCGCACCACCTCCGCGCCGTACGCGCCGCTGTTCAGGCCGAGCACGAGCACGCCGGTGACCAGCGCGGGCAGGCTCAGGCCGAAGAACGGCCGCGCGAAATAGAACCAGAAGAGCTGCACCAGCGCCGAGGTGCCGCGAAAGATCTCGACGTAGACGTTCGCGGGCCAGCGCAGGAGTCGGCTTGCCGAGCGGCGCGCGAGGCCCGCCGCCGCGGCGAGCGGGACCGCCAGCAGCGCACCCCCGACGGTGAGCTGGAGCGTGACGCGCAGGCCCTCGACCAGCCGGGGCAGGTGAGTCATTAAAAAATCGAGCACCGGCCCTGCCGCCTCAGGACCGCCCGCAAAGCGCCGTGGCGGTGGCGCCGCCCGGCAGCATGTCGCGCGTGAAGCCGAGCGGCTCGACGAGCTCGAGATGCTGTTCGCTGCCGAGCACGCCGCGCAGCACCTGGTTGAACGCGTCGCGCAGCTCCTCGTCGCCCTTGCGGAAGCCGAACGCGCCGTAGCCCTTGACGACTTCGCCGTCGAGCACGAGATCCTTGAACGGGTCGGCGCGCTCGAGCGGCGCGGCCGTCTTCGACAGCAGATCGTTGACCGTCAGCGCGGTGCCGGCGTACGCCGATACGCGTCCCGCCGCGACGCCATCCACCGCCGAGGGTGCATCGGGAAAGATGCGGATGCGCGCATCCTCGATGCCCACGGCACGCGCGTACTCGAGCTGGATCGCGCCGGTGACCACGCCGAGCGTCGCGCCGGCGGTGTCCCGCAGGTCGCGGTAGCCGTGCAGGTCGAGGGGATTGCCTTCGGCGACGATGAAGGCTTCGCCGATGCCGTAGGTCGGATCCGAGAACAGCACTTCGGCGCAGCGCTCGGGCGTGATGTACATGCCGGCGGCGATGACGTCGAAGCGGCCCGCCTTGAGCGCCGGGATCAGCGAGCCGAACTCGGTCAGCACGCCGCGGATGTCGCTCACGCCGAGCTGCCGGAACACGAGCCGCGCGATCTCCGGCGCCTCGCCCGTGAGGTGGCCGGTGTGCGTGTCGAGATACGCGAAAGGCGCCTCGTTGGCGAAGCCGACGCGCACCCGGCCGGCGTCGCGGATGCGCTCGAGCGTCTGGCCGCCGATGGCCGCGCCGCCGCGGAGTTCGCCGGGCCGCGGCCAGAGCCAGACCGCGAGCCCGACGGCCAGGCCTGAGGCGGCGAGCCGCCGGAGGAGCGTTGACGCGCGCCTGCGCGGCCGGCGTTCGGAGCTGTCGGAACCCTCCGTCACGCGGGGCAGTATGCCGTCACCGGCCGCCCGGGTCGAACCGGCCCTTGCCGCGGGCCGCCAGCCGACCCGGTGTCGAATGAGCAGTGCGTCATATTTGGACGCCGGTGCGCGGGCGCATACTGCACCTTTCGCGGGGAGGGGGACCGTATGCAAACCGTGACTTTGTGGCGCGCAGCGCTGCCGCTGGCCGTGCTCGTGCTGCCGCTCACCGCCGGGGCGCAGGACGATCCGGCCGCCGAGCCCGGCGACCCGGAGATGGCCGCCGCCGTGCAGGCCTTCATGCTATCGCTCGACAAGCGCACGGGCACGATCGTCGTCGGCGACGATCTCGCGACGCTGACCGTGCCGGAGAGCTTCTATTATCTCGGGCCCGAGGACGCGGAGCGCGTGCTGGTCGATGTCTGGGACAATCCGCCGGGGCAGGGACAGGACACGCTCGGCATGCTGTTTCCGGCCGAATACACGCCGTTCGACGTGGAGAGCTGGGCCGTCACCATCGACTACACCGAGGACGGTCACGTCGATGACAGCGATGCCGCGGGCATCGATTACGGCGAGCTGCTGAGCGACATGCGCGACGGGATCCGCGATGCGAACCCGGAGCGCATCGAAGCGGGCTACGAGCCGATCGAGCTGGTCGGCTGGGCCGAGCCGCCGCATTACGATCCGGCCTCGCGCAAGCTGTACTGGGCCAAGGAGCTCAAGTTCGGCGACAGCCCGGATACGACACTGAACTACGAGATTCGCGCGCTCGGCCGCAAGGGCGTGCTCGCGATGACGTTCGTCGCCGCGACCAGCCAGCTCGAGGAGATCAACGCGAACCGCGAGTCCGTGCTGGCGATGGCCGAGTTCAATCCCGGCCAGCGCTACGAGGACTTCGACTCCAACCTCGACGAGGTCGCCGCCTATGGCATCGGCGCGCTCGTCGCGGGCAAGGTCGCGGCGAAGGCCGGGCTGCTCGCTGCGGGCCTCGTGCTCCTGAAAAAATTCGGCATCTTCATCCTGCTCGGGCTGGGCGCCTTCGCGCGCAAGCTGAAGGGCCTGTTCTCCCGGCCGAATCCGACGGCAGGCGCTTCCTAGTGCCCGGACGGCTCAGCGAGAGCGCGCAGCGCGGCGGCGTCCATGACGTAGATGTCGCGCAGCCCGTTGCCGGGGGAGCGGATGCGCTCGACCAGCGCGTCGAAGGTCAGCCGGTACTTGAGCGGATCTGACCCGAAGCCGCGGCTGCTCGTGAAGAAGAACAGGGCACCGCCGGGCGAAAGACGCGGGGAGAACTCCCAGCCCTTCGAGTTGAGCGGCGACCCCGGATGCACCGGCTCGGCCCAGCCGTCGCCGTCGCGGCGCGCGATGTAAAGGTCATAGGCGCCGATGGCGTCGCCCCGGTTCTTCGCCGCGAACACGAGCATGCTCTCGTCGGGCGTCACCAGCGCCTCGATCTCCTCGCCGGGCGAGTTGACCGGCGCGCCCACGTTCTCGGGCGGCTGCCACACGCCGTCGACCTGGTGCGAGCGCCAGATGTCGTGCCCGCCGAGGCCCCCTTCGCGTGACGAGCCGAAGTACATCGTGCCGTCCGCCGTGAGAGTGGGGAACCACTCGTAGCCGGGACTCGACAGCTCGGCCACGTGCTCCGGCTCGCCCCAGCCGCCAGCGGTTCGCTCGATGGTCCAGATCTCGGTGTCCTCGCGCGGCTCGCCGTTCACCGGCCGCGCGGAGACGAAGTACGCGCGCGTGCCGTCCGGGGTGAACACGAGGTCGCCATCCGGATATTGCCCGGAGAACGGAACGGTTTGCGGCTTGCTCCAGTGGCCGTCCTGCCACGTGCTGTAGATGATCGTGTAGAAGTCGAAGGACGGCGTGTTCTTCAAATAGAAGAACGTGCGCCCGTCCGGCGCGAGGGTCGGATGCGACTCGTCGTCGCCCGTCGAGATCTCGTCGGGGAAGACGAGCGCGGGTTTCTCGCCCGCGTCGGGAAAAATACGGGTCCAGGGATCGGCAGGCTCGGCGGCGCTGGCGAGCGCCGCGGCCAGCACGAGCCCGAGAGGCACGAAACGCGCTGTCGTCATCGGCACGGCTCCTTGTTCTCGGTTCGGTCTGATGCCCGGCGCGCAGTATGCCCCGCGACGCCGGCAGTTTCAGGCTTTTTGCGCGAGCGCGGCCGCTGGTATCGATATTGCATCACGCTTCCTTTGCGTACGCGTGCACGTCGTCGCGGACGTCGGGCGGCGCGAGGACGACGTGCAGAAAATCGGAAGAGGTCGCCCGCGCAATCCTGCATGCCGCCGAGCAGCCGAAGCGCGACGTCTACGTCGGCAGCGGCTCGAAAATGGTGAGCACCCTGAACCGGCATTTTCCCGCGCTCGTCGACTGGATGAACCGCAGCGTCATGGCCCCGCGCCAGGTACGCGACGAACCGGCGCGCCACCGCGAGGGCGCCTTGCAGGCCGCCGGCGAGGACGGGCACGTGCACGGCAGTTACGAAGGACACGTGATGCAGTCCAGCCTGTACCCACGCGCTTCGCTGCACCCGGTCGCGACGGCCGCGCTGCTCTCGGCCGCGGGCTTCACGCTTCTCGCGCTGATGAGCAGCGGCGGTAACGCGGCTACCGCGCGCCACCGCCTGTCGCAATTGCGTCAGGCGCGCCGGTCGCCGAGGTCACCCTCGCCACCGGAGTGAGCAGCGGCGGCACGTTGTTCAGGCCGGCGCGCGCGCTCGGGGACGCGCGCAGCGCGCCTCGAGCAGCCTCGATGCGCGGGACCGCTTCGTCCTCCGCGGTGAGCCGCGGCAGCACGCTCGTGACCACCGACCCGGCGATGTCGTCCTGGAGGGCGAACATGCCGGTGAGTCGCCGGTCGTAGGTGCCGCTCCAGACCCGGAACCCCGACTCGTCGACCAGCTGGACGGTCACCCTCAGGTGCGGGCCTTCCCGGCGAACGCTGCCCTCGAGCAGGTAGCGCACGCCGAGCAGGTCCTGCAGCCGCCGGGCATCGACGTCGCTGTCCCGGTATGCGAACGACGAGGTGCGCGAGGCCACGCGCACGCCGCGCGCGCGGGACAGCCGGTTCAGGATCTCCTCGGAAAGGCCCTCGCTCAGGTATTCACTCGCCGGATCGCCGCTCAGGTTGACGAACGGCAGCACTGCGAGCGAGTTGGCGCCGATCTCGGGCGCGGCCGGCGAGCCGGCATCCCACCAGGCGCGCAGCGGCAAATCGCCGGCCCGGTAGAGGAAGGCGGCGGCCAGCAGCGCGAGCGTCGCGTACACGACACGCCGCGCGACACGGCGCACGCGCGGGCGCCGGGCCGGGGATGTCTTCGCCGCCTGCGAGCGAGGGCTCGCGGCAGGGGCGGCTTCGCCGGACGGCGGCATCGCGGGAGTCCCGGCTTCCGTGGACGGCGGTAGCGGCGGCGCGGCCGCTGCGCCGTTCAGGCGCGGCGCGTCGACGGCCGTGAGCGGCTCGACGTCGGCGATCAGCTGGTAGCCCCGGCCGCGCACGCCGCCGATGTAGCGCGGCGAGCCGGCCCGGTCCCCGAGCGCATGCCGGACCAGCTTTACGCGCTGGCTCACGGTTTCGGGGCTGACGACGAGTCCCGGCCACACGCGCTTCATCAGCTCGTCGAGCGAGACGAGATGCGGCGCGGCCTGCAGCAACGCGAGCAACAGCTCGTACGAGAGCGGCGAAAGATTGATCCTTTCACGTCCGCGGGCCACGTGCTGCCTGCGCACGTCGACGATCAGGTCGTCGACGCGATAGCCGATCTGCTCGCGATGCGGCTCCGCTTCCCGGATGCGGTTAATGCCCAGCTCCAAAACTTGCGGGCGAGGCGAGATGCCTTCCGGGATTCTAGGCCACGCCTTTTCACGCTGCTATCACCAAGCGTCATGAGATCGGTTCATGCGGTGGTCACGCGAAGCGTGGCCGCCCGGTGGCGACAGGCGGGCGGCCGACTTCTTTAAGAGCCGGAATGCATCAGCCCGGAGTGCGCACTCCCGCCCTGCGATAGTGCACGGCGTACAGGCTGCTGCGATTCACTTCCTTGAGAGCCGCCTCCACGGTCTCGTCAATGCATTTGTGGAACTGCGAGCGACGCTCGATCTCCCGCGCGTCGGCGCGCCCACAGACGGAGCGCGCGGCGAACTGGATGCGTCGATAGAGCGTTTCCGCACCGGCCTGCTTGTCCAGGTCGAGATCGGCGAAGCTCACCTTGATGCTGGCGACATCGCGTTCTTCGGCAGGGGCCTGCGCGGCGAGGAAACCGAGCGAGAGTGCCGAGAGGGCGATGAGCCAGCGGAGCGGGGCGGGGTCTGCATGCTGCCGTGCCATGACGATTCTCCTGTGGAACAGCGAGAAAGAAGGACCGGCACAATGTGTCCGTTTGCGAGTGATGCTGCATGAAACCTGCGTGAAGCTCGATGATGCGCGCGCGAAATCCCGCGAGATCGTCGCGACGCGCTGCGCGGCGGCAGCGGCCGCCGGCGACTCACGGCGCATCCCGGTGCGAATCTTCGCAGCCCGATGCTGGCACCGGATCGGCGGGCGCGGTAGGGTACGCCTCGTCGAGGGCAGGGGCGACGATTGCGTGGGTGGGGAGCGCAAAAAATCCGGCTGGGGGATGCTCGGACCCGGGCTGCTGCTCGCGGCGACCGGCGTCGGCAGCGGTGATCTCGCCACCGGCGCGATCGCCGGCGCCCTGCTCGGTACGGCCGTGCTGTGGGCGGCGGTGGCCGGGTCGTTCCTCAAGTTCGTGGTGACGGAAGGCCTCGCGCGCTGGCAGCTCGCGACGGGCGAGACCCTGCTCGAGGGCGCCGCCCACCGTTTTGGCCCGGTCGCGCTGTGGCTGTTTCTTCCGTACCTCGTGCTCTGGTCTTTTTTCGTCGGCTCCGCGCAGATGAGCGCGAGCGGCGTCACCCTGCACGCCATGCTGCCGGTTTTCGCCGACGCGCGCGACGGCAAAGTCGTGTTCGGCATCGCGGCCGCGCTGACCGGCCTCGCGATGGTGTGGCTCGGCGGTTATCGCCTGTTCGAGATCGTCATGCGCGTCTGCATCGGCCTCATGTTCGTCACCGTCGTGACCACGGCGGTGCTGCTGTGGCCGGGCAGCGCGGCCGTCGTGAGCGGTATCGTCATCCCGCGCATACCGGATGCGGGCGGCGAAGGGCTCGCGTGGACCATCGCTCTCATGGGCGGCATCGGCGGCACGCTGACCGTGCTCTGCTACGGCTACTGGCTGCGCGAGGAAGGCTTCACCGGCCCCGCCGACCTGCGCGCCTCGCGCGTCGATCTCGGCATCGGTTACGCGATGACGGCGCTGTTCGGCGTGGCAATGGTGATCGTCGGTACGGCCGTGCAGGTCGAGGGTGGCGGTGCGGGCCTGCTCGTCGCCCTGTCCGGGCGACTGGAAGAGATCCTGGGGCCGGCGGGCAAGTGGCTGTTCCTGCTCGGCAGCTTCGGCGCCGTGTTCAGCAGCCTGCTCGGCGTCTGGCAGGCGGTGCCGTACCTGTTCGCGGACACGTGGTCCCTGCTGCGGCACAGGCACGACCCGGACACTGTGCGCGCGGCGGTCGATACGCGCGGCCGGCCGTACCGTATCTACCTCGTGCTGCTCGCCGTGCTGCCGATGGCGGGCTTGTTCTTCACCTTCCGGGAGGTGCAGAAACTTTATGCGGTGATCGGCGCCTGGTTCTTTCCGGCGCTCGCGTTCGTGCTGCTGATCCTGAACGGGCGCGCCGCTTGGGTCGGCGGACGGCACCGCAACCGTCCGCTGACCACGCTCGTGCTGCTCGCGGTGCTCGCGTTCTTCACATGGCTCGCATGGAACAGCTTCGGAGAGTGACACAGGACCGCGTCAGATTCCCCGCACGAAGCGCCTCGTGTGGCTCCCCGGCGAATCAGTCCTCGAGCACGAACCGGATCATGACCTGCTCGCCCGGTTTTTCGACCGGGATGCCGTCCACGAGCTGTGGGGCGTAAAGCCACTGTGCCACGGAGTCCCGGGCGGGCTCGTCGAAAGCGGGGTTCGTGGAGTGGACGACGGTGACGTCCTCCGGGTGTCCGGTTTTCGACAGGGTGAAGCTTAGCTGGACGTCGGCCTCCTGGCCGGTTGCCAGCGCCTCCGACGGATAGACGGGCGCGACCTGGTACAGCGCCATCAGGTCTCCCTCGATCGTGACGCTGGTCTTCGGCTCGATGAGCCGCGAGGTGACGAACTCGGCCTGCGAGAGCTGGCTGTCGAGCCTCTTTATCCAGAACTCCGTTTCCTGCGAGTGGTAGAGGCTCGAGTCCGGATTGTCGTGGAGGCTCTGCGCCAGGGTCTTCGCCTGGCTGTACCAGCCGAGGTCGTCGAGGATACTGAGAGCGACCAGGCTGGATTCACCGTTCAATCCACCGAGGCGGAAGCCTTCCATGAGATACCACGTGCCTCGGTCGAGCTCGTTGTCGTCACCGCTGCGGCGGCAGAGCTCGGCGAGGGCGACCAGCAGGTTGCCGTTCGCGCTCGCGCGCGCCCGCGCCTCGACGAGGTCGAAAGCCCGGCGCACGACGCGGGATTCCGCTTCGGTCGTCTCTTTCTTCTGCGACAGGACGTCGTAGCAGAGGGAACAGCTTCCCGCACCGCTGTTCACGATGGCGTCGGCGAGCAGCGCCGCCGCTTCGCCCTCACGCCCGGCGGCCGCGAGCGAGCGCGCGTCGGCGTCCGGCTCGCCGCCCGCCGCCGTCTCCGGCGCGGCCGCCGCCGTGCGGGGTTTGGCCGTGAGCGCGTTGAACGGCACGAGGAGCACGGTCGCGAGCGCGAGCACCGATAGGGATTGCAGCCTGCTCATGGTTCTTCTCCTCTTCGTCGGATCCAGGATGGCCGTGATCCGCCGCGTGACGGAGCCGCCATCCGCCATCGCCGCCGCGCGGATGCGCAGGGCGCTCACGGTCTTTGCCACCTCGACGAGTTGGCGCGCGTAATCACGCCCGCTGGCGCCGTTCGCCAGCACACGGTCGTCGCACGCGATCTCGCTTTCCTGCATCAGCCGGCGGCAGGCGAGCCACGCGAGCGGCTGGAACCAGTACACGGCGCAGCAGGCCCACGCGAGGTACGTGGTGAGAAAGTCCCAGCGGGCGATGTGCGCGACCTCGTGCGCGAGTGCGTTGCGCTGCCCGGCCGGTGGCAACCGGCTGAAATCCTGCGGCAGCACGACCACGGGCCTGAAGAATCCCCACGCGAGCGGCGTCGCGTCCTGGCTCGACCATTTCGCCTGCACGCGCCGCCGGATGCCGTTACGCGCGATCGCCGCTTCGAGCAGCGCGAGCGTCGGGCGGTGCGTCACGTCGTTGAGGCGCCGCAGCGAGCGGCCGATACGCGCGGAGGAAACGACGAGCCAGACGAGCAGCGCGAACGAGACAGCCCCGTACGTCCCGAGTAGCGCCACCTGCCAGTGTGCCGGCGCAGCCACGGAGGACGCGGTGATCGATGTGGAGGGCACCGCGTTCGCGGCGGAGGGTTGCCCCGCGGCGGGAGCGGGGGTTGCCGTCGGCGCATCGCGATCGCGTGCAACCGGCAGGAGCGCCGCCGTTTCGGGCAGAAGGCCGGCGGCCGTGATGCCCAGGTTCGGCTGCGGCAGCACCGGCAGCGCGAGGATGCCGAGCAGGGCGCAGGCCCAGACGAGGTGACGTTCCTCCGCGGAAGCGCGCCGGCAGAGGCTCGCCACGAGGAAAGCAAGGCCGAGCACCAAGCTGCTCTTGATCGCGAGCTCGAGGAGTACGCCGAGTGCCGTGCCGACCATCATTCTTTCTCCCGCTGCGCGCGTTCGACGGCCTGCGCGAGCTCCTCGAGCTCTTCCCGCGACAGGTCGCTTGCGGAGATGCCGAGCAGCGCGTTCATGGTGCGCAGTGGCGAGCCTTCGAAAAACGTGTCCATGACCTTGCGCAGCGCGGCCTGCCGAAGCCGTTTCCGCCCGAGCGCCGGCGAATAGACGTAACGGGGCCCCACCTCCCGGAATTTCAGGTGGCCCTGCTCGACGAGGCGCGCCAGGACCGCCCGCACGGCCGAGTAGCTCGGCGGATCGGCGAGCCGGGCGCGCACCTCTTTCGCGGTCGCCTCGTCCAGCTCATAGATCACGTCCATGACCTGCTGCTCGCGGCGAGTCAGGTTGCTCTTTCGGGGCATGCTCGACACCTGTGCTAATATATGAGCAGTATGCTCAAAAATTAGCACAGAGAGGGATAAGGTGCAAGCCACCCGAGCGGCCGGAGTCGGCAAGCTGATGGTCACCGGCGCCGCCGCCATGCTCACTGCCTGTGCGGCCGCCCCATCGGCCCCGCAACAGAGCTTTCAGGCGATCCGGTTGTGCCTGGGCGAGAGCAAGGCGAGGACCGGGCGGGCGCTGGCCGGCGACGCGGACCGGGCGTATGTCTACGCGAGGGGCGGATCCTGGTGGATCTACTTCACCCGAGGCGACAGTGGCACGTTCGGCTACCGCAGTGACGATTACAGGATCCTGCTGACTTGCGGGGTCACGGGCACGTCCGGGCTGACGGTCGTGTTCCTGGGCGAAACGATGCAGGACCCGATCATCGATCTGCCGAAGCGTCCCAATTTCGTCACTCCGGAAGGGTCCACGGAGCTCATGTTCCGGCGAGACAACGGTGCGTTTCAGTATTGCTGTTCGCAACCATTCGATCGTCACAACGTCGGTCGTTCTGCAACATGACGTCAGCTGGGGGGTCGGTGGCATGCAAGTTGCACCGCGCTTCAGGACGAGAACGAGCTCGCACGCACCGCCCACGACGCGGCGATGCTGGCGGTGGAGCAGCATTTCGAGAAAGACGAGAACGGGTACTGGGTGCACGCGCCCGTCGCCTCCGAGATCGATCAGGAGAAGCTGAGAGGGGGCACACCGAACGAGGGTTGAGGCTCGGAACGGGTCTCGCGTCGTCGGTCCGGTACGCAGGCGACGGGGGTACGCAGGCGACGGGCACGCATCCGGCGCGCCCGCCGCTTCAGCAACTTCAGGTCGAGAGGGCGGCGGTGACGCTCAGGCGGCGCGGCTCTGTTGCATCTGGCGCTGGAGCTCCTGCTTGCGCTCGGCGAGACGCCCGCCGAGCTCCGTGAGCTCTTCCTTCGACATCGCCTTCTGCGCCTTCTTGAACATCTCCTTCTCTTCCTCCTCCACGTGGTGCTCCACGAGCTCCTTCAGCACCTTCGCGCGGCCGGAGAATTTCTCGCTGGTGGGGGAGGTTTTCTTGAGATCGGGCAGCACCAGCTCGTCGACCGCCCGATGCTCCTCGAGCGCCTCGAAGTACATCCTGGACGCTTCGGAGTTGCCGGCCTCCTTGAAGGCGGGATAGAAGATCTCTTCCTCGATGTGCGTGTGGACGTGCAGCTCCTGTTCGATCTTCTCGAGCAGGTTGAGCCGCTTCTTCTCCGCACGTGCCGTGGTCTGCACGAGCTCCGACAGCAGCTCTTTCACCTTGCGGTGATCTTCCTTCAGCAGTTCTATTGCGCTCTTGGCCATCGTTCGGTCTCCTCGGCAGGGCTTTCGCATGTCTTTATGGATGCGCGGGAAGGAGCAAGAAACATGCCACGCATGAGACGCGTGAGAAGCGCATGACCGGCGCAATGCTGCTGCACTATTTACCGGGTGCGAGCATTTCCTGCGCGGAAGAATTTCGACACCGTCGCGATTCGCGCGGAGCGCGAGTCCGTCCCCGTCACGGGAGGAACCCGGCGATGCGCACCCGCACCTCGCCGTCCGGCTCGGCGCTGAAACCGAACGCGACCTCGACGTCGGAGCCGGCCGGCAGATAGTCGACGGTGACTGTAGCCTCTTCCTCGCGACCGCGTACGCGCGCCGTCGCGATGAAAGTGACGGCCTGCGCGGAGCGGTCGCCCTTGTTCGTGGCGGTGGCCGGCAGCACCCAGCCGGCCGCTGTGGCATAGGCGCGCGCGCGGTGCAGAGCCACCGTCGGCAGCGGCGGCCGACCGTGATCGCCGAATCCTTCCCAGACCAGCACCCCGAGCACGGCGGCGATCGCGACCAGGCTTGCCGCGAGGACGATCCACTCGAGGCGGTTACGGCTTTCCATTTCCGCCACCGGCTCCGCCGCTGCCGAGGAGCAGCCGTCCGGCGGCCGCGCCGAACGCGGCGACGACGCCGAGCACGACGATCTGCGCGACGATCGTGTAAGGCGGCGTGCCTGCGGTGCGGCCGAACGACCAGACGAGCAGTGCGCTGACCAGCAGGCTCACTCCGTAGGCGACCACTGTCTCGGTCAGCGGGTAGTCCAGCAGGGTATCGCGCCGCGTGCGGCGGCGGCCGCCGCGGAAATCCGCATAGAAGACGATGGCATACGACATGAGCAGGGAAGCGGCGACGACCAGCACCATCAGCCACCAGGATCCCCCGACGGCGAGAAACAGCGTTTCCTCGGTGGGCGCGACGTTCAGCGACAGGAACAGCGCGGCACCGGCGGCGACGAACAGCCGGCCGAACGCGCCGAATTCGGGCGTGGAAAACTCGGTGCCGAGGTCGGCCGCTTCGTCGCCCTGGTCCTCCGGGTCGGCGAGCTGGGCGCCGGCGAGCGAGATACCGAGGGAGATCGGGATCATCTGCAGGCCGATCTTGCCCATCGCCTCGAGCAGGCCGGTACCGGGGCCGATGCGCCCGATCAGCCACAGGGCGAAGGCCGCGACCAGCGCCGCGAGCCCCATCGTCTGCACGCAGTCGATGATCAGGTCGGGCCAGGTGCGCTCGCGGCGGAAGCCGCAGAAGGCGCCGTAGCCGATCACGATCAGGAACGTGAACACGATCAGCACCACGATCTTGAGCGGCGCCATCAGGAATCCCTGGAACCACATTTCCATGGTGAAGAGGGGCGGCATCCCGAGGAGCAGGCCGCCGGCCATGCCGCGTACCAGCTGGCGCGCCGTGGTCGCGGCCGATGCCCCGGGACCGGTGAAAGCGCGCCCGGGCCGGCGCCGCCGTGTCATGTCGCGCCCTGATCCTCGGCGTTCTGTGCGTGCTGCGGGCGCTCGCCGCCACGCCGCTGGATGAAGCTCATCTTGCCGCGCGGCTCGAGGATCGCCCACTCGACCTGGGAGAGATGGCCGATGCCGGCGAGGCGCATCTCGGAGAGGATCTCGGCGCGGGTCAGGCGGTCCCGGCGCAGGTTCTCGCGCACGATCTCGCCGTCCTTCACGATCACGCGCGGCTCGCCGTCGAGCAGTGACTCCGCGCGGCTCCAGAGATACGTCGCCCAGCTCAGCGCGAGCGCCCAGAAGCCCATCGTGGTGACCGCGAGCAGTGCACCCAGCAGGGAATAGTCGTTGTGCGTTACGCCCTGCTGCACGAGATCGCCGATGACGACCAGCACGATGAGCTCGAATGGCGTCATCTGCCCCAGCTCGCGTTTGCCCATGAGCCGGACCAGCACGTAGAGAATGAAGAAGATGGCGGAAGCGCGAATGACGATGTCCATCAGGGAAACACCTTGATCGAATAATCGACGCTCACGAGGGTGGCCGCTCCGTCGACGAGCGTGATAGTGCCGTCCCGCGGACCGGGCGGATAAATCGGGTTGATCTGGCCGTCGACCTTGACGAGCAAGCGCGAGCCCGGACTCAGGGCGCCGAAATGGAACGCGAACGCACCGTCCTCGAAGCGCTCGTCGGCGGGTTGCGGCATGAACGTGTTGACCGTCACGTCCTTCCAGATGGCCGGATCCACGGTGAGCACCGCGTCACGAATTGCCCGTTCGGTCTCCACGGTGAAGAGCATCTCGAACATCTCGCCGCTGCGGATGCGCTTCGGCCCTTCGACCGACAGGCGTACACCCGCGGCGGCGCCGCTCACCGCCGCACGGGCGCCGAACACGCCAAGGCCGGCAACGACGAGGACCAACCCGAAAAGGACGAGCCCGATGGGCCACGCGTGCAATCGCGTGCCGCCCGCGTGCACGTGCCGGCTCTCGATACCGTCCGGCCGCGTGAGATCGCTCATGGTGTGTCCCGTATCGAACGCCGGCCTGTTGTCGGAATGAGCAAGAACCATGCCATGCAAAATCCGCCGCGAGGCCGGCACAATTTTGCAAACGCGCGGTGCAAGAATGACATGCGCTGCCCGTCGCGCGCCGGGCGGAACGGCTTACAATGCCGCCTGTAAAAGCTGCACGCAGCGGCGGGCGCCCGGGTACGCCCTGCCGGCACGTATCTTGCTGCAAGGGCGACATATCACCGCGCAGCCGACACCATGCGGCCCGAACCGATCCGGAACGACGCTTACGCCACCCGACGCGACGAGATGGTCGAGCGGCAGATTGCGGCGCGCGGCGTGCGCTCCGGCAAAGTGCTGGACGCGATGCGAGCCGTGCCGCGCGAGGCGTTCGTGCCGGAGAACCTGCGCGAGTTCGCTTACGAGGACTCGCCGTTGCCGATCGGTTCGGGGCAGACCATCTCGCAACCGTACATCGTCGCCTGCATGATCGAAGCACTGGCGCTCGCGGGCGGCGAGAACGTGCTGGAGGTGGGCGCGGGCTCCGGCTACGCCGCCGCGGTGCTCGGGCAGATCGCGGGCTCGGTGTGGGCCCTCGAGCGCATCCCGGAGCTCGCCGACCGCGCCGCCCGTACGATCGGGGAGCTCGGTTACGACAACGTCGTGATCCGCCAGGGTGACGGCACGAAAGGCTGGCCCGAGCACGCGCCGTTCGACGCGATCGTGGTCGCTGCCGGGGGGCGCGAGGTGCCCGATCCGCTCAGGCAGCAATTGAAGATCGGAGGGCGCCTCGTGATTCCAGTCGCACGCGATGCCCTGTTCCAGGAGCTGGTCTGCATCACGCGCCGCGACGAGCAGGAGTACAGCGAGCGCTCGATCGCGCCGGTGCGCTTCGTGCCGCTGGTCAGCGATCCCGCGCCGCCCCCGTAGGAGCGCGCATCGCGCGCGAACAAATCCGTTTCGCGCGCGATGCGCGCTCCTACGGGAGCAGGGTTTATCCCGCTGCCCCTTCTCAGGTACCGCGCGGATGCGTCTCCGAAAAATCTTCGGCGTGCAGCGACAGCCAGCGCAGGATGTCCTCCCGGCGCACGATGCCGACGAGACGACCGCCATCGATCACCGGAAGCTGGTTCACGCCGCGCGCGGCGATGAGCTGCAGCGCACGCTCGCTCTCGTCGTTCGGCGACACCGTGAGCGCGTCGCTCGCGGGCGTCATGACGTCACGCACCCGGGCCTCCGGCCAGCGCTCCCGCGCCTCCTTGCGCACGTCGCTGAGGCAGACGATACCGGCGAGCCGCCCCTCCACGAGCACCGGCCACGCGCGCTGCTCGTGACCCATGACGTAGTCGTCGACGAACTCGCGCAACGTCACGTCGGGTGCAATCGTGCGCACGTCGCCGAGCATCAGCCGCCGCACCGGCACGCCCTTCAGCGCACTTTGCAGGAGCAGCTGGCGGTAGCTCATGAGCGCGGCGTTGTGCAGGAACCAGCCGATCAGCGTGAGCCACAGCCCGCCGACGAAGCCGCGGCCGAATATCGGCACTGTAAGTCCTAAAATCATCGCGATCCCGGCGGCGATCAAGAGCCACGCGAACGCGCGTCCCGCGAGCGATGCCCAGCGCGTTGCCCGGTGCAGGTCGCCGGTCGCGCCCCAGATCGCGGCACGCAACACCCGGCCGCCGTCCAGCGGAAAGCCGGGCACGAGATTGAAGATCCCGAGGACGATGTTCACGGGTCCGAGCCATAGGAGCAGGGTGGCCCAGGGCGACAGGTCGGCAAATACGGCCTCCGGGTCGAGCGGGCCTTCCGGCAGGTGACCGATGCCGAGTGAGCCGAGCCAGATGAACAGGAACCCGAGAACGAGACTGGTGAGCGGGCCGACGCCGGCCATGTAAAGCTCGGTGCGCCAGTCGTGCGGGTCTTCCTCGAGGTGCGCCATGCCACCGAAGATGAACAGCGTGATGCGGCGGATCTGCATGCCGCGCGCGCGGCCGACCAGCGCATGCGACATTTCGTGCACCAGCACCGACAGCAGGAACAGGACCGCCGCGGCGAAGGCGGTGAGCCACGTCGTCGCCGCGCTCCATTCGGGATGCCAGGCGGGGAAGAGTCCACTGCCGAGGCTCATGCTGATCAGGAAGAAAATGATCAGCAGGCTCCAGTCGAGACAGACGTCCACGCCCGCGATGCGCGCGAGGTGCAGCTGTGCGCCTCGCAAGGCGCGTCGGCCGCCGCTGGCAGCGCCCGGGTGGGCACCCGCCGGGTCGGCCGCGGGAGGGCGCCGCGCGGCCACGCTAGTGCGCCGGCTCGTCGGCCTTCGTGCGATGCACCGTGCCCTCCGGATGTTCCGGCGGAGTGTAAAGGGTGTACAGGCGCAGCGGCTCGGTGGACGAGGTGTTGATCACGTTGTGGCGCGTGCCGGCCGGAATGACGACCGATACCCCGTCGGAGAGCTGGTGCTCCTCGTCCGCGAGGCGCACCTTGCCGGTGCCGGCCTCCACCCGGATGAACTGGTCGTGCCCGGCATGCGTCTCGAGCCCGATCTCCTCGCCCGGCCGGAGCGTCATCAGCACCAGCTGCATGTGCGGGCCCGTGAAGAGCACGCGGCGGTAATCCTCGTTGTCGAGCGCTGCCTGCTCGATGTTGGTCACGTAACCGGCCATTCCGTCACCTCCGAACGCGATTTCCAGGGCTGATGAATGCGAATTGGGGGTTCGCGGGGGCCTTGCAAGCATAGTTCAGAACCCACGCTGCCGCCCCGTGCGGTTTCAGCGGGGCGCACCTCCGGGCAGAATAGGGCCGGTGCTCACGCCCGCAGGAGGGACCATGCCGCCGACCCCGGAAGAGATCGCAGAACTCGAGGAGAGCTTCAACTTCAACGATCCGAACGGCGACGGAAAAATCGATTTCGGCGAGTTCCGGCGCATGCTCAGGGACCTGGATGCCGGCGTCTCTGCCGAAGAAGCGCGCATCGGCTTCGACGAGATCGATACCGACGACGACGGAGCCATCGGCTTCGACGAGTTCGTGTCCTGGTGGAGCGAACGCTAGGCAGCTTGCATTCGACAGGCGGCCGCCTCATGCAGTCGCCCGCTCGTCGGCGGGACCGGCCAGTGGAAAACGCAGCTCCACTTTCGTACCGATGCCGGCGCGGGATTCGATACGGGTATCGCCGCCGATCTGCAGCATGAACCCGTACACCTGCGCGAGCCCGAGTCCGGTGCCCTGGCTGCCCTTCGTGGTGTAGTACGGCTCGAAGGCATGCCGCTGCACCGATTCGCTCATGCCGTGCCCGCTGTCCTCCACGGATACGCACACGTGCCGGTCGTCTTCCTCGCAGGCGTAGGTGCGAATGGCGATGCGGCCGGTGCCGGCCATGGCGTCGCGCGCGTTGATCACGAGGTTCACCAGCGCGACCTCGAACTCGGTTTCGTCGAGCCGGCAGGGGGGCAGATCCGGCGTGAGGTCCACCAGCAGGTCGACGTGGCGGCCGGCGGCACGCCGCAGGAGGTCCTCGCAACCGCGGACCGCCTCTTCCAGCCGGGCGGTCGTGAGCTCCACGGGCCGGCTGCGCGCGAACGTCGACAGCCGGCGGATGAGCTCGGCGCCGCGGGCGACCGCGCGCTCCGCGGCGTCGGTCGCGGCGCGGCGTGCGTCGTCATTGGCCGTCGCGTGCGAGACGACCTCGAGACTCGAGGAAACCACGCTCAGCAGGTTGTTGAAGTCGTGCGCGATGCCGCTCGTCAGGTGACCGAGCGCTTCCATGCGCTCCGCGTGGGCACGCTGTTCCTGGGCGCGCTCGCGCACCCGCTGCTGGCGGCGGAACTGGTCGACGAGCAGGGCGAGCAGCGCGAGCAGTGCGCCGAGCGCGATCGCCGCGCCGGCGGCGACGGTGCGCCACGGCGCAAGCACCGAGCTCATTTCCTCCGCCACCGAGACGACGAGCGGCTGCAACTGCACGTCGCGGTAGCTGACCAGCATCGCGGGGCCCGGCGCGCGGTTCGCGACGAACGTCCCCGCATCGCTTTGCGGCAGGTGCCGATCGAAAAGCGGCGAGCCCGCGAACGAGTCGCCGGTGGCCGGCCCGGCCTGCGGGTAGCGGGAGATCAGCACGCCGTTACGGTAGTAGAGCGAGATGACGTCGTCGGGGCCGAGTCCCATGCGGCGAAAAAGACTCTCGAAATACAGCGGCTGCACCGCGGCGACGGTGATCCCGTCGAACTCCGTGTTGCTGCCCAGCCGCCGGGTGACGGGAACGAACCACCCGAGGCCCGGGTGGTTCTCCAGAGGCTCGGCGACCGAGGACACGAGCGCCGGATTGTCGCGATGCGCCTGGAAGTAGCTCTGCGCGACGGGCGTCAGCGCCGGGCTTTCGGGATAGTCGGTGTCGTGAAGCACTCGCCCTTGCGCGTCCACGATGTAGATCGCGCGCACGTACGGGCTCAGGAACTCCAGCCGCCGCTCGAGCGCGGCCTGGAACTCCGGATCGTGCGGCGGGAGGTCGTCCGCGAGCCGCAGCGCGTCGACCGCACCGGCGAGCGTCAGGTCGACCGCCTGGAAGGTGCGCGACGTGTAGCTTTCGAGGGCGAGGGCCAATGCCGCGAGGTTGCGGCCGGCACGTTCGAGCGTCGCTTCGCGTTCCTGCAGCAGCAGCAGAATGACGCCGAGCGCGACGGTGAGCCATACGACGGCAGCGGCGACGGCCAGGCGGGCCGTGGGTGAGGTGCCCGCGATCCTTTCCAAAGCACGGTGCGGCAAGTCTTGCTCCGCCGGGAAACGGGCCCGACGGAGAGATCATACCCGCAGGCGAAAACCGCGGCACACGGTGTCCGGTAATGAACGGGGAAAGCGCCCGCGTTCTGGTCCGGGATTACCCGCAGGCTGCCGGGTGCGGCGGCGGCACGAGCCCCTTCCCCTCGAGCCAGCGGCGATTGTAGAGCCGCGACTGGTAGCGGCCGCCGCCGTCGCACAGCACCGTGACGATGACGTGCCCCGGGCCGAGGCGCTTCGCCACGCGGATGGCCGCGGCCACGTTGATGCCCGAGGAGCTGCCGAGAAACAGGCCGTCCTCGTACAGCAGCCGGTATACCGTGTCGACGCATTCCTGGTCGCCGATCATCTCCGCGTCGTCGATCGGCGCGCCGTCGAAATTGGCGGTGATGCGGGTGCTGCCGATGCCCTCCGAGATGGAGCCGCCGCCCACGACCTTCGCCTCGCCGTGTTTCACGTAGTGCCAGGTCGCGGTGCCCGTCGGGTCGGCGAGCACGGTGAGCACGCCGGGCTTCTTCTGCTTGAGGAAGATAGAGGTCCCCGCGAGCGTGCCGCCGGTGCCGGAGCTGGACACGAACGCATCGATCCGCCCGTCCGTGTCGCGCCAGATCTCCGGTCCGGTCGTCTGGATGTGCGCCTCGCGGTTCGCGCGATTGTCGAACTGGTTCGCCCAGATCGCGCCTTCAGTCTCCGCGGCGAGCCGGCCGGCGAGCTTCTGGAAATTGTTAGGATCCTTGTACGGCACCGCGGGTACCGGCCGCACCTCGGCGCCGAGCGCGCGCAGCAGATCGAGCTTCTCGGGCGATTGCGTCTCGGGAATGACGATCACGCACCGGTAGCCTCGCGCGTTGCACACGTGCGCGAGGCCGATGCCGGTGTTGCCGGCCGTGCCTTCGATGACCGTGCCGCCGGGGCGCAGCTCACCGCTCGTCTCCGCGGCGAGCACGATGAACTTCGCTGCCCGGTCCTTGACCGAGCCGCTCGGGTTCAGGAACTCCGCCTTGCCGAGGATTTCGCAGCCGGTCTCCTCGCTCGGACCGTTGAGACGGATGAGCGGGGTGTTGCCGACCGCGTCGACGAAATCGCGGTAGTACTTCAAGACGCCGGCAGGCCCCCGCTCACTTCGGCGGCGACACGTAGCGGATGTACGGCTTCGGCGAGGTCCAGCCTTCCGGGTATTTCTGCTTCGCGTCGTCGTTCGACACGGAGGGCGCGATGATCACCTGGTCTCCGGGCTTCCAGTTCACCGGCGTCGCGACCGCGTGCTTCGCCGTCAGCTGCAGCGAATCGAGCAGGCGCAGGATCTCGTCGAAGTTGCGGCCGGAGCTCATGGGATACACGAGGATCGCCTTGATCTTCTTGTCCGGCCCGATCAGGAACACCGAGCGCACCGTGGCGTTGTCGGCCGGCGTGCGGCCGGCGGCGGTATCGCCCGCCGTCTCCGGCAGCATGTCGTAAAGCTTCGCGACCGCAAGCTCCGGGTCGCCGATCAGCGGGTATCTCACCGCATTGCCCTGCACGTCCTCGATGTCCTTGAGCCAGCCCTGGTGGCTGTCCACCGGGTCGACCGACAGCCCGATGATCTTGCAGTTGCGGCGCGCGAACTCGTCCTGCAGCCCCGCCATGTAGCCGAGCTCGGTGGTGCAGACCGGCGTGAAATCCTTCGGGTGGGAAAACAGTACGGCCCAGCCGTCGCCGATCCAGTCGTGGAAGTCGATCGTGCCCTGGGTCGTTTGCGCCGTGAAGTTCGGCGCCACGGAATTGATTCTGAGCGTCATGGCGTCCTCGTTTGCATGCTCATTTGGTGTACGAGGATGTTAGCACCGGGTTTGGCGTCCGCCAGTCTCGTGCTTAGACGAAGAAGTCCGGGGCTTATGCCGTATTCGTCATACCGCGTGCTGCCCTCGTGCTGTGGCTCGCTGCGTTATGGCTCGTTGCCGCAAGTCAGTGGCTCGCACGGCCGGCGGAGGCCTCACAGTTCGTTGCCGGAGTGCGGGTCGATGGAGTAGGGGAAGGTCTCGGCGAGGAAGCGCGGCTGGCTGCGGACCCGCTCGAGCCACGCCGTCACGTGCTCGTAACTGGCGAGCGGCAGGTCGGCCTCGTCGGCGCGGTGCACGTAGGCGAAGGTGGAGATGTCCGCGATCGTGTAGTCGTCGCCGGCGAGGTACGGGTGCATCGCGAGCTCGCGGTCGAGCGCGGCGAGGCACGCCAGCGAACCCTTGACCTTGGCGGCTATGAGATCCCCGGAGCGGCGGGCGCGCTTGCCTGTCTGAGTCCAGTGGCGCAGCGTCGCAATGGTCGACTGCACGTAATCGCCCTCGAAGAACAGCCATTGCAGCACCTTCGCCCGGGCGTAACGACCGGAGGGGAGGTAAGGCGTTCCCTCCGCCAGGTACCACAGGATGGCATTCGATTCCGCGATCACCGAGCCGTCGTCGAGCCCCAGGGCCGGCACCGCCCCGGTCGGGTTCTTCGCGAGGTACTCGGGCCGCTTGCCCTCACCCTCGAAAATGCTCACCAGCCGGGTCTCGTAAGGCTGGGCGAGGTGGGCGAGCAGCTGGCGGACCTTCCAGGCGTTCTGGGAGGGCAAGTAGTCGTAGAGGATCATGAGCGGGCCTCCGGGTGCGTGAGGCGCGAGTGTGCGGCCTTCCGCAATCGCCGGCACTCCGCGGCTTGCGCTCGAATTCCGCGAACGGACTGACATGGCGGCCATGGACTGTCTCGGCGCGCTGCTCGTGGACCAGCTCGGCAGCGCGTAACGCCGACTAGGCTTCGGGCGCCGCTCCGCCGCCGTGGGTGGCCGGCAGCTCCTCGAACACGACACGTCCGCCGGCGTGCCCGCCGACGAGGAGCGCGACAACGCCGAGGATCTCGAGGGAGAGGAGCATGAGCGGCGGCGGCGCGGCGAACGCACCGGCCTTCACGCGCCACACCGCGGCCACGAGGAACAGTGTGAACGCGGTGCTCATGCACAGCATGTGCCGCTTGAGCGCGCGGCTGTCCTGCACGGCGCGCGGCAGACTCGCGAAATCCGCGAGCCCGGCGGCGACGGTGGGCAGGGCGGCGATGACGCCGCCCCACAGGAGCCAGTGCGGCAGGGCGAAGCCCTCGATGCCCGGCAGGGACAGCCCGAGCGTTGTTTGCGCGACGTCGAGCGCCGTGCCCGTCACCCAGAAGGCGATCGGGAAGTGCAGGAACGGCGGATGCAGCCGGGTGCTCGAGCTTGAGCGCGGCACGCGGTCAGGCCGGTGTGCCGGTACCGGTGTCCGCGCCGAGGAATACGGCCAGCAGGAGCACGAAGCCTGAGACGGCGAGCAGCGCGTGCAGCACGACGACGCCTTTCGGCGGCAGCTCTTTCTGCGCGTGGCGCGAGGCCATCCAGAAACCGCCGAGCGCGGCCACGACGAACAGCGCCAGCGACCAGCCGAGCAGCGGTGCGCCGCCGTTCATGAGCAGGAGGATCAGCAGCACGAGCCCGGTGGCCCCGAGCAATGCGTGCAGTATCGACAGCGCCCACGGCGCGAGCTTGTTCCTCAGGACGTGCAGGGCGAGCACGATGCCCCCCAGGGCGCCGATGGCGAACACGATCACGGCGGCAGTCAGCATTATGGTTCTCCCTTTGAGTGAGCCAGCCTGTGGCGCGAGTCTAGGCCGCGCTGCGAATCTTTGTCAATAAAAGACTTGACAAACTATACAAAGTGTCGTGCCCCGCTATAATGCCGTGGATGCAACGCACCGCTCCCAGCATCGCCGGCTTCGGCGAACGCCAGCGCCGCCTGCTCAGCCTGCTGCTCGAGGAAAAACAGGGCCGGAGCGCCGAGGAGCTCGCGCGCGCGCTCGGCATCAGCCGCAGCGCCGTGCACCAGCATCTCGGTGCGCTCGAAGGCGGCGGGTTCGTCGAGAAGACGTCGAAAGCGCCGCAAGGCGGCCGGCCCGGTTACGCCTGGCGGCTGACCCGGCGCGGCGTGCACCTCTTTCCGAAGCAGTACGCGCTGTTCTCGGGGCTGCTCATTGACGGCATTCGCGAGCAGCTCGGCAGCGACGGCCTGGCGGCGGCGATGCGAACGCTCGGCCGCAAGCTCGGCGAGCAGCAGCGGCCGCGCGTGCAGGGGAAAGCGCCGGCGCGGCAGGTCGAGAAGGTGGCCGCCATCATGGGCGAGCTCGGCTATTCGTCCCGCACCGAGCGCGAGGACGGCCGCGAGCTGCCGCTGATCGACGCGCGCAACTGCATCTACCACGATCTCGCGCGCGAACACCTCGAGGTGTGCCAGCTCGACCTCGCCCTCATCGAGACCCTGCTCGAGGCCGACGTCGAGCACGTCGAATGCATGGCGCGCGGCGGCAACGCCTGCCGCTTCCGCATCCACCCGCGCGACGACCGCGACGACGACCGCGACGACGACTGATCGTCACGGCCGCGCGCGGCCGGCCGTCGCTTCCGTCAGCAGGTTTCGCTCGCTTCCGCCGGGATCGGGCAGGTCTTCACCTCGCCGCCCACTACCTCGACATTGATCGTCGCATCGAAATCGAAGCGGCTCTCCGGCGTCGGCGGGTAGTCGGCATCGCTCGCGCCGTCCGCGGATGCCGAGCAGGTGAACGCGAGGGTGTAGGTGCCCGGCAGCAGGAACATGAGGTGATACTCGAACGCACCGCTCGCCGCGTCCATCTCGACGACGTCGCTGGTGAGCGGCGGCGCGGCAGCGTCGGTTTCCTCGTCGGCGACGTCGTCGAGCACCGCGTCCGCGCCGGCGAAGACGTAAACGGCGTTCCCGGTCAGCGGCGGATCGGAGGCGAGACAGCGCTCGCTGTTGACGTCGACGAGCGTGGCGCCGACCGTGCCCTCGACACCGCCGGTCTCCGCCGCGTTCATGATGCGCACGGCCGGCCGCAGCACGAAGCGCCGCGGCTCACCGTTGGGCCCGGCCTGTCCCGGCGGCTCGATCACCGACTTGCGCAAGTCGAAATCGAGCATGTAGGTGACACCCTCGTTCACCGGCACGGTGAAGCCGGAGACGAGCTTCAAACCGGTCTCGCTGCCGCTCGGGATCACGAGAGGGTAGGTCGCGCCGTCCTGCTCGAGCTGTATGTACGAGGCGCTCTCGTCGAAGTAGATGCGCATCCACTCGTACTCGCCGGCCGGCACGTCCTCGTCCTCGATGAGCGTGGCGGCCGTACCATTCGTGAAATCAGTGAGGTCGAGCTCGCGCGGCGCGTCGATCACCGGCACCCGGAACGCCGCGCCTCCGGCGGGCTTCAGCTCGAGCTCGGTCATGGCGATCACCACCGCCGTGGCCTCGTCGACCGGCGCGTCGGTGACCGCGATGCTGATCGCGCCCCGCTCCGGCCCACCGCCGCCGCTGCCGCCACAGGCCGCGAGCGTCGCCGCCGCGGCCAGTCCCAGTATCTTCGAAGTCCTCTGCATGACCGGCTCTCCTTATCGGGTCTCGTCACGGCCGGCACGCGCTGCGCGCCGCCGGCTCTCCGCAAACACGGCCCGGCGGCATTTCCGTTCCCTCTGTTTGACATAATCCAGCGACCGGCATCGCCGGCCGCCTTTCGGCCTTATAGTCATGGTTCCGCGGGCGATCCCGCGGGAACCTTTTCATCGCCCGAACGTGTAATCCAGCATGCCCCCGATCAGCTTCCGGTCGCGACGCTCGCCCGCGGAGACGGGCTACGAGGCACTGGTGCACCGCCACTACCACGCTCTCTACCGCACCGCCTGGCGCTGGACGCGATCGACCGAGGACGCGGAGGACCTGGTGCAGGAGACGTTCACGCGCGCCTACCCGCGCAGCGCCGACATCGCGGCCCTGGACAAGCCGGGGAGCTGGCTCGCGCGCGTCATGTACCGGCTGTTCGTGGACGGCGTCCGGCGGCACGAGCGCCGCAACGTGGTGGCTCTCGATGCGGTCGCGGCGGAGGAGCTCGCGAGCGATGCGTTCGGCCCCGAGGAGGGCGCGGAACGGGCCCGCAACGCGGAGCGCGTCGCGGCCGTGTGGCGCCGCATCGATCGCGAGAAGCGCGTTCTGCTCGCGCTGCACGACATCGAAGGTTACACGCTCGCGGAAATGATGGAGATCACGGGGCTCAAGGAAGGCACGCTGAAATCGCGGCTGCACCGGGCGCGGGTGCTGCTCGGACGGCTGCTCGACCCGGACTGCGTCGTCACGCACCCGCGCGCCGGCGCCGGAGGAAGCTCATGAACTGCGAACAGGCGAGCCTCATGTTCGAGGCGGCGCTCGACGATCCGGACGGCGCCGAGCGGCGCCGCGTCATGCAGCATCTCTCGGCTTGCGAAAGTTGCCGCCACGCGTTCCGCGCGGTGGCGTACCTGCGCGCGGAGCGCGCTCGCCCGGTGCCGGATCCTTCGCCCGGCGCCGTGGACGACGCGCTCCGCGCGGGGCTCGCGGAACGGGGTCGGCGCGGCGGCTCCCCGGGGTTCTGGGGCGGCATGGCCCTCGGCGCGGTCGCGGCGAGCGCCGCCGCGCTCGCGCTGCTGTTCGTTTTTGCAGGGCCTGCGGAGATGACCGTCGAGGCGCCCGCCGTTGCCATGGCGCTGGACGAGCCGAAAGAGTTGCGCATCGCGATCGACGCGCCGGAGGCGCTGGCAGCGGCCGAGATCCAGGTGAGCCTGCGCGGCGCGGTGGACCTCGAGGGTTTCGCCGGCCGGCGCGACATCCGCTGGACCACCCGCCTCGAGCGCGGCATCAACGAGCTCCGGCTGCCGGTGACGGCGACCGGCGAGCAGGGCGGGCAGGTGCTGGTGGTGGTACGGCATGGCGGCCGCCAGAAAACGTTCCTGGTGGACGTGCGCGTGTTGCCCGATACGCGGGCCGTGGAACGTGCCGCGCTCCCGAGCGTGTGACGCTCTGGACGTGACCGCGACGTACGGCAGGAGGGAAACATGAAACCATTGACGAGCTCGGGCAGTTACCTTGCTTGCCTCGCGTGCGCGCTGTTGCTCGCCGGCCGGGCGCTCGCCCAGGAAGGGCCGGTGGAGCCGGCGCAAAGGCCGCCGGCGGAGCAAACGCCGCCGGCGGAGCAAACGCCGGGCGAAGACCGGCCGGCGGAACACGGTCCGGAAGGCCACGAGCCGAGCGACGCTCCAGCGCCGCTGCCCGAGGAGCTGGAGCTCACGATGAAGCTGATGCCCGAAGGCGCCGAGCGGCCGGAGGCGATCACTCGCGTCATCGAGCTGCCGGCCGAGGCCAGCGCGCAGGGCACGGAAGCGAGCGCGCCCGGACGGGAGCGCGCCGACGCCGCGCGCGAGCAGCGCGCGGAGGGGCTGGACACGGCAGCCGAAGCGCGCGAAAAAGGGCGCGAGCTGGGCGAGGAGATGGCGGAGCGGGCACGTGAGAATCGCGAGGATGCAGGCCGGGGCAGGCCGCCGGAGCCGCCTCCGGGCGGCCCCCCCGACGATCCCCGCGGTCCGCCCGGGGGCATCTGATACGCGCGCGCCGGCGTCCGTCGCGCGGGCGCCGGCCGGATGAGGTGCGCCGTCGCGCTGTGCGGCGCGCTTCTTTTGATCTGCTCCACGACGGCGGGTGCCACCGGCCAGGCCGCCGCCGAGGCGTTCGCCGCGGGCAGCCGCGCCTTCGAAGCCGGCGACTGGAGCGGTGCGCTGGCGGCGTTCGAAGCGGCCCGGGAGGCCGGCATGGACGAGCCCTCCGTTCTCTACGACATCGGGGTGTGCCGCTATCGCCTGGGGGCTTACGCGCAGGCCGAGCGCGCCTTCGCCGAGCTCGCCGCCCGCTGGCCGGTGATGGCGCCGCTCGCGGAATACAACGCCGGACTCGCACGCTACCGGCTGGGGGATGAGGCCGGCGCGCTGGCGGCCTTCCGGCGCGCGGCGCAGGCTTCCGACCCGACGCTTGCCCGGCTGGCCGGGCGCATGCTGGAGCGCCTGTCCCCCCCGGCCCCCCCGGCCCCGGTCCCGGCACGGTCTGCCTTCGTCGATCTTTCACTCGGCTTCGACGACAACGTGGCACTTCAGGACGATGCGAGCCTCGCCGCCGGCGAATCGACGGACAGCCCCTTCGTCGCGGTGTTCGGGCAGCTCGGCCGCGCGCCCGCCGGGAACGGGTTCGGCGGCACGGCGAGCGCCTATGCCGTGCGCTATCCGGAGGCGGCGGAATTCGACCAGGACGTCGCGCAGGTCGCGGGCTTTTTCCGCGGTGCGTGGGCCGGCTTCGACGTCGAGCTCGGGCCCGAGCTCGCGTTCAGCACGCTGGACGGGGACGGCTTCGAGCGCCGGCTCGGCGCAGCGTTCGCGCTGGAGCGCGGCCTGAGCGATGCCGTGCGGCTGGAGGCGCGCCTCGTCTTCGAGACGATCGATGAGATCGACGACCGCTTCGCGTTCGTCGACGGCACGCGCGGCGCGCTCGCGCTCACCCTCGAGCGGCGCGCGGGCCCGGCGCGTTTCGGCCTCAGGTATGCACTCAGCGTGGACGACCGGGCGGACCCAGCGGCCTCACCCACGCGCCATCACTTCACCCTGCGTTACGACCGTCCGCTGGACGGGCCCTGGGCGCTGGGGGCACTGGCGGCGTTTCGCACCGGCCGCTACGACGATCTCGCCGAGCCGCGCGAGGAAGAGCGCCGCGAGCTCGGGCTGACCCTCTATCGCGACCTGCCCGACCGCTGGCAGCTCGCGCTCGATTACCGCTACACGAGCAACTCGGCCAACGTCGACGCTTTCGACTACGAGCGCCACCGTGTGCAGCTCGGAGTCAACCGGGTCTTCCCATGAGCACGCGAGGATGACACCCTCCGCGGCATGAGCGACGACGACGACAGCCGCACGCCGGCGGCGCGCGGCTTCCGCATGCCGGCAGAATGGGCGCCGCACCAGGCGACCTGGATTTCCTGGCCGCACAAGCGCGAGAGCTGGCCAGGCAACTTCGAGCCGGTCGAGCCCGTGATGGTGCGGGCCGTGGCCGCGCTCGCCAAGAGCGAGCTCGTGCGCATCAACGTCCTGGACGAGGCCCACGAGCGGCACGTGCAGGCGCTGCTCGACGGCCACGCGCCGCGCGGGCGCGTGGTCTTCCATCGCATCCCGACCAACGACGCATGGTGCCGCGATCACGGCGCGATCTTCGTCACGCGCGAGGCGCAAGCCACGCCCGCACTCGCGCTCGACTTCCGCTTCAACGCCTGGGGCGGCAAGTATCCACCGTTCGATCTCGACGACGCGGCAGCAGGGCGCATGGCGGACGCGCTCGGCGTGCCGCGGCACGCGGTCGACATGGTGCTCGAGGGCGGCTCGATCGACGTGAACGGCGCAGGCGCGCTGCTCACGACCGAGCAGTGCCTGCTGAACCCGAACCGCAACCCGGACCTGCGCCGGGAGGCAATCGAGACTTCCTTGTGCGAGCAGCTCGGCGTGGTGCAGATCCTGTGGCTCGGGGAAGGCATCGTGGGGGACGATACCGACGGCCACGTGGACGACCTCACGCGTTTCGTCGCCGAGGACACCGTGGTGACCGTCATCGAGCGCGACCCGCACGACGCGAACTTTGCCGCGCTCGCCGAAAACCGTGAGCGCCTCGCGGAGTTCCGGCTTGCCGGCGGGCGGCCTTTGCAGGTGATCGAGCTCGAGATGCCGCGGCCGGTGGAATGGCGCGGCGAGCGGCTGCCTGCAAGTCCCGCCAATTTCTATATCGGCAACCGCGTCGTGCTGATGCCGGCCTTCGCCGATCCCGCGGACGGCGCGAACCGCGCGCAGCTCGCCGCCTGCTTCCCCGGCCGCGAGGTCGTGGCGATCGACTGCCGCGATCTCGTGCTCGGCCTCGGCACGCTCCATTGCCTCACCCAGCAGGTGCCTGTGTTCTAATAGCGGCTGCGAGACAAGGATGTCTCGCTCGCGACTCGAGCGCGTAAGCGCTTGAGTCGTCGGGAGCGAGTCCGGAAATGTGCCGGACTCGCGACGTTGAAAAAGGTCAGGATGACCTTTTTCAACAAGTGACAAGGAGCGCGCATCGCGCGCGACCTCCCGCCGCGATGACGGCGCTGTCTTGCATCGCCCGCCCGCGGGCTTCGACCGGAGATCAGGCCAATGACGGCGGTACGCGATTTCGTTCACCACCATTACCGGCATTTCAACGCAGCGGCGCTGGTCGACGCGGCGGATGCGTACGTGCGTCACCTGGACGAAGGCGGGATGATGTTCGTGACGCTTGCCGGTGCGATGAGCACGGCGGAGCTCGGTCTCTCGCTCGCGGAGATGATCCGCGCGAACAAGGTGCACGCGATCTGCTGCACGGGCGCGAACCTCGAGGAGGACGTGTTCAACCTGGTGGCCCACGAGCATTACGTGCGCGTGCCGCACTACCGCGAGCTCACGCCTGCCGACGAGGAGGCGCTGCTCGCGCGTCACCTGAACCGTGTCACGGACACCTGCATTCCGGAAGAGGAAGCGATCCGCCGCATCGAGCGCGCGGTGCTCGACGAATGGGTCGACGCCGACCGCAAGCGCGAGCGGTATTTCCCGCACGAATTCATGTACCGCGTGCTGCGTTCCGGCAAGCTCGAGCCGTATTACCAGATCGATCCGAAGGACAGCTGGCTGCTCGCCGCGTGCCAGCGCGACCTGCCGATCATCGTGCCCGGCTGGGAAGATTCCACGCTCGGCAACATCTATGCCTCGCACTGCATCAGCGGCGAGATCGACAACGTGCACACCGTGCGCACCGGCATCGAGTACATGATGTTCCTCGCGGACTGGTACGAGAAAGCGTCGATGCGCTCGTCCGTCGGCTTTTTCCAGATCGGCGGCGGCATCGCCGGAGACTTCCCGATCTGCGTGGTGCCGATGCTCGAGCAGGACCTGCGCAAGACCGACATCCCGCGCTGGGGTTATTTCTGCCAGATCAGCGATTCGACGACGAGCTACGGCTCATATTCAGGGGCCGTGCCGAACGAGAAGATCACGTGGGGCAAGCTGTCCGCGGATACGCCCAAGTTTATCATCGAATCGGACGCGACCATCGTCGCGCCGCTGGTCTTCGCATGCGTGCTCGACCGCTAGCCCGATGAGCGAGGCACTCCGGCAGACGGGCGAGGCGGCGCCGGGCTGGACGCTCGAGGAGGCACACGAGCTGTACCGGCTCGACGCCTGGAGCGACGGCTTCTTCCGCATCAACGCGGCCGGCCACGTCGCCGTACGGCCGTTCGAGGACCAGGACCTCGAGATCGACGTCATGGAGGTGGTCGCCGAAGCTGCGAGCCGCGGCCTCGCGTTTCCGCTCCTGCTGCGCTTCCAGGACGTGCTGCGGGCCCGCGTGCGCCGGCTGAACCAGGCGTTCGGCCAGGCGGTGGACGAAGCGGGTTACCGCAACCGTTACACCGCCGTGTACCCGATCAAGGTCAATCAGCTGCACGAGGTCGTCGAGGAAGTGCTCGACGCCGGCAAGCCCTGGAACATGGGCCTCGAATGCGGCTCGAAGGCCGAGCTCATCGCGTCGCTGCCACAGCTCGCGAGCGACGACACGCTGCTCGTCTGCAACGGCGTCAAGGATTCGGCGATGCTGTCGCTGATCCTGTCCGCACAGCGCCTCGGCAAGAACGTGATACCGGTCATGGAGAAGTTCGCCGAGTTCGAGCAGCTCACCGCGCTCGCAAACGACTCCGATGCGCCCGCGCGTTTCGGGGTGCGCATCCGCCTGCGCACCGCGGGAGCCGGCAAATGGGCCGATTCCGGCGGCTACCGCTCGAAATTCGGCGTCTCGCTGCCCGAGCTCATGGAGCTCATCGACCGGCTCGAGCAAACCGGACGCCGCGACCGGCTCGTGCTGCTGCACTTCCACCTGGGCAGCCAGATCAGCGATATCCAGGTCCTGCGGCAGGCGGTCAAGGAGATGGCGCAGATCTACGCCGCGCTCCGCCAGCGCGGTCTCGACGTGCGTTATTTCGACGTCGGGGGCGGCCTCGGCGTCAACTACGCGGGCGGCTACTCGGAAACCGGCATCAACTACAGCCTGCAGGAATACGCCAATACGGTCGTGTACGCCGTGATGGAAGTCTGCGAGGCGCACGGAGTGCCGCATCCGTGCCTCATTTCGGAAAGCGGCCGCGCCATCACGGCGCATCACTCGCTGCTGGTGGTCGAGACGCTCGGCGCCTACCAGAAGGACCGCGTGCCGGCCGAATACACGCCGCCGCCCGACGCGCACGCGATGGTGCGCGACCTGGCCGATATCCTGAAACGCGTCGCGGCGAAGGGCTCGCGCCCGCTGAAGCTGGCGCAACTGCTGGAGGCGTATCACGACGTCGTGGTGATCCACCGCGACGCAGCCACGCTGTTCGGCCTCGGGCACCTTTCGCTCGATCAGAATGCGCTCGTGGAACGCTATTACTGGAGCTCCTGCGCCGCGATTTTGGAGCGTTTACGCGGTCTCGATCCCGACCCCGTCCCGGCCGAGTACCAGGAGCTCGAGGAGAAGCTCGCCGATCAGTATCTGTGCGACTTCTCCGTGTTCCAGTCGATGCTGGACCACTGGGCCATCGACCAGGCGTTTCCGATCATGCCGCTGCACCGGCTGGACGAGCGGCCCGGCCGGCGCGCCGTGCTCGTCGACCTCACCTGCGACTCGGACGGCAAGGTTTCGCATTACGTCTCGTCGCACGAGGACAGCAAGTTCCTCGAGCTGCACGCGCTGGCGCCCGGCGAGCCGTACTGGCTCGGCTTCTTCCTGATGGGCGCATACCAGGACATCATGGGCGACACGCACAACCTCTTCGGCCGCGTCTCCGAGGCGCACGTCTACGCGGACCGCGAAGAGGAAGGCAATTTCTGGATCGAGAAAGTCATCCCCGGCATCGAGGTGCAGGAGATTCTCGCCCAGGTGCAGTATTTCCCCAACGACCTGCAGCGCCGCATGGAAGCGATCGTGAAGGAGAAGATCGAGGCGGGCGCGCTGCGACCGAAGCGGGGCATGGAGATTCTCGATCAGTACACGCGCGCTTTTCGTGCGGGCACCTATTACGACCCCCGCGGCGTGAAAACGGAGTGAGGCGAATGGCGGTCGGCCAGGAGAACAGCAGCGCTGGCAAGCACGTGACGCTCGGGCTCGTGCAGATGCGCTGCGGCGAGGATCCGGAGGAGAACACCGCGCGGGCGCTGGCGATGACGCGCGACGCGGCAGGCCAGGGTGCGCAGGTGATCTGCCTGCCCGAGCTGTTCCGTTCGCGCTACTTCTGCCAGAGCGAGGACGATCGCCACTTCGCGCTCGCCGAGCCGATCCCCGGCCCGACCACGGAGGCGTTCGCGGCGCTCGCCGCGGAGCTCGACGTGACCGTCGTCGTCAGCCTGTTCGAGCGGCGCGCACCCGGCCTCTATCACAACACGACGGCCGTCGTGGACCGGCAGCGCGGCTATGTCGGCAAGTACCGCAAGATGCACATTCCCGACGATCCGCGCTATTACGAGAAGTATTACTTCACGCCCGGCGATCTCGGTTTCCTGAGCTTCCCGACCTCGGCTGCCGACCTCGGCGTACTGATCTGCTGGGACCAGTGGTATCCGGAGGCGGCGCGGCTCACCGCGCTCAGGGGCGCGGAGATCCTGTTCTACCCGACCGCCATCGGCTGGCACCCGGAGGAGAAGGACGCCGTGGGCCGGGAGCAGCACTCGGCATGGGAGACGATCCAGCGGTCGCACGCCATCGCGAACGGCTGCTTCGTGGTCGCCGTGAACCGCACCGGCTTCGAGCCGGATCCCGCGGGCAAGGGCGGCATCGAGTTCTGGGGCCAGAGCTTCGTCGCCGCGCCGGATGGCCGCATCCTGGTCCGCGGCCCGGTCGACGAGGAGTGCGTGCTCGTGACCGAGGTGCACCTGTCCGAGCTCGCCCGCTCGCGGCACGGGTGGCCGTTCTTCCGCGACCGGCGCGTCGACGCGTACGAGGGCATCACCCGGCGTTTCCTGGACGAGCCGGGCGGTTAGCCCGGGCGCCGCAGCGCGTGTCCTGCGTCATTACGGACTCAGGACACCAGGCGCGCGGTGTAGAATGTGCGACGCGGGGGCGGCTTTCCGCGCCCCCGCCCGTATTCCCGAACAAGGCACGCGTCGCGAACGACTGTTCGCAGGGTGGCCACCGTGACTCACGACCTGCCGCCGGGGTTTCGGCTGGGCGAGCACCGGTTCGAACCGGGCGAGCGGCTACTCACCGGACCGCAGGGCGCCTGTCGCCTGTCGCCGCGCGCCGCTCTCGTGCTGGCCCGGCTCGCGCGCCGGCCCGGCGAGGTCGTGAGCCGCGACGACCTCGAGGGGGGCGAAGGCGCAGCGCACACCGCGACCGGCGTGAGCCACAGCATCGCGGAGCTGCGCCGCGCACTCGGCGACCGCTCGCACGCACCCCGTTTCATCGAGACCGTGCCCGGCCGCGGCTACCGGCTGCTGGTCGAGCCGTCGGTCGCCGATGCGCCGGCGGAGGCAGCCCCGGGCAGCCTGTCGCCGGCGCCGACGCGCTTCGCGGCGCTCGTTTCCGCGCTGAAGCGAGGCGGCGTCGCCGAAACGGGATTCGCCTACATCGTGTTCGGCTGGCTCGCCATCCAGGTCGCGGATGCCACGTTCGAGCCGCTGCGCGTGCCGCTCTGGTTCAACACCTACCTGACCGTGCTGATCATCGCGGGCCTGCCCGTCGCGCTCGTCCTCGCGGCGCTCGTCGAGATGTCGCGCGCCCGGCGGGCGGGGCGCAGGCCCGGCCCGGCGCGTGCGTTCGTCGATCGCACGGTGATCGCGGTCGGCGGAGCGCTGTGTCTCTCCGCGGGCGGCGTGTACCTGTACGACCAGGCCTTCGGGCTGCCGGGTGAGACGGAGCCCGCTCAAGCACGGCTCGCGACGCCGACGCCGATCGAGCCGAATTCCATCGCCGTTCTCAAGTTTTTGAACATCGACGGCAGCCCCGCGGCGGACGTGTTCGCAAACGGCCTGGCCGAGGACGTGATGAGCCGGCTCGCCGCGGTGCCTTCGCTGCGCGTGTCCGCGCGCGGCGACGCGTATTCGCTGCCCGCGAATGCGTCCTCGGAATCGGTGCGCGAGCGCCTGCGCGTGCGCTTCTACCTCGAAGGCAGCGTGCAGCTTTCGGATCGGCTGCTGCGCGTCATCATCCATCTCATCGACTCGGAGACGGGCTTCCGGGTCTTCTCGCGCAGCTTCAGCCGCGATCGTTCCGGCCTGTTCGGGATCCAGGACGAGATCACGCGGCTCACGGTCGCCAACCTGCGCGTCGTGCTGCCGCCGGACACCCAGGCGGCGCCGGGCATCTACGGCGAGCATCCCGACATCGATGCCTACGTGCTGTACCGGCACGGCATGGACGTGCTGCACCAGCCGCTCTCGCGCGCCACCGTGCGGGAGGCGGTCGGCTGGTTCCGCCGCTCGCTCGCGCTCGATCCGGAGTTCGCCGCCGCGCACGCCGGAATCTGCATGGCCTACGCGCAGGGCTTCGACGTGACCGCCGAGTCCGGGTGGATCGAGCTCGCGGAGCGCGCTTGCGCCACGGCCATCGACCGCAATCCGCACCTCGACGTCGTGCACGCGGCGCTCGGCCATCTCTACGCGGAGACCGGGCGCGACGCGCAGGCCGAAGCCTCGTTCCGGCAGGCGCTCGAGATCAACGCCAACAACGTGCAGGCGCTCGGCGGTCTCGCGGACGTCTATTACCGGACGCGTCGCCTGGACGAGGCGGAGGCGGCCTATCGCCGCGCCATCGGCCTGCAGCCGGGCAGCGCGGAGACCTACAACGCGCTCGGCTGGTTCCTGTACCAGAACGGCCGGTATGAAGAAGCCGCGGACGAGTTCCGCCGCGTGCTCTCGCTCGAGCCGAACAACGCGCAAGGCTACTCGAACCTCGGCACGGCGCTGGTGCTCTCGGGCGATTTCGCGGACGCAGAGCCGGCGCTGCTCGCAGCGATCCGGATCGAGCCGCGCCGTGATACGTACAGCAACCTGGGCCTGCTCTATTACTACCTCGGCGAGGTGGACGCCGCGGTCGCCGCGCAGGAGAAGGCGGCGGCGCTGGCACCGAACGACCATCTCGCGTGGGCGAACCTCGGCGATGCGCTTTCGTTGACTCCCCGCCACGCGGAGACGCGCGCGGCGTTCCGCAAGGCGGAAGCCCTCGCCGACCGCAAGCTCGCCGTCAACCCGATGGACGCGGGCACGCTCATCGATCTCGCCTGGATCAAGGCCATGCTCGGCAAGCAGGGCGAAGCCAGGGGTGCGATCGCGCGGGCCCGCGAGCTGACGCCTTCGGATCCGTACGTGCATTTCGTCGGCGCGCTCATCTCGCTGCGCGGCGGCGAGCGCCGCGCGGCCTATGCCGACCTGCACGCCGCGATCGAGATGGGCTACCCGCCCAGGCTGCTGTTGGCCGAGCCACACCTCGAGCCTTTACGGAACGAGCCCGAGTTCGCGGCGCTGACGCGCGACGTCCGTGCCGCGCGCGACTCCGGCACGTGAGATCAAAAGGGAGAAAACAATGAAGAAGCGAACGCAGTGTGCCGGCGCGGCGCTCGCCGCGCTGCTCGCCGCCTGCGCGGCGCGCCCGAAGCCGGGCGAGCCGGAGCCCCTGTGCGCTGACCGCCTCGTCACGGTGACCCACGCGCCGGGCTACCTCGCCGCGTATCCGGAGCACGTCGACGTGTGCGCCGGGCGCACGGTCGTCATCGAGCTCGCGCCCGCCGTCGAGCCGGGGGCGGCGCGCACGACACCCGCACCCGGCCTGCCGGAATGGCTGGGAGCGCGCAACGCGCGCGGCGACCGGATCGAGATCCGCGTGCCGGAAGATGCGGCTTACGCCACGTACAAGTACGAGATCGTGGTAGAGGGCGTCGGCCGGCTCGATCCCCGGCTCACCGTCTCGCGTCGCTGAACGGCGACGCGCGCCGGGCATGCGCGCGCGGGCGCGCTCTGGTACCGTCACGCGCCCATGCGTAAGGGCAACCGGAAATCGCGCGCTGCGAGCGGCAAGCGCAAGAACAAGAGCAAGCGCAAGGCAAGGCGCAGCAAGCGCAAGCATGTCGGCGGCTGGCGGCGCGCGGCGTCGTTTGCGCGCCGGCACCCGTTTCCTTCCGCTCTCGCATTCCTCGCACTCGCGCTCGCTGCGTGGCTCGCCGTGCTCGACTGGCAGGTCACTTCCCGCTTCGACGGCCGCCGCTGGGACCTGCCCGCGCACGTGTACGCGCGGCCGCTCGAGCTGTTCGCCGGGCGCGCGCTCAGTGCGGACGCGCTGGACACGGAGCTCGCCCGCCTGGGCTACAGGGCCGTCGCCGGCCACCCGCGCAGGCCCGGCACGTTCCGTCGCTATCGCAACGTCATCGAGCTCGTGACGCGGCCGTTCGCGTTCTGGGACGGTGCGGAGCCCGCACGCCCGCTCGTCGTGACGTTCGACGGCGCGCGCATCGGCCGCCTGACGGACGGCACGCAGGACGTGGCGATTGCGCGCCTCGAGCCGCTCATGATCGGCAGCCTGTTCGCGGAGCACGGCGAGGACCGGCTGATCGTCGCGCCGCAGGACGTGCCGCCGCTGCTGTCGGCCGCCCTCGTCGCGGTCGAGGACCGGCGTTTCTACCACCACTTCGGGATCGATCCGCTCGCGACGCTGCGCGCGCTCGTTGCGAACCTGAAGGCGGGAGGGATCGCGCAGGGCGGAAGCACGCTCACGCAGCAGCTCGTCAAGAACTACTTCCTCGATAACCGCCAGACGCTCTGGCGCAAGCTCAAGGAAGCCCTGATGGCGGTGATCCTCGAGGCGCACTACGACAAGCAGGAGATCCTGAACGCCTACGTGAACGAGGTGTACCTGGGCCAGCAGGGGAACCGCGCCATTCACGGCTTCGGCCTTGCCGCGCAATTCTGGTTCAGCCGGCCGCTCGCCGAGCTCGAGCCGCACCAGATCGCGCTCTTGGTCGCCATGGTGCGCGGGCCGGGTTATTACGATCCGGTGCGCTTTTCGGAGCGCGCTCGCGCGCGCCGCGACCGGGTGCTCGCGCAACTGGCGGAGCAGGGTGCTCTCTCTGCCGAGGCGGCGCGCGCCGAGACCGCCGAGCCGCTCGACCTGTGGGATGCCGAGCGGTACGGCATGGCATGGTACCCGGCCTATCTCGATATCGTTCGCCGGCAGCTCGCGGCCGATTACCGCGACCGGGACCTGACGCGCGAGGGCTTGCGCGTGTTCACCGCGTTGGACCCGATGGTCCAGGCGGCGGCGGAACGCGAGCTCGCCGCCGGCCTGGAACGGCTCGAGACGGCGCGCGGCCTCGCCGGAGGCGAGCTCGCGGGCGCCGTGGTCGTGACGGCCGCGGTCTCGGGCGAGGTGCTCGCCGTCGTCGGCGGACGGCGCGCCGGCTTCGCGGGCTTCAACCGGGCGCTCGATGCGCGCCGGCCGATCGGGTCGCTGGTGAAACCCGCGGTGTACCTGGCCGCACTGGAATCCGGCCGCTACACGCTCGCCTCCACCGTCGACGACCGGCCGGTGGAGCTTCCGCTGCCGAACGGCAATACCTGGACGCCCGCGAATTTCGAGAAACGGACAAACGGCAGCGTGACGCTCGTGCGCGCGCTGGCGGAATCGCTCAACCTTGCGACCGTGAACCTCGGGCTCGACGTCGGCGTGGAGCGCGTGGCGGCGCTGCTCGAGCGGCTCGGCGCGGATCCGCCGGTGCGCCCGTTGCCGTCGCTGCTGCTCGGCGCCGTCGGGCTCGCGCCGGTCGACGTGGCCGAGGTCTACGGGACGCTCGCAAACGGGGGGTTCCATACGCCGTTGCGCGCCGTGCGCTCGGTGCTGGACGCGCAGGGCACGCCGCTCGATCGTTACGGGCTCGAGGTGGCGCAGGTCGTGGACCCGGCGGCGGTGCAGCAGCTCGAGGCCGGGCTCGTCGCCGTGATGCGGCGCGGCACAGGGCGCGGCGCTGCCGCGTGGCTGCCCGGCGATCTCGCCGTCGCCGGGAAGACCGGCACGTCCGACGAGCTGCGCGACGCCTGGTTCGCGGGCTACAGCGGCGAGCACGTGATGGTGGTCTGGGTCGGCCGCGACGACAACGCACCGACCGGCCTCACCGGCGCCTCCGGTGCCCTGCCGATCTGGGCGCGCATCCTGGCCGCGATCGGCACCCGTCCGCTTGCGCCCGCGACCGCGCCGGAGCTCGCGGCGCGCTGGGTGGACTATGCGACCGGCGCCGAGGTGTCGGAACGTTGCGAAGCTGCGGTGCGGCTCATGCTGCCGCGGGACGCGCGTCTCACCCGCGGCGGGCGCTGCGGACTGGATCTCGGAGGAACACTCGAATGGCTGCGCGACACCGTCCACTGACCCCGGCGCTGGCTCTCACGCTCCTGCTCGGTGCTTGCGCGACCGGCGTGCCGCCGGGGCCGGCGGGGGAGCGGGACGAGGCCGGCAGGCTTGGGGAGAGCGGCAGCCCCGCCGGGCGGCCGGAGGCGGACCTCGGCGCCGCGGGCAGCGCGCTCGTCACCCGGGGCGTGAACGAGCGGCGCGCCGGCGATTACGCGCAGGCGGCGGCCACCCTCGAGCGCGCGCTCAGGATCGAGCCGGGCTCGGCCGCCGTCTGGCTCGAGCTCGCGCGCGTGCGGCTCGCCCAGGGGGACTACGTGCAGGCCGGCCAGCTCGCGCGCAAAGCCGGCTCGCTGGCAACCGGGCAGCCGGCGCTCGCCGCGGCGAGCCAGGCGGTGCTGGCCGAGGCGCTGGAGCGGCAGGGCCAAAGTCCCTGAAGCGGGACCGGCGCTCGGACCTTGCGCGGATCGTCAGGGCTGCTCGCCGCTGCGGCGCGAAAGGGAATCGATGAACGCGGCCTTGCGCGGGTCGGCATGAAAAGCATCGGAGACGATGACGTAACCCTTGCCGCCGTCGTCCGTCTCGATCAGGTAAAAGGTCGCGTCGTCGCCTGGGTCGGTGCCCATGTCGACGGTCTGGCTCCAGACGATGACGGCCTGGTCGCGGCCGTAACGTTCTCCCGTGGCCGAGCACGTCAGCCTGTCGTCGTGCACCGCGAAATTACGGGTGAAGCCGCGCTTCTCGGCATTGCGCTGGAGCTCGGCGAGATCGGGTGAGCGATTCTGTCGCATACCCGAAGCGTAGACGAAAAGTCGGGAGGGCGGGTCGGAGGCGCTCGTGGCGCCCGCGCCGCGGCGGAGGCGAGTGACACGCCCGTTGCCGCGAGGATCAGTCCGGGTCGACCCCGAGCTCCGAATGCAGCAGGGCGCGGGCGCTCACGCCGATGGAGTGCGCAAGCTCCTTGTTCGCAAACACGAGGCAGGCCATGTAGGCGCCGGCCATGAGGATCAGCAGGCCGTCCGCCAGGGCCTCCGGCTCGCGCGCGCCCATCGCGTGGCACAGACCATTCAGGCGCTCGCGGATTTCCTTGTGATGCTCGAACACGATGCGGCGGGCGGGGTGCTCCGCATCGGGTAATTCCACGGCGGCGTTCGCGAACTGGCAGCCGCGCGACCATTGCTCGTCGGAGACCTGGGCTTCGAGTGACGCGAAAAGCGCCTCGAGCTGGCGCTTCGGCTGCCCCTCGAGCGGGCCGAGCGTCCGGTCCCACCATTGCCAGAATTCGCGCTCCTGGCGGCACAGGCACTCGGCGACCAGCTCGTCCTTCGACGCGAAGTTCCGGTACAGGCTCATCTTGGTGGTGCCGGCCTCGGCCGCGATCATTTCCACCCCGACCCCGCGAATCCCGCGGCTGTAGAACAGGTCGCGCGCGGTCTCGCAGATGCGCTCGCGCGCGCTCGGCCGTGCGGCCTTGTCCGATTTCTTCCCCTTAGGGTCTGCGCTCATGGCACTTCATCTCCCCCTTGACAGGTGAGTGACCGGTCAG
>DASVDF010000077.1:0-13778 GCA_036381215.1 Woeseiaceae bacterium | reverse complement strand
GGCGGCCTTGGATACGGCTCAAATGATCGAGGACATGGATGTGCCAGGATATCGGCTCCATCCGCTCAAAGGCCGGATGAAGGGCCGCTGGTCAATCTGGGTTAGCGGAAACTGGAGGCTAACTTTCGAGTTTACGGATGGCAACGCACACGCATTGGATTACGAGGATTATCACAAGTGACTATGCATAATCCGCCGCACCCGGGCGAGTTTATTCGGGAAACGTATATTGAGCCGTTCGGTATCAGCGTTCGCTCGTTGGCCGAAAGCTTGGGCGTTTCTCCATCGACTTTAGCCAGAATCGTGAGCCTGCGCAGTGCGATCAGCCCTGAGATGGCCTTGCGGCTTTCCAAGGCTCTGGGACGATCTCCGGAGAGCTGGCTGGCCATGCAGCACAATTACGATCTTTGGAAGACGAAGAAGTCTGCCGATCTTTCCGATGTTCGGAAGGTCCGCTTTAAGGCTGCGTAGCACTGTGCCGCCTAACAAGGCGCTGCAGACGGACACGACAAGCTGTCACGGCCCTTGCATTCGCAAGGGGCGCGCCAGCTTGCCGTGCCGCTGAGCTTGGTCGTTAGACGGCACCGTGGCGGTTGACCATTTGTTGACCCTCGGTGAGCTACTGGCGGCCGAGGGATTCAGAGCCAGAGGTCTTCGGCCGGGTGTCAGGCGATGAGCAAGCCGTTTTGAGGAAGCACGGCATGATTGGAGAGGGTATTTGATCGAGCTTCCCATAAGAGATCCCTGCGATCTTTGCGAAGGGATGGCGGGCCGCGATAAGAAACACCGCAATCTTAATATTGCCAAAAGAAGAAACAGGGGAGGGAACAATGCAGGTAGTACGAATTCGCCGCCTGCGAAGCGGCAGCATCTTCAAGCTGATCTTCTTTGGGTTTACCAAGCGGTAACGGGCTTGCCCACTCGCGTAGCGGATGACAACGTGACCGTCCTGCCCTCCGACTGCTTCGAGCTGGTCATCCATGCTCTGGCGGGTGAACCGCCCGGTGCTGTTCTGCGCGTCCGAGAGGATGCATATGTGAAGCCATTTTTCGCCGTTTCGTCCCTGGCAGAGACTCGGAAGAAGGTCGAGTCGCTCGGCGGGAGAATGCGGCCGCCACAGGAAGACTGGCAGGCGCGCGGATTCAGGGCCTGCGAGGCCGTGGATCCCGATGGCAATCCCATTCAGTTGCGGGAAGATGCTGCCTGAGGAGTCGTCGTAGATGGAAAGTTGCCGCCAGCGGCACGGCGCGAGTACGCTCCTGATGCGGCAGGGGGTGTAGGCCGCCGGAGGCATCGCAATGGCGAGCACAGATTCCCGGGTCACGATCCATATGGTGGCGAGCCTCGACGGCTTCATCGCTCGCAAGGACGGAAGCGTGGGCTGGCTCGATACGACCGACGTGTTCGAGCACGGGGACACGCTGACCCCGGAGCTCGTCGCGGAATTTCTCGAGACGATCGGCTGCTACGTCATGGGCTCACGGACCTATGAGACCGCTTTGAATTTCGAGGCCAACGGCATGGGGTGGGCCTACGGCGACAAGCCGACCTTCGTCCTCACCCGTCGTGCGCTGACGAGAACGCGGGACACCGTGGAGTTCACTTCGGGAGACCTCGCACGGCTCGTGAATGAGCGATTGAAGCCGGCGTATCGCAGCATCTGGTTCGTCGGCGGCGGCACAGTTGCCGGTGAATGCCTTCGCCTGGGATTGGCGGACGAGGTGCGCTATTCGATCATGCCGATCCTGATCGGCGACGGAATCCGGTTTTTTGACCGGCTCGATCAGGACGTCGCATTGCACCTTGCTGAGGTGAAAGCCTACAGGAGCGGGATGGTTGCGCTTCACTATGAAGTGAAGAAGAGTCCGTTTACTGCCTGAACTTGGCCCTGGACCCGAATTCCGCGGAGGCGCTGCTTCGCCGGAGGGCGGCGGCAGGGCTCGGGTCGTATGCGCCGGCATTGATGCTGCTCGCGCGCCCGGCTCTGGCCGTGGCAGCGCAAGCCCTGGTCGCCGGCATCTTCCTCTTGCGAGGCTCGCCCAACCCCTGGCAGGCGGCCGGGCCATGGCTGCCGGTGTACGGCACATTGATCGACGCCGGGTGCCTGATGCCGCTTTGGTGGCTCACGCGCCGCGAGGGGATCTGCCTCCTCGATCTGGTCGGCTTCGCGCGCAGACGACTCGTCCGCGACGTCCTGCTCGGACTCGCGATCATTCCCCTGTGTCTGGCGTTCATTCTCGGCGGCGTCTACGGGGCCGGGTGGCTCTCTACGGCACGCTGACCCCGCCGTACCTGTTCGCATCCCTGCCGTTGCCGGCCGCTCTCTACGGCGTGTTGGTGTTTCCGTTCCTCTGGGGCCTGACGGAGCAGATGACCTACAACGGCTATCTGCTGCCCCGTTTCCAGGTTGTCTTCCGGAACACGGTGCTTGCGGTTGCGGTCGTAGCGTTCGTGTGGTCGCTGCAGCATGCCTTCATGCCGCTGATCGTCGACCCGCAATACATCGCCTTTCGCCTGCTGTCGTCGGTGCCGAATTCGGTGCTGCAAACGATCCTGTACCTGCGGCTGCGTCGCGTGATTCCGCTCGCGATTGCGCACGCCATCATGGACGGTGCGAGCGTGCTGATCGGCGTGCTGCTGCCCTTGCTCAGGGCGTGATGAGGCGGGTGCCCGGCACGCAGCCGTTTCCTTGTCGCGCTACGCCTTACGCGCGATACTGGCGTGTAGTGAATCCTGCAGCATGACGTTGCCGGATGGCTCACCTGTGAATGCGGAGCAGCGGGTATGGATTCGTCTGCCGGTTTCGCTGTCGAGCGGCTCGGGCCGGGTGACGTACCGCTCATGGGAGCGCTTTCGGACATGTTCGCGGAAGCATTCGATGAGGTCGAGCTCCACCGCGGCAAGCGGCCGGACGCGGCCTGGCTCGGGCGCCTGCTGGCCAGCGACACCTTCATCGCCTTGGCGGCACTGCAAGGCAACGAGGTCATCGGCGGCATTGCCGCTTACGAGCTGCCGAAATACGAGCAGCAGCGCAGCGAAATCTACCTTTACGATCTGGCCGTCGCCGCGGCACACCGCCGCCAGGGCGTCGCGACAGCGCTCATTCTGGAGCTGAAGAAAATTGCCGCGGCTCGCGGCGCGTATGTCATCTTCGTGCAGGCGGACAAAGGCGACGGCCCGGCCATAGCACTCTACTCGAAGCTCGGAGTGGTCGAGGACGTCCTCCATTTCGACATCGAAGTCCGTTGAGCGGCCATTTGTATCGTCTCAGCGCCTTCACGACCGTGCCGCACGGAGGGAATCCTGCCGGCGTGTGGATCGGTGACGCATTGCCGGATGCTGCCGGGAGGCAGCGGGTCGCCGCCCGCGTGGGCTATTCCGAGACCGCTTTCGTCGCGCCGTCGACGGGCACACGGCGAACCGTGCGCTATTGCGCGTCCCGCGCTCGGGGGGCATCGACGTGACCGGCAACGCGGTCACGCTCGATGGCGATACGACTATCGCTGATCGTTGAGTTGGGGCATCGTCTGCGAATGCAGCGCAACGGTTGAGAGGCGCCCGTGACCGCCACGCTCGAAGCCATCAGGGCTGACATCACCACGCTCGCCGTGGATGCAATCGTGAATGCCGCGAACGCCTCTCTCCTTGGCGGCGGCGGTGTCGACGGCGCGATCCACCGCGCCGCCGGGCCGGGCCTGCTCGCGGAATGCCGCACTCTCGGCGGTTGTGCGACGGGCGAGGCGAAGGCGACCAGCGGTCACAACCTGCCGGCGCGGCACGTCATCCACACGGTCGGACCGGTCTGGCGCGGCGGCGCGCACGCGGAAGAGCTAAAGCTCGCCGCCTGCTATCGCAACAGCCTGCTGGTCGCCGCGGGGCTCGGCGTTGCTACGATTGCATTCCCCGGCATCAGCACCGGCGTCTACGGCTTTCCCAAAGAGCTCGCCGCGCCGATTGCCGTGGATGAGACGAGGAAGACACTTGCCGAAGCGCCGTCGATCACTCACGTGACCTTCTGCTGCTTCAGCGAAGCCGATCTCGAGCTGTATCGCCGAGCGCTTGCCGCCGGGTGAGCAACGCAACGGTCAAAAACGACAAGCAAAGGGGTGCATTATGCAGTACGGGGAAGCAGGCCAGTGGGTCGCCGGCTGGGGCACGCTCTCGCTCATCAACGCGGGACTTGCGCAAGCCAAGGGCCGCAGCGGGTTGATCTGGTGGCTCCTGTCGCTGCTGCTCGGGCCGATCGCAACCTTCGTGATCGTGATCCTGGACCCGGTGCCCCGGCTCGATCGCTGACGCCGCGCGAGGTACAGAGCATCAGGTGGAGTAGGGCGAGACGGCGCCGCCGATCAGCGCGCCGATCAAAAGCCCGATGCTGGAGACGATCGCCCACAACCCCACGGCGATGCCGGCAAGGAAACCGAGAATCGGGGCATCGAACACGGCCAGCAACACCCAGATGCCGATGCCGCTGATGATGGCCGGCAGTATGGCCGCACCGAGCCCGCGCATGGCGGAGCCCGCCTTGTAGCCGCCGACGGCACCGCCGATCAGCCCGTTCAGTGCGGGCAGGAAGAACAGGAGCATGCTGATGACGATCATCCAGATCGCGCAGACGAGCAGGGAGGAGGCTTCCTGGTTGGCCATGGCCGCTCCGACGGGTACGAGAATGCCACCAGTATAGACGGCGGAACGGTCCCGGACCGGTCCTCCGCCCGCGCTCCGCCGACGCCCCCCGTAGGAGCGCGCATCGCGCGCGATCGCGATCGCCAACTTCTTGCCGCTGCCGGTGGTAAACCGCAAATCGATCGCGCGTAATGCGCGCTCCTACAGGGCGACCCGACGACCGCCCGCGTGCGCCCTGGCCGGCAACTGCCCGCGCCTGCCCTGCGATCGGCGGACCGCCTGCGCGTCCTCGCCGCTCATTCCTTCTTATCGTAGCGGCCGAACCACGCCATGATGTTCCCCGTCTTCGCGATCAGGCTCGACGGCCGTGCCGCGATCTCATGCGAAGCACCCGGCACGCGAATCATCGCGGTGTCGACATTCCTGAGCTGCAACGCCTGGTAGAACTGCTCGGCCTCCGAGCTCGGCGTGCGGTAATCGACCTCGCCCGTCATGAGCGCCGTCGGCGTCTTGACGTTGCCGACCAGCGACAGCGGTGATTGGCGCCAGTACTCCTGCGGATCCTCCCACGGCGCCGCCTTGAACCACGCCATGCGGAAGAACGGATAGAAGTCGGCCGTCAGCACGAAACTCGCCCAGTTGATCACCGGCTTCGCGACCACGGCCGCGCGGAAGCGGTCCGTCTTGCCGACGATCCATGCCGTCAACACGCCGCCGCCCGATCCGCCGGTGACGAACAGCCGCTCGGGATCGGCAATGCCGCGCTCGATCACGTAATCGACGCCGGACATGAGATCGTCGTAATCGTGACCGGGATACGCGTACTGGATCTGCTGCGCAAAGTCCGCTCCGTAGCTCGTGCTGCCGCGCGGATTCGCGTACAGCACCACGTACCCTTCCGCTGCGTAGCGCTGGATTTCCGCGGAGAAGTTGGGCCCGTAGGCCGCATACGGCCCACCGTGGATTTCCAGGATGAACGGATAGCGCCGGCCCTCCTCGTAGCCCGGCGGGTACGCGATCCAGCCTTCGATCGTCCGGCCGTCATGCGAGGATTCCCACGTCACCGGCTCGATGCGCGCGAGATCGCGCTGCGCCAGCAGGTCCTCGTTCAGCGAGGTCAGCACGCGCGCCTCCCGTCCGTTTCGCGACACCGCGACATCCGCCGGCCGCAACGCGCTGCCGGCTGTGAACGCGTACGTGCCGTTCTTCGACACGCTGAAGCTGCCGCTCGTGTACGGCCGGCCGAGCGACTCGCCGGTCAGGTCGTGATGCCAGCCGGACAACTTGCCGTCCAGCCCCACGTAGCCGAGCCGGATCAGCCCGTGATCCTCGTAGCTCACGAACACGCCGTCGCCGTTTCCTTGCCACACCGGGCTGCCCACGGAGCGGTCAAAATCCTTGGATAGCGCGCGCACGTTCGAGCCGTCCGCATTCATTACGTACAGGATCGAGTTCTCGTAACCACGGTTGTGCTCGTCGTAGCCGACGTAGGCGATGAGCTTGCCGTCGGGCGAAACGGCCGGCTGGCCGTCCGGCCCGTTGCGCCTGGTGAGCTGCGTCAGCTCGCCGTCGAGCGACACCCGGAACACGTCCGACTGACGCGGATCGAGGCGCCAGTTCTTGCTGCGATTGGCGGAGAACACGATCGCCTTGCTGTCCGGCGTCCACGACAGGCCGCCGCCGTCGTTGAATTCGCCGTGTGTGAGCTGGCGCGGCGTGCCGCCCGTCGCAGGCACGACGAACAGGTGCGTGAATCCCGGGTCGAGGTAACCCTCGCCGTCGGCGCGGTAATACGTCTGCTCGATGACCTTTACCGGCTCCGCCCACTTCGCGCCTTCCGGCTTCTCGGGCAGCTGCGAGAGCGGCTCCGTGTCCGCCGGCACGTGCATCGTGAACGCGATCCAGCGCCCGTCCGGCGACCACGCCATCGTCTGCGGCGCCTCCGTCAGGTTTGTCACCAGTGCCGTCTGCCCGGTATCCATCCAGCGAACGTAGATCTGCCGGCTGCCCTCGACGCTCGAGGCATAGGCGAGGCGGGTGCCGTCCGGCGACCAGCGCGGCGACGAGAAACTGTCGCGGCCGGAGAGCAACGGGCGATGGTCACGACCGTCGCTGGACACGATCCACAGGTTGCCGCGCGTGCTGTCCGTCATGATGTCGTTCGAGCTGCGTACGTACACGACCTGGCTGCCGTCCGGCGAGATCTGCGGATCGGCGGCGTACTCGAGCTGGAACACGTCGAGCGCGGAAAAGCGCTCCTGGCCGTGCGCGGCCGCGGCCAGCATTGTGAACGGGGCGAGGAGCAGAACGGCCATTCGCAATCGGGTCATGATGCTTATTCCTTCCGGTTCTGTAGGAGCGTGGAGCGCGCGCGACTGACACGCTGGGGGGCTCGCATGTCGGGGCGCCGGGTGGCCTGTTCGGTCGCGCGCAGTGCGCGCTCCTACAGGCCACGGGGCCGGCCGCTGTACAATGGCGTTCCGCTTCGCGTTCGCACAAGGCGCCCAAGCATGCCGACTCGCGAAGCCGCTCGCAAATCCTGGTCCGGGTTCCAGGAGGGCGGGCGGCCCTTCCTCAAGATGCACGGCCTGCGCAACCACTTCGTCATCGTGGACGGCCGCGACGAGCCGTTCACGCCTTCGGCAGGGGAAATCGTGCGCATCTGCGACGGCGAGATCGGCGTGGGCTGCGACCAGCTGGTCGCGATCGAGCCGCCGCCCGACGGCGGCGCTACCGCGGGTCTCACGTTCTGGAACCGCGACGGCAGCGAGGCCGAGGCGTGTGGCAACGCGACGCGCTGCGCCGCCTGGCTCCTGCTGGAAGAGGCGCGTGCCGACGAGGTCGTGCTCGCCACGCGCGGAGGCCGCCTGCGTTGCCGCCGCGCCGGCCACGAGCGCGTGAGCGTGCGGATGGGCCGCATCGGCACGGACTGGCGCCAGATCCCGCTCGCCGAGGCGCGCGACACCTGCCACCTCGACATCGCCGTCGGCCCGCTGCGCGATCCGGCGGCGCTCTCGGTCGGCAATCCGCACCTCGTCTTCTTCGTCCCCGACGTCGCGGCGATCGATCTCGCGGGCCTCGCGCCCGCGCTGCAGGCGAACCCTTTGTTCCCCGAGCAGGTCAACGTCGGCGTGGCACAGATCCTCTCGCCCGCGCGCCTGCGGTTGCGGGTCTACGAGCGCGGCGCGGGCATTACGCAAGCGTGCGGCAGCAACGCCTGCGCGGCGGCGTTCGCCGCCTTGTGGCGCGGACTGACGGACGCGCGCGCGCTCACCGTCGAGCTGCCGGGCGGCGAGCTCGAGATCGAAATTCTTGCGGACGGCTCGGCCGTCATGACCGGGCCGGTCGCGTTCTGTTTCAGCGGGCGCCTGCCGTGCTGATGGATCGACAGGAGCATGCTCACATGGAGCCGGCAACGGGTTCGCGGTTCGCAAAACTTTCGCTGTTCTCCTTGCTGGTTGCCGGCAACGCCGCGGCCCAGAGCGAAATGTTCGATCTCCCGCGCGTCTCGTTGACGCCGATCGGCGGCTATACCTACGGCGGAGAGTTCGAGGACGACGAAGGCGACCTCGCGGTCGGAGTGGACGACGCCGCGCACTACGGCCTCATCCTCAACTTCCGTGAATCAGCGCGCACCCAGTGGGAGGTCTTTTACGCGCTGCAGCAGACCGAAGCCGACCTGTCGGACCTGCCCTCGGCAGGCGAGGCCGACAGCATGGACCTCACCATCCAGTATCTGCAGGTGGGCGGCACCTATGTAGCGCAAGGCCAGATGGCCCGACCGTTCCTCGCGGCGACGGTAGGCTTGACCCGTTTCGATCCCGATCCTCTCAGCTTCGATTCGGAGAATTTCTTCTCGTTTGGCATCGGCGCCGGCTGGCAGATCCAGCCGAGCGAACGGCTGGGATTGCGCCTCGAGGCACGTCTGCTCGGCACGCTACTCGGTACCGATACCGCGTTCTTCTGCCGCACCGGGCCGGACGAGAATATCTGCGCCATCAGGGCCAGCGGCCAGCTGTACACGCAGGTGCAAACCTTCCTCGGCCTCATCTTCCGCTTCTGAGAACAGTCCGCATCCCGTGCGAATTCGGCGCTGAGGGTCCAACGAAGTGGTGCTTCGCCCGCGCCGGTTCCCCGACCGTGCGCCGCATGAACTATCCTCGGGGGAGACAGTCGTCGAATATGCCCGGAGGATACTTCCATGAAAGCTATGTGGGTAATCACTGCAGTTTCGGTCCTGGCGTTCGTCGGGGCCCGTCTGGCGGTGGCGCAGGAGACCTTCAGCGAAACGAAAGTCCTCGTAGAAATCAACGCCACGGACGGAGACATCGGATTCCATGCGCTGCTCGACGCCGATGCATGGCACAAAGTTACGATCGACGATCCTCGCGGTTACCGAATCTTCAAGGAAAACGCCAAGGGTGCACTCAGGAAGCAGGGGCTTACCGAGAACTTCTTCGAAAGCGACGAGCCTCTTTGCTCTTCCGAGCTCGCCGAGGAGGAGGACGACGTGGTCGTCACCCTGGAAGAGTTCCAGCGGCGGTTCCCGGCAGGTGACTACATCTTCAGCGGCCGGTCAAACGACGGGGACACACTGACGGACACGGCGACGCTGACGTACAACCTGCCCGCTGCTCCGGATATCGACGATTTCGACGGCATGGGCAACATACCGACGAGCGAAGCTGAGGTTTTCTGGGCCGAAGGCGACGATCTCGGAGAGTGCCCTTTCGACGACCTGATCCCGCCGCCGGGATCGATCGAAGAAGTGGGTTGGGAGGTCGTCGTGGAGCCCGCCGACGAGGAGGCCGTAACGCCGCTGCGTGTCTTCAGCGTTCAGCTTCCACCGGAGCAGACCAGTGTCACCGTACCGCAGGAGTTTCTCGACGCTTATGTCGCGCAGGGCGTGACCGTATTCAAGTTCGAGGTTGGCGCGATCGAGGCCGGCGGCAACCAGACGTTCTCCGAAGGCACGTTCTGCACGGTCGAGTGCCCGGAGGAAGATTGAAGGGATCGTCCGCGGCGGCCTCAGTTCAGCCCCAGAGGGCGGGGTCGGGCGGGTCGATCGACGTGCCGCGGTAGGTCAGCGGCGGATCGCGATCGGTGACCTGGAACAAGGGGCCGTCGAGGTCCACGAAGCGGCAGAATTGCGCGGGCAGCATGGCGGGCGCCATCGCGAGCGAGGTGCCGAGCATGTTGCCGACCATGAGCTCGAGTCCGCGCGTGCGGCACTCCGCCACCATGCGCATCGCCTCCGTGAGCCCGCCGCACTTGTCGAGCTTGATGTTGATCATGCGGTAGCGTTCCGCGCAGTATTCGAGCTGCGCGCTGCTCTGGCAGGATTCGTCCGCGCACAGCGTGATCGCGTAATCGCGCCCGGCAAGCGCACCGTCGCTGCCTGCCGGCAGCGGCTGCTCCAGCATGGCGATACGGTTCTCGACCAGCTCCGGCTCCAGCTCATCCAGCAGCGCCAGGTTCCACGAGCCGTTGGCGTCGATGACGATCTCGGCGTCCGGTCGCGCGCGCCGGATGGCGCGGATTTTCTCCGCCGTATCCCTTGCGTCGAGCTTCACCTTCAGCACCGGGCACCCGGAGCGCTCGCGCGCCTCCGCCGCCATGTGCGCAGCCGTGCCGAGGCTCAGCGTGTACACCGTCGTCACGGCATTGGCCGGCACTTGCAGCAGATCCCATACGCGCACGCCCTCGCGCTTCGCCCGCAAGTCCCACAGCGCGCAGTCGAGCGCATTGCGCGCGCCGCCCGGCCCGAGCAGCCGCTGCAGCTCCTCGTTATCGATGCCGCTTTCCACCTCGCGCTGCACGGCGCGCAGTGCGGCGCTCATCGTGTCGACCGTTTCACCGCGATAGGAGACGCCGAGCGCCTCGCCGCGTCCACGGTGCGCGCCGTAGCTGACCACCGCCGTCAGCGTCGTGATCTCCGTGACGCGGTCGCGCGCGGTGACGAAGGGCTCCCGCAGCTTCCAGGTGTCGATCTCGAGCGCGAGCTTCATGCCGCGCGATCCTCCAGCAACGCCTCCACGAGCCGCCCGACGCCGGTCGCCACGGGATCGACCGCCGGCAACCCCGTCTGCCGCTCCGCTTCCTCGAGCGCCGCCTGCCGCTCGGCCGCACCCAGGTCCGCCGTGTTGAGGCTGATGCCGATCACGCGCGGCGCGGTGTGGGTGAGCAGCGCGAGCTCGAGATAACGGTCGATGTAATAAGTGAGCGGCGGCACGCGAAATCCCGAGTAGCCGTCGATCTCGGTGCGCCACACGTCGTGGCACAGCACCATCGCATCGGGCTGCGAACCGTGCACGAGCCCGACCGTCACCCCGGCGTACGCCGGATGCAGTATCGAGCCCTGTCCTTCGATCACGTCCCAGTGCTCCGGCGCGTTGTCCGGCGACAGGAGCTCCGCCGCCCCGGCGAGGAAATCGGACACGACCGCATCCATGGGGATGCCGCGGCCCGCAATCAGTATGCCGGTCTGGCCGGTCGCACGGAACGTCGCGGCCATGCCTCGCGCGGTGAGCTCGCGCTCGATCGCGAGGGCGGTGTACTTCTTGCCGACGCAGCAGTCGGTGCCGACCGTCAGCAGCCGCCGGCCGCTGCGCCGACGCCCCGTCGCGATCGGGATGTCCGGCGGCGGCACGCGCACGTCGACCAGCCGGCGCCCGGTCTCGCGCGCAACGCGGGCGAGCGTCTCGTCGGACGCGAGCCGCGTATGCAAGCCGCTCACGATGTCGAGCCCCGCGCGCATCGCGTCCACGAGTGTCGCGAGCCATGCCGGCTCGAGCTTGCCGCCGAAGGCCGCGACGCCGATCACCAGGCTCTTCGCACCGGCGGCGACGGCATCCTCGCATCGCAGGTCCGGCAGCTTGAGATCGACGCCGCAGCCCGGGTACCGCAGCTGCCCGAGGCAGAGCTCCGGCCGCCAGTGCACGAGGCCGAGCCCGGTCTTGGCGTCGCTGCGATTGGGCGTGGCACCGAGAAAGACGAGATAAGGAGTGGCGATCTCCTGCATTGCTGCTCGCGCGCTACTCGCGCGTGATGATGGTGCCCGGATGCGCGCCGGTGGCACGCCCGTCCTCGAACACCAGCACGCCGCCGACCCACACGGCGGCAATGCCTTCCGACAGCCGCTGCGGCTCCTCGGGCGTGGCACGGTCGATCACCGTCTGCGGATCGAACAGCACGAGGTCCGCCACGGCGCCCTCGCGCAGCACGCCGCGCCCGGTAAAGCCCATGTGCGCGGCGGCGAGCCCGGTCATCCGGTGTACGGCTTCCTCGAGCCCGAGCAGGTGCTGCTCGCGCACGTAGCGCCCGAGCACGCGTGTGAAGGCGCCGCGCGCCCGCGGATGGAGGTCGTCGAGGGCGCCATCCGTGCAGATGTTGCTGTGCGGCCAGGCGAGCAGCTGCTCGATGTCCGCGGTCTGCATGCTGGTGCCGATGATCGAGTCCGCGCCCTCGCCGGTCTCCTCTTCCATCGTCACGGAGGCGCGCGCGAGCTGCATGAACGCCCTGGCCGGCTCCACGCCGCGCGCCTCCGCGATCTCGGCCAGCGATTTGCCGACCAGCGAAGGGTCCGGATCGAACTCGGTCATCCAGATGCCGTCGGGCGGCGCGATCTGGTCCAGAGCCTCCTGGATCGCCGCGAGGTCGGTGTAATCGCGTTTCGGCAGCAGCACCATCAGGTTCGACTGCCAGTATTCGTAGGGGTAGATGTCGGCGGTGATGTCGATGCCTTCCGCGCGCGCGGCGTCGAGCTTCGCGATCGTCTGCGGCGCCTGGCCCCACAGGCGCTTCATCGCGAGCTTGATGTGCGAGACCTGCACGGGCATGCCCGTCACCCGGCCGATTTCGATGATCTCGTCGATCGCCTGCTCGAACCAGCGGTCTTCGCTGCGGATGTGGCTGATGTAGCGGCCGCCGGCCGCGGCTGCGACTTTGGCGAGGGCGAGCACCTCGGACGGGTCGGAGTAGATGCCGGGATCGTACTCGAGCCCGGTCGAAAGCCCGAGCGCACCCGCCGCGAGCTCCTGGTCGAGCAGCCGGGTCATCCCGGCGACCTCCGCCTCCGTGGCCTTGCGCCGGAAGTCGTCGCCCATCACTTCTGAACGCAGCGTGTTGTGCCCGACATATGAAGCGATGTTCACCGCCACGGGCGCGGCGCGCCGGTGCGCGAAGTACTCGGCGAGCGGCAGCTCGGAGCCGCCGTCCTGGCCGAGCACGACGGTCGTGATGCCCTGGCTCACGTCCGGCAGCGCATCCGGCTGCTCGTCGAGATCGCGGCCGGCGTGGCTGTGCGTGTCGATGAACCCCGGCGCGAGCACGAGCCCGTGCGCGTCGTACACGACGTCGCCCGGTCCCGCGTCGAGCTCGCCGATCGCGGCGATGCGCCCGTCCGACACCCGCAGGTCGCCCGCGAACGCGGGGGTGCCGGTGCCGTCGACGATGCGCGCGTTCTCGATCAGGAGCATCTCGGGCGCAGTCGTGCTGCTTCCGGCGTCCGGCGCGCAGGCGGATGCGGCGAGCAGCATGACGCAAACGGAAGCGGTGAGAGGCGTGCGGCGGGTCATCGGGCGGCGTCGAGTCCTTGAAAAGTGGCCGTATTGGAACACGCCGGACCCGGAGCACGGCCGGGAATTCACAATGTGCAATCGCGTTGTCCCCACCGGGCCGCCGGGTTAGGTTCGGGCCGGGCGCCTGCCCGTCCCGAGTCGAAGCCAGCCGGAAAAACCATGAGCAGCCACCCGCCACGTGTTCCCGCAGGACCCGCCGGTCCGCTCTCGTACCGACGTTTCGTTGCACTCTCGTTCGCGTTCGCCGCCGCCGCGGCCGTGCCGGCCGCCGCGGCGGAGCGCCGACCTGTCACGCTCGACGACGTGGAGCGCATACACGACGTGGGTCGTCCGGCGATATCGCCTGACGGACGCCACGTGGCCTTCACGCTCCTCGGCCGGGTCCACGTCGTCGCGAGGGCCGGCGGCGAGTCGCGACCGCTGACCATCCCAGGCTCGGATGCCGCGGCGCCGCGCTGGAGCCGCGACGGCAAGTTCCTTTATTTCGCGTCGGATCGCTCCGGCTCGCGGCAGCTCTGGAAACTGCCGGTCGCGACGTTCGGCGAGGCGCTGCCGGTCACCGACATCGAGGGC
>DASVDF010000076.1:0-24061 GCA_036381215.1 Woeseiaceae bacterium | reverse complement strand
AGCCGCCGGACAGGACGATGAGATCCACCTGCCCGCCGCGGGCCGTCAGCCGGGCCACCGGAAAGGTATCGGCCCAGGGCCAGGGCGCGGGCTGCGCCTCGCCGGCTTCCGCCCGGTGCCACGCACGCTGCATGAGCTCCTGCGCCACCCAGGCCTTCGCCGGGATGTAGGCGCCCTGGCCGAGCTGCCAGAAACCGAGGCACAGGATGGCGCTCACCGCCACGGCTCCGGGCCCGAGCCTAACGCGCCCGCACCGCATCGCCAGTCCTCCTCCGCAGCGCCGCGCAAGCGCCGAGGCCGAGCAGGACCAGCGCCGCACCGGCGGCGAAGTGCGCCTGCCAGCCGGTGGCGGTCGCCGGGAACCCGAAGATCGCATCCGTGCTCTGGCCATACGGCAGCAGGTTCGGCACCTGTTCCTTTTGCAGGCCGTCTGCCGCCGGGCGCACCGGCGTCTTGTCGACCGCGACCAGGCTCGTGTACTTGCTGACGAGGTGATGCGCGAGCGCCGTCTCGACCACGCCGGCGCGGAAGCGCTCATCGTCCCCGCCGCGCCGCTCGCGATCGAGGAGATCCGCGATGCGCGCCCGCGCCCATTCCGCGCCGATGCCGGGATGGCCGGCCGCCGCCGCCAGCGGCAGCGTTTCGCTCCATTCGCCGCCGGGCGAGCGGCCGGTGATCCGCACGAGGTCGCCGGCCCGTGGCTCGACCGGCAACCGCGCCGTGACCACGACCGGCTCACCCGCGTACAGGTCGGGCACCGCGGAGGGATACGCCTCGGCGTCCGTGCCGGGCCAGCTCACGGTGATGTCCGTCACCTGCGGCTGTTTGAGCTTCTCGAACAGGCCGTGCATCTTCTCGTTCACCTCGTGCAGCGCGCTCACGGTCGTGAACGTGCCGCGCCCGGCCTCCGCCGCCTTGCGCATGACCCAGCCGTTCGGCGCGGAGCCGATGCCGACGGTGAACAGGCGAGCCGCGCCGAGCTCCGCCTCGATCAGCGAGAAGAGCTCTGCTTCGTTGCCGACGCTGCCGTCGGTGATGAAGACGACCTGCCGGAGGTGCGTCTCCCGCGCGGGCTGGCGCAGCGCGCGCAACAGCGCCGGACGCATCTCCGTGCCGCCGTTCGCCTGGAGCCCGGCGACCCAGGCCCGGGCGCGAGCGACGTTGTCCGGCGTCGCCGGAACGCTCGTCTGGTACAGGGCCTCAGTTACCGAATTGAACTGGATGACGTTGAAGCGATCGCTCGCGCCGAGATCGTCGAGCGCGAACGACAGCGCTTTCTTCGCCTGCTCCAGCGAGACCCCGTGCATCGAGCCCGAAGTATCGATGACGAGGATCATCTCGCGTGGGACGGCCGGCACTGCGGCCGCCATGTCGCTCGGGGGCAGCATCATCAACAGGTAGTGCGGCAGGCCGTCGATCTTTTCTGCGAACAGGCTGGCACGCGCCAGCTTGCTCGGCACCGGCCGCCAGGACAGCTCGACGTCATGGTCCATGGCCACGTCGCTCCCGGCGAGCTCGACGGAATAGCGCGCGCCCCCTTCGGCCGTGATCCTCACCGGGTGATAGCGGCTCACGATGTGCTCCAGGGGCACACCGATGTCGATCGTCGCGTGCAGCGTCAGGCGGTGGGCTGCCGATGACGTCACGACCGGCGGCGTGATGAGAGAGGCATCCGGCACGCGGTCCGTGTCCGCGGACCAGCCGGAGCCCTGCTTGTCGGGCAGCGGCGAGCCCGGTATGTAGCGTGGCGTGAGGGTCGTCGGGAACCTGAGCGTGAACGCGCCGTCGTCGAAAGCGACGCGCTCCTGGTACTCGATCTCGACGATGATGGTGGCGCCGGGCGCCACGTTCGCGAGGTGCGTCGTGAACAGGTTCGCGCGCTGCGCCTCGACCAGGCCGGCGCGCTGTCCCGCGGCCTTTGCGGCCTCGTATTCTTTCTTCGCCTGTTCCTTTTCGCGGATCTCGCCCTCGATGTAGCGCTCCCCGATGCGCAGGCGCAGGCGATCCACGGCGGCCTGGTCGGGCAGCGGGAACACGTACACGGCTTCGACCCACTCGGCACCGTCGTTCCTGAATTCCTGGCGCACGGTGGTGCGCGCGACGGGTCCGCTCACGCGGATCTCGACGTCGGTGTTGATGCGGGTCGCGACCTCGTAGCCGTCGCGCATGGCGAGCAGCAGGCTGCCGCTCTGCATCTGCGAGGGCGACAGCGGCTGCTCGGGCAGGCCCTGGCCGAACGCTGCCGTCGCGATCACGTGCAGCAGCAGCACGCCCAGCACTGCGGCCGCGCGCCAGCGGCGCGCCGCGGCGGGAAAGCTACGCGCCGCACGCTGTGCCGGTGCGGGCGGAACGTGGTCGGTCAGGATCGTCGTCGCCATGGTCGTCCTCCCTTTTGCCGCGATTCGAACATGGCGGTGCGGCGGCGCGCGGGCGGGGACGTGGCAAACGAACGGCGCAATGTGGCACATTGTGGCGCCGGCCGTTGCAGGAGTTTCCGTGCCCAGGCGCATCGCGATCGTCGAGGACGAAGCCGCCATCCGTGAGAACTACGCGGCGGCTTTCCGCCGCGAGGGCTACGCCGTCGACGCTTACGCGGCGCGCCGCCCGGCGCTCGATGCATTCTCCGCACGGCTGCCCGATCTCGTCGTCATCGACGTGAGCCTCGCGGACGAGGTCGAGGGCGGCTTCGAGCTGTGTCGCGAGCTGCGCAGCATGTCTCCGGACCTGCCGATCATTTTCCTGACCGCACGCGACAGCGAATTCGATGCCGTGTCGGGCCTCCGGCTCGGCGCGGACGATTACCTGACGAAGGACATCGGCCTGCCGCACCTGATGGCACGCATCGCGGCGCTGTTCCGCCGGCTCGACGCGCTGCGCAACCCGGACAGCGGCGCACAGCGCATGACGCGCGGGCCGCTCGAGATGGACGTCGAGCGCATGGTGGCGCGCTGGCGCGAGCAGCCGGTCGGGCTCACGCTCACCGAGTTCTGGATCGTGCACGCGCTGGCGCGCTATCCGGGGCACGTCAAGAACCGGCAGCAGCTCATGGATGCCGCGCGTGCCGTGCTCGACGACAACACCATCACGTCGCACGTCAAGCGCATCCGCCGCAAGTTCGCCGCCATCGATCCCGCCTTCGACGCCATCGAGACGGTCTACGGCATGGGCTACCGCTGGCGCGGCGACTGACCGCGATGCCGCACGCCCCCCGCAGGAGCGCGCATCGCGCGAGACCGAACGCCCGATGTCGCCCCCACGGCAAGCTGCCACCGGTATGAATCTCAGGCGGCAGCTGCTGCTCGTCAGCCTGCTCACGCTGGTGCTGCCGTGGGCCGGGATCCAGTTCGTGCGCGAGACCGAGAGCGCGCTGCGCGAGGGGCAGCAGCGGATGCTCGCGGGCACGGCGCAGGCGATCGCGGATGCGCTGGCGCAATTCCCGCGCGAGTTCCTGGTAGACGGTCACCCGGCAGCATGGCGCGAGGGACAGCTCTACGCGCACGCGCTCGCCGGCGCGCCGCTGATCGACGGCTATTTCGACGACTGGTTGTTGCCGGGCGATTCGCTGGTCGCGCTCGGCGAGGGCGCGTTCGCACACTACGTCCTCGGCGCCTGGCGCCAGTACGTCTTTCTTTATGTCGACGTCCACGACGGCAACGTCGTCTACGCGGCGCGCGAGCCGGCCGATTCGGCCTACGCCGACCGCATCGAGGTCGTGAGCCTGCAGGATCGTGTGCGTACCGTGTATGCCCTTGCCCCGGAAGCGCCGGGCGCCCTGATCGCCCGGCGCGAGGATGGCAGCGGCTCGGTGGAGGAGACGCGTATCGCCGCGCACTGGCAGGACAGGCCGGGCGGGTATCGCCTGGAGGCACGACTGCCGCGCGAGCTCGTCGGCGGCGCGATGGGCGTGGTGATCACCGACGTGGACCGGCCCGGCGCCGCCGGCACGCGCGTCGCGACCTTCCCGGGCGGCGAGCCGCCGCGGCTGGTCACCGGCTCGCCGCTGCTGCAGAGCGTCACGTCCGGCTATCTCCAGCCGGGGCTGCGCCTCATCGTCACCGACGCGGCCGGCTGGCGCCTCGCCGAAGCAGGCAGCCTCACGCCTGACGACGCCGCCGGCGACGCGATGGCCGTTGCCGGCTGGACGCGCCGCCTGTATGACCTGCTGCTCGAATCCGGCGACGCCCCGGAGCTCGTCGAGCCGGCCCCTTCCGGCCGCGAGCAGCAGGCGTACGTCAAGACGGCGCTCGGCGGCCAGCGGGCGACGGATTGGTTCCGCGCCTCGAGCTCGGGCCGCGCGGTGGTCGCCGTCGCGCAGCCGGTCTGGGCCGGCACGGTGCAGACCGGCGTCGTCGTGCTGCAGCAGGGCACCGACGCGATCTTAAGCCTCACGAATCGCGTGCTCGGGCGGCTGATGAACATCACGCTCATCGCCTCGCTGGTCGCAGCCGCCGGCCTGCTCGGCTACGCGAGCTGGTTGTCGCTGCGCATTCGCCGCCTGAGCTTTGCCGCGCTGCACGCGCTCGATCGCGACGAGGTCCGGGCGGAGCTTCCGAGCGGCGGCGCCCGTGACGAGATCGGCGATCTGTCGCGCAGCTTCTCGCGCGTGCTGCGCCAGCTCGGCGAATACAATGCCTACCTGCGCTCACTCGCCTCCAAGCTCTCGCACGAGATGCGCACGCCGCTCACGATCGTGACCTCCTCCCTCGAGAACCTGGAGCACGAGCCGCTGACCGACGACGCGGCCGTGTACACCGGACGCGCGCGCGAAGGTGCCGAGCGGCTGCAGAAGATTCTCGGCGCGATGAGCGAGGCGAGCCGCGTCGAGGAGCTTATCGAGCACGCAGAGCCCGAGCCGTTCGATCTCGCCCGCGTGCTCGCGTCCGCCGTCGACGCGTACGCGAGCGCGTGGCCGTCGCGGCGTTTCCGTTTCGAACGGTCGGTCGAGAACGCACCTTTCCATGGCTCGCCGGAGCTCGTCGTGCAGATGCTCGACAAGCTCGTCGACAACGCGGTGGGCTTCAGCGCAGGCGGCGACGAGATCCGCATCGCGCTGTCCCGGCGGGATGACGATTACGCGCTCTCCGTGACGAATCCGGGCCCGCCGCTTCCCGAGCGCATGCGCGAGCAGCTGTTCGATTCCATGGTGTCGGTGCGGCCGCAAGGCGAGACGCGCCACCTGGGGCTCGGGCTGTTCATCGCACGCCTGATCGCCGTCGGCCATGACGGCGCGATCACCGCCGCCAACGTCGAGGGCGGCGTCACCTTCGAGATCCGCCTCCCCGCCGCGCCCGCGAGCCGCTGATTCGCGGCGTTTCCGCGCATTCGGTCACATCGCAGGGGCGGTCGCCGACGTATTGTGGCACTCATGCCGAGCCTGCCCCAGCCCCAGAGCGGCGCTTCCGCGGATTCGCCGTATGCGGCGGAGCTGCAACGCGGGGAGACGCGCCGGCGCTTCGAGCCGCGCCTCGAGTCGGAGTACGTGCGAATGCGTTTCGTCGAGATGCGCTCGCTCATCAGGGTGACGTGCATTCTCGGCGCGGTGCTGTCGCTGTTCTGCCTCGCGGGGAGAACGCTCCAGGGCCACACGGGTCAAGGTCATCTGCTTGCGCTTGCGGTGGTGCTGCTCGCCTCCGCCGGGCTCGCGATCATCGCTTGCAGCTCCCGGCTCGATCGCCTGTACCTGCCGGTCGCCGGGATCGTCGTGCCCGTACGTAACGCGCTCGCGGCCGTTCTCATCACGCGGATGGCGGCGCACGGGCAGTTCGAAACGCTGATGGCCATGCCGCTCATGGTCGTCGGGCCGTTCTTCTTCATCGGGCTTGCTGTCCGGCCGGCATCGTTTGCGATAGCGGGCGCGATCGCTTCGTTCATGGTCTCAGCCGCGGTCTTCGGGCTGCCGCTCAAACTTTTCGTCTATACCTGCGCGTTCCTGCTGGTGCTCACGGGCGCCAGCAGTGTCGCTGCCCTGCAGCTCGATGAACGGTTCCGCAAGAGCTTCCTCGAAGGCCGGCTGATCGCGGAGCTCGCGGAACACGACGCCCTGACCGGCACCAAGAACCGCCGCGTGTTCGACCAGCATCTTGCAGGCCTGTGGCGGCAGGCGATGGATGCGCAGCGCACGATCGCCGTGCTGCTCGTCGACGTCGATCATTTCAAAGCCTACAACGACCGCTACGGACACCAGGCCGGTGACCGCGCGCTGCGGCGCGTGGCGCAGGCGCTGCAGGCGAACGCCGGGGGCTCGCGCGGCCTGCTCGCGCGCTATGGCGGGGAAGAATTCGTCGTGGTACTGGACGACGTGCAGGCACCGCAGGCCGTGCAGGTCGCCGAGCGCATGCGCAGGGCGGTGGCCGAGCTGGCCATCGAGCATCGCGGCGGTGAGGGGAGCAGGGTGACGATCAGCGTCGGGGTGGCGGCGCTCGCTCCGGCTCCCGGGCGCAGACCGCGCGGCGCGCTGCAGCTCGCCGACCAGGCCCTGTACGATGCCAAGGTGCGCGGCCGCAACCGGGTCGAGCTCCTGGAGGAGGAGGACTACAGCCTGCTGGTCACCGGCAGTTTCTCCAAGCGCACGGTGGCCGGCCCACTCCCCGGCGCGGAAGGCTCCGGCCACTTGCGGGCGCGCGCCTGACCGCCTGTCGCCGGGGAAGCCGCTTCCCTAGCGGTTTTCCAGGAACGCGGCGATGCTCTTCGCGGCCTCGCGGCCTTCGAAAACGGCGGTGACGACGAGGTCGGCGCCGCGCACCATGTCGCCGCCGGCGAAGACCTTCGGGTTCGTGGTCTGGAAAGGGTGCTCACCATGCGTTTTGACGCGCACCCGGCGGCTCGGCAGGCACTCGATGCCGAACCCTTCGAACCAGGCCGGCGGATTCGGCCGGAAGCCGAAAGCGACGAGTACGGCGTCCGCGTCGATGCGCTGCTCGCTGCCGGGCACCGCCTCGGGTACGCGCCGGCCGCTCGCGTCGGGCGGGCCGAGGCGCGTTTCGACCAGCACGACGCCTTCCACCTTCCCGCTTCCCGAGATGGCGATCGGCTGCCGATTGAACAGGAATGCGACGCCTTCCTCGCGGCTGTTGTCGAACTCGCGGCGCGAGCCCGGCATGTTGGCCGCGTCCCGGCGGTACGCGCAGGTGACACTCGCGGCGCCCTGGCGCAGCGCGGTGCGGTTGCAGTCCATGGCGGTGTCGCCGCCGCCGAGCACGACCACGTGCTTGCCGGCGAGATCGATCCACGGCCGTTCGGCGCCGTCCATCCCGAGCTCACGGTAGACGTTGGAGATGAGATACGGCAGCGCCTCGTGCACGCCGGGCAGGTCGAGCCCGGGGAAATCGCCCTGCACGGCCTCGTAGGCGCCCATGCCGAGGAACACCGCGTCGTACTCGTCGAGTAATTGCGCGAACGGCAGGTCCTCACCGACGCGCGTGCCGAGCACGAAGCGGATGCCCATGCCCTCCATGATCTCGCGGCGCTTGCGGACGACCTCCTTCTCCAGCTTGAAGGGCGGGATGCCGAACGTGAGCAGGCCGCCGATCTCGCTGTACGCGTCGTAGACCACCGAGCGGATGCCGAGCCGCGCCAGCACGTCCGCGGCGGCGAGGCCCGCCGGCCCGGCGCCGACGATGCCGACGCGCTTGCCGGTATCGAGCACGTGCGTCATGTCGGGCCGCCAGCCCTGCTTCAGCGCCTCGTCGGTGATGTATTTCTCGATGGCACCGATCGACACCGCGCCGAAACCGTCGTTCAGGGTGCACGCCCCCTCGCACAGCCGGTCCTGCGGACAGATGCGCCCGCAGATCTCGGGCAGCGAGTTCGTCTGGTGCGAGAGCTCCGCGGCCTGGAACAGCTTGCCTTCCTCGATCAGCTTCAGCCAGTCGGGGATGTAGTTGTGCACCGGGCACTGCCATTCGCAGTACGGATTGCCGCAGGCGATGCAGCGCCCCGCCTGGCTCGCGGCATCGGCGGCGTCGTAATGGCCGTAGATCTCGCGGTAGTGCTTGATGCGCGCCTCCGCGGGATCCTTCTGCGGATCGCGGCGCGGCACTTCCAGGTATTGCAGGGGATGCTTCGACATCGCGCTACGCCGCCTGCCTCAGGGACTGGATGAGCGAGCCGAGCTCCGCCGCCTTCGGCTTCACCAGCCAGAATTTCGGCAGCCAGGTGCGGAAGTCGTCGAGGATTTCGCCACCCCACTCGCTGCCGGTGAGCTCGACGTGCAGCGCGATCATCGCGCGCAGGTGATGCCAGTGGGCCTCCATGCTCTCCGGCGTCAGCCGGTGGATGTCGATGAGCTCGTGGTTGTAACGGTCGACGAAGTCGCGATCGAGGTCGAGCACGTAGGCGAAGCCGCCGGTGAACCCCGCCCCGAAATTGATGCCGGTGCGGCCGAGCACGACCACCATGCCGTCCGTCATGTACTCGCAGCAGTGATCGCCGACGCCCTCGACGACCGCGATGGCGCCCGAGTTGCGCACGGCGAAGCGTTCGCCGGCCGTGCCCGCGGCGAAGAGCTGGCCGCCGGTCGCGCCGTACAGGCAGGTGTTGCCGACGATGACGGTGTCGCGCGCGACGCACTGCGAGCCCTCCGGAGGCCGGATCACGATGCGGCCGCCGCTCATGCCCTTGCCGACGTAATCGTTCGCGTCGCCCGCGAGCGTGAGATTGAGCCCCGGAACGTTCCACGCGCCGAAGCTCTGCCCGGCCGTGCCGCCGAGGCGGATGTCCACCGGCGCGTTCGCCGCCCCTTTCGCGCCATAGCGCCGCGCGATTTCGCCGGACAGCCGCGCGCCGATCGAGCGGTTGAAATTCCGGATCTCGTACGCGAACGATCCGCCGGTGCCCGCTTCGATCGCGGGCAGGACCTCCTCCACGATGCGCTCCGCGAGCTCGCCCTGGTCGAACGGCCGGTTGCGCTCGTCGATGCAGAACTGCGGTACGTCGGTCGCGAGCCCCGCGGTCGAGACGATGCGGGAAAGGTCGAGCTGCTGCTGGCGCCGCGTTTCACCGGGCGCGAGCTCGATCAGGTCGACGCGGCCGATCAGCTCGGCGAGCGAGCGCACGCCGAGACCGGCCATCAGCATCCGGAGCTCCTCCGCGACGAAGCGGAAGAAATTCATGACCATCTCCGGCAGCCCGGTGAAATGCTCGCTGCGGAGCACGTTGTTCTGGGTCGCGATGCCGGTGGCGCAGTTGTTGAGATGGCAGATGCGCAGGTACTTGCAGCCGAGCGCGATCATCGGGGCCGTACCGAAGCCGAAGCTTTCCGCGCCGAGGAGCGCGGCCTTCACCACGTCGAGCCCGGTCTTCAGGCCGCCGTCGGTCTGCAGCCGCACCTTGTGGCGCAGGTCGTTGGCGCGCAGCACCTGGTGCACTTCCGAAAGCCCGAGCTCCCAAGGACTGCCGGCGTACTTCACGGACGAGAGCGGACTCGCGCCGGTGCCGCCGTCGTAGCCCGAGACGGTGATGAGGTCGGCATAGGCCTTCACGACGCCCGCGGCGATCGTGCCGATGCCGGGCTCGGCGACGAGCTTCACGGACACGAGCGCCTGCGGATTCACCTGCTTCAGATCGAAGATGAGCTGCGCCAGGTCCTCGATCGAGTAGATGTCGTGGTGCGGCGGCGGCGAGATCAGGCCGACGCCGGGCTTCGCGAAGCGCAGACGCGCGATCATCTCGTTGACCTTGTGGCCGGGCAGCTGGCCGCCCTCGCCGGGCTTCGCTCCCTGCGCGATCTTGATCTGGATGACTTCGGCGTTGACGAGGTAATCGGCCGTGACGCCGAAACGGCCCGAGGCGATCTGCCGGATCTTCGAGCGTCTTTCCGTGCCGTTACGCGCCGGGTCCTCGCCGCCCTCGCCCGAGTTGGAGCGCGAGCCCAGGCGGTTCATCGCGATCGCCAGCGCCTCGTGCGCCTCGGGCGAGAGCGCGCCGAGCGACATGCCGGCGCTGTCGAAGCGCGGGAAGATCGCCTCCGCGGGCTCCACCTCGTCGAGCGGCACGCGCGGGCCCGCGGGCTTCAGCTTGAACAGGTCGCGCAACGTCGCGACCGGGCGCTCGTTTACCAGCTTCGCGTATTCCATGTAGCGGGCGAAGTCGCCGGTGCGCACGGCCGACTGCAGCGTCGCGACGACGTCGGGGTTGAAGCAGTGGTACTCGCCGTCGTGCATGTACTTGAGCAGCCCGCCCTGGCGGAGCGGCAGCCGCGGCTCCCACGCCAGGTGCGCGAGCGCGCGCTGGTCGTCCTGAAGGTCCTCGAATTTCGCACCCTGGATGCGGCTCGCGGTGCCGCAGAAACACTTCTCCACCACCTCGTCGTGCAGCCCGACGATCTCGAAGAGTTGGGCCCCGCGGTAGCTCGACACGCTGGAGATGCCCATCTTCGACATGATCTTGAACAGCCCCTTGCGGATGCCGCGGCGGTAGCTGCGGCCGAGCTGCTGGTGACGGTCGACGTTGCCGCGCTGCGCGAGCGCGTGCAGGCTCTGGTAGGCGAGATAGGGATAGACCGCCGTCGCGCCGTAGCCGATGAGGCAGGCGAAATGGTGCGGGTCGCGCGCCACACCGGTCTCCACCACGATGTTCACCGAGCAGCGCAGGTGCTTTGCCACGAGGTGATGGTGCACCGCGCCGGTCGCGAGCAGCGCGTGCACGGGCAGCAGGCCCGGCTTCAGGTACCGATCGCTCAGCATGATGACCAGCATGCCCTCGCGCGCCGCGGCCTCCGCTTCCGCGCAGATCCGGTCGAGCGCCTCGGGCAGCGGCTGCGTCTCCGGCGCGTTCAGGTCCACGAACGCGTAGCGGTCGGCGAACATGCCGGGCCCGAGCAGCTGGCGCAGCTTGCGCTGCGACAGGATCGGCGAGTTCATCACGACCTGCTCGGCGTGCTCCGGACCGATGTCGAACAGGCTGCCCTCGCGGCCGATGGTCGTCTGCAGCGACATGACGATGCGCTCGCGCAACGAATCGATCGGCGGGTTCGTCACCTGCGCGAACTGCTGGCGGAAGTAGTCGAACAGCGAGCGCACCTGGCGCGAGAGCACGGGCATCGGCGTGTCGTCGCCCATCGAGCCGACCGCCTCCTGCTCCGCCTTCGCGAGCACGGCCACGATCTCGGCGAGCTCCTCGCGGCTCAGGTTGAACATCTTCTGGTAGCTCGCGAGCGTGCCCGGGTCCATCGGCTCGGCGGCCATGTGCCGGTCGACCAGCTCGGAATCGAGGTAGCGCAGCCCCTTCTTCAGCCACTTCTTGTACGGCGCGCGGCCCTTGAGCTCCTGGTGCACGTCGTCCGTCCGGAGCAGCCGGCCGTTGCGCAGGTCGACGGCCAGGATCTCGCCGGGGCCGAGGCGGCCCTTCTCGACGACCTCGGAGGCAGCGTAGTCGTAGACGCCGATCTCGGAGGCGATGGTGATGTGCCGGTCCTTCGTGATCACGTAACGTGCCGGCCGCAAACCGTTGCGGTCGAGGCAGCACGCGGCATAGCGGCCGTCGGTGAGCACGATGCCAGCCGGCCCGTCCCACGGCTCGATGTGGCAGTCCCAGAACTCGTAGAACGCGCGCACGTCGGGATCGAGCGCATCGACGTTCTGCCAGGCCGGCGGCATGAGGATGCGCATGGCCTGCAGCACGTCCATGCCGCCGGCGCGCAAGACCTCGAGCATGTTGTCGAGGCTCTCCGAATCGGAGCCCTCGAGCGAGACGATCGGCTCGAGCTCGGAGATGTCGTGCAGGTAGTCGGAACGGAAGTTCGCAGCGCGTGCGATCGCCCAGTTGCGGTTGCCCTGGATGGTGTTGATCTCGCCGTTGTGCGCGAGGAAGCGGAACGGCTGCGCGAGCCGCCACTGCGGCAGCGTATTGGTCGAGAAGCGCTGGTGGAACAGGCACACCGAGGTCTCGAGCCGCGGGTCGGTGAGATCGGGATAGAAGCGCGGCAGCGCCTCCGGCATCACCATACCCTTGTAGCCGAGCGTGGTGGACGAGAGGGTCGCGACGTAGGCAGCCCGGTCCACGGCGGCCATGTGCCGCTCGGCGCGGCGCCGGGCGAGGAACAGCCGCCGGTTGAAATGCGCCCGCTGCATGCCCGGCGGGGCATTGACGAACACCTGCTCGATGCGCGGCAGCGTGGCGAGCGCCGCCTGGCCGCAGGCGGAGGGCTCGACCGGCACGGCGCGCCAGCCGGCGACTTCGAGCTCGCAATCGACGAGCGCGCGCTCGATGAGACCGCGGACCTCGGCGGCACGGTGCTCGTCCCGGGACAGGAAGACGGTGCCGGCGGCAAACCGCTCCGCGGTCGCGATGCCGCTCTCCGCGGCGAGCGCGCGCAGGAACGGGAGCGGCGCTTTCATGAGAATGCCGCAGCCGTCGCCGGTCTTCCCGTCGGCCGCGACGGCACCGCGGTGCGTGAGCCGCGCCAGCGCGCCGATCGCCGTCTCCACCACCCGGTGACTCGGGTTGTCGTCGAGATTGGCGATCAGGCCGAAGCCGCAGCTATCGCGCTCGAAGGCCGGATCGTAGAGTCCCCTGGTCGTCATGTCGTTACGAAGCACCTGCGCGCACCGACGCGGCCGTCGTCGACAGCCGGGCCATGGCCTGCTCCGCCGCCGGAGCTTGGGCCTCGATGCAAAATTCGTGAGCCGGCGTACTCAGTGACGCCGAGGTGCTGCCTTCGCTGCCCGCCTCGGTGGGCGATGCGCGCTCGCGCGCAGGATCGACGCCAGCGTCGCGCCGATCGGTTGGATGTGTGTGACAGCCCGAGGACTCCAGTATAAGGAAGCGCGGCAGGAATTCCACAAGTGCGGACGGTTACCCGCGCAACCAGGCGCGGCCCGGCTCAGCGCCGGCGCCAGCTCGCGCCGATCAGGCGCCACTCGCCGCCCTCGAGCTCGAGCTCGACGCGCAGGGGTTCGGGTGCCGCGCAGGCAGCGAGCAGGGCGGCAAGGACGGCCGGGAAGATCGTTCTATAATGCGTGGACGCCCTCATCGGACCGGAAACCATGCCAGTCAAGCTCCTGAGCGAAAGCCTGGACGCGACGATAACCGACGAAGACCAGGTCCGCATCGAACGCGTGCTCACGTTCTGGTTCAAGGAGCACGAGCTCACCGCGCCGCAGATCGACGGCCGCATGGAGACCTGGTTCGGCGAGGACCCGGTGTTCGACCAGGAGATCGAGCGGGATTTCGCGGCCGACGTGGACGACGCGTCGCGCGGGGCTCTCGACCACTGGGCCCGCGGGCCGGCGGGAAGGCTTGCCCTGATCCTGCTGCTCGACCAGTTCCGGCGCAACATCCACCGCGGCACGGCCGCGGCGTTCGCGAAGGACAAGATCGCGCTCAAGCTCTGCATCGAAGGCGCGATGGAGAAGAGGGACAAGGGGCTCACGCCGATCCAGCGGGTGTTCTTCTACATGCCGATGCAGCACGCCGAATCGCGCAAGGTGCAGGCGAAATCCGTCGAGATCTTCAGGAAGCTCGCGGAAGCCGTCTCGCCCACCTACCGCGAGACGTTCGAAACTATCGCGCAGTTCGCGGAGCTGCACCGCGACATCATCGAGCGCTTCGGCCGCTTCCCGCACCGCAACAAGCTGCTCGGGCGCAAGAACACGCCCGAGGAAGAGGAATACCTCGCCGGCGACAGCCTGACTTTCGGCCAGGGCTGAGCCCGCCCGCCGGGCGGGCCGCTACGGGTGCTCCGCAACCTCGAGGACGCCGTCGGACTCCTCGACGGCGGTGCGTGAGACGCGCAGGAAACGGGCGCTCAGCAGGATGGCGGCGACCGAGAGCCCCACCACGAAGCCGCCCCAGATCCAGGCGGGCGGCGCGCGATAGACGACCGCGGCGAGCCACGCGAGCGGAAAGGCGAGCACCCAGTACGCGAAGGCGGTGATCACCATGGGCACGCGCGTGTCCTTGTAGCCGCGCAGCGCCCCGGCGGCGCCGACCTGGATGCCGTCGGCGATCTGGAAGATCGCGGCGATCAGCAGCAGGCTGATGGCGATGGTGCGCACCCCGGGGTCGCTCGTGTAAAGCGTGACGACGGCGTCGCGGAACAGCAGCATCCCGAGCGCGGAGAGCGTCATGAACGCCGCGCAGGCCGAGATGCCGATGCGCCCGCTGTAGCGCGCGGCGGCGGCATTGCCGGCGCCGAGCGCGTGGCCGATGCGGATCGTGGTGGCTGCCGAGAGCGCGAGCGGCACCATGAAGGTGGTGCTCGCGAAATTGATCGCGATCTGGTGCGCGGCCGTGATGTCGGCGCCGAGCGTGCCGACCAGGATGGAGACGGCGGAGAACAGGCCGGCCTCCGCCGTGATGCTGATCGCGATCGGCGCGCCGAGCGCCACGATCTCGCGCAGCACCGCGCCGCGCGGCCGCGGCACGCGCGCGAAGATGCACAGCGGCCGATAGCGCGGGTGGCGGTACACGAAGGCGAGGAGCGCCAGCATCATGAGCCACATGGTGATCGCGCTCGCGACGCCGGCGCCGACGGCGCCGAGGGCGGGAGCGCCGAACTTGCCGTAGATGAACACCCAGTTCAGGAACACGTTGCAGACGAGCCCGAACAGCGACAGGTACATGAGCGGCGTGGTGTAGCCGATGCCTTCGGTGGTGAAGCGCAGGGCGAGGAAGATGCAGATCGCCGGCGCGCCGAGCGCGATCGCGTGCACGTAGTCCACGGTGAGCCCGCGGAAGCCCGGATCGACACCGATCGCCGCCAGCAGAGGACCGGTGAAGGCATATGCGGCGCCGATCACGCCGAGCCCCAGCAGCACGGCGAGCAGGATGCCCTGCCGTGTATAGCGGCCGATCAGCTCCGATTCGCCCGCGCCGTAGTGGCGCGCGGCAATGGGCGAGATCGCCATGAGCAGGCCCAGGCATACCATGAAGCCGAGGAACCAGGTGCTCGCGCCAACGGCCACGGCCGCCAGTGCGCGCGCGCCGAGCCGCCCCGCCATCACCGCATCCGCGAACTGGATGCCGGCGATCGACAGGCTGTTGACCATGAGCGGCCCGGCGAGCCGGAGCAGGCGGCTCACCTCCTCGACCCATGAGCGGCTCGAAGCGAACGTCGTCATCGGAAAGAGCAGCGGCGTTCAGGAAAAAGATCGGCTAGTGTACAGTTATCGCCGCCCGGCGCATGGAGAGGGGCATGCTGCACGACGGACGCGCAAGACGGGTCGCGGTGATCGGCGGGGTACGCATCCCGTTCTGCCGCGCCTATACCGCCTACGCGCGCTGCTCCAACCAGGACATGATGACGGCGACCCTCGCGGCGCTGGTCAGGAAGTTCGAGCTCGAGGGCGAGCAGCTCGGCGACGTGGCGCTCGGCGCCGTCATCAAGCACTCGCGCGACTACAACCTGGCGCGCGAAAGCGTGCTGGGCTCAGGCCTCGCCGCGACTACCCCGGCTTTCGACCTGCAGCGTGCCTGCGGCACCAGCGTCGAAGCCTGCATCGCGCTCGGCAACAAGATCGCGCTGGGCCAGATCGAGGCCGGCATCGCCGGCGGCACGGACTCGATCAGCGACGCGCCGATCGTCTACCCGGACGCCTATCGCGCCATCCTGATGGAAAGTCACCGCGGCCGCTCCCTCGGCGAGAAGCTGAAACCGTGGCTCAGGCTGCGTCCGCGGCATTTCAAACCCGACCTTCCCGCGGTCGTCGAGCCGCGCACGAAACTGTCCATGGGCGAGCACACCGAACGCACCGCGAAAGCGTGGCACGTCTCCCGCGAGGACCAGGACGCGCTCGCGCTCAGGAGCCATCGGAATGCCGCGAAAGCGTACGACGAAGGCTTCTACGACGACCTCGTCGTGCCTTTCCAGGGCGTCGCCGAGGACAACAACATCCGCCGGGACACCTCGGCCGAGAAGCTCGCGGCGCTGAAACCCGTGTTCGACCGGAGCGGCAGCGGCACCATGACCGCGGGCAACAGCACGCCGCTGACCGACGGCGCGGCGGCGGTGCTGCTCGCCTCCGAGGAATGGGCCGCCGAGCGCGGCCTGCCGGTCGCCGCCTGGCTCACGCATTGCCGGGTGGCGGCCGTCGACTACGTCGGCGGCGACGACCTGCTGTTCGCGCCGGTGCACGCGGTGCCGGAGATGCTGGATGCGGCCGGGCTCTCCCTGCAGGACTTCGATTTCTACGAGATCCACGAAGCGTTCGCGGCGCAGACGCTCGCCACGCTGAAGGCGTGGGAATCCGCGGAATTCTGCCGCGAGCGGCTCGGCCGCAACCGTCCGCTCGGCGCGCTCGACCGGGCCAGGCTCAACGTGAAGGGCGGCAGCGTTGCGCTCGGCCATCCGTTCGCCGCGACCGGGGCACGCATCGTCGCCACGCTCGCGAAGCTCCTGAAGCAGCGCGGCAGCGGCCGCGGTCTCGTCTCCGTGTGCACGGCGGGCGGCATGGGGGTCACGGCCATCCTGGAAGCCGCCGCGGCCGGCGGAGCGTGACCGCGCCGGCCGGTCGCATGGCGCCTCCGGCCGGGCCGGCGGGCCCCGATCCGCCCCCTGGCGAGGCAGCGCCGGAAGAGGCGTCGCCATCCGGCCGGGCGGCGGCGGACGCGCCCTCCGGCGCGCCGGGCGTGCTGCTGGTCAACCTCGGCACGCCGGAAGCGCCCACGCCCGCGGCCCTGCGCCGCTACCTCGCGGAGTTCCTTTCCGACCCGCGCGTCGTCGACCTGCCGCGCTGGCTGTGGCTGCCGGTGCTGCACGGCGTCATCCTGCGCGTGCGCCCCGCCCGCTCGGCCGAGATGTACCGCCGCATCTGGACGCCGGACGGCTCGCCGCTTTACGTCAACTCGCTCGCGCTCGCGCGCGCGCTCGAAGGGCGCCTCGCGGCGGCGGGCGCAGCGGTGCCGGTCGAGCTCGGCATGACCTACGGCCGGCCCGCCATCGGCGAGGCCGTCGCGCGCCTCGGCGAGCGCGGCGCGGAGCGCCTCGTCGTGCTGCCGCTCTTCCCGCAGTACTCCGGCTCGACGACCGGCGCCGTGTTCGACCGGGTGACCGCCGCGCTGCGGCAGCGCCGCCGCGTGCCGGCCTGCACCTTCATCGACGAGTACCACCAGCATCCCGGCTACGTCGCGGCGATCGCGGCGAGTATCCGCGAATTCCGCTCGCGTCACGGCACCGGGGACAGGCTCCTGTTCTCATTTCACGGGCTGCCGGTGCGGATGGTGGAGCGCGGCGATCCGTATCTCGCGCAGTGCCGCCGCACGGCCGCGCTTGTTGCCGATGCGCTGGCGTTGCCGAAAGCGCAGTGGGAGCTCGCGTTCCAGTCGCGCGTGGGCACGCAGAAGTGGCTGGAGCCGTATACGGACGAGACGATTGCCGACTGGGGGAAGCAAGGCATGCAGAAACTGGACGTGGTCTGTCCCGGGTTTGCCGTGGATTGCCTGGAGACGCTCGAGGAAGTGCGGCTGCGCTACGGCGAGCTGTTTCGCGCATCGGGGGGCGGCGAGCTGCGCTATGTGCCCGCCCTCAACGACCGGGCCGATCATGTGGAGGTTCTCGCCGGCCTGCTCGCGGCGCAGGGTGCGCTGCCGGACCGGCACGCGGGTGGCGCGCAATGAGCCAGCTCGGCCGCTTCCTGGAATTCAGCGTTCGCGCGCCGGACCTGCTCGCGTCGCTTGCGTTCTACAAGGCGCTCGGCTTCAGCGAGCTCGCCATCGGCGACGTCTGGCCGCACCGCTACGCGGTCGTGACCGACGGCGACCTGTGCATCGGCCTGCACGATCGCGAGCACGAGAGCCCGGCGCTCACCTTCGTGCATGAGGACGTGGCGCGCCACGCACGGGCGATGGCCGATCACGGGTTCGAGTTCGAGTACCTGAAAGCGGATCGCGACGAGTTCAACCGGCTCGGCTTCAAGGACCCGGACGGCCACATGATCACGATGCTGGAAGCGCGCACGTTCTCACCGCCCCTCGACGACCAGCTCCACGACTCGCTGCTCGGGAAATGGTTCGAGGCGACGCTGCCGGTGCGGGACGCGACGCGCACGGGGCGGTTCTGGGCACCGCTGGCGCCTGTGCTGCTGCGCCTGCGCGAGGAGCCGACGGTGCACATGCGCTTCGATGCCGACGGCGTGGCGCTCGGGCTCTCGGAGAGCATCGCGCTCGAGGGTCCCTCGCTCTGCTTCAAGTGCCACGATCGGGACGCGCTGCTCGCCGCCGTCGACCGGCACGGCATGCGCCACGTGGCGTTCCCCGGCTTCGAGGGTGCGTTCGCCGAGCTCACGGCGCCGGAGGGCACGAAGCTCTATGTCTTCGATGCCGATTTCCTGGGAGAGCCCTACGTCGTCGAGGAAACCGGCGCGTTCGAAGCCCTGTGATCGCCCATCCGCCTGGCCGGGCACCGCGGTCCCCCGCGGCTTTCAACCGAGTGCGCGGATGAGCCCGCGGGCGCGCGCCAGGTAGCCGGAGCCGAACAGGTTCAGGTGGTTGAGCACGTGGTAGAGCTGATAGAGGGCGAGCCGCCGCTCGTGCCCGGGTTCGAGGGGCCAGGCTTCGTCATACGCCGCGTAGAACTCTCGCCCGAAGCCGCCGAAGAGTCGCGTCATCGCGAGATCGCACTCGCGATCGCCATAGTGCACGGCCGGGTCGAAGATGACCGGCTCGCCGCCGACGACCGACCAGTTGCCGCCCCACAGGTCGCCGTGCAGCAGCGAAGGCCGGGGTGAGTAACCGTCGAAGAGGCGCTCCAGCCGCTCGAGCAGCACGCGGCCCTCGGCCTGCAGCGCGCCGCCGTAGCCGTTGTGCGCGGCGAGCTCGAGCTGGAACCGGAGTCGATGCTCGCGGAAGAACTCGATCCAGTCATCGTCCGGCGTGTTGACCTGCGGCGTCGCGCCGATCGTGTTGTCGCGATGCCAGCCGAAGCGCTCGCCGGCGACGCGGTGCAGCGCGGCGAGCCCGCGCCCTAGCGCGCGTCCGGCATCCGGCGTCGCGGGCTCGAACGCCAGCCACTCGAGCGCGAGGAACGCGCTGCCGCCGGCCGTGCCGCACGCCAGCACCGTGGGGACGCGCAGCGCCCCGGCACGCGCGAGCGCCGCCAGCCCGTCGGCCTCTCCCTCCAGCCGGTCGCTCTCGGCTTGCCGGGCGATCTTCAGGAACACCGGGCCCGCGCGCGTCTCGAGGCGCGAGCCGCCCGATACGGCAGGCAGGCGGCCGGGGGAATCGACGTGGAGCCCGTCGCCGGCGAGCGCGGCCAGGATCGCCGCCCGGTCGGGCACGGTCAGAGCTCGTTCGGAATCAGCGTCATCACGAGGATTCTAGTGTCCCGTTCCGCGGCCGTACTCAGGCTTGTGCGGGCAGCAGCTCTCGCATCGGTGCGTGCCGCTCGGCGACGAGATCGGCGATGCGCTCGGCCTGGCGACGCAGCGCGATGCCAAAGCCGGCCTCGTCGCAAAAAGCCGCGATGGCGCCGAGATCGGGCTTGCGCACCGCGATTCCGCCGGGCGGGCGCTCGAACTCGGCATCGCACGCGATCCCGGTCAGGCGGCGGGCGAGCAGCGCTGCTTCGCGATGCTCTGCCAGCCGCGCGCCCAGCGCCTTCGCGCCGCGGCAGTTCACGTCGCACACGCGATCGAGATTCGCATACAGCACGTCGAGAGTGCCGAAGTGCGCGAGCAGCGCCGCCGCCGTTTTGCGGCCCACCCCCGGCACACCGGGAATGTTGTCGACGCCGTCCCCCGCCAGCGCGAGAAAATCGGCGATCTGCTCCGGCATCACGCCGAACGTTTCCGGGATCTGCTCGTAGCCAAGACGGCCCTTGCCGGAGAAATCCCAGAACACGTCGTTCGGGCCGACGAGCTGCGCGAGATCCTTGTCGCGGCTCACGATCGTGGAAGGCACGCCGGCCGCGCGCCCCTCGAGCACCAGCGTGCCGATCAGGTCGTCGGCCTCGAACCTCGGGTGCGCGGACTCCATGACGCCGAGCGCGCGGGTGTAGCGGCGGCACAACGCGAACTGCCGCTTCAGCTCCTCGGGTGCCGGATCGCGATTCGCCTTGTAACCGGGATACAGCTCGCTGCGAAACGACGTGCTCAGCGATGCATCGAAAAGCACGGCCGCTCGCGCGGGGCGCACGCGTTCCAGGAAATCCCCGAGGAAGCGGCAGAACCCGTAGAGCGCGTTGACCGGATTGCCGTCGCCGTCGACCAGGTCGGAAGGCATCGAGTGCCAGGCACGAAAAACGTAAACGCTGGCATCGATCAGATATTGCATCGGCGAGGCGGCGCATGAACCCGCCCGCCATCATAACAGATGCCTGCGCCACCGAACCCCCGCAACACAGAGCCCGCACGACCAAACGCAGCCTCCGGTAGGAGCGCGCACCGCGCGCGATGCGCGCTCCTACACGCGGCCGGCCCCGGCCAGTGAGCAAACGTGCGTGGTCCCGGGCGGGATCAGTACGCGTCGAGGGCGCGCTCGGAGAGGTGATCGGAGAGACGGGCGTGCAGCGGGCTCGTGCGCGGGATGTGCGCGAGCAGGTATTGCATCTGGTCGGCGAGCACGCGCCGGCCCTTGAGATAGATGTACTCGGCGTAGGTCGGCGTGAACGGCACCGCAACCAGTTGCATGCCGGCCTGCTCCGGCGTGCGCCCGCCCTTGTGGTTATTGCAGCGCCGGCAGGCGGTCGCGACGTTGTTCCAGGTGTCGCCGCCGCCCTTCGACAGCGGCGTGATGTGATCGCGCGTGAGCTCGCGCGTCGGAAAGCGCATCGCGCAATACAGACACAGGTTCGCGTCGCGCTTGAACAGCGTGCGGTTGTTGAGCGGCGGGACGTACTCGTCGCGCACGTACGCGAGCCCCTGGCTCGTGCCGACTGTCGCGATGATGGAGCTGACCTCGACGGCGCTGCGCCGGCCGGAAAGGGCGCTCGTGCCGCCGAACACGGTGTAAAGAAGGGAGCCGCAGGCGTAGGCGACCTGCAGGGTGTGGTAGAGCCGAACCGCCTCGCGGTAGTCGATCCATTCGAGCGGCATGCCCGCTACGTCGGTTCTGAGCACCTGTTGCGAAATGTCGACAGCGGTGCCGATTCGCATACGATCTTCCGTGTGCACGGCTGTCTAGATTTGCAGGAAGGCCGCCAAAAAGCAACAACGGCCATCCGCTTTGATCTTGCAGGAGTATTTCGCGGGAACGCCGGCAGGACCGTTGTCACCGACAAATAGTCCTGCAACATCAAGGCCCAGTGCCGGTTTGCGATTGGTTTCCGCTATGTCATGATGCGCGCTTTGTGTGTGCCGGGTGCCGTGGGGCACCCGGCCAGGCGCCTTGCGCCGCACGTGAGCCGGAGACCCGTACCATGCCGCTGACCATCGGTGTCCTGAAGGAGACGTTGCCGGGTGAGACCCGAGTCGCCCTGACACCCGAGGTCACCGCCAAGCTCATCAAGGCGGGCGTGGCGGTCGTCATGGAGCACGGCGCCGGCGCGGGCTCGCGGCTCGCCGACACGGATTACCCCGGCGTCGAGTTCGCCGATGCGGAAGGGGTGCTCGCCCGCGCGGGCCTGCTCTGCACCGTGCAGCCGCCGCCGCCGGAAGCGGTCGGCAAACTCGCCGCCGGCTCCGCGGTGGCCGGGGTGATGCACGGCCACCAGCACCCCGATCTCGTCGCCGCGCTCCGGGCGAACCGACTGACCGCGTTCGCGATGGAGCTGATCCCGCGCATCTCGCGCGCGCAGAGCATGGACGTGCTGTCCTCGCAGGCAGCGGCCGCCGGTTACCGCGCGGCGCTGATCGGCGCGATGACGCTCGACAAGTTCTTCCCCATGCTGACGACGGCCGCCGGCACGATCCGCCCGGCGCAGGTGCTCGTCATCGGCGCCGGCGTGGCCGGCCTGCAGGCCATCGCGACGGCGAAGCGCCTCGGTGCGGTCGTCAAGGGCTACGACGTGCGCGCGGCGACCCGCGAGCAGGTCGAATCCCTTGGCGCGAAGTTCATCGACACCGGCGTGAGCGCCGAGGGCGAGGGCGGCTACGCGCGCGAGCTGACGCAGGAAGAAAAGGAGCGCCAGCAGGCCGCACTGGAAAAGGAGATCGCGGCCTCCGACGTCGTCATCACGACGGCGGCCGTGCCGGGCCGGCCCGCGCCGAAGATCATCTCCGCCGCGGCCGTGCGCGCGATGCGCGCCGGCGCGGTCATCGTCGATCTCGCGGCCGAAACCGGCGGCAATTGCGAGCTCACGCGGCCCGGCGAGACCGTGGACGAGAACGGCGTCCGCATCGTCGGCCCCGTCAACCTGCCGGCGAGCGTCGGCCGGCACGCGAGCGACATGTACGCGCGCAACCTGCTCAATTTCATCAGCCCGGCGCTGAAGGACGGTGAGCTCGCCATCGACTGGAACGACGAGGTGTTCGCCGCCTCCGTCCTCACGCGCGACGGCGAAATCACGCACGAGCCCACGCGCAAGGCCATCGGGGGAATCGGCCAATGATCGACGGCTTCATCGCACTCTATATATTCATGCTGGCGGCATTCACCGGCTACGAGGTGATCGGCCGCGTGCCCGTCATCCTGCACACGCCGCTCATGTCCGGCTCGAACTTCGTGCACGGCATCGTGCTGGTCGGCGCGATGGTGGCGCTCGGGCGCGCGGACACGACGCTCGAGACCATGATCGGCTTCGTCGGCGTCGTGCTCGCGGCGGGCAACGCCGTCGGCGGCTACGTCGTCACCGAGCGCATGCTGGAGATGTTCAAGAGCAGCAAGGAGAAGCGTTGATGTCCGACGGATTCGACGCTCGCTGGCTCATCCAACTCAGCTATTTCGTCGCCGCCGTCCTGTTCATCCTCGGGATGAAGCGCATGAGCTCGCCGGTGACGGCGCGCGGCGGCATCCTGTGGGCCGGCGCCGGCATGCTCGTGGCGACGCTCGTCACCTTCCTCTACCCGGGCATGGGCAACTATGTCCTCATGATCGTCGCCATGGCCATCGGCGGAGGGCTCGCCTGGGTGAGCGGCAAGCGCGTCGCCATGACCGACATGCCGCAGATGATCGCGCTGTACAACGGCATGGGCGGCGGCGCGGCCGCCTCGATCGCGGCGGTCGAGCTGATGGCCGGCGGCCAGCACGACCTGAGCTTCGGCGTGCTCGCCGTGCTTGGCGGCCTGATCGGCTCCGTGTCCTTCAGCGGCAGCCTGATCGCGTTCGCGAAGCTCCAGGGCATCATGCAGCGCACGGTCCGCTTCGGCGGGCAGCAGGCGGTGAACGTGGCGCTGCTCACGATCACCATCGTGATCGCGGGCGTCGTCGTCGCCCAGCAGGGCGAGGTCGGCTGGGCGGTGCTGTTCTTCCTGCTCGCGCTTACTCTCGGCATCACGATGACGCTGCCGATCGGCGGCGCCGACATGCCGGTCGTGATCTCGCTGTACAACGCGCTGACCGGCCTCGCCGTCGGCTTCGAAGGCTTCGTGCTGCAGAACGCCGCCATGATCATCGCCGGCACCGTGGTCGGCGCCGCCGGCACGCTGCTCACGCGGCTGATGGCGAAGGCAATGAACCGCTCCCTCGCGAACGTGCTGTTCTCCGGCTTCGGGGATACGGCCGTTGCAGGTACCGCGGTCGAGGGCAGCATGAAGCCGATCGACGCGCAGGATGCCGGCGTGATGATGGCGTTCGCGAACAAGGTGCTGATCGTGCCCGGCTACGGCATGGCCGTCGCGCAGGCGCAGCACAAGGTCTGGGAGCTCGCGCAGCTCCTGATGGAACGCGGCGTGGACGTCAAGTTCGCGATCCACCCGGTCGCCGGCCGCATGCCGGGCCACATGAACGTGCTGCTCGCGGAAGCGGGCGTGCCCTACGACATCATCTACGACGAGAGTGAGATCAATGCGGAATTCCCGACCGCCGACGTGGCGCTCATCATCGGCGCGAACGACGTCGTGAACCCGGTGGCGCGCACCGATCCGTCGAGCCCGATCTACGGCATGCCGATCCTGAACGCCGACAAGGCGAAGAACGTGGTCGTCATCAAGCGCGGCCAGGGCGCGGGCTTCTCCGGCATCGAGAACGCACTCTTCTTCCTCGACCAGACGCGCATGCTCTACGGCGACGGCCAGGCCATGGCCGCGGAGCT
>DASVDF010000075.1:0-23970 GCA_036381215.1 Woeseiaceae bacterium | reverse complement strand
AGCCGGACGATTTCGTCCACTGGCTGCGACGGCGTGGCGCCGACTGTTCGGGACAGGAAATCGTGGACCGGCGATCCCTGGGAGCATGGCTCGAGAACAAGTTGCTCGAAACGTCGCTGCGCGCAGCGCAGCTCGATATCCCGTTCACCGTACGGGCCGCCACGCGCATGACGGACCTGATGCATCGAGAAGATGCGTGCCTAGTCGGGCTGGATGACGGCGACAGACTGCGTTGCGACGCCGTCGTGCTGGCCGCCGGCGGTATATCGTCGGGAGACGCGCTGGCGACAAGGGAGCTCACGCAACGCTTGAGCTTGCGCGGCGTGTGCATGCCCGATCCGCTCGGCTTCGGATGGGTCACGGAACGGAACGGCGCCGCGATCGGAGCTGACGGCCGTACGCGGCGCCTCTACGTGCTCGGCCCTGCGCGCCGGCAGGGACGCCGGGGCACGCCCGTGCCGGAGCTGCGGCGCCAGGCCGCCGAGCTCGCGCCCGTGCTGGTCCGGGCGAGCGCGGTCGCCGATCGCGTGCGCCGGCTGGCACGAGCCCGTGCCCCGTTCGCCCCGATCGTTTAGGCGCACAGTGCGCGGGCGGCGCCGTTGCCTGCCCGAGAAGGTACTCGAGGAAAGCGCCGTAACTGCCTGTCCAGATAGAGCGTCGCTGTTCGAATGCTCCGCTGGCGGTTGCGAAATAGTTAACGGATCAGTTAAATATTTCGGCAACTCGCAAGGAGATGGCGATGACGGAATTCAAACGCAACAGCCTCACTTCCGCCGTGTGCTACCGCGATCCGCAGGCGGCGCTCGACTGGCTCGAGAAGGCCTTCGGATTCGAGCCGGCCATGGTGATCACGGAAGCCAATGGCGCGATCGCGCACGCTGAGATGCGTCATGGCGAGAGTCTGATCATGATCGGCAGCGAATGGTCCGAGGATCATCGCAGCCCGGCCTCCGTCGGCGGCAAGAACACGCAGTCGGTCCACGTCCACCTCACGCAGGACATCGACGCGCATTGCGAACGGGCGCGACAGGCCGGTGCGGTCATCGTGCAGGAGCCGGAAACGCAGTTCTACGGCGACCGCACCTACCGCGCGCGCGATCCCGAAGGCCACATCTGGACCTTCGGCCAGGCCGTGCGGCAGATGACGCCCGGGGAGTGGGACGCGGCGAGCGGCCTCAAGACGAAAATGTACCGTTGAGCGGCGCACGGGTGGCGCAAAAATCGAGCCGGAAATCCGCGGCCGTCGATGCCGCCTTCGCCGCGCTGGCCGACCCGCAGCGACGGCGCGCCGTCGAGCTGCTCTCCGAGCAGCCACGCCGCGCCGGTGAGCTCGCGGATGTCCTCGGTCTTTCCGCGCCGGCAATGAGCCGGCATTTGCGCGCGCTCAAGGCCTGCGGTCTCGTCGAAGAAACACATCCGGAATTCGACGCCCGCGTGCGCATCTACGCGCTGAAGCGCGAAGGAATCGCCGCCATGAAGGCGTGGCTCGCCGACACGGAAGCACTCTGGACGCGCCAGCTCGCGTCGTTCAAGGCGCACGTGGAACGGGAGCAATGACCTCCTCCGTGCTCGTCGCCCTGCGCGTCAAGGCAAAGCCGGAGCGCGCGTTCGACGCCTTCACCGGCGAGATCGGCAGGTGGTGGCGGCCGGACGAGCTGTTCAGCATCACACCGCAGGGCGACGGCCGGCTCGCCTTCGAAGGCGGCCAGGGCGGACGGCTGGTAACGAGGCTGCCATCCGGCGAAACCTTCGAGATCGGCGAGATCACCGACTGGCGGCGCGGCGAAGCACTCGCGTTCACGTGGCGCATGGCGAGCTTCGGGCCGGACCAGGAGACCCGCGTCGAGGTCACGTTCGAGCCCGTGGGCGAGGAAACCCGGGTCACGGTCCGCCACCTCGGCTGGACGGAAATCCCGCGGGAACACGTCGCCCGGCACGGCTTCCCGGACCGCTTCACGCAACTGCGCGCCGCCGACTGGTGGCGGCGCTCCCTGGAGTCCTTCTCCGCCGGTTTTTCGCAAAGCCTCTGACCTCGCCCGCGTTTGCATCTACCATGCGAACGTCGAGCAATAACAGCAGGGGGACCGGAAATGACAGCGCCAGCATTCAAATCGGCAATCGCGGCCTGCTTTGCAGCATGCTCTTCGCGGCGGGCACGGTCTGCGCCGAAAGCCTCGTCGTGTCGGATTACCTCGATCTCGAGAGCGTGAGCGATCCGCAGTTGTCGCCGGACGGCCGGCACTTCGAAGCCATCCTTCAGGATGATGTTCACGGTGCCGGAGGTTAGCCCGCGTCACACCTCCATCGACACCCCTCTTCGGGGTGGCCCGGCATCGACCGGAAGGCTGGCCCGGCATGCGCCGGAATCAGTGGCCCGGCATGCTCCGGAACCGGTGGCCCGACATGGACCGGAATCCGCAGCGGTTGAAGCTCTGGGTCAGGCCTGGATTCGGCACGTGATGCGAATCGCAGGAACCGATACCGAAAGCTGCGCGGACCGCCGCTTCACTCGTCCGGCCCAACCGAACGGCCGCTAGTCCTCCCTTTGCGACAGCTAACTGGCAGTAAGTCAGCACTAAGGCGCTTCTCAACTGCAGGCAGAATGAAGAACACTCCTTCGTCTCGCAGACGAAGGAGTCCTGATGATCCGGTTGCTACCCTAACGACGTGGTCAATCAACTCATCGAACATTCTTCCAATGGCGGCACGGCGCTCCGAAGATTCCAAGGGCAGATCCAAATCGAATGCACGGCGATACTCCTCGGGCTGACGACGGAAAATGTCTCCGCTCATACTCTTCACGCACTTTTTCAAGTCCCAGGATCCCGCCGATGCTGTCTGGTTTAGGAACAATTTGAGATTAGCCTCGAAGTAGTTGCCAAAGTTCGACTTCTGCAGACTCACAACGAAGAGCCCGACAGGTAGCTCCCGATACCAGCCTCCATAAGCAGTCTGGAACCCGTGGGCCAGGGCGACATCGTTGAAAAGTGCTTTGAAGTCTTTCGCGTCCATCAGTATGTATCCAGCACGGTGGTCCAGTCGATGTCGGGGAACTGTGCCCTCGCGTCCTGCAGGTACTGTTCCAGCTGCTTGTACCCTTCACGGATAGCGCGGGGATTGTTCGGCTTCAGCTCGTAAATGGTACCCTTCTCCAAGTCTATGAAGTCCGCGCGTCGCCCAGTATTGAATACGAACTCCTTGAATCGTGTAACGCCATTGACCAAGTCGGATTTGTACGCTCGGTGCATTTGCTGACCGAGCTCCAGGGTACTACGCGTAAACTGGCTTCCCGCCCTTGCGGCGCGACTGGCCAGAACTTTGCTGCCGGCCTTTATAGCTGCTTTGCCGAGTGATGATACCCCTTTGCCCCCCGGAATGATGCCGACTCCCGCTAGGGTCCAGTCGATTATTCCACAATCTCCACTGCTGCTGATGCACGTGCCCAGGTCGTACCCGGGCCATAATATCAACGCTGCTTCATGCGCCGTTTCCCAATCCGCACCCCAGTTCAGACAATATTCCCCACACGGTCCGGATCCGAATACCCCTCCGCCAGGGAAACCACCGCCGAACGTTCCAGCTCCGTTGCCACAAAGCCCGTGGAATTGACAGGAATAGAAATCCCATAGGCTCTGAAGGCGATCCGGGGTTACCAGGGAGTTGAAGCCCGGAGTGCGGCCGACGCCCGGCTGGCCGTAGCATTGCACGGGGCCGACTTGACACCCCTTCGGCGGCGAATGGTTTTTCTTCTTGAAGAGACCAAAGACCGAGCGCAGAACATCGATGCACACAATGGCCTGAGGCACGAAACAGGGTACAAAACCGCTCGGATCGGTGAAGCTCAGCGCATCATTGTTGACATAGCTGTAGCGGTTGAAGCTCTGGGTCAGGCCTGGATTCGGCACGTACGGGTCGGCCGACAAAAAGCGCCCGAGCTTCGCATCCAGCACCCGCCCGTTCAGGTGCACCAGTGAACTGGCCTCCAGGTTGGTATGGAAGGTATAGCCGCGTGCTGTGGCTCCGGCAATCGCCGCCTGCTCTCCACTGCTCGGGGGACCGCTCCAGGTACTCGGGTTGCGGCGCTCGCCGAAGGCTGAAAAGCTCTCGGGGGCCACGACGCCACCCGTGCTGCTGGTGATCGCGTCCACGCTGCCGAGATGATCGAGCAGGAGGTACTCCGTCGTGATCGTGCCGCTGCTCGGACGCGTGTACAGCGCCACCGGCTGACCGCCGGCTTGGATGATGTGGCGATATTCCGTTACCGTGCCTCGCCGTGCTCACCGTTCGCCGTGATTCGTGGCACGGTGTCGAGCTCAGTCCGATAGGTTGAGCCGGCGGTGCCATGGGTTCCGGATACCCGGCGCAATTGATTACCGTCGAGGCACAGCCGATCCGAAGTCAGAAGGTCCACACCCTTGGTGGTGCCGTCCTGGGCAAAAGTCTTCGAACATCTCTGGATGACGGACAAGCCGGAGACAGTCCAGCCTATGCCCGCCAGACCCTCGTCCTGGCGATGCCCGTAAGTCAGCGCAAGTCTCGGCGTCAGGTCCTTCACACCTGGCGGAGTTTCGATGGGTATCGAGTACACCGCCTCGCCAGTAATCGATACGTCAGCCTGACCCACAGTACGGCCAACTGCCGCGACGACCGAATTTGTAGCAAGCACCAACGCGAGCGCGACTGCCGCCCGAGGTCTCCTGCCGCTAAAGATGATATTCATGCAGAACCCCCTAAGAATACATGCCGCTTTTTGGACCCGGCTTGGGCACGGCTGCTGTATGCAGGCTGATATCCACAGCGCACCGGCAAATGGCACTGCCATTCGATGGAGTGGCTGAAGGGAGCGATTAGGAGCTGTGCTGGCGAGTGTCCGGGGGACAGCCTTTCAAACAGATCTCATATGCTCGATACCGATCCGCTCGGCAGTTGGGAAGCTGTTCTTGTGCTTCAGGCTTACGGTAGCCGTCGCAGTCCAGAATGGACTGGTCAAGCGTGATCTGGCAAACGGCGGCGCACTGACTGTTTTCGCGCGGGTCAGAAGACTTCGCGGATGTAGATCTGGCGGTCGCTGCCGGGGAACAGGCCGAAGACGGCCTGGGCCGCCGGGTTTTCGTCGCCCGGTGCGGCCGCGTCCCAGTCGAAGCGCAGCCAATCGGGCACGACGGCGTTCAGGAGCACGCTGCCGGTGTTGCCGTCGCCCGGCGCGGCGAGCCACAGGTTGAAGCTGCCGCCCGCGGGCGGCTCCGTGAAACGTGACGCAAGCGGTGCGGCCGCGGGGCAGCCGGCGTTGCTCGCTCCCGGCGTGCCGCTGTCCAGCACGCAGGTTTCCCCGGGATCGAGGTTCTCGGTGAAGCCCGCGTACGCCAGCGAAACGTCGGCCGTGCAGCCATCGACGTCGTTCACCACGAAGCCCGCGTCAGGACCGTCGAAATACTCCGACACCATCGGCACGGCGAGGTCGACGAGCTCGGAGCCGAATGCGTTCGCGATGCGCACGCGCCCGTAGCGCATCTCCGGGCCCGCATCGAAAGCGATCCCGCCCGACGCGCCGAAGGTGACGGGGTTTTCGACCGCAGCGACGCCGTCCGCGTCGAGCACGTCCACGGAAAGCGCAATCTCCGCATCGAACGGCGCCTCCGGCGTGCCGCGGTCGAACCTGAGACCGCTGCCGCTCGAAAACGTCAGTGTCGCGCTGCCCGGCTGGCCGGCGAGCTCCGCGACGATCGGGTCCGGTGACGGGAGCCCCGAGATATCGAGCGCGCCGCTCGTCGACGTGTAGCTGACACCCTGCACCGTGGTGTCCGAGAGCTTGAAGAATGCGCCGGTGTAATTCTGCGTCGTCCGGCCGTCGGCGGCGTGCGCCGTGGCGGTGATCACCGGTGCCTCGCGATACCCGAACGGCTCGCCGAGATAGGTATAGCCGCCGGCCGTGCAGGCGGTTGCAAACCGGGGATCGTTGAGCACGGTCGTGAAATAATCCGGCACGAAACGGCCGACGTTCTCGCTGGGCTCACCGGTCACGTCTCCGCTGTCGAAGTAATTCCCGTCGGCAACGAACGGCACGAGGGAGACGATGCCGACCTCGGGCCACGTGAAATCGTCGCCGGTCGAGGCGCCGCCGCTGAAGCTCGCGAAGCCGTCCGTCGCGCTCACCGCGGGATTCTCTCCTCCCGCCGGAGCGACGAGTTGGGGCACGAGCCGGACGCTCTCGGCATTCTGCTCCCGGCCATAGTTCGGGGTCGGATCGCCTTCGGCATCCAGCGCCGTCACCGTGGCGCGGAACGGCGCGCCCGCGACGATGAATACCGGGCCGTTGGCGTCCGCCGCCTGCGGATTCACGATGCCGCCCCCGGCGTCGCGGATGTCCGAAAGCACGAACGTGGCCGGCCGCACGACGAAGTCCGCGCTGGCGCCGCGGATCCCCGCGGGCAGGTCCGGGTCGGCCATCATCGCGTCCTTGACGTAGAGCTGCGTCTTGCCCACGTCCTTGTACTTCGCCATCACGCTGGCCTGCCCGTTCGTGAACGTGACGACCTGCGGTGCGCCGGCCGTTTCCCCCGCCGGGATCGCGGCCCCGTCGATCGTGTAGCTGCGCGAGCCGCTACCCGGATCGACATAGTCGAACCAGAACGTGAGATTCTTGTTACCGGTATAGCCCTCGATCACCCCGCATACGGGATCGTCGGCCGTCTGGCCGTACGCGGTGATGTGCACGGTGAACGGCACCGCCGCGGTCTGCGGTGCCGCGAACGGTACGATCGGCGGTGCAGGCGGATTCGCCAGCGGCCCCGCCGTGAGTGTGAAACCGCTCGGTGAGAAAGTGAGCGGGCCTTCGGCGTCCGTGTCGCGGATGCCGGTATCGCTTGCCTGCCACACATCGACATCGACGGCCGGCGGTCCCTGCGGGTAGGTGAGCGCGAAAATTGCCTGCGATTCGCCCAGCGGCCAGTCGTAGCTGGCTGCGCCGTCGCCGGCCGCGCCGTCGTCGAGCGTGCCGCCGCCGGTGACGAGCGCCCAGTTGCCGGCGCCGTTCTGCGTATCCAGCACCACGTCCGCATCGTAGTCGATGCGCGGCGTTCCCGAGACCGAGTCGATGACATTCACGATCACGGTTTCCGGCGCGCAGCGAATGCCGAAACCGTCATGGTTGATGGTGAACTGCGCGGCGGCGGCCCCCGTTTCCGTCAGGCGCACGTTGTCGACGTACCAGTAATCCGCATTGTTGTCACCGTCCGTAACCTCGAAGCGAATACTCAGGTTGGCGTGCAGTGCATCCGTCGGTAAGTCCCACGCCGACGTAAACGTTTCACCGCCCGTGCCGCCGCCGGGCAAGACGTCGAGCGCGTGCCAGTTGCCGCCCGCATCCCGATACTCGACCCGCAGGTCCTCGCCGGCTTCGGGTTGGTTGCTGATCCCGTCATCGCCGCGCCCGATCCACAACTCGAGGCGCGCGCCGGGAACGGCGGCGTCGATCGGATCGCTCGAAAAGGAGATCTGGCCTTCGCCGAGGCGCAGCGCCCGTCCCTGTTGCGAGAATTCACTGGTGAGCGTACTTCCGCCGGGGCCGGATGCCGTCCAGCGGGCGAGGCTGGAATTTCCGTTGAACGTTTCGGACAAAAGCGTGTCGCCTGGTGCCGCCCACGTCGTACCGAGCGCGAACAGCACCAGTAGGAGCGCGCATTGCGCGCGACCAGGATCGCCGATCGCGCGCAATGCGCGCTGCAACAGCGCCTGTCCCGATTCGCGCTTGAACAACGCGCGGGTCGCGCGCAATGCGCGCTCCAACACCCCGGGCGTTGCGCACGGTGCGTGTTCGACACGGGCGGAGCGGAAGCGCGGCACGGCTCAGGACTCCTTCGCGACCTTGGCCTGGAGGCGGCGCGAGACGTAACCCGCCGTGCCGTACGTGCCCGCCTCGGCGAGCGAGTCGAGGACGTAGATCTCCACCGTCTTGTTGCGCTCGGCATGCGTGCTGCCGGTACAGCTCACTGTGACGCGGAACCCCGTGGCGCCGCCTTCGCCCAGGGTTACCGAGTCGGTGCCGCACCACCCGGTGTCGAGCGCGCGGTATGCTGCCCACGCGATGCCGGAGCGCGCCGCGTACAGCGCTTCCGTGGCGCGCAGGTCGAAGCCGGCCGTCTGCTGCTGCATGACGCCCACGCGCGCCGCCACCGCGCCGAGCGCCGCGAGCACCACGAGCAGGAACAGCGCCGCCACCAGCGACACGCCCCGCTGGCCGGCGCGGCAGCGACATTTCTCACGGTGCGCGCTCACGGCACGTTCTCCACGTGGACCTGCGTGAGCAACGCGACCGTCTCACCCGCTTCCGCGATGCCGAGCTGCACGGACAGCAGGCCCGCCCGCTCCGCGGTACCGGGTGCGTAGTCGAAGGCGCAGCTCGCGACGCGGTCGGCCACGAGCGCGGCGCTCGCGCCGGCGGCGAGCAGCTCCGCGCGGCTGTCGCGCGCCCCCTGGCTGGCGGCGATCGCGTAGCCGTCGTAGCGCGTGAGCGTGCCGGCGCCCGGGTCGCAGAGCCAGGTCACCGGGCCGTCGATGAGGAACACGCGCTGCGTCGGCGACGCGTAGGCGAAGCGAAACGCCGGCGAAAGCGTGACACGATCCACTCCGGCCGCGCCGCCCGCCTGGATCTCGATCTGCGTGCCGGGCGGCGTGATGACGTTTGCGAGCTCGTAAGCGTCGGCGCCCGGCACCCCCACGTTGTAGATGGAAAGGTAGTAGCTCGTGCCGCTGAAGGGCTTTGCGACCTGCGTGAAAGCCCCGAGCGCGTCGAACGCATCGTCGGGCGCGGAGAAGCGCAGCCGGGTGTCCGGGCCGCCCGGCGGCTCCGCGCGATAGCGCGCACCATCCACCGTGCCGAGCAACTCCAGCGCGACGATGCCCGCCGCCCCGGTCACGCGCACGCTGTTCGGCAGCGCGCGGTGCACGTCGCGCTCGAGCCGCGACAGAGCGCTGCTCGCCGCGTCGACGAGGTGCGCGCGGCGCACCTGGTCGTCGAAGCCGCGCACGGGCCCGCTCACGAACAGCGCGACGAAGCCGACCACGATGACGCTGATCGTGAGCGTGGTCACGAGCTCCACGAGGGTGAAACCCCGTTGTCCGTGACGGCGCCGCATCTCAGAGCCTCGTGCGCCAGCCGGTGAGCACGAAATCGACCCACGGCGCGCGCGTGACGCGCACGTCGATGCGTAGCGCGGCGGTGGCCGGCACACCGGGCAGCGCGCTGCTCGGCGTGACCGCTACGGCGACGTCGTAGCCGGAGAGCGCCGCGATCGGCGCGCCGAACTGGTCGGCGGCCCCGGCGTCGAACAGCCCGTCGTAATCGTCCACGTCGTCGAAGTCCGCGCGCGCGGGTTCGCCGTCCGCGCCGTCGGGATCGTCGAAGGGCTTGAGCGTGATCTCTTCGAGGTAAGCCTCGGCGATCGCCGCCGCCTGGCTGACGATCATCGGGTCCGCGCTGTGCGCCGCGTTGTACGACAACACGCCCGCTACGGAGGCCACGGCGAGTGAAATGACGACGATCGAGACCACCAGCTCGATCAGCGTGACGCCGCGCTGCCGTCCGGCGAGCCGCATCAGTTCGCCTCGACGTAGCCGCTCGCGGCGTCCACGGTCAGCGACCGGCCGCCGACGGAGATCGTTTGGTCGGAGGCGAGCCCGGTGCGGCCGAGCGCGTCGAACACGATCGTGACGGCAGGCGAAGTGACGACGCCGGCGGGCGCGCTGCCGGCGAGCGCCGTGCCGTCGGCGAGCCTGACCGGCACGCTGAACGCACCGTTCGGATCGCAACGGCCGCCGAGCGCGGCCTGCTGCCGCGCGTCATAGCCGGCCGGCGTGATCGCGATGCGCACCGGGCAGCCGCTCGCGACGGCCGCCTTGCGTGCGTGCGCGAGCGCGAGCGCGAGCTCGTCGTACCAGCCGCGCTCGGCGAACACGCGGCGGTCGAAGAAGCGCGGGCCCGCGATCGCGCCCAGCACGCCGAGAATGACGATCACGACGACGAGCTCCACTAGCGTGAACCCGCGCATCGGGAAATGACGTCGTGCGTCGCGCATCCGATCAAACCTGCAAAAAATGAAGGCGCCATGCGGCGCCTTCATCCAGCCTTCCGGAGTCCGGAATCGCCGCGATCAGCAACCGCTGAGGTCGGTCGTGACCTGCGGGACGCCATCGGCATCAGGGAGCAAGGCGTAAGTGACAGTGCAATTCGCAATGGGCGCACTCGAGCTGTTGACCTTCGTGAACACCCCGGTGGCCGGGTCGTAGTTGAACCCCGACGTGTCGCTCAGCGTGTCATCGATGGTTGCGAGGCTCGGATATCCGCTCGCGTTCACCGCGACACTCGCGCCGTCCATCAGAACCGGGCTCGCCTGCCCGTTCGCGAGATACATCGCATGCGCGAGCGCGGCACCGGAACGAACGCTGCCGGCAACCGCCTCGACCGCTGCAGTCCGCGCCTGCGTTTCGAGCGAAATGAAGCGGGGAATGGCAAACGCCGCCAGGATGCCGAGGATGGTGATCACCACCACCAGCTCGATCAGGGTAAAGCCGCCCTGCACTTGCTTCGTCTTCATCGACTGTTCCTCCGGAACGTGCCGGACCCTCGTCCGGCCCTGGAATTCGTCCGCGAAAGCGTAGTCCCGAAGGCTCACGGAGGTCTGTGATCCAAAGCTCAGCAGCCAGTCGTAAGTATGTGCGGTAACTCGCATTTTTTGGAAGACGCGGCCTGGTCTATCGCGTCGGCCGCCTGGCGCGATTCGACGGCCTGGGCGGCCTCTGGCGCTTCGAGCATGAGCGCGCTGCGCAGGTCATTCTGCACCTGGAGAAACGCGATCCGCTCGGCCTCGCCAAAGAGCGGCAGCAGCCTGTCCAGGGCGAAGCCGGCAAGAATGCCGATCACGACCACGACCACGGCCAGCGCGATCAGGGTAAAGCCGCCGTGTCTCACCGTGCGCCGCCCGCGACCGCCGCCATGTCCCACAGCGGCAGGAACACACCCAGAGCAAGAATCGTCACCATGACGCCGACCGCGACGATCAGGATCGGCTCGAGCGCGGCACTCATGTTGTCCAGATCGTAATCGACCTCGCGCTCATAGAACTCCGCCACTTCCGAGAGCATGGCGTTCAGCTCGCCCGTCTCCTCGCCGACCGACATCATCTGCAGCACGAGCGGCGTGAACAGTCCGGCGGTCTGCGCCGTCTGGCTCAGGCCGTGACCGCGCTCCATGCCCTCGCGCAGGGCGAGCAGCCGTGCCGTGACGTACTCGTTGCCGGTCGCGCGCGCGATGATGCCTACTGCCTGCACCATCGGCACACCCGATTCCAGTGCGAGCGCGAGCGAGCGGCATACACGCGCGAGCGTCGCTTTCAGGATCACGGGGCCGAGCACCGGGACGCGCAGGCGGAAGCGATCCCAGCCGTAGCGTCCGTCCACGGTCCCGACGTACATGCGAAAACCCAGCACCGCGGCGGCCACCGCCGCCGCAATGAGGTACCAGTACGACGACGCGAAATTGGCGAAAGCGAGGATGGCCCGCGTCGCCCACGGCAAGTCATCTCCCAGGACGGCGAAGACCGGTGCGAAGCGCGGCAGCACGAAGGTGGTGATGACGGCGATCGCAATCAGGATCGCGACCAGGACGATCGCGGGGTAGCGCAGGCTGCTCTTCAGCCGGTCGAGCAGCCGCTTCTCGCTGCTGAGATACTCGACCATCCGCGCGAAGGCCGTCGGCAGCGTGCCGGAGCTCTCGCCGACGCCGATGACGCTGACGTAGAACTTCGAGAACACGTCCGGATGCCTGCCGAGCGATGTCGCGAGGTCGCGGCCGCCCTGCAGGCTGGCGACCACCGCCTCGAGCGCCTGGCGGAGCCTCGCGTTCGCGGTCGTTTGTGCGAGGTTGCGGATGCCCTGCAGCAACGGCAAGCCGGCTTTCGTCACCGTGTGCATCTGCCGCGAGAACATGATGAGGTCGACGAGCCGCGGCCGGCCGCCGCCGAGGCGGCGCTGCAACCCGGCCAGCGGCCTTCCGGATAGCTTCGCCGCGGCAATTTCGATGGGCGTGATGCCGTTGGTGGCGAGGCGATCGGCGAGCGCAGCGGCCGATTCCGCCTCGAGCGTGCCCGCAACGGGTTCACCGCGCCCGGTGCGCCCCCGGTATTGGTAGAGAGCCATCAGAGCAGCCGGAACGTGCCGGTTGCCGCGAAATCGTCGTCGGCCGGCGGGTCGACCGGTCCCTCGGCGCCGGTTTCCTCGATACCCGCCGTGACGCGCATGACTTCCGCCACCGACGTCACGCCGGCGGCAGCGTAGCCGAGTGCGGCCCGGGTCAGGGTGACGAAGCCGGGCCGCCGGGCCGCGCAGCGCGCGAAGCGGCCCAGGTCCTCGCGGCGGATCGCCTCGGCCATGGGCACATCGATCTCGAGTAGCTCGTACACGCCGATGCGCCCGCGAAAGCCCGTCATGTTGCAGTACGTGCAGCCCTCGCCTTCCTTGAAGGCCGCCTTGCGGACGCTTTCGGCGGAGAGGTGGCGCGAAAGCCAGCTTCGCTGCTGGACGGTCGGCTCGGCCGGCTGCGCGCAGCTGTCGCAGACGCGGCGCACGAGCCGCTGCGCCAGCACGCCCTGCAGCGCGGAGGCGATGAGATAGCCGCGCGCGCCCATGTCGAGCAGCCGGTTCACGGTGGCGATCGCGTTGATCGTGTGCAGCGTCGAGAACACGAGATGTCCCGTCATCGCGGCGCGCAGCCCCATTTCGACCGTCTCGCGATCGCGCATCTCGCCGACCAGCACGATGTCCGGGTCCTGGCGCAGGGCATTGCGCAGCACGGTCGCGAAATCGAGGCCGATGCGCGCGTTGATCTGCACCTGGTTCACGCGTGCCAGCCGGTACTCGATCGGATCCTCGGCGGTGATGATCTTCTTCGACGCGGCGTTCACGCGCGAGAGCGCGGCGTAGAGGGTCGTCGTCTTGCCGCTCCCGGTCGGTCCGGTGACGAGCACGAGCCCGGCGCTGCGCTCGATCAGCTCGTTGAACCGGGTGATCATCTCCCCCGGCATACCGAGCGCGTCGAAATCGAGCAAGGCCGCCGAATGGTCGAGCAGCCGGAGCACGATACCCTCGCCGTCGTAGATCGGCATGGTCGAGACGCGCACGTCGAGCGACTTGTCGCCGACACGGATGCTGAAACGGCCGTCCTGCGGCAGCCGCTTCTCGGCGATGTCGAGCCCGCACATGAGCTTCAGGCGCGTGACCAGCGCCTGCGCGACGCGCCGGCCCTCGATTACCTGCTCCTGGAGCAGCCCGTCGACGCGTATGCGCACGCGCAGGCAGCGGTCGTCCGGCTCGATGTGGATGTCGGAAGCGTGCACCTGCACGGCGTCCTGGAACATCGACTGGATGAGCTTGATGACGGGCGCGTCCGGCGAGCCCTCTTCCGCCGACAGCGCGCCGAGATCGACCTCGCCGCCGAGCTCCGAATCGAGCTCCTCGGCGAGGGAGACGATCTCGCCCGTGTGGCGGTACACGAGGTCGATGGTGCGCAGGAGCGCATCTTCCTTGACCAGCGCGAGGCGCACTTGCCGGCCGAGCAGCCGCGTGAGCTCGTCGATGGCGAAGAGATCGGTCGGATCGGCCATGCCGACCAGCGGGCCGCGCGCGTCGTCCTTCAGCACCAGCGCGCGGTAGCGGCGGGCCTGCGCCTCGGGCAGCAGCTGCACCGCGCGCGGCTCGAGCGTCAGGTGCGCGAGATCGACGTAGGGGATGCCGAGATAATCCGAAAGGCAGCGGTGCAGCTCGCCCTCCTCGATCGCGCCGATGTCGATCAGCACGCGCCCGAGCTTGCGGCCGCTGTTGCGCTGCGCCTCCAGCGCCTGGTTCAGCTGCTCCTCGGAGATCAGCTGCTTCTCGAGCAGCAGCTCACCCAGCCTGACGCGCTTCCTGGCCATATGACCGTCCGCGCCGCGCTCAGCGGCCGGGCGCGCCCCGCATCGCCTCGAGCCGCGTGGCGGCGGGGCGGATGATCTTCGGCCAGTCGTCGTCGCCGTCGACCACGATCGGGCGCAGCAGGATGATCAGCTCGGTCTTCTGCTGCACGGTGCGCGTGCTGCGGAACAGGTTGCCGAGCACCGGGATGTCGCCCAGCACCGGCGTGGAGAAGTCGAGCTCGCGCGACGAGTTCCGCATCAGCCCGCCGATGGCGATGATCTGGCCGCTCTTCGCCCTGACGATGCTGTCCGCCTCGCGGATCTCGCTCAACGCGAGCGGCAGCTGATCGCGCTCGCCCGAGATCGTGAGCTCCTTCGTCTGGTCGGTGACTTCGCTGACCGTCGGATGGATGTGCAGGATCACCTCGCCTTCGGCGCTGATCTGCGGCGTGACGTCGAGCGCGATACCGGAGAAGAACGGCGTCAGCGTCAGGTCGCGGCTCGTCGTCGCCGCGGTGCCGGTGATCGTGTTGCTGCTCACGTCGGTGACGAAGAACTCGTCCGTGCCGGCTTTGATCACCGCTTTCTGGTTGTTCAGGGTGGCGACGCGCGGGCTGGAGAGGACGCGCAGGTCGCCCTGGGTCTTCAGGAGCTCGATGAACGCGTTGAAATCGCCGACGTCGAGCGCGAGGGCGAACGCCCCGCCGACGGTCTCGCTGGGGAACGAGTCCACGACGTTCCCCGGACCGACGGTGATCGGGTCGCCGCCCTGCGGCAGCGGCTCGCCGATGTGCGTGCCGCCCGAAAGCTGCGCGGCGCCGAGCGTGTGCCCGTCCGAGGTCACGCCGACGGCTGCCCAGTTGACGCCGGCCTGGTAGGCGTCGTCGAGGGTGACCTCGACGATCTTCGCCTCGAGCACGACCTGGCGCTGCGACGCGTCACGGATGTGGTCGAGGTACTCCGCCACCGCGCGCAGCTCGTCGGGCATGCCGCGCGCGAACACGATGCCGGATTGCGGATTCACCACCACCCGGCGGCCTTCGCCGGAGCCGAGAATCAGCCCGAGCGTGCTTTGGAGCTCTGCCCAGAAATCCGCCTGGCTGACCGTGTTGATCACCGAGCCGGTCGTGCGCCGGTTCTCGCCCCGGTCGTGATCGGCGGAGAAGACCCCGGGCACCATGCCGCCGTTCTCGTCGTTTTCGTCGCCGCCGCCGTTTGCCTGGCTCACCTGGCCGGAGCTCACGAGCGTCCTGGACAATCCGCCGCGCACGAGGTTCAGGTAGTCGAGCTCGAACACGCGGGTTTGCAGCGTCGCCGGCAGGATCAGGTAGCCGGCTCCGGTGCGCCGGTAGGCGTAGCCGTACACATCGCGCGCGGTCTCGAGCACTTCCGCCAGCGTCACGTTCTTCAGGCTCAGCGACACGCGGCCCGTCACGTCGGGATGCACGGTCAGGTTGACGTCCGTGCCTTCCACGAGGCTGCGAAAGAAATCGGCAGCCTCTGCGTTCTGCACCTCGATGTCGAATCGCTCCTCGGTCAGCGGCGCCTCCGCCGGTGCGGGCCGCGGCGACACGGCGAAGTCGCGCATGATCTGCGCCGGCTCGCTCACCGCCTCCTGAAGCGATTGATCGATGGCATCCTGCGAGCGCACGCCGCGCTCGGTTGCACATCCCGCCGCAGCGACAAGAGCCGCAAGCAGCGCGACGGCACCCGCGCGTGGACGGTGGAGGGAGGTCTTTTTCGATTCCATCAGGGGGCGGCCTCTTGCTCGTTGGCTGCGTCGCGCGGCGGCTGGCTGTCGAAAGCAACGGTGATTTCCTTCCCGCCGACGCGCAGGCGCACCCGCTCGTGCTCGATCGCGAGCACCTCGGCGCCCGCCACGCGGTCGCCCACGCGGCAGACGCGCCCGTTGATCACCGCGACGCGGCGCTGGGAGGAGATGAGCACCGAGCTCAGGTGATAGCGGACGGGCTCGGACGCGCTTGCTGCGGCGGCGGGCGGCGCATACGGACGCATCGGATCGCGATACAGGTTGTCGGCTCGGGCGACGAGCGCGGCGGCGAGCAGGGCTGGCGTCAGCGCGAGCCTGCGGAACATGTCAGACACCGATCCAGTCCTCCTCCAGGCTCAACGTGTGCAGCTCGATCAGGATGCGATTCATCGGATACTCGTCGTTCTCGAGCTCGAGGCGCGCCCAGTAGAGCTGCCACGGCAGGGCTTCGACCGACCGCAGGTATTGCATGCAGTCGAGATACGAGCCTTGCATGACCAGCACGAGGCCGTGGCGATAGAGCTGCGGCTCGCCGGATTCGGCGGCTCCGGCCTCGCCCGTTGCGAGCGACTCGACCGGCAGGCTGCTCATGCTGACCAGCCGCAGGCCCTTCTGCCGCCGGATCAGGTCCTCGAGCACGGCGCGCATCTGCCGCGGGTCCACGAGGTCGCTGGTGAAGACGTGGATGGATTCCGCGGTCTGGTCGACGCTGCGCCGCAAAAGCTCCAGGCGGCGCAGCTTGCCGGGCGCCCCGTCGCCGATCGCGCCGGCGGCGGCGGAAACCGAATCGTTGAGCTTGCCGATCTCCCGGCGCAGCGTCTCGATGCGCGCCGAAGCGCCCTCCGCGCGCGCGGTGATGGGTCCTTCCAGCAGCGCTTCCCACAGTGCCAGCAGCACGGCCACGGCCGCCGCGAACAGCAGCAGGCGCTCGCGCAGGGTCAGCGCGTCGACCTTGCCGAGTAGCGCCTGCAGGCGCGCGCCGGTCATCGCGCGGCCTCCGCGAAAGCGTTGTCGAGCTCCCGGCTCGAAACGCGAAAGGACACCGTCGGCTCGCCCTCGGCGCGCTCGATGGTGAGCAGGTCGAAGCGCTGGCCGCTCAGTGCGGGCTCGGTCCCGAGGCGCTGCAGCCAGGATGGAATCAGCTCCGGGCGGACACTGACGCCGGCAAGCTCCATCCGCGCGGCGCCGCCCCTGATCGCCATTCGCGTCAGCCACAGCCCGTCCGTGTGCTGGCGTGCCAGCGCCTCGAGCTGCTCGGAAAAGCCCGCGGTGCTGCCGAGCGGCTGGCTCTTCAGGATATCGACCAGCTTCTGCTGGCGCGCGAGCTGGTGCGCGAGACGCTCGAGCTCCTCATCGAGCTCGCGCTGCCCGTCGATGCTCGCGGGATCCAGCCGCGCGATCTGCGCGGCGAATGCCTTCTCGCGCGCTTCGAGCTCTACCACCTGCGCTTCGAGCTCCGCCATCTGGCGATAACCCCAGGCCGAAGCGAGCAGGAGCAGCACGGCGACCGTGCCGGCCGTACCGAGCAGGGTGCGCGCGGCGAAGATCCGTCGCTTGCGCCGGAACGACGGCTGGTAAAGGTTGATCTGCTGGTTCATGACGGCGCTCAATGCGCGGCGGCCCCGCGCCGGAGAGCGGCGCCGATCGCGGGCAGGCAGCGATGCACGACCTCGGGCGATGGCTCGCATTCGACACCCAGCACGTCGGCGAGCGAGAAATCCTCGACGGCAATCGACAGCTCTTCCGCAAGCGCCGCGCGATCGGGCGTGGACACCCCGACGGTGTGCAGCCGCGGCACCGGCGTCTGCGCGTAATGGCTTTCCAGGTAATCGAGCGAGCGCCGCACTTCCAGCGACAACGTCGCGACGAGCTCCGACGGCAGGTCGTCGACGCCGCGCAGCGACGCCGTCCCGATCTCGATGCGGCGCGTCAGGTACATCACTCCCGCGCGCGCGAGGACCAGGATGCCGTGGTCGCCCGCGAGATACAGCAAGGCGACGCCTTCACGATCCCGCTCCAGGCTCGCAGCCACGTTGCGCAGGCAAAGCTCCGGGATGTCCACGGCGTCGAGCGCGATGCCGGCATCCTCCAGCAACTCGATCTGCCGGCGCACGAGCTCCGCACGCGCCGCCACCGCGTACAGCGGCCGGGTGAGCCCGCCGCGGGCAGGTGCGGGCATGTCGAACACGTCGATCACGGCGTCATCGATGTGGAAATCGATCAGGTCCTTGATGCGCCAGCGCAGCGCGGACCGGAGCTCTTCTTTCGGCACCTCGGGCGCCTCGACGAGCAGCAGGCGATAGCCCCCGGGCGCCATCACGGCGACCGCGCTGGAACGCGTCCAGGCCCCGCGGCCGATGCAGCGTGGTAGCGGGCGCTTGTCGTCGATCGCCTCCCACGCACAGTGCGTGAGCTTCGGCCGCGCTCCTGCGTACTGCACGCACGCGAGCGCCACGCCGCCATCGCAGAGGGCGAGACCGGTCCGGCCCGAGCCGTGCCTGTGACGTCCGAGTTGCCCGAGCACCGTCGCGAATCCTCTTGCAGTCGCCGAGGGCAGCAGCCGACCGGCGCCCACGTGCGCGGATTGAACTTAATGCCAGCGAGAGCCGGGCGGCTGAGAGGCCGTTCTCAGTTTCCCGGGGGCTGCGGTGAGGAGTTTCTCGTTTTGAGACGCAGGTTTGCCGCCGCACGCCTGCAGCGGCGCCGGCTTGCCCGCGTGCCGGGTTCTTAGTATGTTGGAGCCGTGCCGGACGGCCCGCGCGAGTCCGCGCCTTTCCCCCGTCCCCGTCGCTCGCTGCAGCGATTGGCGCCTTGCCTATTGTGGGGCTCCCTGCCCCGTTCCCTTACCTCCGAACAGGTGCCCATGCCCGTGTCGAACGCGAATTCCGTGCCCGAAAACCGCCGACTGGAGCAGATCGACCTCTGGTGGCGCGCCGCCAACTACCTGTCCGTCGGCCAGATCTACCTCCTCGACAATCCTTTGCTCGAAGAGCCTTTGAAGATCGAGCACGTGAAGCCGCGGCTGCTCGGGCACTGGGGCACGACGCCGGGCTTGAACCTGGTCTACGCCCACCTGAACCGGCTGATCCTCGAGCGGGATCTCGACATGATCTACGTCACCGGGCCGGGCCACGGCGGGCCCGGCATCGTCGCGAACACCTGGCTCGAGGGCACGTACAGCGAGCTCTACCCGGACGTGTCGCGGGACTCGCGCGGCATGCGGCGGCTGTTCAAGCAGTTTTCGTTCCCGGGGGGCATTCCGAGCCACTGTGCGCCGGAGGTGCCGGGCTCCATCAACGAGGGCGGCGAGCTCGGTTACTCGCTCGCGCACTCCTTCGGCGCGGCCTTCGACAACCCGGATCTCGTCGTCGCCTGCGTGGTCGGCGACGGCGAAGCCGAGACCGGACCGCTCGCGAACAGCTGGCACTCGACGAAATTCCTGAACCCGGTGCACGATGGTGCCGTGCTGCCGATCCTGCACCTGAACGGCTGGAAGATCGCGAACCCGACGTATCTCGCGCGCATGCCGGAGGAAGAGCTCGAGTTCCTGTTCCGCGGCTACGGCTACGATCCGCATTTCGTTTCGGGCGACGACAGTGAACCGATGCGTGCCGTGCACGAGCGTCTCGCGAGCACATTCGATGCCGTGGCCGATCGCATCCGCGAGATCCAGCAGGAAACGCGCAAGAGCGGTTTCAAGTCGCGCCCGCGCTGGCCGATGATCGTGCTGCGCACGCCGAAAGGCTGGACGGGTCCGGACGAGGTGGACGGCAAGCCGGTCGAGGGCACGTGGCGCTCGCACCAGGTGCCGCTCGCGAACCTGCAGACCGAGCCCGGCCACCTGGAGGCGCTCGAGCGCTGGCTGCAAAGCTATCGTGCCGATGAGCTCTTCGACGACACGGGCTGTCCGATCGCGGAAATCCGCGCGCTGTCACCGGAGGGCACCCGGCGCATGGGCGCGAATCCCCACGCAAACGGGGGCGTGCTGCTGCGCAACCTGCGCATGCCGGAGTTCCGCGACTATGCGGTCGACGTGCCGCGGCCGGGAGGCGTCGAGGGCGAGGCCACGCGCGTGCTCGGCCGGTTTTTGCGCGACGTCATCGCGCAGAACCAGGGCGCCAGGAACTTCCGCCTCTTCGGTCCCGACGAAACGGAATCGAACCGCCTCACGGCCGTGTACGAAGCGACCTCCAAGGTGACGGCCGGCAAGGTTCTCCCGGTGGACGAGCACCTGGCGCACGACGGACGCGTGATGGAAGTCCTGTCGGAGCATCTCTGCCAGGGCTGGCTGGAGGGCTACCTGCTCACGGGCCGGCACGGCTTGTTCTCCTGCTACGAGGCGTTCATCCACATCGTCGATTCGATGTTCAACCAGCACGCGAAGTGGCTGAAAACCAGCAAGGAGGTGCCTTGGCGGCGGCCGGTCGCCTCGCTGAACTATCTTCTGACCTCGCACGTATGGCGCCAGGATCACAACGGCTTCAGCCACCAGGACCCCGGCTTCATCGACCACGTCGTCAACAAGAAGGCCGACATCATCCGCGTCTACCTGCCGCCCGACGCGAACACGCTGCTCTGCGTGGCCGACCACTGCCTGCGCTCGCGCGATTACGTCAACGTGATTGTCGCCGGCAAGCAGTCGCAACCGCAGTACCTCGACATGGACGCGGCGGTGAAGCACTGCACCGCGGGCATCGGCATCTGGGAATGGGCGAGCACGGATCGCGGCGGCGAGCCGGACGTGGTCATGGGCTGCGCCGGCGACGTGCCGACGCTGGAGACGCTCGCGGCAGCTTCCATCCTGCGCGAGTACTTCCCCGACCTGAAGGTGCGGGTCGTCAACGTAGTCGATCTCATGACGCTGCAATCCGCTTCCGAGCACCCGCACGGTCTTCCGGACCGCGATTTCGACGCGATCTTCACGCGCGACAAGCCGATCATCTTCTGCTATCACGGTTACCCGTGGCTCATCCATCGCCTGACGTACCGGCGCACGAATCACGACAATCTGCACGTGCGCGGCTACAAGGAGGAAGGCACCACGACGACGCCGTTCGACATGGCCGTGCTGAACGACATCGACCGGTTCGACCTGGTGAACGACGTCATCGACCGCGTGCAGAAGCTCAGCCCTTCTGCGGGTTACGCCAAGCAGGCGATCCGGGACAAGCTGGTCGAGCACAAGGAATACATTTACCAGTACGGCCAGGACCTGCCCGAGGTGCGCAACTGGGAGTGGTCGTCCGGCGCCAAAGGCGAGGCGCCTCCGGGCTCGTCCGGCAACCGGTGACGTGAGCGCGGGTTTGACACATCCGAAACCAACGTCATGGCGCGCCTGATCGCCGTCGTCAACGCAGGCTCAGCCACGCTGAAGCTCGCCTTGTTCGAGGCCCGCGACGGCGACGTCCGGGAGCGCTCCAACCAGAAGTACGAATGGGGCTCGCACGAGGAGATGCCCGACGCCATCGAGCGGGCGCTCGCCGGCATCGAAGAGAAACCGCAGGTCATCGGTCATCGCTTGGTCCACGGCGGGCCGCGCTACACCGCCCCGGTGCGCATCGACGCCGAGGTGGAAGACGCGCTCGAGGAGCTCGTGGCGCTCGCGCCGCTGCACAACGGACCGGCGGTGACGGCAATTCGCGCGGCGCGCCGCCGGTTTCCGGAGACGCCCTCGGTGGCCGTATTCGACACGGCCTTCCATGCGCGACGCCCGCCGGAATCGATGCACTACGCCCTGCCCGCCGGGTGGGACGATCGTTACGGCTTCCGGCGCTACGGTTTCCACGGTATCGCGCACGCGAGCCTCGCCCGGGGTTACGCGCAAGCGGCCGGCATCGGCATGGACGAGGTCAACGCCGTGACCCTGCAGCTCGGCGCCGGCTGCTCGGCGTGCGCCGTCCGCAACGGGCACTCGATCGAGACGTCAATGGGCTATACGCCGCTCGAAGGGCTCGTGATGGCGACGCGCTCGGGCGACATCGATCCCGCGATCGTGCTGGCGTTGCTGCGGGACGGTCTGGGCGTCGACGAGATCGACACCGTGCTGAACCGGCGCTCCGGGCTGCTGGGGGTCGCCGGGACGGGCGACATGCGCAAGGTGCTGGCGGACGACGCGCGGGGCGACAAAGCCGCGCGCCTGGCGCTCCGGCTGTTCATTTACCGCATCGTCATGACCGTCGGCGCTTACCTCACCGTGCTCGACGGCGAGGGCGCTGTCGTGTTCGGCGGCGGAATCGGCGAGAACGCGCCCGAGATCCGGGCCGGCGTGGCGCAGGGCCTCAAAGCCTGGAACGTGGCGCTCGACCCCGGGCGCAATCTCGCCAACCGCCCGGGCCGCATTTCGAAAGACGGCAGCCGCCCCGTCTACGTCTGCGAAACCCGCGAGGAACCCATAATCGCCCGCGAGGTACTGGATTGCGCGCTGTAGGAGCGCGCATCGCGCGCGACTGCGATTGCTACGACTCCCATGACCGTCACGTTTGCCACCCCCGTTACGTCGCGCGCAATGCGCGTTCCTACAGGAAACGTCCGAGGCTGATCATGCGCTACCACGTCCTCGCCTGCGATTACGACGGCACGCTCGCGAAGGACGGGCGCGTCGACGACGCCACGCTTGCCGCGCTCACGCGAGTCAAGGAGTCCGGCCGCAAGCTCGCCCTCGTCACCGGGCGCGAGCTCGACGACCTCGAGGCCAACTTCACGGCGCTCGACGTCTTCGACCAGATTATCGCCGAGAACGGCGCCCTGCTTTACACGCCCGCGACGCGGACCGAGAAGCCGCTGGCGGAGGCGCCATCGCGGGAGCTCGTGCGCTGGCTCGAGGAGCGGCATGTGTCACCGCTGTCGGTCGGCCGATCCATCATCTCGACATGGACCCCGAACGACAGGATCGTGTTCGAGGCGATCCGCGAGCTCGGACTCGAGCTGCAGGTCATCTTCAACAAAGGCGCGGTGATGGTGCTCCCGACCGGAGTGAATAAGGCGTCGGGACTCATGGCTGCCCTGGCCGAGATGCGGCTGTCACCGCACAACTGCGTCGGCGTCGGCGATGCGGAAAACGATCATGCGTTCCTGACGTTGTGCGAGTGCGCCGTCGCGGTCGCGAATGCCCTGCCGGCCCTGAAAGAGCGCGCGGATCTCGTGACCGACGCCGATCACGGAGCCGGCGTTGCCGGGCTGATCGACCGGCTCGTGCGCGACGACCTCGCGGATATCGGTCCAAAGCTCACCCGTCACGACGTGCCGCTCGGTACGGATGCCGACGGCGAGGAGATCCATTTGCGCCCGCACGTGGAGTCGTTGCTCATCGCCGGCACCTCGGGCGGCGGCAAATCGACGCTCACGACCGGCATGCTGGAGCGCTTCATCGACAAGGGTTATCAGGCGTGCATCATCGACCCCGAAGGCGACTACGAGCACTTCGAGCCGTCCGTGCTCCTCGGCACGAGCGACAACCCGCCGGCCTGCGCGGAGGCGCTGGCGGTGTTGAACAATCCGCGCGAGAGTGCGACGGTGAACCTGCTTGCGCTGCGCGTCGACGAGCGTCCGGAGTTCATCGCGGAGCTGTTTCCGCAGCTGCTGAAGCTGCGCTCTTCAACCGGACGGCCGCACTGGCTGGTGCTCGACGAGGCGCACCACGTGTTTCCCACCGACTGGCAGCCGAGCAGGGATTTCGTGCCGGACGAGCTGTACGGGCTGGTGCTGATCACCGTGCACCCTGACCGCGTCGCCGAATCGGTGCTGCAGACCGTGGACACGATCATCGCGATCGGCTCGGATCCCGACGACACGCTGCGCCTGTTCGCCGATGCCGCCGGCCAGCCGCCGCCCGCCTCGACGGGCGCGAAGCTCGAGCCGGGGGACGGACTGCTCTGGCGTGTGTCCGACGGTGCGGGACCGGCCTGGTTCCGGAGCATACCGCCGCGCCAGCAGCTTCAGCGGCACCTGCGCAAATACGCGGAGGGCAAGCTTGGCGAGGACCGGAGCTTCTGGTTTCGCGGGCCGGACGGACGCCTGCGGCTGCGCGCGGCGAATCTCATGTCATTCATGGAGATCGGCAACGGCGTCGACGAGGAGACCTGGCTGCACCATTTGCGGCGCGGCGATTACTCGCGCTGGATAGCGACGTGCGTGAAGGACGACGAGCTCGCGGCCGAGATAGCCGAAGTCGAGAAGGATGGTGCCCTCTCGGCGGAGGAGAGCCGCAGCCTCATCAGCCGCGCGATCGAGAAGCGCTACACCCTCCCAGCCTGACCT
>DASVDF010000074.1:0-60204 GCA_036381215.1 Woeseiaceae bacterium | reverse complement strand
TTGTCCTCGCGGTAGCCTTTGACGCGGGCGAAGCGCAGCGCCATTCCTCCCGGGTAGTGCGGGCTCGTCTGCAGCTCGTTGAACGCGATCTCGACGACGAGCTCCGGCCGCACGTGAACGATGTGTCCCTCGCGGCGGGTTTCGAGCTCGAGCAGGCGCTCCGTCTGCCACGCCAGCATCCCGTCGGTCATGCCCTTGAAGGTCTTGCCGAGCATGACGAACGTGTTCGCGTCGGGGTCGCGGGCGGCGAGGTGCAGGTTGCTGAGCCAGCCGCGGCGGCGGCCGTTGCCCCATTCGGCGGCGATGACGACGAGATCGAGGGTGTGCGCGGGCTTGATCTTGAGCCAGGCAGAGCCGCGATTGCCGGCTTCGTAGAGGCCGTCGAGCGATTTCGCCATGAGCCCTTCGTGCCCCGCAGCGAGCGCCGCGTCCAGAAACTGCGCTGCTCGAGCAGAGTCCTCCGTAACGAGCCGCGGAATCCGGCAGGTTCCGGGCAGCATGGCGGAGAGCGCGTCGAAGCGTTCGGCGGCGGGACGGTCGATGAGGTCCTCGCCATCCGCATGCAGGCAATCGAAGAAGAACGCGGAGAGCGGCAGGGTTTCACGCAGCGCGTCGACGTCGAGCTTGCGCCCGAAGCGGCGCATGGTGATCTGGAACGTGTGCGGCGTGCCGTCGGCGCGCAGCGCGATGGCTTCGCCGTCGAGGATCGCGCTCTGCACCGGCAGGTCGCGCAGCACGGCGACGATCTCGGGCAGCCGCGCGGAGACCTCGTTCAGCCGCCGCGTGAAGATGCGGATCTCGCCGCCCGCCTTGTGCGCCTGGATACGCGCGCCGTCGAGCTTGTATTCGAAAGCCGCGGGCGAGAAGGCAACGAGCGCCGCGGCCGTGTCCTCCGCGGTCTGCGCGAGCATCGGCTGCACCGGCTCGAGCAGCGCCAGCCGGAACGCGTCGAGCCCGGTGCGTCCTTCCGTGAGCGCGGCCGCGGCGACGACCGCGGGATTGCCCGCCAGCATGACCGCGCGGCGCACGTCGCGCGCGGGCAGCTCTGCCGCTCTGGCGATCGCGTCGACCAGCACGCCTTCGAGCGCGCCCTGCCGCAGCTCGCCGAGGATGAGGCGCGCGAGAAAGCCCTGCTCCCGCTCCGTCGCGCGCGCGAACAGATCGCCGAGCAGGCGCCGGCGCTCGGCCGACGAGCCCTTGCCGGAAACGGTGGCGAGCGCTTCGAAGGTTCCATCGACGTCGCCGACGGAGAGCGTGGCCTGCTCTGCGGGCGGAACGCCGAGCGCATCGCGCACGACCGCAGGTCCGAGACCGATGCGCCCCTGACGCAGCGTGCCGACCAGCCAGCCCGCGCCGGTCTCGACCTCGCCCGGCGCGAGCTGCCGCAGGCTCTCCGCGAGCCGCTCGATCTTCGCGAGCCGGCTGCGCGTCGCCGCCACCGCGGCGGACGTCTCGGCGAGCGTCGCGAACAGCATGCCGCCTCCGGCCAGGTGATCCCTTCGGCTTGTGAGTGTAGCGGAACGAGGTGCTCGCCATGACCGCGATACTGCTCGAGATCCGTCAGGCGCTGCGCGGGCTTCTGCGCAGTCCCGGCTACAGCGCGAGCGTCGTGGGGACCCTCGCGCTCGGCATTGCCGCCGCCACGGCGGTGTTCGCGCTCATCGACGGCGTGCTGCTCCGGCCGCTCCCGTACCCCGATGCGGATCGGCTCATTCTCGTCAGGGAGCACAACCGCGACAGCGAGTGGAACACCTCGGTGGCCGATTTCCGTGCCGTCGAAGCCGAGGGCGAGAGCTTCGCCGGGGTGGCCGCGATGACGTCGATGGACGTCGTGCTCACGGGAGGAGCGGACGCGCAATGGGTCTCCGCGCGTTTCGCGACCGCGGCGTTTTTCGACGTGATGGGGGTTCGGCCGGCCGTCGGCCGTGCCTTCCTTCCCGGCGAAGACCGGCCGGACGCCGCGCCGGTCGTCGTGCTCGGCCACGCGTTCGCGGAACGCCGCTTCGGGCCCGGCAGCGACGCGCTCGGCCGGACGCTCATCCTCGACGGCGTGGCACACACCGTCGTCGGCGTCATGCCGCCCGGCGTCGACCGGCTGCCCGGCATGCGCGCGGACCTCTGGCCCGCGCTGCGGCTCGACGAGCCGGCGCGCCGCGGCCCGTTTCTCCTGAACACGGTGGCTCGCCTGAAGCCCGGTGTGACGCCGGACGAGGCCCGGGCCGAGCTCGCGACGATCAGCCGGCGCCTCTTCACGGTATGGCAGCAGGATTTCCGCGACGAGACTGCGTCGCTCATACCGCGAAGCTTCAAGGGTGCGATCGTCGGCGACAGCGGCAGGTTTCTCTGGATCGCACTGGGGGCGGTCATCGTCGTGCTCACGATCGCGGTCGTCAACGTCGCGAACCTGGTGTTGATGCGCACGACCGAGCGGCTCTCGGATCTCGCCGTGCGCGCGGCGCTCGGCGCGACCCGCAAGCGCCTCGCGCGCTTCCTGGTCACCGAAAACCTGCTGCTCGCCGCGGCGGGCGGGTTCGCCGGGACCGCGCTGGCGGCGCTCCTGCTCGAGCTTTACCGCCGCCTCGGCCCGGACCTCCCGCGCCTCGCCGAGGTGACGATCGACGCGCGCGTCGCCGCCTTCGTCGCGGCCGTGGTGCTGGCGAACGGGCTGCTGCTCGGCACGTTTCCGCTGCTGTTCGCAGGCAAGCGCATGCGGGTCGACCACGGGCACGCTACCGCGCGCAGGGGCCAGCACCTGGTTCGCCACGGCCTCGTGGCCGTGGAGTTCGCCCTCACGCTGCCGCTCATCGTCGCCGCGGGCCTGTTGATCAACAGTCTCCTGCAGATCCAGCGAGTCGATCCCGGTTTCGACCCGGGACATCTGCTGACGGCGCGGCTGCGGTTGCCGGAGGCCGGCTACCCGGACGATGCCGCGCGCTTCCTGCTCTGGGAGCGCGCGCTGGGTGAGCTCGACAGCCTGCCGGGCGTGCAGGTCGCGGGCATCGGCAGCGGCGCGCCGCCCGACAATCCATGGTCGTTCAACAATTTCGACATCGTCGGCCGGCCGGCGGCGCAGGGCAGCGAACCGATGTCGCCATGGATGCCGGTGACGTCGGGCTTCATCGAGGCGCTCGGGGTCCCGGTGCTCGAGGGACGCGGCTTCGACGCGGGCGACACCCCGGACACGTTGCCGGTGATCGTCGTGAGCGAGTCCTGGGCTTCGCACTGGTTTCCCGGCGAGAGCGCCGTCGGCAAGCAGCTCTATGAAGGCGGCGATCGCGAGCAGCCCGTGACGATCGTGGGTGTGACCGGCGACGTCCGTTTCGCCGGGCTCGACCAGCCCGGCGAGGTCGTGTTCGCCCCGATCAGCCAGGGGTGGCCGAGCAATCCGGCATGGGTGTTCCTGCGCACCGGCCCGGAGCCGCTCGCGCTCGCCCAGCCGCTGCGCGCCGCGCTCGCACGCATCGATCCCGCGCTCGTGCCGGCGGAAGTCACCACCATGCAGAGCCGGCTTGCCGCTTCGCTGGGTGACGAGCGCCACTGGGCGTTCGTCCTCACCGGCTTCGCCCTGCTCGCGGCGATGCTCGCCGCCGTCGGTGTCGCCGGCGTGCTGGCCTATTACGTGTCGCGCCAGCGCACGGAGATCGGCGTGCGCATGGCGCTCGGCGCGAATGCGGACCGGGTGCGCGGCCTGGTCCTGCGGCGCGGGATGAGCTCTGCGCTGCTCGGCAGCGCGCTCGGCCTCGTGCTGGCGCTGCTCGTGACCCGCGGCCTCGAGTCGCTGCTGTTCCGCGTTGGACGGATGGACCCGGCAACACTCGCCGCCGCTTGTGTGCTCACGCTCTGCATCGCTCTCGTCGCGTGCTGGCTGCCGGCGCGCCGGGCATCGCAAGTCGATCCGATGACGGCGCTGCGACTGGAATAGGAGGCTCGCAGCAATGAACAACATCAAATCCGCGATCCGGCAGCTGGCGAAACGCCCCGCGCTCGCCGCGATCATCGTCGTGACGCTCGCGCTCGGCATCGGCGCGAACGCGGCTATGTTCTCCCTGTTCCACAAGATGTTGCTGCAGCCGCTGCCGGTGCCCGATCCGGATCGCCTGGTAATCCTCGGCGCGCCCGGCCCGAAGAGCGGGTCGACGTCCTGCACCGGCATGGGCGACTGCGAGCACGTGTTCAGCTATCCGATGCTGCGCGATCTGCAGCGCGAGCAGACGGTGTTCACCGGCATCGCGGCGCACCGTGGATTCGGCGTCAGCATCGCGGCACCGGGGATGCGTGCGATCACCGGCGAGGGCGTGGCCGTCAATGACGAATACTTCCCGGTGCTGCAGCTGACGCCGGCGCTCGGTCGCCTGATCGACGGCACGGACGAGCCGAAAGTCGGCGAAGGCCGCGTCGCCGTCCTGAGCTACGACTACTGGCAGAACGGCTTCGGCGGTGATCCGGGCGTGCTGGGCCGCATCCTGATGGTGAACGGCGAGTCGATGACCGTCATCGGCGTCGCGCCGGAAGGCTTCTTCGGTGCCAGCCTGGGCAGTCGGCCGCAGGTTTTCGTGCCCTTGACCATGCGCGGGCGCATGGAGCCCTACTACCCGGAAGCGAGCGAGAACCGCCAGGCCTATTGGGCCTACCTGTTCGCGCGCCTGAAGCCCGGGGTCAGCATCGAGCGCGCGGAAGACGCGATCAATGCGCCTTACCACGCCATCCTGAACGAGATCGAGGCGCCGCTCCACTCGGACGCTACCGAGCAGTTCCTCGAGCGATTCCGGGAGAAGAGGCTCACGCTGGAACCGGGCGCCCGGGGCCAGAGCTCGGCGCCGGCCGAAGCGCGCCTGCCGCTGCTGCTGCTGCTCGGCGTGACGGCGCTCGTGCTCGTCATCGCCTGTGTCAACATCGCCAACCTGCTGCTCGCGCGTGGAGCGATGCGCGCGGGCGAGATGTCCCTGCGCTCGGCGATCGGCGCCAGCCGCCGGCAGCTCGTTGCGCAACTGCTGAGCGAGGCGCTGCTGCTCGGCCTGCTCGGCTGTGTCGCGGGCCTGCCCACCGCCGCGGCGACGCTGCACCTGGTCGCCCTGCTCATGCCCGCGGAAGCGGCCGCCAACATCGACATCGGGCTCTCCGGGACGGCGGTGTCGTTTGCCGTCGCCGCGTCACTCGTGACCGTGCTTTTCTTCGGCCTCCTTCCCGCGCTGGCAGCGAGCCGCACACCCGCCGGTGCAGTGCTGAAGGAACAAGGGGGGCAGACGTCCGGCGGCCGCACCATGGCGCGGTTGCGCCGTTCGCTCGCGACCGTGCAGATCGCATTCTCGATGGTATTGCTGGTGCTTGCCGGGCTCTTCACGCAAAGCCTCGTTAACGTAGCGCGCGTCGATCTTGGCCTCACGCCCGAATCCGTCGCGACCTTTTCTGTTTCTCCGGTCCTCTCCGGCTACACCCCTGAACGTTCTAGCGAGCTCTTTCGGCGCATCGAGGAGCAGCTTGCCGCGTTGCCCGGTGTGACCAGCGTCAGCTCCGCCGTCGTCGGGGCCATCGCGGGCGACACGTGGAACAGCAACGTCTCCGTCGAAGGGTTCGAGGCCGCACCGGATGCCGATACCAACGCACAAACCAACTCCGTCGGCGAGGGCTATTTCCGCACTCTCGGCGTTCCGTTGCTCGCCGGGCGCGATTTCACCCCGAGTGACTCGGTGGGTCGCCCGAAAGTCGCGATCGTGAACGAGGCGTTCACCCGGAAATTCCGGCTGGGCAGTGACGTCGTCGGCAAGCGCATGGCCCTCGGTTCCGGCGGCGAGCTGGACACCGAGATCGTCGGATTGGTGGCGGATGCGAAGTCCAGCCAGGTGAAAGGCGACATTGCGCCGCAGACATTCTTCCCGCGCTATCAGGACCCTACGCTCGGTTACATGAACTTCTACGTGCGCAGCCGCCTGGCGCCCGAGGACATGCTGGCCTCGATGGTCGACGTCGTGGCAAAGCTCGATCCGAATCTCCCGGTCGACGATCTCGCAACGCTGCCTGACGTCATCCGCGACAACACCTTTCTCGACCGGATGATCAGCCTCCTTTCCGTCGGTTTCGCCCTGCTCGCAACGCTGCTCGCGGCGACCGGCCTTTACGGCGTGCTCGCGTATTCGGTGGCGCAGCGCACGCGCGAGCTGGGGGTACGCCAGGCGCTCGGCGCGACGCCGCGCCGCCTGCGGGGCATGGTGCTGCGCCAGGTGGGGTGGATGGGGTTGATCGGCGGCTGTGCGGGCCTCGTGCTCGCGCTGCTGCTCGGCCGGGCGGCCGGGTCGCTGCTGTACGGGATGTCGGGCAACGAGCCCGCCGTGCTCGCCGCCGCGTCGGCGGTGCTCGGCGCCGTCATTGTTGCCGCCGGTTACCTGCCGGCACACCGCGCGTCGAGCGTCGATCCGATGCACGCGCTGCGTTACGAATGAGGAGCCACGCACGATGAACGTGAACAGGGACGCCCGCCACGCTTTGCGCATGCTGCGCAAGAGCCCCGGCTTCACCGCGATCGCGCTCGTCACGCTCGCGCTCGGCATCGGCGCGAACACCGCGATCTTCTCCGTGGTGAACGGCGTCGTGCTGAAGCCGCTCGACTACGCGCAGCCGGAACGCGTCGTGCGCGTGCAGACGAGCTGGGCCGGCGAGCCGAAAGCCGAGATTTCACCGGCCGAGTACTTCGACTACCGCGATCAGCTCGACGTCTTCTCGTCGTTCGGCGTGTACGGGTTCACGTCGGCGAGCATCACCGGCGGCGACCGGCCGGAGCGGCTCCCAGGCGCGTTCGTCTCGAGCGGGCTCTTGCCCGCGCTCGGCGCGGAGCCGGTTGCCGGCCGCGTCTTCACGGCCGAAGAGGAGCTGCCCGGCAACGACGTCGCGATCCTGGGCTTCGATCTCTGGCAGCGCCGTTTCGGCGGAGCGCCGGACGTCATCGGGCGCCGCGTGCTGCTGAACGGGACGCCGCGCACGATCGTCGGCGTGCTGCCGGCCGGCTTCCGCCTGCCGGAGGATTACACCGACGGGACGACGACGCAGGTTTACGTGCCGCTCGGCATCGACCGGACGACCGTGCCGAACCGCGGCAGTCATTTTCTCGCGGGCGTCGGCCGGATCGCGCCGGGGAAGACCGTCCACGGAGCGGCCGCGGCTATCGAGGCGCTCGCCGGCCGCATGGTCCTGCAGTACCCCGATAGCTATCCGGCGGACATGCAGTTCGCCGCGACCGCATTTCCGCTTGCCGATGACATCGTCGGTCCCGTGCGCCCGGCGCTCTTCGTGCTGCTCGCCGCCGTCGGGCTGGTGCTCCTGATCGCGTGCGCCAACGTCGCGAACCTGCTGGTCGCACGCGCGGAAGCGCGCGAGGGGGAGTTCGCGGTGCGCAGCGCGCTCGGCGCGGGCGGCGGCCGGCTGCTGCGCCAGCTCGTCGCGGAAAGCAGCGTGCTGGCAGCGCTCGGCGCGGCGCTCGGCACGGCGCTCGCGGCCGGCGGCATCGAGCTCCTCGTCGCTTTGCAGCCGCCCGACGTGCCGCGCATCGAGAGCGTGCATATCGATTGGCGGGTGCTCGCATTCACGGCGGGCGCGGCCGCGCTCACGGGGATCCTGCTCGGCATCCTGCCGGCGCTGTCCGCGGCCCGGACGGCGCCCGCCGCCGCGTTGCGCCGGACCGGCGCGCGCAGCACGGGCGGGCGGCACGGGCTGCGCGGCGCGCTCGTCGTCGGCGAGATCGCGGCGGCCCTCGTGCTGGTGATCGGCGCCGCACTGCTGGTGCGGAGCTACGCCGAGCTCAAGGATGTCGATCCCGGCTATCGCGTCGACGGCGTGCTGACGACCGATCTCTCGCTGGCGCCGGCGCGCTACGCGGACGACGGCGACGTCACGCGCTTCTACATGCAGCTCATCGAGCGCATTGCCGCGCTGCCCGGCGTCGCCGCCGCGGGCGCGGTCTCGAACCTGCCGCTCGCGACCGATCTCGGCGATCTCAGCTTCACGATCGAAGGGCGTCCGGTCCCGCGGGATGCCGTCTCGCCGAAGGCGGATTGGCAGGCTGTCACGCCGGGATATTTCGAAGCGCTGCGTATCCCGCTGCTCGCGGGCCGCGCCATCGGGCCCGCCGACGATGCCGACGCGCCGGGCGTGGTCGTGCTGAGCGAGTCCACCGCGAAGCGCTACTGGCCCGGCGGGAACCCGCTCGGCCAGCGCATCCTGCTGGGCGGCGGAGCCGGCCCGGGGTGGGTGACGGTCGTCGGCATCGTGCGCGACGTGCGGCACGCCGCCTTCGACGCGCCGCCGCGCGCGCAGATGTATCTCGCGCACGCGCAGTTCCGGTTCTGGGACTCGGGCGGTCCGGTGCGCGGCATGACGCTCACGGTGCGCACGCCGGGCGAACCCGCGGCGCTCACCAGCAGCATGCGGGAAGCGGTCGCGGCGCTCGATCCCGCCCTGCCGCTCGGCGAGTTCCGCACCATGCAGCAGGTCGTCTCGGATTCGCTCGCCCGCCCGCGGCTGATGAGCTCGCTGCTCGCCGTGTTCGCGAGCGTCGCGCTGGTGATGGGCGCGGTCGGCATCTACGGCGTGATGGCGTGGCTGGTCGGGCGCCGCACGCGCGAGCTCGGCATCCGCGTCGCCCTCGGTGCGCGGGCGCGCGACGTCGCCGGGCTGGTGCTGAAACAGAGTCTCGTGCTCACGGCGGCGGGGGTCGCCTTCGGCCTGCTGCTCGCGGCGCTGCTCACGCGCTCGCTCGCGGGGCTGCTGTTCGGCGTGACACCGCTCGATCCCCCGACGTTCATCGGCGTATCCGCCGCGCTCGCCGCGGTGGCGGTGCTCGCCGCGTGGATTCCGGCCCGGCGCGCGATGCGCGTCGATCCCGGCAGCGTGCTGCGACAGGAGTGAGGTGCGTCCCGTGAACGGCCTGCTGCACGATTTCCGTTACGCGCTGCGCGCGCTCGGCAAGAGTCCGGGCTTCACCGCCGCCGCGGTGCTGACGCTCGCGCTCGGCATCGGCGCAAACACGGCGATCTTCAGCGTCGTGAACGCGGTGCTCCTGAAGCCGCTGCCGTATCCCGAACCGGACCGCGTCGTGCGCGTGTTCGAACAGACGCCCGGTGGGTTGAGCACGGCCTCGCCGCCGAACTTCACGGACTGGCAGCGCGAGACCTCGGTATTCCAGGCCATCGGCGCCTATGTCGGCACCGCCGGGGCGCTGACCGGCAACGGCGACGCGCGGCGCGTGCCGGGCTCGGTCGTGACGCCCGGCTTTTTTCCGACGCTCGGCACCGCGCCGCTCCTCGGCCGCACCATCGTCGAGTCGGATGCCAAGCCCGGGCAGGATCGCGTCGTCGTGCTGAGCCACGGTCTCTGGCAACGGCGCTTCGGCGGCGACCCGGGCATCGTCGGTCGCAGTGTGCGGCTCGACGGCCGCGATTTCGCGGTGATCGGCGTCATGCCGGAGGGCTTCCAGTATCCGGCCGGCGCCGATTTCTGGATGCCGCTCGGGTTCTCCGAGGACGAGCTGGCGACGCAGCGCGGCGCACATTATCTCGACGTCGTGGCGCGGCTCGCGCCCGGTGTGACGGTCGAGGCCGCCTCGGCGCGGATGGCGGCCGTCGCGAAGCTGCTCGAAGCGCGCTACCCGGACACCAACACCGGGGCGAGCGCATCGGTGGTCGGCCTGCACGAGGCGCTGGTCGGCAAAGTCCGTCCCGCCCTCCTGATCCTGCTCGGCGCCGTTGGCTTCGTGCTGCTGATTGCGTGCGCGAACGTGGCGAACCTGGTTCTCGCGAGAACGGCCGGGCGCCAGCGGGAGCTCGCGGTGCGCAGCGCGCTCGGGGCGGAGCGCTCGCGCCTCGTGCGCCACGTGCTGACGGAAAGCGTGCTGCTCGGCCTGCTCGGTGGCGCCGCCGGCCTGCTGCTGGCCGCGTTCGGCACGCGCCTCCTGCTGGTCCTCGCGACGGAGTATGTGCCGCGCATCGAGCACGCAAGCCTCGACGGCGCCGTGCTCGCGTTCACCGCCGGCATTGCGCTGCTGACGAGTTTGCTGTTTGGCGTGCTGCCCGCCGCGGGGGTCGGCCGGGGCGGGAATCTGACGCGTGCGTTGAAAACAGGCGGGGGCGCGCGTAACGGCGACAGGTCCGGCGGCCGTCTGCGTGCATCGCTCGTCGTCGCACAGATGACGCTCGCGGTGCTGCTGCTCGCCGGTGCGGGGCTGCTGCTCAAGAGTTTCATGCAATTGCAGGCTGTCGATCCCGGGTTCAATCCGCACGGCGTGCTCACGTTCGAGCTCGCCCTTCCGCGGGCGCACTACCCGGAGCCGCAGGACGCGCGCGATTTCGTGTCCGAGCTGCGCGAGCGCATCGGCGGGCTGCCGGGCGTCGAGAGCGTAGCCGGCGTCTTCGGCCTGCCGCTCAGCCATTTCAATTACACGATCTCCGTGGAGGAGCTCGACGGGCGGCCCGCGTACCACGACCCGGGCGAAGTCCGCTCCCTGCAGGTGCGCGTCGTCACGCCGGATTACTTTCGCACGATGCAGATCCCCGTCGTCGCCGGTCGCGCGCTCGACGCGAGCGACCGTGCGGGCACACAGCCGGTCGTGGTGCTGAACGAGGCGGCGGCACGGCTCCTGTGGCCCGACGGCGAGGCGCTGGGGCGGACTCTCGAAGTGGGCACGTCGATGGGCGTGAGCGGCTCCAGGCTCGGCGGCACCGTCGTCGGCGTCGTGGCCGACGTCCGGGACGCGAGCCTCGCCGATGCGGCGCGGCCGACGGTGTACGGCGCGCACGCGCAGTTCCCGGTGGATTTCATGAGCGTGGTCGTGCGCTCGAGCGTGCCGCCGCGATCGCTCGTCGCGCCGATCCGCGCAGAGGTGCGGCAGATCGACGACGAGCTGCCGCTCGACGACGTGCGCACGATGGACGAGCGGCTGGCGGCTTCGGTCGCCGAGCCGCGCTTCTACATGCTGCTGCTCGCGGTGTTCGCCGTCTCGGCGTTGTTCCTCGCAGCGATCGGTATCTACGGTGTCCTCGCGATCGCCGTGCGCCAGCGGACCGGCGAGATCGGCGTTCGCCGGGCGCTCGGTGCGCAAGCGGGTGACGTGCTCAGGATGGTGATCGGCCGGGCACTCGCGCTCGCGGGCGGCGGCCTCGTCCTCGGGCTGCTCGCCGCGTTCGCGTTGACGCGCCTGCTCGCCGGCTTGCTGTACGGCGTCACCCCCACCGATCCGTCGACGTTCGCCGGCGTCGCCGCGCTGCTCGCCGCCGTGGCCCTGCTCGCGAGCTTCCTGCCGGCGCGCCGCGCGGCCGCGGTGGATCCGGTGCAGGCATTGAGAGAGGAGTAGGGCGATGCGTTCTCCCGTTTCGATGCTGGACCTGCGCCACGTGCTCCGCGGGCTCACGCGCACGCCCGTGTTCACCGTCGTGACGCTGCTGACGCTCGCGCTCGCGATCGGCGCGAACAGTGCCGTGTTCAGCCTCGTCGATCAGACCCTCCTGCGCTCCCTTCCGTATCCGCAACCGGACCGGCTGGTCGCGGTGTGGGCCGACATGAGCGCCGCCGGCTTTCCGCGCAAGGAATACACGAACATCGCCGATCTCACCGACTGGCGCGCGCAGTCCGGGACGATCGAGGACATGGCGGGTTACGGGGAGACGCGCCCGACCCTGACCGGCTTGGGCACCGCCAGGCAACTCCAGGGCGGCACGGTGACGTACTCGTTCTTCGACGTGCTGCAAACGCGCATGCAGCTCGGTCGCGGCTTCACGGCGGCGGAGGACGTGCCGAACGGTCCGGATGTCGTCGTGATCAGCCATGCGCTGTGGCAGAACGAGCTCGGCGGCGACCCGCGGGCGCTCGCGCGCAGCCTCACGCTCGACGGCGAGCCTTGCAGCATCGTCGGCGTCCTGCCCGCCGGATTCACGTTTCCGTTCATGCCCGACCGCGACGTCTGGCAGCTCGTGCAGAGGGCGCCGGACGACCGGGGCAACGCCTACGTGAGAGCCATCGGCCGTCTTGCCCCGGGAGTGACACTCGGGCAGGCGGCCGCGGACATGAGCACGGTTGCGGCGCGCCTGGCCGATGCATACCCGGATACCAACGCCGACGTCGGGGTGTACGTGCAGCCGCTCGACGAGGCGGCCGCCGACGACGTGCGCCCCCGGCTGCTGGTGCTGTGGGCGGCAACGGGCTTCGTGCTGCTGGTCGCGTGCCTCAACATCTCGAACCTGCTGCTGGTCCGCGCGTCGGTGCGCACGCGGGAGCTTGCCATCCGCGGCACGCTGGGTGCCGGTCGTGCCGGCCTCGTGACCCTGGTCGTCGCGGAGAGCGTGTTGCTCGCGCTCGGCGGCGCGCTCTCCGGTCTCGCCGTCGCCGGGCTCGGCGTGCACGTGCTGCACGGCCAGCTGCCGGCCGGCGTCGCGGACTACGTCTCCCCCACGATCGATCCGCGCGTGTTTGCGGTGACGCTCCTCGGCGGGCTCGCGGCCGGCGTGCTGTTCGGCCTGTTTCCTGCGCTGCGGGCGAGCGGCGCGGATCCGGCGCGCGCGTTGCGCGCGGGCGACCGCAGCGGATCGACGCTGCTGACTTCACGGGCCCGCAATGCGCTCGTCGTCGCGAATCTCGCACTCGCGCTGGCGCTCACCGCCGGCGCGGGGCTGTTTGCACGCAGCCTGCTCGCGCTCGAGGGCGTCGAGCCGGGTTTCGAGGCGCGCGGCGTGCTCACGGCCACGCTCGCGCTGCCGGAAGCGTCGTATCCCGGTGCAGCGAAGCGGCAGGCGTTCCAGGCGAAGCTCCTCGAACGGCTGCGGGCGCTGCCGGGCGTGCGCGCGGCGGGCCTCACGCATTCCCTGCCGCTCGCCGACCAGAACAGCGATACCAGCGTGTACCTCGAAGGACGCCCCACGAAAGCGCGGGACGGCCGTGCGCACGTGTGGTACAGCCTCGTCACGCCGGGTTATTTCGAGGCCCTGCGCACGCGCGTCACCGAAGGGCGCGCGCTCACCGAGGAGGACCGGAGCGGCAATGCCCCGGTCGCGGTCGTCAACGAAGCCTTCGTGCGCGAGTACCTCGACGGAGAGCGCGTCGTCGGCCGCCGGCTCACCCCCGGCGAGCCCGCGGACGGGAACTGGATGACCATCGTCGGCGTCGCGGAGGACGTGCGCTTTTTCGGCATCGAGCGGGCGCAGACCCCGTCCGTGTACCTGCCGATGCAGCGCTACCCCGCGGGTCGCTTTTTCATCGTGCTCGCGACCTCGGGCGACGCGCGACTGCTCGCCGGCCCGCTGCGCGACACCGTCGCCGCGCTCGATCCCGCGCTCGCGCTCGACGACATCCGGCCCATGTCCGAGCTGGTCGACGATTCGCTGCAGCCCACCCGCTCGACGGCGGTGCTCGTCGGCACGTTCGCCGGCGCGGCGCTCGCGATCGCGCTGATCGGCGTGTACGGCGCGGTCTCGTATGCCGCGGTGCAGCGGCGGCGCGAGTTCGGCCTGCGCATGGCGCTCGGCGCCGGCACCGGCCGGGTGCTGTCGCTGGTGCTGGGGCAGGGTTTGCGGCTGGCGATCGCCGGCACGCTGCTCGGCCTGGCACTCGCCGCGGTTTCCGGCCGCGCACTCCGCTCGCTCCTGTTCGGCGTCGATCCGCTGGATCCGTTCGTGCTCGGCGGCGTCGCGCTGCTCCTGCTCTGCGTGGCGCTCGCGGCGACGGCGGTGCCGGCGTGGCGCGCGGCGCGCACGCAGCCGATGCGCGTATTGCGCGAGGAATGACGATGGGGCGGCATTCGGAACAGGGTGTAGCGGTATGTGGCAATTGATGAAGGGATTACTGCGGCGGCCGGTGTATGCCGCCGCCGTGACGCTGGTGCTCGGGGCCGGGCTCGGCGGCGCGTGGTGCCTGTACGGCGTGGCCGATGCCGTGCTGTTCCGCCCACTCGACGTCGCGGAGGCGGATCGGCTCGTGCGCATCTTCAGCACGAACGAGCAGCGCTCGGAACGTGAGAACTGGTCCTGGGCTGAGGTCCGCGACCAGCTCGCGCCGGTGGACGCGTTCCGGTCGGTGGCGTTCTTTGCCGATTTCGCGCGCCTGACGTATGCCGAGGGCGACCGGCAGCACGAATGGAACGGCGCCGTGGTCAGCGGCAACTATTTCTCGACCCTCGGCGTGCAGCCGCTGGCCGGCCGGCTGTTCACGGAGGAAGACGGCGTGCGCGGGGCCGCGCCGATCGCGGTCCTTTCCGCGGAAACCTGGCGCAATCGTTTCAACGCGGACGAGTCCGTGATCGGGCAGGCGATCCGCATCAGCGGCCGGGCCGTCACAATCGTCGGCATCGCGCCGCCGCACTTTTCCGGCGTGTCGCTGGAAACCCGTGTCGACGTCTGGCTGCCGATGGCGCTTGCCGACATGGCCCTCTCCGGCTTCTCGCTCGACATGCTCTACAGCGACCAGGTGGGCTGGCTCGAAGTGGTTGCGCGCCTCTCACCGGGGGTCACGTTCGACGATGCGCAGCGCCGGCTCGACACGTTGCGCCTCGCGCGCGCGGAGGGCGAGGACGAGCTCGTTCCCACCATCGTGGTGCCGGCGCGCGAGGCCGCGGTGGATCCGGAAGGCACGCGCGGTGCGCGCACGACCTCCTGGGTGCTGCTCGGCCTGGTCGGCGTGCTGCTGCTCGTCGTGTGGTCCGACACCGTCGGGCTGATGCTGGTGCGCGCGGAAACGCAGCGCGCCGAGACCGCGGTGCGCATGAGCCTCGGCGCGACGCGCGGGCGCATCGCGCTCGAAACGCTCGCCGAGTCCGCGCTGCTCGCAGGGGCGGGCGTGGCGATCGCCGCGTTCACGGCCTGGCTGTTGACGCAATGGCTGGTCGGCGTCGCCGGTGACGATCTCGGGCTTGCGGTCGATGCCACGAGCATGCTGTTCAATCCGCGCGTACTGGCCGCCGTCGCCGGCATGCTCGCCCTCACCGTCGTGCTGACCAGCCTTGCGCCGATGCGGCGCCTGGCGCGCACGCTGCTTTCCGTGGTGCTGCGCAACGCGCAGACGGACAGCGGGCGCCAGCGCATCGGTTTGCGCGACGCGTTGGTGGCGGTGCAGGTCGGCATCTCGCTGGTGCTGCTCACGGCGTCGCTCGTGTTCGTGGGCTCGCTCAGGGAGACGCTGGCGATCGATCCCGGTTTCTCCGTCGCGAACCGCGCGGTGGCGCGCATCAGCCTGAACGACTCCGGCGACGACAAGCAGGCCTACACCCGGATCCTCGAGGCGTTGCGCAACGATCCGCGCGTGCGGCACGCCGCGCTGACGCTGTTCGCACCCGTCAACAGCTCCGGGATGAACACGAATCACCGCCCGCAGGACTATTCAGCGGCGCCGCACGAGCAGCTGAACACGGATCTTTTGCCGGTCAGCGACGATTTCTTCGCGACGCTCGGCATCGAGCTGCTCGAGGGCCGCGATATAAAAGACGAGGACAGCGCCGGGCGACAGGTAGTGGTCAACCAGGCGTTCGTGGACCGGTACTGGCCCGGACGCTCGGGGGTCGGTTTGCACATCGACGAGCTTTTGGGCGACAAGCCGGCCGAAGTGATCGGCGTCGTCGCGAATTATCACCAGCGCGGGCTGCGCGAGCCGCCGCGGCCGACGGTGTTCGCGGCGCGGGCAGCGCTGTTCGTCAGCGGGCTCGAGGTGGTCGTCGAGTCGACGAGCGCGGAGATGGCGCTCGCCGCGATTCGCGAGGTGACGAAGCGCGAGCTGCCGAACGCGACCCTGTTCGAGGCCGCTACGCTCGCGGAGCGCATCGCCGACCTCACCGCGCGCGACCGCGCGATCACCACGGTGGCGGCCGCGAGCGCCGCGTTCGCCACGCTGCTTTCCGTGGTCGGCATGTACGGCATTGCCGCGTTCTCGGTGCGTCACCGGCGGCGCGAGATCGGCATCCGCTATTCGCTCGGGGCAACGCGCGCGAACGTCGTGCTGCGCTTCCTGCATCGCGGCGCGCTGGTCGCCGCCGCTGGCATCGTGCTGGGCTCGGTGCTCGCGCTCATTCTCGGCCCGCGCTTCGCGGCCACGATGGCCGGCGTCGACGGCCGCCCATTCCCTGAGCTCCTGCTCGTCGCGCTGCTGCTCGCCGCGATCGCGGTGCTCGCGAACGTCGTCCCCGTCTGGCGCGCCGCGAGCGTGGCCCCCATGGACGTCCTGCGCGATGAGTAACCTGTCACAGAGCGCAGGCGATGCTCAATGGGGCGAGCCCGCAAATGCGGCGCTACGCGGGTGGGAAGGCTCCATCTGGTCGGATCCATTCGGTGCGGGGGTAAATATCACCCTCGTCATGGGTGATTTTCACCCACGCCAGCGCGGCTGCTCGCGCTCGTCGTGCTGCCCGCGGGGCTCTGGCCCGCGGAGCGCGCCGCGCGCAGCCGATGTCCTGCGCCTGTTCGTCGGGCAGGGCGCCGTGCTGGCGCTCGCGGGCATCTTCGTCGGCCTGCTCGCGGCGGTCGGCCTCCCGCGTTTCCTGGCGGGCATGCTCTACGAGGTGAGCACGCTCGAGCCGGTCACGTTCGCCGCGGTAGCGCTGCTTCTCGCCGGCATGGCGCTGCTCGCGAGCTACCTGCCGGCGCGGCGCGCGACGCAGGTTGCGCCGCTGGAGGCGCTCCGTCATGACTAGCCGCCGAGCGAGCTGCAACCCTCCGGGAGGCGCGGCGTGAGTGCCCTGTCCGCCAGCGTTTTCGCCGGGCTCGGCGCTTGCAAGCATCGCAGATGCTGGCGGCGGGGCAACCTTTTGCCCGGTGCCGGCGTCTATCTCCCATCGACCTTCGCTGCGTCCGCGGGGTTGCTGTCCGCCCTGGACTGGGGCCGCCGCTCCGGCCAGCCGGGGCGATCGAGTCGATGCAGGCGGTCCGAACGAGTGACTGGCCGGTCATGCCGCACCGAATGCACGGCCGCGTGTTGCGGGTCCTAACCGCGAGCGCGCGGTCCTCAGCCCGAGGAATCTGCACGTGAAACTGCGACAACTGCAATACATAGTGACGATCGCCGACAACGACCTGAACATCACCGAAGCGGCCGATCGCCTCGCGACCTGCCAGCCCGGGATCAGCAAGCAGCTCAAGCTGCTCGAGGAGGAGCTCGGCTTCGAGATCTTCGTGCGCAACGGGCGGAGCCTCGCACGCGTCACGCCGGCCGGCCGCGAGGCGATCGCGCACGCCCGCATCATCCTCCAGGAGGCGGAGGAGATCCGGCGCGCGTGCAGGTATGTCGAGGAAGAGGAGCGGCCTTCCGCTGCAGACGGGTCGACGCCGTCCGCGTCCCGGCCGCGTTCCGGCGACGCCGCAGCCGTTTACCGGGGAGAGACATGGAACAGCTGATCCGCACGCACAATCTCGAAAAATCCGTGGCCCAGGGCGAAAATCGCCTGTACCTGCTCCGCCAGATCGCACTCGAGGTGCCGGACGGCGATTTCCTCACGCTCATGGGACCTTCGGGCGCCGGCAAGAGCACGCTGCTCTCGATTATCGGCCTGCTGGATTCCGACTGGAAAGGCGAGTACTGGCTCGCGGGTCATGCGGTGCACGAGCTGCCGCCGAAGAAGCGCCATGCGCTCGGGCGGGATTACGTCGGATTCATTTTCCAGCATTACCATCTGCTCGACGACATGACGGTGTACGAGAATCTCGAGCTGCCGCTCACGTACCGCGACATGAAGACCGCCGAGCGCCAGGCGCGCGTCGCCGACATCCTCGATCGCTTCAACATCGTCGGCAAGAAGGATCTCTATCCGACCCAGCTTTCCGGCGGCCAGCAACAGCTCGTGGCGGTGGGGCGCGCCGTCATCACCCGGCCGAAACTGATACTGGCGGACGAGCCGACCGGTGCGTTGCACTCGACGCAGGGTAAGATGATCATGGAGCTGCTTTCCGAGCTGAACGCCGAGGGCACGACCATCATCCAGGTGACGCACAACGAAGACAACGCGGCTTATGGTAATCGCACCCTGCAGCTCTTCGATGGCTGGCTGTCGGATAATGCACCGTAGGAGCGCGCAGTGCGCGCGACCTGATTTACGGGCATCGTCAGTCGCGCGCGATGCGCGCTCCTACAGGCCGGTCAGCGAGCATGAGTGAGCCTGTGCCGTTGTCGCGCGTGCTGATCGCCGACGACCAGCGCGACGTCCTGGACGCGCTCGCGCTCCTGCTCAAGGGCGAGCCGTTCGAAGTCGAAAAGGCAACCTCGCCCGCAGCCGTGCTGGCAGCGCTGCGGCGCTCGGCTTTCGACGCGCTCCTCATCGATCTCAATTACACGCGGGATACGACTTCGGGGCGCGAAGGTCTCGAGCTGCTCGAGGCGGTGCGCCAGCTCGAGCCCGAGCTGCCGGTGATCGTCATGACGGCGTGGGGAACGATCGACCTTGCGGTAGCGGCGATGCGTGCCGGAGCCAGCGATTTCATCGAGAAGCCGTGGGACAACCAGCGCCTGCTGTCCGTGCTGCGCAACCAGGTGGAGCTCGGCCGCGCCTTGCGCACCGCACGCCGCCTGCAGGCGGAGAACGAGCTGCTGCACGGCGCCAAGAACGAGTTCATCGCCCATTCGGCCGCGATGCAACCGGTGCTCCAGCTCGTCGCGCGCGTGGCGCCCTCGGACGCGAACATCCTCATCACAGGCGAAGCGGGTGTCGGCAAGGGCGAGCTCGCGCGCCTGATCCACGAACGCTCGCACCGCCGCGAGCACGCCTTCATCAGCGTGAACATGGGCGGCATCGCCGAGAGCATTTTCGAATCGGAGATGTTCGGCCATGTGCGCGGCGCGTTCACCGACGCGCGTGCGGACCGCATCGGCCGCTTCGAGCTGGCGGACGGCGGTACGCTGTTCCTGGACGAGATCGCCTGCCTGCCGTACGGCCAGCAGGGCAAGCTGCTGCGCGTGCTCGAATCCGGCGACTACGAGCCGGTGGGCTCATCGCGCACGCGGCACGCGGACGTGCGCGTCGTGTCGGCGACGAACGGGGATTTGCGCGCGATGGTCGCCGGCAACGCGTTCCGCGACGATCTCCTGTTCCGGCTGAACACCGTCGAGATCCGCCTGCCGCCGCTGCGGGAGCGGCGTGACGACATCATGCCGCTAGCGGCGCTCTTCCTCGACGTGTACGCGCGCAAATACGGACGCGAGCCGGGCGGCTTCGCCCGCGACGCCGCGCAGGCTCTGCTCGCCTACGCTTGGCCCGGCAACGTGCGCGAGCTGTCGCACGTCATCGAGCGTGCCGTCCTGATTCGCGGCGGTCCGCAGATCCAGGGCGCGGACCTGATGCTTGCGCGGCGCCCGGCAGGGCCGGGGCCGCAGCTCGAGCAGCTCACGCTCGAGCAGGCGGAGGAAACGCTGATCCGCGCGGCCCTGGAACGCTGCGACGGCAACGTGCAGGCCGCCGCCGAGCAACTCGGCCTCAGCCGCAGCTCCCTCTACCGGCGCATGGAAAAATACGCCACATGACCCGCTCAGAGCGCGCGCCGTGATGCGATCGGGGCGCGCGGGATCCCACCCTGCGGGCGCCCGTGGGCCTCGCGCAACGCCGGGCCGGACCGGTACGCCGTGAAAGGCTTCGCCTTCGAATCGCGCCTGGCACTCCTCGCTCTCGCCGCGGGCCTGCCGGCGCTGATCGTCGCCGCCGTGCTGCTGTTGCGCACCGGGCTCCCTCGCGGGCTCGCGCTCGCCGCGCTTGGCGTGCTCGGCCTGGTGTGGCTCGGCTTCGGCCTCGCGGTGAAAAGCCGTCTCACGTGGCACCTGAACACGCTTTCCAACCTGCTCGAGGCGCTGCGCGAGGAGGACTACTCGATGCGCAGCCGTCGCTCCCGCGAGAAGGGGGCGATCGGAGAGGTGTTCGGCGAGGTCAACTCCCTGTCCGCGACGCTCAGGGCGCAACGCGTCGAGGCGCGCGAGGCCACGGCGCTGCTGCGCAAGGTGCTGGCGGAAATCGATATCGCCGTGTTCGCGTTCGACGGGAGCGGTCACCTGATGCTGGTGAACCGCGCGGGCGAGCGGCTGGTCGAGGATGCCGCTCCGGGCGCCTCCGCCGAAGGCCTCGGGCTGGCCGATCTGCTGCAGGTGGAGGGACGGCGCACCATCGCCCGGCGTTTCCCCGGCGGCAGCGGCCGCTGGGACGTGTGGACCGGCGGCTTCCGCGAGCGCGGCGTGCCGCATTACCTGCTCGTGATCTCCGATCTTTCGCGTGCACTGCGCGAGGAGGAGCGTAAAGCGTGGCAGCGGCTGGTGCGCGTCATGGGCCACGAGCTCAACAACTCGCTGACACCGATCCGTTCGATGGCGACGACCCTGCACACGCGCCTCACTGCCGGCGTCCCCGTCGATTCCCTGCGTGACGATCTCGCCAACAGCCTCGGGATCATCGCCTCGCGCGCGGAAGCGCTCGGGCGGTTCATGACGGGTTACACGATGCTCGCCCGGCTGCCGGCGCCGCGCCGCAAACCGGTGCGGCTCGAGCCGCTGGTACAGCGGGCGATCGCGATGGACACGCGCGCGAACGTGACGCTCGAGGGCGAGGACGCGACGATCTCTGTGGATCCCGACCAGATCGAGCAGCTCGTCATCAACCTCGTGAAGAACGCCGTCGATGCCGCGGGTCCGCACGGCGACGTCCGCGTGCGCTGGCAGCTCGACGCGGATGCGTTGCGCCTCGAGGTGCAGGACGACGGCCCGGGTCTCTCCGGGACGGACAACCTGTTCGTGCCGTTCTTCACGACCAAGCCGGGCGGCACGGGTATCGGTCTCGTGCTGTGCCGGCAAATCGCCGAGGCGCACGACGGCACGCTCGTCCTCGAGAACCGGGAAGGCGCCCGCGGCTGCATCGCTCGCCTGGAGCTGCCGGTGCAGCGGCCGGAAACGGCGGCCGTCGGAGCGCGCCACGAGAGCTCGAACGGCAGGGAAAACCTGCGCCGCGAGCACCAGCCGTAACGCCGATCGCGGCCGGCGCCGCAGGCCGCGTTCCTGCCGCGGCGGAAACGGCTAAACTGGTCATGAACGACCGTAGCCGGCGGAGGCCGCCTCGATGCGCATTGCGATCTTTCCCGCAGCCTTCCTGTGTCTCGCCACGGCCCTCGTACGGGCGGAAGGCCAGACCGTGATCGCCTCCGACGAGGGGAACGTGATCGTGCACCCGATCGAGCACGCGAGCTTCGTGCTGGAAGCGGGCGACCAGCGGATCGCGTTCGACCCGGTCGGCGGCGCCGACCGCTCGCCCGAGCTGGACGGCGTCGGCCTCGTGCTGGTCACGGACATCCACGGCGATCATTTCGACGCTGCAACGCTCGCCGACCTCGCCGGCAATGGCGCACGGATCGTCGCGCCGGCGGCGGTCGCAGACCGCATGGATCCGGGGCTAGCGGCCGCGACCACGGTGCTCGCAAACGGCAAGACGACGACGGTCGGCGGCGTCGCGATCGAGGCGGTGCCGATGTACAACCTGACGAAGTCGTTCCATCCCAAGGGTCGCGGCAATGGCTACGTGCTCACGTTGTCCGGCCTGCGCATCTATGTGAGCGGCGACACCGAGGGCACCCGCGAAATGCGCGGGCTCGAGGGAATAGACGTCGCCTTCGTGTGCATGAACCTGCCGTACACCATGGATGTGGAGCAGGCCGCCGACGCGGTCGTCGAAATGCAGCCGCGTATCGCGTATCCATACCACTATCGCGGCGAGGACGGCCTCGCCGATGTCGAGCGTTTCGCCGAGCTCGTGCACGCGAAGAACGACGCGATCGAAGTGCGGCAGCTCGACTGGTATCCGGGGGACTGAGGCCGATGCACGCGCGCTGCATCGCAAGCCTCGTCAGCGCCGCCGCGTTGCTGTGCGCGCTGGCGCTGCCCGGGTGCAGCACGACACCGCAATTTCCCGGAGCGCCGCCGGACGTCGTCGAGGATTGCCGGCGCCAGGTGACGGTGCTGACGGAAGGGGATCCCGGCACACCGGGCACCGAGCCGCTCGCCGGGGAGGCGGACGAGCGCGGCGGCGGCGTCATCGACGAGGCACGCGCCGCGCGTGAGGACGCAGAGAAGCGCAACCTGGCCGCGTGGCCGGAAGAAGTGCTGCTGTATCGCTGCCTCGCCGCGCGCGGCGTCGAGCTCGACGACCAGCAGCAGCGAGAGCTCGCCGAGTGGGAGGCGAACCTGGATCCCGACTGACGCCCGGGATCAGTTCTCGTCGCGGCGGAAGTCGATCAGCCAGAGCGGCTGCCAGCTCTCGCCGTCGGGCGTACGCAGCGCGAGCTGCCAGTCCACCGAGCCGTCCATGCGCCGCTCGAAGCGGATGCGGCTCGGCGGGATTCCCGCCGGCCGCTCCGTGAGCAGGAACTCGCCGACGTCGCCCGAGAAGTGACCGGTGAACGGCGGCCCGAATTTCGGATCGAGCGTGTCGATCCAGAAGATGCGCCATTCGTGCTGCTCGGGATAGTACACGCGGACGCTGAAACCGCGTATCGGCGCCGGCTGCTCCATGCCCAGCCAGAAGAAGCGCGCGATGCCGGTAAAGTTCTCGACGAGCGCACCGCCATCCTCGATCAGCCGCACCTGGTTGCGCGCCGTGTAAGGCTCGAAGCGATCGCCCCTGCCGGACCAGATCCGCTGCTTCAGATTCCAGTCGCCCAGCCAGAAATCGAACGCCCGGGCAGCACTGCTCGTGCGGGGCTCGGGCAGGGACAGGTCCAGGGCGATCTTCCATTCGGCACCGTCCCGCTGCCATACCGTCAGGTAGCGACGGGTGTCTGCTTCGTCGTTCTGACCGTCCGCGGTGCCTGGGCCGAGCCACCGGTCTCCGACCGTGTAACCGAGCTCTCCCGGCCACAGCATGGCGGAAGCGGTGGGCTCCCAGCGCAGCTGCTCCGCCAGGTCGGCGACGGCCAGGCTCGCGGCCCGCGGACCGAACGCGGGGCTCTCGCCGTTGCCGTACAAAAGCCCCCGGTCGGCCCAGACGTCGGCCCATGCCTGCGCGCCGCGCTCCGCGGAATCGCGGGCGAACTCCCGGTCGGCGGCCAGGAGCTCGTCCGCCTCCGGGAAAGGCTCGCCGCCGCCGCCGCCGCCGCCGTCGCAGGCGACGCCCGCCAGGACGAGCGGCAACAGGAAAGCGAGCAGCCGGCGCGACATCGGACCCTCCCACGTGCATCAAACGGCCGAGTATAGGGAACCGCACATTGCAGCGGGCGGATTAACGCCCGCGGCGTAGAAATTACAGCGCCGCGGTAAGAATGTTCCCTGGCAGGCTGTTGCGCCGACGGGCGACGGCAAGTGCGCGTGCGGCGCGCGTCCCCATTCGCGGCACGGATATTGCACTGCGACACGCTCCCCAAATCTTCGCACACGCTGGCACACGCAGGAGGAACGATGGCCGTCAAACTGTTCGACAACAGGGGCATCGCGCTCGAGGAACAGATTTTCACCTGGAGGGATTTGGTCCAGAAACCGATCAGCAAGCTCGATGACGACGCGTTCACGCGGGTCCGCATCATCCTGATGAACGGCATAGAGCAGCAGGCGAATCGCTTCCAGCACCTTTGCGCCCAGATGAACCGCGAGTTGCGCGAGCCGCTCGCCCGCATCCGCCGCGTCGAGCATCATCAGCAGACGATGATCAACTGGCTGTTGTCCGGTGACCACTCGCCGATCGAAACCACCATCGGTTACGAGCAGGTTGCCATCGAGGTGACCGCGGCGATCGCGCAACAGGAGCCGGACGAGTACCTCGCGCAGGTGTACCGCTTCGGGCTGCTGGAGGATTTCGACCATCTGTACCGCTATTCGGCCCTGCTCGATCGGCTCGAAGGCAAGGACGCGAACAACATCCTGCAGTCGTACACGGACGTGATTCCGGGACGCCCGACGTCGATCGAGCACCGGCATCCGCTGGACGACATCCGGGAGCCGTACGATCGCGCTGCCGCCGACCCGATCAGCAAGCTGAACGCGCTCACGATCATGTCCGGCGAGTACCAGACGCGCGACTACTACATGAACATCGGGCCGACCTTTACCGACCCGGTCGCGCGCCAGCTGTATGCCGAAATCGCCTCGATCGAGGAGCAGCACGTCACCCAGTACGGCTCGATCATCGATCCGGACGAAACCCTGCTGGAGAAGTGGCTGCTCTACGAGGCCAACGAGGCCTGGAACTACTACAGCTGCATGGAAACGGAGCCGAATCCGCGCATCAAGGCCATCTGGGAGCGATTCCTCGAGTACGAGCTCGGCCATCTCCGGATCGTGAGCGAGCTTTTCAAGCAGCACGAGAAGCGCGATCCGGCGGAGGTCCTCCCCGAGACGCTGCCGGACCCGATTCCCTACGAGAGCCAGCGCGATTTCGTGCGCGAGACCTTGCAGCAGGAAGTCGACCTGAGCGCCGCACGCACCGAGTTCGTCTCCCGCGCCGAGGAGACGGAGGAGACGCGGAAATACCGGCAGACACTGAATTCCGAGGGCTCGCCGTCCGACGCCGTCGCGGCCGGCTACCGGTGGCGGCCCGGGACGGAGCTTACGAAAGACCAGGCGCAGGCCGCCTGACGCGGCACACAGGAGTCATTCAATGGCGAAAGCAGCAGAATTGGGCAAGAACCGCACCGGCATCGACATGTCGCCGATGCACAGCGAGCGCATGATCAGCGGCGCCAAGGAGCTTACCCCGGCGAGCTCGGGTGACGGGCTCGAGGCCATCGCGGAAATCGACCGCCAGTACCTCGTGGAGGCCGATCCGGTCGGTTCCGTCCCCATGCCGGGTACCCTGCGCGGCGCGCTGAAGACCGGTGCGAAGAAAGCTACCGGCAAGAACCCCGAGCTTTTCCTCAACAAGCTGGGTCAACGGCTGGCGTTCGAGCGCAGCGGGGTCAGGCTCTACGAAAGCGTGATCACGCGCGCCGAGATCGCAGACCAGATGCACCCGGCCGGCCCGGTGACCACCGACGAGCTGCAGCACATCCGCGACGAGGAGATGCAGCATTTCCGTCTCGTGAGCGACGTGATGGAGTCGCTCGGGGCGGATCCCACCGCCGAGACGCCGGACGCCGACGTGATCGGCGTCGCCTCGATGGGCATCCAGAAGGTGCTGAACGATCCGCGCACCACGATGGCGCAATGCCTCGAAATGCTGCTCACGCTCGAGCTCACCGACAATGCGGCGTGGGAGCTCCTCATCCGGCTCGCGGACGAGATGGGGCTCAAGGACGCCTCGGAGCAGTTCCAGCGCGCGCTCGAGCAGGAGAAGGAGCACCTGATGACCGTGCGCTCGTGGCTGGAGGAGATGCTGATGGCGGACGCGCGCCGCGGCGCGGAGGCCCGCCACTGAGGTCGGCGCAACCCCAATCGCGGTGGCGGGCCTATCCGGCTGCGAGCTCTGCCGCGTAGTGACGCAGGAGGTCGAGCGTGAGCTCGACCTCCTGCAAGTGCGTGCGGAAGTGCAGCACGGCAAGCCGCAGGGTGAAGCGACCGTCGAGCAGCGTCGACGAGATGAACACGCGCCCGTCGTGCTGCATGGCGGCGAGCAGCCGCCGGTTGAAGTCGTCCTCGTCGCCGCGCGGCGGCCGGTAGCGGTAGGTCACGACCGAAAGATCGGGCGCCGGTCCGGTCTCCCACCCGGGCGACTCGGCGAGGCGCGCGTGGAACCAGCGCGCGAGCGCGAGCTTTTCCTCCAGCGCGGCGCGGAACGGCGCGAGGCCGAACAGCTTCAGCGGCAGCCACAGGCGCAGGCCGCGGAACGGGCGCGACAGCTCGGGTGACAGGTCGGCGGGGGAGAGCTCGACCTCGGGCCGGAAGGCGTCCTGCATGTAGTTCGCGTGGTAGCGGTTCGCGGCGGCGAGGCGCTCGCGGTCGCGCACGAGGAGCGCGCCGCTGCCGAAGGGCAGGAAGAGCCCCTTGTGCGGATCGATCACGGCGGAATCCGAGCGTTCGATGCCCGCGAGCGCGCTGCGGCCGCTCGGGCACAGCAGGAACGCGCCGCCGTAGGCCGCATCGACGTGCAGCCACAGCGCTTCCGCCGCGGCGATGTCCGCGACGTCGTTCACCGGGTCGACCGCACCGACGTCGGTCGTGCCGGCGGTCGCGACCGCGAGCCACGGGACGAGCCCTGCCCTGCGATCGGCCGCGATGGCGGCGGCGAGCGCGTCCGCGCGCAGGCGAAAGCGCGCGTCGACGGGCACGATGCGACGCACGCACTCGGACAGCCCGGCGATGCGCAGCGCCTTGTCCATCGAATGATGGCGCTGCTCGCTCAGGTAGACGACGTGCCGCGGCACGTCCGCGGCCTTGATGCCCTGCGCCTCGCGCGCGGCGACCACCGCGCTCAGGTTGGCGATGCTGCCGCCCGAGGTGAGATCGCCGCCCGCTGTATCCCGCGGATAGCCGACGAGCTCCCCGAGCCACTGCACGAGACGCATCTCGAGGCGCACGGCGCCCGGCGCGGCGAAGAAGACGCCGGAGTAACGGTTCGTGACGTCCGCGAGGAAATCGCCGAGCGCGGCCGGGTAGAGGCCGCCGCCGGGAATATAGCCGAACGATCCGCCTGAAGCGGCGTTGATCCCGGGCGCGATCACTTCCTGGTCGAGGATCGCGAGCGCGCTTTCGATGGCGAGCGGCTCCTCGGTGAACGGCTCGGCGAGCGCGCCGTCCGGATCGCCGAAGCCCGCCTGGAACGCCGGCAGCTCGCTTAAGGTCTCGAGCAGGCGCTCCGCGCGTTCGGCCACGGCCTCGCGCCAGCGCGCGCGCGTCCCGGCGGGCGGGTCGAGCCGGCGCGCTTCGCGCTCCAGGGCGAGCAGCGCTTCGCGCGCGGTCGCGTCCGTTTTTTCGCTGGTCATGGCCGCCCAGAGTAGCGCGTCGCCCGCCGTTCGTCAGGCGCGGGCATCGTCACCTCCGTGCCGCGGCTGCCTCGCCCGTCCTCCGCTTGCGGCGGAATACGCCGGCTTCTATGCTCGCAGCCGGTCCCGGAGATTCGGCATGCAACCGGCTCGCCGCTTCGCCTCGCTCGCGCTGCTCGCCTGCCTGCTTGCGTCGCAGGACCTGCGGGCCGCGCCGGCTGCTGCCGGCATCCACTTTCCCGTTTCGTGCCCGGCCGTGCAGGCCGAGTTCGACCGCGCGGTCACGCTGCTGCACTCGTTCGAATACCCGGAAACCGGGCGCCTCTTCCGGCGCATTCTCGACCGCGATCCCGGCTGCGCGATGGCGCACTGGGGCCTCGCGATGAGCCTCTGGCATCCGCTGTGGGCGCCGCCCTCGGCTGCCGAGCTCGCACAGGGCGCGGCGATCCTGCGCGGCGTGGAAGCGGTGCGCGTGACTCCGCGGGAGGCACTCTGGATCGCAGCAGCCCGCGCGTTCTTCGCCGATACCGACCCGGCGCACCACCTCGCGCGGGCCGCGGCGTACAGCCGGCACATGGAGGCGCTGTACGCGGAGGATCGCGACGATACCGAAGCCGCGCTGTTCTATGCGCTGTCCCTGCTCGCGATCGCGGATCCGCGCGACAAGAGCTACCTGAACCAGTACCAGGCGGCTGCCGTGTTGAACCACGTGCGCGAATTGCAGCCCCTTCACCCCGGCGTGCTGCATTACCTCATTCACGCCTTCGACTATCCCGGGCTTGCTTACCTTGCGCTGGGCGCGGCGACCCTGTACGCCGACGCGGCGCCCGACTCGGCGCACGCGCAGCACATGCCCGCGCACATTTTCACCCGCCTCGGCCTGTGGGAGCGGGCCATCGCTTCCAATCACCGCGCGACCGCCGCGGCGGCCGACTACACGGTGCACGCGCACTTGCCGGGGCACTACGACGAGGGTTTTCACAGTATCGATTACGAGATCTACGCGTTGCTGCAGACGGCCCGCGACGAGGAAGCGCGGCGCTTGCTGCGTACCCTGCATGATCTCGGCAAAGCCGACGTGGACAATTTCAAGGTCGCGTACACCTGGGCGGCGGCGCCGGCGCGCTACGCGCTGGAGCGCCGCGCGTGGGGCGAGGCGAGCCGGCTCATGCTCGCGCCCGCGGATTTTCCCTGGCGCGAATTCCCATGGGCGGAGTCGATCCATCATTTCGCCCGCGGGCTCGGTGCCGCGCGAGGCGGCAATCTCGAGCTCGCGCGCGTGGAGCTCGAAAAGATTCGCGCCCTGGCGGGCGCGGTCGATCCGACGCTGCCGGCCTACTGGCGCGAGGAGATGTCCGTGCAGGCGGATGCGGTCGCCGGCTGGGTCGCGCTCGCCGAAGACCGGCGGGACGAGGCGCTCGCGCTCGCGCGCGCGGCGGCCGATCGCGAAGATGCCGTGGACAAGCATCCCGTGACGCCGGGCGAAGTGCTGCCGGCGCGCGAGCTCTACGCGGACATGCTGTTCGCGGTCGGGCGCTTCCCGGATGCGCTCGACGCCTATCGGCGCGTGCTCGCGTCCGCGCCGCACCGCTACAACGCCGTGCTGGGTGCCGCGCGCTCCGCGGCGCGCTCGGGCGAGCCCGAGGCCGCGCGCGCGTATTACGCGGAGCTCGAGGCGATCGCGCCCGCGGCGCGGCCCGGCAGGGCGAGCCTCGACGAGGCAGCGGCGTTCCTCGCCGCGAAGCAGTCCGCGCTCCCGTAGGAGCGCGGCACTGCGCGTGACCGAACGCAGGCCCCTGCCACCGCCCGCCAACGTGCGTGAACGGTGCGGTCCCAAAGAGTGCGTGCCAGGATCTCGTCGCACGCGATGCGCGCGCCTACGGTTCGAGCTGGCGCAGCGGACGGATCTCGATGCTGCCGACGCGAGCGGCGGGGATGCCCGCGGCGATCTCGATCGCCTGGTCGAGGTCGCTGGCCTCGACCAGCCAGAAACCCGCGAGCTGCTCCTTGGTCTCGGCGAACGGGCCGTCCGTCACGGTTTTGCGGCCGTTGCGCACCCGTACCGTGGTCGCCGTGCGCACCGGCTGCAGCGCCTCGCCCGCGAGGAGCTGTCCCTTCTTCTTCAGCGACGCGTCGTACGCCAGGCACTCGGCGTCTTTCGGGCTGTCGGGCAGCGAATGCAGCTTTTTCTCGTCGCTGTAGACCAGGCACAGGTACTTCATGGCGTCCTCCGGCTCGGTGGGTTGGCAAGGATAGTCGATCGGCGCTCCGCGCGATCGACGGACTGCCCGGACGAGATCGACATCCGTCGCGCGCGATGCGCGCTCCTGCAGCGCAGGAACCGGCATCGGATGTGCCTTCTGTCAGGAGGCCCTGGCGAGCACGGCGCCCCGCGCGCGCCGCCGCGGGCTGCGCTTCAGCGCGACACCGAGCACCCAGGTCGGGAGCAGCGCGAGGAGGAAGACGCCCGCGGTGATCAGGAAACCGTCGCGAAAGGCGAGCGTCGCCGCCTGCGAGTAGAGCGCCTGGCCGAGAAACCAGAACGCCGCCGGCGCCTGCTCCGTGGACGGGAGCCCGGCCGTCGCCAGCAGCCCCGAGAGATGGTCGACCGCCTGCTGCGTGGCGGAATTCGCCGCGGTCTGCGTCGCCGCGAGCGCCGCACCGTGCAGCGTCGTGCGCTGCGCGACGATCACCGACAGCAGGTTCACCCCGAACGCGCCGCCGAGCTGGCGCGTGAAATTGATCGCGCCGGAGCCCTGGGCGATCTGCTCCGTGGTGAGCACGCGCAGCGAGCCCGCGGTGAGCGCTGGAAACACGAGGCCGAGCCCGATGCGCGTCAGCACCGTCCACCACGCGAGATCCCGGAAGGCGGTGTTCACGTCGATGCGGGCGGTGAGCCACGACGACCAGGCGAAGATCACGAGCCCTGCGGCGATGAGCGTCCCCGGCGCGAGCCGGTCGGCGAGGCGCCCGGCGATCGGGAACACGAGCACCAGCACGAAGCCCGCCGGCATGAGCATGAGGCCGGCCTCGGTCGGGGTCAGGCCCTGCACGGTCTGCACGAACAGGGGCAGCAGGTAGATGGAGCCGAACAGGCCGGCACCGAGGATGAAGCTCACGACCGAGGCGGCGGCGAACGGGCCGTTCGCGAACAGCGTGAGATCGAGCATCGGGTGCGTCGAGTGCTTTTCCCACGCCACGAATCCCGCGAACGCGACCGCGGACAACGCGAACCCGGAGAGAATTTCGTTGGAGCTCCAGCCGAGGCGCTGGCCGTTGGCGAGCGTGCTCAACAGAGTCGCCAGGAACACGCCGAGCAGCGCGAGACCGAGCCAGTCGAAGCGGGGCCGGGGCTGGTCCGGTGCTGCCCGGCCGGGCAGGAATGCCGCGGCGAGCGCGATGCCGGCGACGGCGAACGGCACGCCGAGATAGAACACGTAGCGCCAGTTGAAGTTGTCCATCAGGAGGCCGCCGATCCACGGCCCCAGCGCGGGTGCCAGCACTACGCCGATGCCGTACAGGCCCATCGCCCCGCCGCGCTGCTCGGGCGGGAAGACGCGGAACAGGATGATCATGGCCATCGGCTGCACGATGCCCGCCGCGGCGCCCTGCACGACGCGCGCCAGCACGAGCACGTGCTGGTCGGGCGCGACGCCGCCCAAGAGCGAGCCCGCGAGGAACAGGCCGAGCGCTGCGATGATGCTGCCGCGCTGCCCGATCGCGCGATTCGCCCAGTCCGCGAGCAGCATGGTCGCCGTCATCGCGGCGAGGAAGCCCGCCGAGAGCCATTGCGCCTCGACCGGGCCGATGCCGAAAGCCCCCATCACGTCGGGGATGGCGACGTTCACGATGGTGGCGGACAGGATCACCGCGATCGCGGCGACCATCGCAGAGAGCGTGGCGAGCCAGCGGTAGCGCGGTCCGTAGCGAGCGAAGAATTCCTCAGTGGACGGCATCGACGGTGACTTCCACCATCATGCCCGGCTTGAGCAGCCCGTCCACCTGATGCAGCGCGATGCGCACGGGCAGGCGCTGCGCGACCTTGGTGAAGTTGCCGCTCGGGTTCGGGCTCGGCAAGAGCGCGAATTCGCTGGTCGCCGCCTGGCCGAGGCGCACCACTTCGCCCTCGAACTCGCGGTCGGGATAGGCATCGACGGTGATCGTCGCATGCGCGCCGAGCGCGAGCTTGCGGAAGTCGGTCTCCTTGTAGTTCGCGTCCACCCAGATCGCTTCCGGATCGTGGTACATCAGGAGCCGCTGACCCGGAGCGACGTACTCGCCCTCGTCGACGAAGGTCTGGTCGACGACGCCGTCGAAGCGCGCCGCGATCGCGTGCCGCGTGAGGTCGTAGCGCCGCTCCTCCGCGCGGGCGCGCGCCGCTTCCGCCTTCGCCCTGAGCGCGGCGATCTGGCGGTCGAACACGGCGAGGCGGGCCCGCTCGGAGGCAATGACGGCGAGATCGGCGCGCGCGGAGTCGACGCGCGCGCCTGCTTCGAGCTCGTGCTGCTCTGCGGTGAGGAATTTCTCGTGCGCGTCCTCGAACAGGTAAGCGGCGATGAGCCCCCGCTCTTGCAGCGAGCGCGCGCGCCCGTAATCGCTTTGCACGTTCTCGAGCTCGGCCTGGCTCGCGCGGTGCTCCGCCTGCGCCGCGGCCAGCGCCGCTTCGCCGGCGCGTTTGCGGCTCCCCAATTGCCCGGCGAGCAGCGCTTTCTCCGCTTCGAGCTGCCGGATGCCGGCTTCGGCCGCGGCCAGGTCCGCGTCCGCCTCGCTCACCGCGAGCTCCGCGGCTTGCGTGTCGATGCCGACCAAGAGGTCGCCGGCCCGGACGCTGTCGCCGGCGAGCACCGGCCGTGCGGTCACGCGCCCGGCGACCTCGCTGCTCACCGTCACCTCACGCGCGGCGATGCGCGAGTCGTCGGTGTACACGTGGGTGGCCCGGAAGTGCAGCCAGTCGGCCCCGCCCGCAACGGCCGCGAGCGCGAGCAGGCCGAGCGCCGCGAACCGGAACCGGCGCCGCAGGCGCCGCGGCGGCGGGGCGGCGCCTTCCGGCGGGGATCCGGCACCCGCAGGAGGGTCCCCGACCGGGGCTTCGCCGGGCCTGGTCGCGGCGCGCATCGCCTGTTCGGAGCGCGCGGCCACCTCAGCAGGCTCCGAGGCGTGCGCCGATCCGGCGGAACACGCGCAGGCAGGTCGCGAGGTCTTCGGGCGCCACGTCGGCGAGGATCTCGCGGCGCAACGCGGTGGCGATTTCGGAAATCTCCGCGAGCACCGCGTGCGCGCCGGGCGCGAGGCGCACGTGCTTGGCCCGCCGGTCGCCCTCGGCCGGCACCCGCTCGATCAGTCCCTGCCGTTCGAGCGCGTCGAGCAGCCGCACCAGCGTCGGACCCTCGATGCCGGCCTGCAGGGCGAGCTCGCGCTGGGTGATGTCGGCGTCCGCGCGCGACAGGAGCAGGAGCGTGCTCCAGCGCGCCTGGGTCAGGCCGGTGTGCCGCAGCCGCTCGTCGAGGACGGTGCGCCAGCGGCGGCTCAGGCGCCCGAGCTCGGAGGCGAACGCTTCGCGGGGGGTGGGGTGGTCTGTCATAGATAGCGAACTATATGATAGCTTGCTATCTAATTTCAACGCGCCGGTGCGAAGCTCCCCACGATGTCGCGCAAGGCGGTGAGCAGCTGCTCGCGATCCGCCTCGCTGAACGCCTCGACCCGGCCGGGCTCGTACACCTCGAGGCGGGTCGAGCCGATGCGCGCGACGAGCTGCCAGCACCTGCCGCCGTCCCAGGTGAGCCAGACGTCGTCATGGGAAGCGTGGCTCATGGCGCCTTCGCCGGTCGTATAGGTCGTGAACTCGAGTCCGCCCACCGTCTCCTGCCGGACCTCGCCCGGCACGGCGCCGCTGCGCGTCGCTTTGCATTGCGCCGCGGTGGCCGCGTCCGGCGTGAAGACCGCGACGCCCGCGCTGCCGAAGTTCGTGCCCTGGAACGCCTGGCCGCGCCACGCGATGCAGACGAGGAAGCCGTCGTCGCAGGGCGGGATGACGCTGCCGGCATGCGCCCCCGCTTCCCGGCCGGGGCCGAGCGCCGTGAAATCCGCGGCCGGGTAGCGCAGGGTGAAGCGGCCGTCCGGATCGCGGTACAGGGCGCCGCCGTCCGCCGGCGCCGCACCTTTGCTCCAGTCCGCGATGCGCCAGCCGTTGCCTTGCGGCTCGACCGTCAAGGTCACCGGCTCGTAGCCGGCGGCACCGTGGCCCGCCGAGAGCTCGACACTCGTCATGAGCACCACGCGGCCGCTGACGCGATAGCCGTTTCCGGCGGGCTCCAGACCGTCGATCCCGATGCGTGCCGGCCAGGGGCTGGAGGTGGTCCGGCCCGGCGCGGCAGCCGGGTCGGCCAGCCAGCGCTCGAGCAGCCCGGGCGTGACGTAAGGCGCGTAGGCCGCGCGCAGGTCGGACTCGACCTGCGCCGGCGGGGCGAGCAGGGAGACCCGCCGGAGCTCGTGGCCGAACGCCTCGACCAGCGCGCGCACGGCGGCCTCCGCGGACGGGGTAGACCCGGTATCCGGCGGCTGCCGCGGGTCGCGTGACCCGCCGGCCGCGTCCGGCGTCGTCGCCGTGTCGGTGCGATCCGCTCCTGCGGGCAAACCGTCGCCGCTCTTCCCCGTGCACTGCGAGAGCGCCATCGCGGCGAGGGCCAGCAGGAGTTTCGCGATGCGTCCGGGCATCGCTCCGGGTCTAAAGCACCAGCCGCAGGGCGCGGCGCAGCACCGCGGGATCGAGATCCGGCTCGCGGATCGCGCGGATCGCGAGTCCGCCGAGCAGGCAACGGATGAGGAAGGCGCGCGCCTCGAGATCGTCGCCGTCCCCCTCGCCGCGGCGCGACCGGGAGCGCTCCAGCCAGTGCACCACGTCCGGCGACGTGACGCGGTCGGCGTCCCCGAGCGCCCGGGCGATCGCCGGGTCGCGGGTGGCTTCCGCCGTCATCTCGAGCAGGAGCGCGGGGCAGAGCACGCCGTTCTCGCCGTGTTTCCAGGCGTGGAACAGCTGCTCGAAGACGGGCACGAGGTCGGCGCCGGTCTCGAGCGCCGCGATGTCGGCGCGCGCGCGCTCGAGCTGGCGCTCGATGATGGCGAGGATGATGGCGCTCTTGCCGTCGAAGTAGCGATAGATCAGGCCGGGGCTCATCCCGGCCGTCTCCGCGATCTTCGACATGCTCGCGGCGTGAAAGCCATGCTGCACGAAGCAGGCCTGCGCCGCCTCGAGAATGCGCTCGCGCTGCGCCTGGGTGTGCGCCGCGCCCCGCACGCTGCGCTCCGGTTCAGCCACCGCCCGCAGGAGCCTCCGCTGCCTCCGTCGCCGGCCGCTCGCGCCGCCGGAACAGCCGCTGCACGCCCACGAAGAAGAGCGGCGAGAAGAACAACCCGAGGAACGCGCCGCCGATCATGCCGCCCAGCACGCCGCTGCCGATGGCGCGCTGCGCGCCCGAGCCGGCGCCCGTGGCGAGCGCCAGCGGCAGCACGCCCATGCCGAACGCGAGCGAGGTCATGAGGATCGGGCGCAGGCGGTCGCGCACCGCCTGCATGGTGGCGTCGACGAGGTCGCGCCCCTGGCTGAGATAATCCTGCGCGAACGCCGCGATCATGATCGCGTTCTTGCTGGTCAGGCCGACGGTCGTCAGCATCGCCACCTGGAAGTAGACGTCACGCTCGAGCCCGCGCAGGCTCGCGGCGATGGTGATGCCGAGAATGCCGAGCGGGGCGATGAGCAGCACCGCGGTGGGGATGATCCAGCTCTCGTACAGCGCCGCGAGGCACAGGAACACGATCAGGAGCGACAGGGTATAGAGCAGCGGGGTCTGCGCGCCCGCGAGCCGCTCCTGGTACGACAGGCCGGTCCATTCGAGGCCGATGCCTGCCCCAAGGCCCGACACGATGCGCTCGACCTCGGCCATCGCCTCGCCCGAGCTCACGCCGGGCGCGGCCTCGCCGTTGATCTGCATCGCCGGCACGCCGTTGTACCGTTCGAGGCGCGGCGAGCCGTATTCCCAGTGCCAGCTCGCGAACGCGGAGAACGGCACCATTTCACCCTCCTCGTTGCGCACCGACCAGAGCCTGAAATCGCTCGGCACCATCCGGTAGGGCGCATCCGCGCGCAGGTAAACGCGCTTCACGCGGCCGCGGTCGATGAAGTCGTCGATGTACTGTCCGCCCCAGGCGACCGACAGCGTGGTGTTGATGTCGGCCATGGAAAGGCCGAGCGCACTTGCCTTCGCGGTGTCGATGTCGAGCCGGAACTGCGGCGCGTCCTCCTGGCCGCCGGGCCGCACGTTGACGAGCAGCGGATCCTGCGCCGCCTGGCCCAGGAACTGGTTGCGCGCGGCGACCAGCGCCTCGTGACCGACGCCGGCGTTGTCCTTGAGATAGAAGACGAAGCCCGCCGACGTGCCGAGCTCCGGCATGGCCGGCGGCGCGAACGCGAACACCATCGCGTCCTTGATCTGGCTCAGCGCGCCCATGGCGCGCCCGGCGAGGGCCTGGATGCCCTGCGCGGCCGATTCCCGCTCGCTCCAGTCCTTGAGCTTCACGAAAGCCATGGCATTGTTCTGGCCGCTGCCGCTGAAGCTGAAGCCCTGCACCGTGAACAGCGAGTCGACGGTATCCTTTTCCTGCTCGAGGAAGTACTCCTCGACTTTCTTCACGGATTCCATCGTGCGCGCCTGGGTGGCGCCGACGGGCGCCTGCACCATGGAGAACAGCACGCCCTGGTCCTCCGGCGGCAGGAACGAGGTCGGCAGCCGGAAGAACAGCACTCCCATGATCGCGACCATCACGAGGAACACGGCGAAGAAACGTCCGCCGCGCGCGAGCATGCCGCGGACGAAGCCGCGGTAGCCGTCCGCCGCCCGGTCGTAGTTGCGGTTGAACCAGCGGAAGAAGCCGCGCTGGCCGTGGTGCTCGCCTTTCTTGAGCGGCTTGAGCAGGGTCGCGCAGAGTGCGGGCGTGAGAACGAGCGCGATCAGCACGGACAGCGCCATCGCGGCCACGATGGTGGCGGAGAACTGCCGGTAGATCACGCCCGTCGCCCCGCCGAGGAAGGCCATGGGCACGAACACGGCCGCGAGCACGAGGCCGATGGCAACGAGGGCGCCGGTGATCTGGCGCATGGAGCGCCGCGTCGCCTCGACCGGGCTCAGGCCCTGCTCGCTCATCACGCGTTCGACGTTCTCGACCACCACGATCGCGTCGTCCACCAGCAACCCGATGGCGAGCACCATCGCGAACATCGTGAGCATGTTGATGGAGAAGCCGAGCAGGTACAGCACCGCCATCGTGCCAAGGAGGACGACCGGTACCGCGATGGTCGGAATCAGCGTGGCGCGGAAGTTCTGCAGGAAGAGGTACATCACCAGGAAGACGAGGATGATGGCCTCGATCAGGGTCTCGATGACGTTCTCGATCGAAACCCGGATGAACGGCGTCGTCTCGAACGGGATGACGGTCGAGAGACCCTGCGGGAAGAAGGGCGCGAGCTCGTCGATCCGGGCTTGCACGGCCGCCGCGGTTTCGAGCGCGTTGGCGCCCGTCGCCATCATCACGGCGAGCCCGCTCGCCGTCTGGCCATTGTAGCGGGAGATGAACTCGTAGCTCTCGGCGCCGAGCTCCACGCGCGCGACGTCGCCCAGCCGGAGCAGCGAGCCGTCGCCGCTGCTGCGCAGCACGATGTCGCGGAATTCCTCCGGCGTTTGCAGGCGGCTCTGGGCGGTGATGGTGGCGTTGATTTCCTGGCCGTCCACGGCGGGCGCGCCGCCCAGCGAGCCGACCGCCATCTGCTGGTTCTGGGCGCGCACGGCGGCGATGATGTCGGACGGCGTCAGCCGGTAGACCTCGAGCTTGTTCGGGTCGAGCCAGATGCGCATGGCATATTGCGCCCCGAACACCTGCACGTTGCCGACGCCCTGCACGCGGCTGATCGGGTCCACGACGTTGGCAGACACGTAGTCGGCGATGTCCTCGCGCGACATGCCGCCGTCTTCCGAAACGAAGCCGATCACCATGAGGAAGCCGGTGTTCGATTTCGTGACGCTCACGCCCTGGCGCTGCACCTCCTGCGGCAGGAGCGGCAGCGCGAGCTGCACCTTGTTCTGCACCTGCACCTGGGCGATGTCGGGATTGACGTCGTTGTCGAACGTCAGGGTGACCGAGGCGCCGCCGGTCGAGGCGCTCGTCGCCGACATGTAGATGAGGCCGTCCAGCCCCTTCATGTTCTGCTCGAGGATCTGCGTGACGGAGTCCTCGACGACCTTCGCGGACGCGCCGGGATAGTTCGCGCCGATGTTGATGGTCGGCGGCGCGATCGACGGATACATCGATATCGGCAGCTCGGTGATCGCGAGCACTCCCGAGATCATGATGACGATCGCGATGACCGACGCGAAGATCGGGCGGCCGATGAAGAACTGGGACATGGCGGGCGCCTAGCGGCTCGTCGGCGCGTCGCCGGCGGCGGCCTGCGTCTGCCCGCCGGCCTGCGCGACCTTGACCTGCATTCCCGGCTGGATCTTCTGCAGCCCGGCCACGACGACGCGGTCGCCGGCGGACAGGCCCGAGCCCACCAGCCACTGGTCGCCCACGGTGCGCGTGACCTCGACCGCGCGGCGCTCGATGGTGTTGTCGTCGCCGACCACGACCATCGCGATGGCGTTGCCCCGCGGATCGCGCGTGATGCCGCGCTGCGGCACGAGCACGGCGTCCTGCACGATCGCCGGGCTGATCACGGCCCGCACGTACATGCCGGGCAGCAGCAGGTGGTCCGGGTTCGGCACCACCACGCGCAGGCTGTAGCTGCCGGTGGACGGGTCCACCGTGAGGTCGGCGAACTTGAAGGTGCCGGTCTGCGCATAGGTGCGGCCGTTCTCGAGGATGATCCTGACCGGCACGTCGTCGGCCATCGCCACGGCGCCCTCGGCCAGCTCGCTGCGCATCGCGAGCAGCTCGCTCGCCGACTGCGAGAGATCGACGTAGATCGGATCGAATTGCTGCACCGTCGCGAGCGGCTGCGCCTGGTTCGCGGTCACGAGGGCACCCGCCGTGACCCAGGATTTGCCGATCCGGCCGCTGATGGGCGAGGTGATGTGCGCGTAGCCAAGACGCACCGAGCTGCTCGCGACGGCCGCCTTGGCCACGCGCACGTCGGCCTCCGCCTGGTGCAGCCTGGCGACCGCGTTCTCGCGGTCCTGCTGGCTGATCGCGTTCGAGCGGATCAGCTCGGCGGTGCGCTCGGCGTCCAGTCGCGCGACCTCGAGCGCCGCCTCGGCGCGTGCGAGTGCGGCCGTTGCGCTCTCGTGCTCGGCGCGGTACATCGCGTCGTCGAGCTGGTACAGCGGTTGCCCGGCCTCGACCACGCTGCCTTCCTCGAACAGGAGCTCCTTGACGATGCCGTCGACCTGCGGGCGCACCTCGGCGATCAGGTAGGCGCGCGTGCGCCCCGGCAGCTCGCGCGTCAGGCGCACCGGCTGCGCGGTGAGCTTCACGACCTCGACTTCCGGCGCGCCCATCTGCATGGGCGGAGCCTCCTGTCCGCACGCGGCGAGCAGGGCGGCGACGGCCGGAAGCAGCAGGCGAATACCACGTTTGCAGGGCATAGGGTTGAGGTCCCGGTCAGGGGTGCCGCGGATCAGGGAGGGCGGCGGGACGCGGAGAATGAACGTTCATTCTTCCGCCGTCAAGAGCTTATTCCTTATTGATGCATAGCCCCCGCCTGACCCTTTCGATGGTATGGTCGCCGGGGCTCCGCTGAGGAAATGCAGAGTGTCCGAGCTGTACTTCGAGGACCTTCGCCCCGGTCTCGTGTTCCGCGGCATCAACCGGTTCCGCCTGGACACCGAGGGGCTGAAGGCGTTCGCCCGTGAGTTCGATCCGCAGCCGTTCCATCTCGACGAGGCCGCGGCCGGGCGCTCGATCTTCCGCGGCCTGGCGGCGAGCGGCTGGCACACCGCGGCGATCACGATGCGCCTGCTCGTGACGAGCGACTTCGCCGTCGCCGGCGGGCTGGTCGGGCTCGGCCTCGAGGAGCTCAACTGGCCGCGGCCGACCCGGCCCGGCGACGAGCTGCGCGTGGAGGTGGAGGTGCTCGAGGCGAGGAGATCGAGGTCGCGCCCGGGCTTCGGGCTGGTCAGGACGCGGACGACGACCCTGAACCAGGACGACGAGATCGCGCAGCAGCTCGTCAACACGCTGATCGTGCCGTGCCGGGAAGCGTCGTGAAGGCCGGAGTTCCGCGGCTTCCGGTCCTTCTGCGCATTTGCGTGCCTAGCGATGTAGCGGGCCCGTGAAGCTCCTCATCGCGCTCGCATTCGGCGGGGTGGTTTTCAGCCTCGGTTCCGCACTGTTCCAGATGACCTCGCGCGAGCGCGATCCGGCGAAGTTCACCCGCGCCTTGATGTGGCGGGTCGCGTTTTCGATGCTCCTCGTCGTGTTGCTGCTCGTGGCGTACTGGTTCGATCTCCTCGATTAGCGTGCAGGCTTCCGTGCTCAAATGGCTGACGCTCGCCTTCGCGGTGCTGCTCGCGAGCAGCCTGCTGTCCATGATGGCGGTGTTCTCGGGATCGACGGGCGGGGACCTGAGTGACCTGCTGAACCTGCAGACGGTGTCGGTCCCGGTCGCCGTGGCCGCCACCACCTGGAGCTACGCGCTGAGCGCGCGCCGCCACGGCGCCGCCGGCGCGCCGCGGAGGCTCTGGGCGGAGCTCCCCGGGTGGCTGATCCTCGCCGTCGCGGTGATGCTGTCGCTGGTCGTGGTCGCGGAGCTCGCCTTCGTGCTGGCCGGCGGCTACACGGGCGAGGCGCGCCCGTGGCGCGAGCACGTGCCGGTCGCCACCGCCTTCACGAGCGCGCTGGCGCTCGCCGCCTGCTATGCCGCGCTGCGGATGGAGCGGCCCTGAGCGCACTGCCCGATGAGGTGCCGGCTGCATTTCGCGGATGAAGCCGTTTATCATCGGGCCGGCTCGTCTGGACGGCATTGACACCCGGGCTGGCCGACTCGTGGCGCTGGAACGCATGACCGACCCGCATGGTACAAGAGTCAGTATGAAAGCCCGGTGGCTGGTCGGCCTGCTGCTGCTCATACCGATCGTCTGCCCGCTGCTCGTCGGCACCTATGCCCGCAACGAGCCCGAGCTCGCCGGCTTTCCTTTCTATTACTGGTACCAGTTGCTGTGGATCCCCATCGGTGCCGTTTGCACGGCCATCGCGTACCGGCTGCTGATGCGGGAAAGGCGGCGTAAGGAGGGACAGCGCCGCCCCGGGGGCGAATCCGCGTGACCGGCGCCATCGACTGGACTGCGCTCGGCGTATTCCTGTTTTTCTTCCTCCTGGTGACCGTCCTCGGCTTTTGGGCGGCGCGCTGGCGTGCTGCCGGCAAGGGCCTCGACAGCCTGCACGAGTGGGGCCTCGGCGGGCGCGGTTTCGGGACGTTCGTGGCCTGGTTCCTGATCGGCGGTGACCTGTATACGGCGTACACCTTCATAGCGGTTCCGGCGTTGCTGTACGCCGGCAACGTGGTGGGCTTCTTCGCCGTGCCTTACACGGTCCTCGTCTATCCGCTAATTTTCATTTTCCTGCCGCGGCTCTGGTCGGTTTCGCACCGGCACGGCTACTGCACGACGGCGGACTTCGTGCTCGGCCGTTACGGCTCGCGGACCCTGGCGCTGGCCGTGTCGCTGACGGGCATCCTCGCAACGATGCCGTACATCGCCTTGCAGCTCGTCGGTATCCAGGTGGTGCTCGAGACGATGGGTATCGGCGGCGGGGCGGGCGCTTCCCTGCTGGAGCGCGACCTGCCGCTGTTCGTCGCTTTCGCGGTGCTCGCGGCCTACACCTACTCGTCCGGCTTGCGGGCGCCCGCGCTGATCGCCTTCGTCAAGGACACGCTCATCTACGTCGTGATCCTGACGGCGGTCATCTACCTGCCGCTCGAGCTGGGCGGCTGGGGCGCCGTCTTCGACGCGGCGCAGCAGAAGTTCGACCAGCCCGGGACGCCGGCGACCGGCACCATACCTCCGGAGTCGCTCCACTGGGCCTATGCGTCGCTGGCGCTGGGCTCGGCGCTCGCGCTCTTCATGTATCCGCACTCGATCACGGCTTCGCTGTCGACGAAGAACCGTAACGTGCTGCGCCGCAACGCCGCGCTCCTGCCTGCCTATTCCTTCCTGCTCGGGTTGCTGGCGCTGCTCGGTTTCGTCGCGCTGGCCGCCGGCGTGACCGTCGACAACCCGCAGCTGGCGATCCCCGTGCTGTTCCAGCAGGAGTTCCCCTCTTGGTTTGCCGGGACGGCCTTTGCGGCCATCGCGATCGGGGCACTCGTGCCGGCGGCGATCATGTCGATCGCAGCCGCGAACCTCTGGACCCGTAACGTCTACAAGCCGTTCATCAAACCGGACATGACGCACGCGGACGAAGCGCGACAGGCGAAGCTGATGTCCCTGCTGGTGAAGTTCGGCGCGCTCGTTTTCGTGCTCGGGTTGCCGACCAGGTTCGCCATCAACCTGCAGCTGCTCGGCGGCGTGTGGATCCTGCAGACCTTGCCCGCGATCGTGATCCCGCTCTATACCCGCTGGTTTCACCCTCGCGCCCTGTTCGGCGGCTGGCTCGCCGGGATGCTCTACGGGACGTGGACGGCATACCAGGCGGATTTCTCGGCGGTGGCCACGGTGCCGTTCACCGACACGGTCGGGTACATCGCGCTGACCGCGTTCGCGATCAACGTCGTCGTCGCCGTGGTGCTGACGCTGGCACTGCGTGCGCTCCGCGTAGCGGAGGGCAGCGACGAGACGGTGCCGGCAGACTATTACGCGGATGCCGGAGACGACGGCGTGCAACCCCTGGCTATCGGCAAAGTGCCACCGGTGGACCAGGCAGCACCGACCTCGGCGTGAACCCCTAAAGCAGCCAGTCGATCGGGAGCCAGGACAGGATCGTGACGGCACCGCGCTCCCAGGCCGTGGTGCCGGGCTCGGTGTCGTGGCGGATACGCTCGCCGCCGCGCTGCTCCACCCAGTACAGGTCGCCGCCTTCGGACAGCTCGACGCGGTAAGCCACTTCCGCGATCGCCTCGTCGAACAACTGCGCGAGCCGGCCCGCGAGGTTGGAGCTCTCGATCACGAAACCGAGCTCCGTGTTGAGGCTGGCCGAGCGCCGGTCCAGATTGAACGAGCCGATGAAGATGCGGGAGCGGTCCGCGGCAATGGTTTTCGCGTGCAAGCTCGTCGCCGAGCTGCCGAACGGTCCGGCGAGCCGCTCCTCGGCGGCGGCCGACCCGACCAGGCGCATCTCGAACAGCGCGATGCCGGCGGCGAGCAGCTCCGTGCGCCACTTGACGTAGCCCGAATGCACGGCCTTGACATCGGTCGCCTCCAGCGAGTTCACGAGGATCCGCACCTTGACGCCGCCGCCCGCCATGCTCGTCAGGGTCTCGACGGCGGTCCTGGTCGGCACGAAATACGGCGAGACGAGATCGAGCTCTGCGCCTACCGGGCCGAGGGCGTCGGTCAGGAGCCGCGGGAAATGCGTTTCCGGCGGCGCGAGCCCGAGCCCCTTGGCCGGGTCGTCGCTCAGCATCTCCACCGGCGCCCACTCCAAGGCGAGCGATCCCGCGAGCAGCTCGTCGACCGGACCGGCGTTCTGCACGGCGCCGAGCCGTGCCGCCGCGGCGGGCGAAGGGGCGAGCAGCTCGCGCAGGCCGTGCCGGGGCGCGGGGAGGAGCGGGCCCGCGGGATGGGCCGAGCGGCTCGCCCAGTACTGGTCGAACTGCGTCGACACCTCGGCGACCACCGGCCCGACGGCCAGCACGTCGAGATCCGAGAACGTCAGGGCGCCTGCGGGCGCCGCGTCGAAATACTCGTCGCCGACGTTGCGGCCGCCGATGATGGTCACCTGGTTGTCGACGGTGAACGACTTGCTGTGCATGCGCCGGTTGAGGCGCATGAAGTCCGTCAGGTAACCGAGCAGGCGGACGCGGCGCAGCACGAACGGATTGAACAGTCGCACCTCGACGTTTGGATGCGCATCGAGAGCGGCCAGCAGCGGATCGAGCCCGGCGGTGCGGTTGTCGTCGAGCAGCAGGCGCACCCGCACACCGCGCTCCGCCGCGTCGAAGAGGGCGCGGTACAGCAGCTTGCCCGTGAGGTCGTCTCGCCAGATGTAATACTGGGCATCGATCGACCGCTCGGCGGCCTGCGCGAGCCGGAGCCGCACCGCGAACGCGTCCTGGCCGCCGGTCAGCGGGTAGACGCCCGACCGGCCGGGGTGCGCCGCGACCAGCGGCGCGATCGCATCGCCGAGGCGGCGCTTCACGATCAGCGGGCGCGGCGCTCCATTTCCGCCTCCGCTTCCAGGCTGTCGACGTCGCGGTAGATCGTGGCGAGGGCGCGCGTGCTGCCGTCCGCGATGTAGCTCGCGCTGAAATCGTGGCTTGCCGGGTCGCCATCGGTCACGATGCGGTCCCAGCGCGTCGCGTGCCCGACGTAGTTGATCGCGACGTCGTAGTGCTGGCTCCAGAAGAACGGCGCATCGATGTAGCGCTCGCCCGCGCCCAGGATGTTGCGCGCGGCGCATTGCCCCTGGCGCTGTGCCACCACCCAGTGCTCGACTCGGATCCGCTCGCCGCTCACGGGATCCGGCCAGCGCGCGATGTCGCCTGCGGCGTACACGCCCGGTGCGCTCGTCTGCAGGTGCTCGTCGACGAGCACGCCGTTGTCCATTGCGAGCCCGGCATCCTGCGCCAGCGCCGTGCGCGGCCGCACACCGATGCCGGCGACGATGAGGTCCGCATCGAGACGCTCGCCGTTTTCGAGCCGCACGCCGCCGTGCTCGAACGCGGCCGCGGTGTGGCGCAGATGGAAGCGCACGCCCTTCTCCTCGTGCAGGTGGCGCACGAAGTCGCCGAGCTCGGAGCCCATGATGCGCTCGAGCGGCCGCGCCTCCGGCGCGACCACGTCCACCTCGACGTTGCGATGCCGCAGCGACGCTGCGACCTCGAGCCCGATGAAGCTCGCACCGATGACGGCGGCGCGTCGTGCGCCGGCCTCGACCGCCGCGATGATCGCCTCGCTATCCGCGAGGGTGCGCAGGTAATGCACGTGGGCGAGATCGGCTCCCGGTATGCGCAGGCGGATCGGCTCGGCCCCGGTGGCGAGCAGCAGCGCGCCGTAGCCGATCGCCTCTCCGCTTTCGAGCAGCACGCGCGAGCCGGCCGGGTCGATGCGCACGACGCGGGTGTCGAGGCGCAGCTCGATACCCTGGTCGCGGTAGAACGCCTCGCTGCGCAGCGGGATCCACGACGGCTCGGCGGTGCCCGCGAGATAGTCCTTCGACAGGTTCGGCCGGTCGCAGGGCGGTGCCGCATCGTCGGAGAGGATGAGCACCGGCCCGAGATAGCCTTCGCGTCGCAGCGTCTCCGCCGCGGCTTCACCCGCGGCGCCGCCGCCGACGATCACGACCGAGGCCGGGGAGCGCGCCGGCCGCCGCTCGGGGATAGCCACAGCCGCACCCGCGCGCACGAACACGCGCCCGCTCTCCGTTTCGACTTTGAAGCGCGGCACGGGATTCAGCGCCGGTGCGCCCACGGCCTCGCCGGTGCGCAGGCAGAAGCGGGCGTGATGCCACGGGCAGTGCACCGTGTCGCCCACCCGGAGCCCCTTGCCCAGCGGCCCGCCGTAGTGCGTGCAGCGGCCGCCGATGGCGCAGAGCTCGCCGTCCACCCGCGAAAGCAGCACGGCGTCGTCGCCGACGCGGCCGGCGAGCATGCCGCCTTCCGGCACGTCCGCGGGATCGACGCCGGCGCTGAAGTCCGGCCCCTCGGGTGGTTTCTTGCCTGCCATACCTCTATACCGATCCTCAGGCGAACGCCGGCCGCGGGCCGCGGCGCATGGCCGCGTCGACGCTCCAGGCCCCGCCGCCGGCAAACACGAAGTACAGGAATGTGAAGCAGTAGAGTACGGCGAGCTCGCCCCCGTTCAACATCGGCAGCAGCACGTTGCCCTGGCTTCCGTGCGCCATGAAATACGCGACGGCCATGAAGCCGCACAGGAGGAACGCGACCGGCCGCGTGAACAGCCCGATCAGGAACAGGAGTCCGCCGAACACCTCGAGAATGCCGGCGAGGCCGAGCAGCGACATGAGCTCGAGGTTGTCGAACATCGCCTGGTGCGGGAAGCCGAACAGTTTGGCGGTGCCGTGCGGTATCAGCAGGTATGCCGTGATGATCCGCAGGACGGCCAGCGCTCGCGGCCGTGAGCTTTCGAAGAACGCCGTATCGATCGCCATTCCTTACCCCCTTTGCCGTACCTTGTCGCCCGGGAGCGACTCCGTTCGACACGGTACTCCCGCGGCTGATCGCGGGCAACATCGCCGCCGTCGGCCGTGTACTATTGGTTTTCGCCGCGAGTCATGCACGGACCTCCGCCATGCCTGAGAGAATGCCCGCCGTTTTCTTCGGACACGGCAATCCAATGAACGCGCTGCGCAGCAACGCCTGGACCGCCGCCTGGGCGTCGCTCGGGGAGTCGGTTCCCCGCCCGCGCGCCATTCTCTGCATCTCGGCGCACTGGTACGTCGAGGAGACTGCGGTGACGGTGAGCGACGAGCCGCGCACCATCCACGACTTCGGCGGTTTTCCGAAAGCGCTGTACGCGTACCGCTACCCGGCGCCCGGAGACCCGGCTCTCGCACGGCGCGTGCAGCAGCTGCTGGCGCCCGTGCCCGTGCGGCTGGCCGACGACTGGGGCCTGGACCACGGCACCTGGGCGGTGCTCTGCCATGCCTGGCCCGCGGCCGACGTGCCCGTCGTGCAGCTCAGCATCGACGAGCGGCTGCCCGCGCGGGCGCATTACGAGCTCGCGGGCAAGCTCGCGCCGCTGCGGGAGGAAGGCGTGCTGATCGCCGGCAGCGGCAACGTCGTGCACAACCTGCACACCTACGCGTGGGGCCGGCACATGCCGGAGGCGTACGAATGGGCGAGCGCTTTCGAGCGCCGCGTGCGCGACCTGCTCCTCGCGCGGGAGCACGCGCCTCTCATCGATTACGAGACGCTCGGCCGCGACGCGCTGATGTCGGTGCCCACGCCCGAGCACTACCTGCCGCTGCTCTATGTCATCGCGCAGCAGCAGGACGGCGAGGCAGTCGCCTTCCCGACCGAAGGCATCGACGGCGGCTCGGTGTCGATGCTCGCGGTCCAGGTGGGGTGAGCGGGACCGCAACCGCGGCCTCGTCCGCGCTCTCGCCTTTCCGTCACGGCATCTTCCGGCGCGTCTGGATCGCCAACGTCGTCTCGCAGTTCGGCGGGCTGATCCAGGTCGTCGGCGCGTCGTGGATGATGCTGTCGATCGCCGATTCCCCCGGCATGGTCACGCTGGTGCAGTCCTCGACGACGATGCCGATCGTGATCTTTGCGCTCGTGGCCGGCGCGCTCGCGGACAACTTCGACCGGCGCGGCATCATGGTCGCCGCGCAGCTGTTCATGCTCCTCGTCTCGGCCGCGCTCGCCGCCTGCACGTACCTCGGGCTGATCACTCCGTGGCTGCTGCTCACGTTCACGTTCCTGATCGGCTGCGGCGCTGCGTTCAACGGGCCGTCCTGGCAGGCCTCCGTCGCCGAGATGGTGCCGCGCGAGGATTTGCCGACGGCGGTGGCGCTGAACAGCATGGGTTTCAACATCGCGCGCAGCCTCGGCCCCGCGCTGGGCGGCTTCATCGTGGCGCTCGCGGGGGCCGTCGGCGCGTTCGCGCTGAACGCCCTGACTTATCTCGGCATCATCGGCGTGCTCCTGCGCTGGCGCCGCCCGCGCGAGGAACGGCTGCTGCCGCGCGAGCGCATCGGCACGGCGATGCGCGTCGGCGTGCGCTACGTCCTCATGTCGCCGAACATCAAGCACACGCTCCTGCGCGCGCTCATTTTCGGGCTCGGCGCGAGCGGACTGATGTCGCTGATGCCGCTCATCGCGCGCGATCTCGTGCGTGGCGGCTCGGTGTCCTACGGCCTGATCCTCGGCGCTTTCGGCGCCGGCGCGGTCGGCGGCGCGTTTCTCGCCCACCGCCTGCGCCTGTCGTTCTCCAACGAGGCGATCGTGCGCCTCGCCCTCATCTCGTATGCACTGGCCGCGATCGGCAGCGCGTTGAGCCACTGGCTGCCACTCACCCTTGTCCTGCAGCTTTTCGGCGGCGCGGGCTGGGTGCTCGCACTCTCGACCTTCAACGTGACGGTGCAGACGTCGGCGCCGCGCTGGGTGGTCGGCCGGGCACTGTCGCTGTACCAGATGCTCGCGTTCACCGGTCTCGCCGGCGGGAGCTGGTTCTGGGGCGTGGCGACGAACGACATCGGCATCTCGCAGGCGCTTCTCGCGTCGGCCGTGGTGCTGCTCGTCTGCATCGCGCTCGGCTGGCGTTATGCGCAGCCGGAAACCGGGGTGCTGGATCTCGATCTCGCGCGGCGCTGGCAGGAACCGGAGATCGCGCTCGACATCGAGCAGCGCAGCGGGCCCATCGTGGTCAGCGTCGAATACCGGATTCGCGATGACGACGTGCTCGCGTTCCTCGCGGCCATGGCGGAGCGCCGCCGCATCCGGCGGCGGGACGGCGCGCGGCACTGGACGCTGCTCAGGGATCTCGAGGAGCCCGAGCTCTGGATCGAGCGCTTCGACTGTGCGACCTGGCTCGACTACGTGCGCCAGGCGCAGCGCATGACCAAGGACGACGCCCGCCTGCTCGATACGCTGCTCGCGCTGCACCAGGGGCCGGGCAAGCCCCGGGTGCGCCGCCTGATCGAGCGCCAGACCAGCTCGCCGCCGGGCGTGGTCACGCCGCGCGCACGGGTGATGACCGGTACCACGACCGACGCCGGCCGCCAGTCCTGACCGTCAGTCTTCCGGTTCGACCAGCGCGCGGCGCTGCAGCCAGGCGGCGGCGAGCCAGCAGAGCGCCGACCAGGCCGCGCCGGCCGACCAGCCGGCGAGCACGTCCGACGGCCAGTGCACGCCGAGATAGACGCGGCTCACGCCCACCAGCAGCGCCACGGCGACGGCGACCAGCAGCACGTAGGCCTTGAGCAGCGGCGCGGCGATGATGCGCGTGAGTATGGCGGCGAGCGTGAGCCAGGTGACCGCCGCCATCATCGAATGACCGCTCGGGAAGCTCGCGGTATACACGCGCGCGCCGTGCGGCACGAGGTCCGGCCGCGGCCGGTCGAAGCCGAGCTTGAGCAGGGTGCTGAAGAGAATGCCGCCGGTGATCGCGACGAGCGCGAGCACTGCCGCGCGACGATGGCCGGCGAGGAGCAGGTAGCCGAGCGTGGCGAGCGTGACGAAGGTGAGCACTCCCGTGCCGCCGAGCGCCGTCAGGTCGCGCGCCATTTCCGTGAGCCAGGCCGGGCCGATCGGGTCGGCGGGATCGTTGGCGCTGCGCAGCGCGAGCAGTAGCTTCTCGTCGAAGCGGATCGGCTCCTGCTCCACGATCTCGTCGGCGATCTCGATGAACATCCAGGCGCCGGCGGTCAATGCAACCAGCGCCACGAGCGCGGGCAACTGGTGCAGCCCGAGCCACTCGAGAGGGTGCCGCAGCAGGCGTGGCGGGCGGTCCCGTGTCATCTCCATCGGCATCCGACGAGGGCAGGCGGCCGGTTGCGGCGGCCGCGAGGTCTGGTATGGTGCGCGTCCCGTTCTCGTGACGCAAAACGCGCCGGCCCGCAACGGCGAGGTGCCCGACCCCGATGTCCCTGCTGCTGCTCGCCTTCGCCCTGTCGCTCGACGTGTTCGCGGTGGCACTGTCGCGCGGCGTCGCCGCGCCCCCGCGTGCCGTACTGCGCACCGCGCTGACGATCGGCGGAGCGGTGGGGGTGGCGCACGGCGTGATGCCGCTCATCGGGTGGAGCCTCACGGCGGCGATGGTGGCGCTCATGCGGGACGTCGATCACTGGGTGGCGTTCGTGCTGCTCGGGCTGATCGGCGTACACATGATCCTGGAGTCGCGTCACCCCGACCACGGCGAGCGGCCCGCGGCGAACGGCGGCAAATCGCTGTTCGCGCTCGCGGTGGCGACCAGCATCGATGCGGCGGTCGCGGGCGGCACGTTCGCGGCGCTGGGCCAGCCGGTGGCGATCGGATGCCTTGCGCTCGCCCTGGCCGCGTTCCTGTTCGCGATCGCAGGCGTCTACCTCGGCCGCGTCGCGGGCATCGCGCTCGGGCCGCGCGCGCAGGTCGCTGGCGGAGTGGTGCTCATCCTGCTCGGAATCCGCATCCTGGTCGAGCACCAGTTCTTCGGCGGCTGACCCGGACCCTGCCACCGCCGGGCGTCACTCCGGGAGCGCGTACGCGATGAGCCAGTCGCCTTCGGGCGTTTCCATGAAGTGATGCCCCGCGGCGGTGATGGCCACGAACTCGCGGCCGTCGACGTCGTACACCATCGGCCCCGCCTGTCCGCCCGCGGGCAGCACGTCCTTCCACAGCACCTCGCCGCTGGCGATGTCGATGGCGCGGATGAGGTTGTCGGTCGCCGCGGCGATGAACACGAGCCCGCCGGCCGTCAGCGCCGCTCCGCCGTTGTTCGGCGTGCCGATCAGGACCGGCAGCTTCGACGGGATCCCGAACGGCCCGTTCGCGCGCGCGAGCCCGAGCGGCCGGTCCCACAGCGTCCTGCCCGTCGCGAGATCGATGGCACGGATGCCGCCGTAGGGCGGCTCCTTGCACGGCAGCTGCGTGAGTGGCACGCGCCAGCCCGCGTTGATGTAGATCGCGTATGGCGCGCCGGCCTGCGGGTCTCCGGACACGCGCGGCGCGTCACCGTGCATCTCGTCGCGCGTCGCATAGCCTCGCTGCTCCGCTTCCGCGCGCGTGAGCAGCCGGTTGTAGTTGGGAACGTCGTTGTAATTGGCGACGATCACGCCGCGCTCGGGATCGACGGCGATGCCGCCCCAGTCCGAGCCGCCGTTGTAGCCGGAGTACTGAATGTAATAAGTGTCGGTCGTCGGCGGCGTGTACATGCCCTCGTACTCCGCCTGCTCGAACTGGATGCGGCACCAGAGCTGGTCGATCGGCGTGATCCCCCACATGTCGCGGGCCGTGAGCAGCGGCTGCTGCAGGGTGTGATACAGGGAGAACGGCTGCGTCGGCGTGCGCTGCTCGGGCTCGACGCCGCCCTGCGGGACGGCCCGCTCCTCGACGCCCGTGAGCGGCTCGCCGGTGCGCCGGTCGAGCACGTACAGGTCCCCCTGCTTGCTGGGCAGGATGAGCGCCGGCACGCTGCCGCCTTCCCTCGGGAAATCGACCAGGGTCGCCGTCGAGCCGAGGTCGTAGTCCCATACGTCGACGTGCGTCGTCTGGAAATGCCAGACGGGCTTGCCGGTCGTGACGTCGAGCGCGACGAGCGAGGTCGCGAACTCGTTTTCCTGCGGCGAGCGCCGCGAGCTCCAGTAGTCGACGGCCGCGTTGCCCATCGGCAGGTACACGAAGCCGAGCTCGGGATCGGCCGAGGCGATCGTCCACATGTTCGGCGTCCCGCGCGTGTAGGTTGCCCCCGGCGGCGGCGAAGCCTGCAACTCCGGACGCCCCATGTCCCAGGCCCAGAGCAACTCCCCGGTGAGCGCGTCGAAACCCTTGATGACGCCCGACGGTGCGTCGAGCCGCTGGCCGTCGAGCACCTGGTGGCCGGTGACCAGGACGTTCCGCACCACCACCGGCGGCGAGGTGATGGACACCATGCCGGGCAGGGTCTCGCCCATGCCGCGCTTGATGTCGACCTCGCCCTGCTCGCCGAAGCTCGCGCAGGGCTTGCCGGTTTCGGCATCGAGCGCGAGGATGCGGCCGTCGAGCGTGCCGGCGAAGATGCGCGCCGGGCAATCCGGCGCGGCGGCAGCGGCGGCCGCGGACTGCGGCCCGCCGGGGCCTGCCGGGAGTGGCGCCGTCCGATCCTGATCCGCTTTCCGCGCGGCGGGCCGCATCGCCTGTTGCCGCGGCTGCGGCTGTTCCGCGGCTGCCGGCGGACGCGCGCGCGCCCCTCCACCGGGCGGCACTTCGTAATAAGTGACGCCGCGGCAGGCGGCGGTGTAGGGAATGTCCTCGTCGGACACCTGCGGGTCGTAGCGCCAGCGCTCGTCGCCCGTGGCGGCATCGAGCGCGATGACGATGCTGCGGGCCGAGCAGAGATACAGCGTGTCGCCGATCTTGATCGGTGTCGTCTCCGCCCCCCAGCGCTCCTCCGGGCGATCGCCGGTGCGGTACACCCAGGCGCGCGTCAGGTTCGCGACGTTGTCCGCCCCGATCTGTCCGAGCGGGCTGTAGCGCATGGCGGCATTGCTGCGGCCGTAGGCCGCCCAGTCCCCCTCCCGCGGCGCATCCGCCGGCTGCCGGAAGCGGTCGTCCGCGATACTGAAGCTGGCCGCCGCGGGAGCGCTCGTGAGCGCGCCCGGCGGCGCCCGTGTCACGCCGTGCGCCGCGAACGCGAGTGCGAACACGGCGATGAACACGAGCGCGCAGAGCAGGGCGAGCGTCCGCGACACGCCGCGACCGGGCCCGCCTTCGAGCTTCGGCAGCAGCAACGCGAGCACGAACGCGAGCACGACGATGAGTCCGAAGCGCGGGATCCAGCGCCAGTAATCGAGCCCGGATTCCCAGGCGGACCACAGCAGCGTGCCGAAGAACACCGCCGCGAACCACCACGCCCCCGAGATACGCCTGCGAAACACCTGCGCGCCACCAATCAGCAGGCCGAGCCCGGCCAGCAGGTAGTACCAGCTGCCGCCGAGCACGGCGAGCCAGGTGCCGCCCGCCGCCAGCACGACGCCGAGCAGCGCGAGCACGCTGCCGAAAATGCGCTCGGCGGCGCCCGGGGCCCTCGTTTCTCGCGTTCCGTCGATGGTGGTCATGGCCGTCAGGGCGTGATGCAAGAACTCTGCCGCCGGATCTGCCGCCCGCGGCGGCAAGATCGGCCATCACCCTTTGCAACTTTTACCAGTGGCGGAAATTGCTGCCCCGGCGCGGGCCGCCGCCGGCGGGCTTCCGGCCCGCGGTACGGATATTGCAGCCGGCGGGCAAGGATGCGAGCGGAGAGGGCGATGAAAGCGATGAGCGGATGCCGGGACCGGCGGCGTTTCCTGTACCTCCTCTGCGGGGCCGCCGCGTCGCTGCCGTGGCTGCCGGGCTGCACGCCGCCTGAGGAGGCCGAGCCGCCGCCGGCCAACGATACGGATCCAACCGACCAAAATAGCGACGGCCCGGTGCCGCCCGGGCAGTCGGCCAGCGAGCTCGGGCAGCAACCCGAGCAGGCCGGCGGCCCGGATCCGGAAAGCGGCAACACGGCCATGCTGCCGCGCCTCGACGAGAGCGACACGATGGCGCAGGCACTCGGTTACAAGCACGACGCGGTGCAGGTGAACGCGCAACAGTTCCCGAGCCGCGCCGACCCGAAGAGCGCGAACGAATTCTGCAAGAACTGCGTGCACTTCCAGGCGCCGCCCGACAAGCAGTGGGCGCCATGCACAATTTTCCCCGGCAAGCTCGTCAACGCGGACGGCTGGTGCAGCGCCTGGGCCGCACAGGCCTGAACCTGCCCGCCCTGCCGATCGCCGATCGCCGCGCGCGATACAGCAGCGCGGCCGTCAGCGGGTGACGTCGCTCACCTGCCGGCCTTCGATGACCGTGCCGACCGCATGGCTCGTGTACTCGAACGGATCGCCGCCGTAGAGCGCGAGGTCGCCATCCTTGCCGGGCTCGAGCGAGCCGACGCGGTCCTCGATGCCGAGCAGCTTCGCCGCCTCGATCGTGAGGTGGGCGAGGGCCTGCTCGAACGTGAGGCCGTGCGAGAGCGTGATCGCCGCCTCGAACAGCACCACGCGCGTCTTCGGCACGTAAGATTCGAAGCCGCTCTGGAACGCGAACGGAATCCCGGCGTCGCGCAGCCTCGCGGGCGTCGTGAAAGACATGTTCTCGAGCGGGCCGAACGCGCGCGCCATGCTCGGGTGCACGATCACCGGCACGCCCGCGGCACGGAGCTCGTCCAGCACCAGGTAGGACTCCGCGCCGCCATCGAGAATGAGCCGGATGTCGAACTCGTCCGCAATGCGCAGCGCGGTCATGATGTCCTGGTGGCGCTGTGCCGTGACGAGCAGCGGGATTTCCCGGCGCAGCACGCGGCCGAGCGCCTCGAGCGCGAGATCGCGCCCGCCGTCGTTTTCGTCGTCGCCTTGCGTGTGCTTCGCGAGGTATTCCTGTGCGTTGACGAGCTCGGCGCGCAGCATCGCCGCCGCCTTGCTGCGATTGCCCGGTGAGGTGCGGCCGCTCTCGTCGCCTTCGCCGACCACCGCGCCCTCACCCAGCGTCGCCGCGATCATCGCGAACGGCACCATCACCGCCTCGCCGACCGTGTGGCCGGCGGTTTTCACGATCATGGTCTGCCCGGAGATGACCTCGCCCGGCGCATGCCCGGTGTGCACGGTGGTGATGCCGAAGCTGCGGAGCCACGCGACGAGCGGCTCGCGCGGGTTGTAAGCGTCGATTGCACGGAGCTCCGGCTGGAGCGCGGCGGAGTGCTCGATCTCGTCCTGGTCCTCCTGCTGGTTCAGGTAGCCGGCGAGGCCGACCACCGAGTGCGCGTCGATGAGGCCCGGCGTCACCACCGCCGCCTCGAGGACCTCGACGCCGTCGGGGATGCGGACCGTCGCGGCCGGCCCGACCGCCGCGATCCTGCCGTCCTCGATCAGCACCACCCCGTTCTCGATCGGCGGCGCACTGACGGGGTAAACCGTCTCGCCGCGCACGGCGATGTCCTGGGCGGCGGCGGTGCCGGCCAGCGCGAGCAGCACGGCGCACAAGCCCATCCGGGCGTTCACTGGTGTCCCTCCTCGTAGCCGTGGAAATGCGCGGACACCGGCGTCAACGCGCCGTATCCGCCGTCGGCTATCTTGCGGTCTTCGGGGTCGTCGAGGTCGAACACCCTGCGTCCCTCCACCCAGGTCTCCAGCACCCGCGTGTACACGCTGAACGGGTCGCCGGACAGGATCACGAAGTCCGCGTCCTTGCCGCGCTCGAGCGAGCCCGTGAGCTCGTCCAGATCGAGCATGCGCGCACCCGCGAGCGTGAGCGCTTCGAGCGCGGTCTCCCGCGACATGCCGGAGCGCACGCCGAGCGCGCCCATGCGCAGCAAGAGCCGCGAGTCGGTGATGTAGTCGTCGGTGTGGAAAGCGACGTCGATGCCCGCCTGCTCCACGACCTGCGGATTGCTGAAGTTCAGGTGCATGGCCTCGAGCTTGCCGCCGGGCGCATCGACGAGGATCAGGGAAACCGGCACGCCGCTCGCCGCGATCTCGTCGACGACGCGATACGCTTCGCTCACGTGGTGCAGCACGAGCTTGAAACCGAATTCCTTCTGCAGGCGCAACGCGGTCATGATGTCGTCGTGGCGGTGCGTGTGAAAATGCACGATGCGCTTGCCGTCCAGCACCTCGAGCAGCGCTTCCTTCGCGAGGTCGCGCTCCGGCATCTTCTGCTCGTCGCCGTCCGCGTTCTCGATTTTCTCCCGATACGCGAGCGCGTCGACGAAGCGCTGGCGCACGACGGCGGCGGCCTTGGCACGCGTGCCGGGGAAGGGCGGGTCGCCCTGCGGGTTGGTGCCGTTCGCCATCTTCATGCCGCCGAGGAGCTCACCGTTCTCGCCGCGATACGCGAGATCCGCGATGGTGTTGCCGTCGCGCAGCTTCAGGTACAGCGTCTGGCCGCTCATCAGGTGACCGGAGCCCGGCATCAGGTTGGCCGTCGTGATGCCGCCGGCGCGGGCGCGCTCGAGTCCCGAGTCGCGCACGTCGATCGCATCGAGCACGCGGGCCGCGGGCTGCACGGGATCGGAGGCGTCGCCGCCCGCGACGTCGCCGATGTGACTGTGCGTGTCGACGAGACCCGGCATGATGACGCGGCCGGTGACGTCGATCGTCCGCGCGTCGCGCGGTATGCGCACGTCGCCGCGCGCGCCGAGCGCGGCGATGCGGCCGTCCTCGATCACGAGCACACCGTCCTCGATCGGCTCGCTCGCCACCGGCAGGATCGTCGCGCCGGTGAACGCAGTCGCCGCGGCCAGGCCCGTCGCCGGCATCAGCAGGACGGTGAGCGTCGCGATCCCCGCCAACGTCACCGCGGGCCGGGCTGGCCCGCGCGCATCTGTCCGCTCTCTCATTGCTTGTTCTCGAGACGGTGGAGGCGGCACACCATACCGCATCGGCCGCGGGCTCGTCACCCGCGTGCGGCTGCTATGCTAGCTGGACGAGGGCTGGGGAGGGTGCGCCTGAGCGCGGCCGGAGCGCCGCAGGAGACCGACATGAGCGTCGCGAAAGTTTCGGAAATCACCGCTTCCTCGACCAAGAGCTTCGAGGATGCCATCGTGCAGGGCATCAAGCGCTTCTCCAGGACCGTGGAGGGCGTGCAGGGAGCCTGGGTGAGCGAGCAGAAGGTCAAGATCTCCGGCGATGCGATCTCGGAATATCGCGTCACGATGAAGGTGACCTTCATCGTCAACGACTGAGACCGGCTCCGCCGCGCGGGCGGCGGAACGCAGGCGCGCGCCGGGCAGATGTCGGCCGCGCGGTTGCCGACGGGCGGTCGCGGCCGTGGCCGCATCGATCGCACACGTGCTGCAGATGCGCTGCCAACGGCGGGCACAGGAGCTGGTCTGCACATGAGCTGAAGAGCGAGGGAATCCATGCGCTATCGTCACGATCCCGAAGGCCAGCGGCTGCCGATCAGGATCGACAGCACGTCGAACGGCGAATTCGCGCCGATCCCGCTTGCCGCGAGGAATCTCGCGGGCAATCGCCTGGCGCACGATAACGCGACCCGCCGCGCTCGTCGCCTGGACCTTTCACGCCGCGAATTTCTCGTCTCGAGCTGCGGCGCCGCGAGCACGCTGCTCGCGTTCAACGAGGTGAACGCCGCGATGGGCAGGACCGGCGGGCGCTTCGCGATCGCGCGTGAAGCGGCTCTCGACCCGGCCGCTGCCGCGGACGCGCTCGAGGGCCGCGAGTTCATCTTCGACGTGCAGGGGCATTTCGTGAATCCGCAAGGCCGGTGGATTCGCGACGATCCGTCGCGCGGCGACGGATTCCGATTCGAGAAGACCAGCTGCCCGCTTTCGGAGCGGCCGGCGCGGAACAGCCATCTCGAATGCATCGGGCCGGACGAGTTCGTGAAAGACGTCTTCCTCGACAGCGACACCGACATGATGGTGCTCTCCTTCGTGCCATCGAGCCGCGAGGCCGAACCTTTGACGATCGAGGAGGCCGCGGCGACCCGCGAGATCGTCGCGAACCTCAAAGGCAACCACCGGCTGATGCTGCACGGCCGCGTGAACCCGAACCAGGCAGGCGACCTCGAGGCCATGGACGAGCTGAAGGAGCGTTGGGACGTCTGCGGCTGGAAGACCTACACGCAGTACGGGCCGAACGGCAGGGGATTCTTCCTCTCCGACGAGGACACCGGCATCCCGTTCATCGAGAAGGCTCGCGATCTCGGGGTGCGCATCATCTGCGTGCACAAAGGGCTGCCGTTCGGCCCGCGCTCCTACGAGCACAGCCAGTGCAGCGACATCGGCGTCGTTGCGAAGCGCTATCCCGACGTCGGCTTCCTCGTCTATCACTCGGGTTTCGTCGCGGGAAAGCCGGAAGGGCCGTACACGGGCGAGGGCTCTGGCGACGGCATCGATACGCTGGTGAAATCCCTCGTCGACAACGGCGTACCGCCGAACAGCAACGTCTATGCGGAGCTCGGCAGCACCTGGCGCTTCCTCATGCGCGATCCCGACAGCGCCGCGCACGCGCTCGGCAAGCTCCTCAAGTACTGCGGCGAGGACAACGTGCTCTGGGGGACGGACTCGATCTGGTACGGCTCGCCGCAGGACCAGATCCAGGCGTTCCGCACGTTCACCATCTCGGAAGAGTACCGGGAGCGCTGGGGCTATCCCGCAATCACGCCAACGCTGCGCGCGAAGATCTTCGGCCTGAACGCGACCCGGCCGTACCGCATCGACGTGGACGAAGTGCGGCTGCGGGCGAGCCGCGACGACCTCGCGCGCCGCCGCGCCGACTACCTCGGTCGGCGCGACCCGAGCTTCCTGACCTTCGGCCCGCAGACGCGCCGGGAATTCTTGAACCTGAAGCGCTGGGAAGCCGCGCAGAGCTGAACGCCGCCCCGCCGGCGTGGCACCATGGCGCGGGGAACATACCGGGGGAGACGACGATGCAGCGATTCCGGGGGACACGGCGCCTGCTGCCGGGGCTGTTGCTGGCCGCCGCGACGGCGGGTCAGGCCGCGCCCGCGGCCGGCGCTTCCGGCGGCAGCTGGCTGATCGCAGCCGACCGGGTGTTCGATGCGCGCAGCGAAGCATCGCATGCCGGCTGGGTGGTGCTGGTCGAAGACGGGCGCATCGCGGCGGTCGGGCCCGCCGCCGAGGTCGAGGCGCCGCCCGGCACGCAAACGGTCGAGCTGCCTGGCAGCACGCTGCTGCCGGGCCTGATCGATGCGCACTCGCATCTCTTCCTGCATCCGTACGACGAGACTCTGTGGAACGTCCAGGTCCTGGAGGAGCCGCTGCCGTACCGCACGATCGAGGCGGTGAACCACGCGCGCGATACGCTGTTCGCGGGCTTCACCGCGCTGCGCGATCTGGGCACCGAGGGGGCCGGCTACGCCGACGTCGACGTGCAGCGCGCCATCGACGAAGGCCTCATTCCCGGCCCGCACCTGCTGGTGGCGACGCGCGCGATCGTCGCGAGCGACTGCTACGGCCCCGGCCCGTCGGGATTCCGCCGCGACGTCGAGCTGCCGCAAGGCGGGCTGCCGGTCAGCGGTCGCGCGCAGATGATCGCGGCGGTGCGCGACCAGGCCGGCCACGGCGCCGACTGGATCAAGATCTATGCCGACTACCGCTGCGGCAAGAGCGCCACGTCCGTGCCCACCTTTTCGCTGGACGAGTTGACCGCGGGCGTCGAGACCGCGCATTCGCTGGGGCTGCCGGTGGCGATGCACGCCGGCACCGCCGAGGGCATGCGCCGCGCGATCGAGGCCGGCACGGACACCATCGAGCACGGTGCGGGCGGCACGCGCGAGGTGTTCGAGGCCATGGCGAAGCACGGCGTGGCTTACCTGCCGACGCTGGAAGCCGTCGCGTCCTATGCCGAGTACTTCGACGGCTGGAGGCGCGGCGACCCGCCGACCGAGTCGATGCAACAGGCCGCGCAGGCATTCCGGCTGGCGCTGGACGCCGGGGTCGTCATCGGCTGCGGCAGCGACGTCGGCGTGTTCGATCACGGCACCAGTTACAAGGAGCTCGAATGGATGGTCGCCGGCGGTATGACGCCGGCCCGGGCGCTGCTCGCCGCGACGGCGGTGGCGGCGGACATCCTCCGCCGCGAGGACCGGTTCGGCCGGCTGCGGCCCGGTCTCGAGGCCGACATCATCGCGGTCGAGGGCGATCCGCTGCGCACCATCGGCGCGCTCGCGAGCGTCGCGTTCGTCATGAAGGACGGCATCATCTACAAGCGGCCGTGACGCCGCGTGTTCAGAAGATCCAGCGGATCCCGAAGCCGAGCCGGTCCGCGGGCGCCCCGTCGAGTGCAACGCGCGCACCGTCCGCCAGCGTCAACTCGTAGCGATTTTCGAGCTGACGCCCCAGGCTGACGGACAGGGCGAGCGTCGGGAGCACGCGCCACTCGGTCGTCCACTCCAGCGCCATGGCTTCGTAGACCAGCCGTGAGCTCGCAGCGAGCTCGCGATCCGCGACCTGCCATGCATTGCCGTCCGGTGCGACGGCGAGCGTGGAGCGCAGGCGCTGCGACGGCTCGAAGCGAACGCTCGTCACCGGAAAGCCGAGCTCGAGCCGCCAGCGCGCGTCGGGGTGCCAGAGGAAGGCGGCGGCCGGATACAGCGTGTACTCGCCGAAGCGATGATCGCCGCACAGCCCGTAGCGCACACTCGAGCGGCGCGACAGGCGCGTCGTCGCCACCGCGGCCGCGAGCAACGTGAAGGTCTTGCCGTCCCATTCCCGGGGTTCTCCGTAGACGTTCGAGGACGCAGAGAGTGCCGGTGCGACGCTGATGCGCCAGGTGCGGGGGGCAGCGAAGCGCCAGTGCAGCGGGAGCCAGGTGGTGTGCAGGTGCCCGTTGGTCTGCGGCTCGATGCCGGAAAAACCGACGATCTCGTAGCGGTGTGCGATGCCCCAGGTGAAAGCGCCGCTGCGATCCGCGAAGCCCAGCGCGAAATCGCGCGTCTCCTGATCGGTGTAGCTGTTGCCGGCCCCGAGGGCGGCGCGTTCGTGATTCACGAAGCTCAGGGACGCGAACGAGTACGGCTCGGGCGCCTCGCACACCGTGGGCGAAGCCCACGCGGCTGCCGGCCAGGCGAGCACCAGCAATGCACGGACGGGCACGGTGAGGTTGGAGAGACTGCGCATGCACCCAGAAGTTACACGCAGGACGCGGGAGAGTGCATTCGCACGGCGCAGAGCGCGTGGCACGAAAGTTGCTCCGTCCTCGTGCACGGGCCGGGAACGTCCCGGCGCTGCGACTGCCACGAGCAGGAGAGAAGCGATGGCACGAGAAGACGAGCGACGCCGCGGGCCGGAACGCGGCTGGCGCAGGGAACGGGGCCGCTGGTCATCCGAGAGCGCCCGGCGCAGCGTGCGCGGCGACGACGCGAGCGGCACCGAATACGCGGACGAGGAGTATGGCCCTCCGCGCACCTGGCGCAGCCAGCGCGTCGAGGGACGCCGTTTCAGGCCCGACGAGCGCGGCCGCGATGGCCACTATGGCGCCTCCGGCCGCCGCGACGACACCGGCTACGGCAACGAATGGCCGGAGGATTATCACAGCGATTTCTCCGGGCAGCTGCCGGAGCGGGATCGGGACGCTTATTCGGAGCGCCAGTCCGGGCCGTATCGCAGCCCGGTGAGCGGCCGCCCCGTGAGCGAGGAGCAGTATCGCGACGAGGCGCACTGGCATCGCAGCCGTCCCTACACCGGCTTTTCCGGCAGGGTCTCCGAGTTCGGCTACGAGGATCCGACCTGGGCGGTGCCGCAGATGGGCCGGACCGGCGGTGCCGCCGAGCGCCGCTTTCCGCCGCCCGGTACCGGTTTCCGGGGCGTCGGCCCGCGCAACTACACGCGCTCCGACGAACGCATCCGCGAGGACGTCTGCGATCAGCTTTCGGAGGACGGCGAGGTGGACGCGAGCAATATCGACATCGAGGTCGAGCAGGGGCGAGTGGTGCTGTCGGGCACCGTGCCGGAGCGCTACATGAAGCATCGGGCCGAAGACATCGCGGACGGATGCCGCGGCGTGCAGGACGTCGAGAATCGCATCCGCATCGAGCGGCCGCAGG
>DASVDF010000073.1:0-43703 GCA_036381215.1 Woeseiaceae bacterium | reverse complement strand
CGCTCGTGCTGCTCGGCGCGGGCGGCGTCGCCGCCTTCCGCATCGTGCGCCGCCGCATGTCACTGCCCATCGAGGACGCATGATCTGGCTCGCGTTCGGGGCGATGCTGCTCGCCGCCATCCTGTGCGTCGCCTGGCCCATCTACCGGCGGGAGCGGCGCATCTCGCCGGGACTGGTGACCGGAGTGACCGCCGTCGTGCTGCTCTCCTGCGGGCTCTACGCCGTGCTCGGCGTGCCGGTGCCGCCGGAGCAGCCGGCCAGCATCGCGGACATGCTCGCGTCGCTCGAGGAGCGCCTCGCACGCGAGCCGGAGAATCTCGACGGGTGGAAGATGCTCGGCCGCTCGCAGATGCAGCTCGGCAACTACGCAGAGGCCGCGCGCGCCTACCAGCGCGCCGTCGAGCTCGAGTCGCGCAGCAATCCGCAGACGCTCGCGGACCTCGGCGAGGCGGTGCTGAACGCGTCGCCGGAATCCATCGGCGGGCGCGCGGGGCAGCTGTTCGACAGCGCGCTCGCGCTCGCGCCGGCGAATCCGAAGGCGCTGTTCTATGGCGGTATCGCCGCGCTCCGGCGCGGCGACCAGGAGCTGGCCGCCGATCGCTGGGAGGCGCTGCTGGCGCAGGGTCCGCCGCCCGAGATCGAGACGATCCTGCGGGAACGCATCGCGGCCTGGCGCGGCGAGAAAGCCGGCGCCGGGGCGCCAGCGGTGGTCGAGGTGCAGGTGGCGCTGAGCCCGGACGCGGTGGCGGCGCTTGCACCGGACACCACCGTTTTCATCATTGCGCGCGACCCGGCCCAGCCCGCGCCGCCGATTGCCGCCGTGCGCCGCAAGGCCTCAGAGCTGCCGCTCAAGGTCGCGCTCGGCGACGCCGACTCGATGTTTCCCGGGCGGCCGCTCTCGTCCTTCGACCAGCTGGAAATCGTCGCCCGCGCTTCACTGTCGGGCCAGCCCACGGCCCAGGCGGGTGACTGGTACGGCCAGCAAACGGTGTCCCGCGCGGACGGCGGCAGCGCGGCGGCTGTCGATCTCGTGATCGGGCAACGCGTGGAGTGAGGCCAGGGCGGCCACCCGCGCGAGTCGGATCGGGTTGCGTAGGACGGCAGGTTCTGCCGCTTTCCTGTATCCGTGCGCGGCCTAAGGGCGGCGCACGTTGACGGTATCGCCGGTGTCGACGTTCTCGGAACGGCGGATCGTTTCCGCTTCCACGTCCTCGAGCGCGTGCGTGAGAGAGGCATACAGGCGCCGCAGCTGGACGTAGGAAAGCGCTTTCACGTCGACCATCGCGAGCGCGTGGATGACGCCCAGCGACAGGTCGTGCACGTCGGATTCGTGCGTGCTGCGCTCCACCATCGAACGATCCCCGGAAACACGCTCGCGCCGCGTGCGTGGGAATGACGGATCGCCAGTGTAGCAGCGGCCTGCGCGGCGAAACGTGAACGGGGTCACGCGCCGTCGGCGGGGTGCAGCCCTTGTGAATCGCTATCAGTCGGTTACGCGACCGGCGCGGCGGGGCATCCGTGCCCCGGAGGGAAGCTCTGCACGTTGTGCAGAGCTTCCCTTGTGCAGACCGCACCCCGCATCCAGAATCGCCCGGTCGCTGGTTGCCGGGGAATTCAAAGTGCCTTTACCCGACGTGTTGCAGGGCGCGCTGCGCTTGCCGGTGATCGGCGCGCCCATGTTCATCGTGTCCGGCCCGGAGCTCGTGCTCGCACAGTGCAAGGCGGGCATCGTCGGGTCGTTCCCCGCGCTGAACGCCCGACCTCCGTCGCTGCTGGACGAATGGCTGGCGCGCATCCAGGAAGAGCTCGCGGCGCACCGGGCGGCGCATCCTTCGGCGCTCGTGGCCCCGTTCGCGGTGAACCAGATCGTGCACCAGAGTAACGATCGGCTCGAGCACGACCTGGAGTGCTGCGTGCGCTATCGCGTGCCGATCGTCATCACGAGCCTGCGGCCGCCCGCCGAAGTCGTCGCCGCGGTGCACGGCTACGGCGGCATCGTGCTGCACGACGTGATCAGCCGGCGGCACGCGGAAAAGGCGATCGGGCAGGGAGTGGACGGCATCATCGCCGTGTGCGCGGGCGCCGGCGGGCACGCCGGCACGCTGAGCCCGTTCGCGCTGGTGCACGAGATCCGCGAGATGTACGCGGGCACCATTGTGCTCTCGGGCGCCGTCACCCGCGGCGAGGACGTGCTCGCGGCACAGGCGATGGGAGCGGATCTCGCTTACGTCGGCACGCGCTTCATCGCTTCGGCGGAGGCGAACGCGCCGCCCGAATACAAAACGATGCTTCTCGAGAGCGGCGCGGCGGACATCGTCTATACGTCTCTCTTCAGCGGCGTGCACGGCAGCTATCTGCGCGGCAGCATCGCGCGCATGGGGCTCGATCCGGACAACCTGCCCGAGGGCGACAAAAGCCGCATGAATTTTGCGGGCGGCGCCGGGGCGAAGCTCAAGGCCTGGCGGGACATCTGGAGCGCCGGGCAGGGGGTCGGTTCGATTCACGAGGTGCTGCCGGCCGGCGTGCTGGTGGATCGCATGGCGGAGGAGTACGCGGCGGCGAAAGCGCGCCTGTGCAATTCCTGAATCGATCGGCGACGCGGTCAGACCGAATGCTGCGGGCGGATCGGCGAGCCGTCGAAGAACCGCTCCAGCCGAAAAGCCGAAAGATCGATGCCGGTGTCTTCCCCGCTCAGCATGCCGGCAATGGCGTAGCCTGCACCGGGGCCGATCCCGAACCCGTGTCCGCTGAAGCCGGTCGCGATGTGAAATCCCGGGATGTGCGCGGCCTCGCAGATGACCGGCACGACGTCCGGCGTCGTCTCGACCATGCCCGCCCAGGCCTCCACGATGTCGGCGCGCTTGAGCGCGGGAAACGTCTCGTCGAGGTTGCGCCTGATCTTGCGGATCACCGAACGGGTCGGCCGTGGATTCAGCACGCGCGTCTTCTCGAACGGTGACGGGCGGTCGAGCGGCCAGCGCGACGGCAGGGCGAGCTCGGAGACGAGCTCGCGGCCGACACGCAGCCGGAGCACCCGGAATTCCTGCTTCAGCGCCGGCAGGAACTTGAAGGCCCAGCGGAAGGTCGACGGGGTGATCGGGTGCAGGAGGATCGAGCCGTGCGCCACGGTGTAGCCGCCGTCCTGGCGCCGCCGGATGCCGAGCTTCTCGTCGAAGACGTCGCCCTCCAGCACGCCGTCGCAGGGCGACGTGCGTACCACGTTGCCCTGCACCTTGAGCTGCGGCAGCCCGATGCCGAGAGAGCGGCAGAAGAGGGAGGTCCAGGCGCCTGCGGCGCACAGCACCGTGGAGGTCCGGATCCTGCCGTGCTCGGTGACGACGGCCGACACGTGGCCGCCCGTGGTCTCGATGCCGCGCACGGCACAGGCGGTGAGGAGGCGGGCTCCGTGCCGCTCGGCGCCGCGCGCGATCGCCGGTGCCGCCTTGTGCGGCTCCGCGCGTCCGTCGCTCGCGGTGTAGAGGGCGCCGGCCCAGCGCACCGCGCCGCCCGGAACCTGCTCCTCGAGCTCGCGGCCTTCGACGATGCGGGTGTCGAGGCCGTAGTCCCGCGCCGCGTCGATCCACGCGGCGTAGGTTTCGAGCTCCTCGCGCCGCCGCGCCATGAACAGACATCCGCGCTCTGCGAAGCCGACGTCCTCGCCGAGCTCGTCGGCGAGGCCGCGCCAGATGCGCATGCTCTCGATCATCATCGGCAGCTCGCGCAGATCGCGCCCCTGCTGCCGTACCCAGCCCCAGTTGCGGCCCGATTGCTCCCCGGCGATGTGCCCCTTCTCGCACAGCACCACGTCGATGCCGCGCCGGGCGAGGAACCATGCCGTCGAGACGCCGACGATGCCGCCGCCGATGATCACGACGTCGGCACTCGGCGGACAATCGGCCGGCGGGGACAGCGGGCGGGTCCAGGTACGGGAGACCGTGTTGGTGTCGAGCGGCGTGTTCAGCGGTTTGACCCTGGCAACTGCCGGCGCCGGTTTGACCCTGCAAAGGGAAACCGGGTCTAATTCCGGGCGCGGTGGAGTATACCCGCCCATCTTTCGGAGGGAGAGCCGATGTTCACGATGCGATCGTTCGGATTCCTGGGCACGGCAAGCGCCCTCGCGGCCCTGACCTGCGGGCTGGCGGCGCCGGGTGCGCATGCCCAGGCGCTCGACGCCGATACCGCGAAGGCGCTCGACGCCGCGATCGCGGGCACGCACCGCAGCGCGGAGAACCGGGCGCGCGATCGCTGGCGCCACCCGAAGGAAACGCTCGCGTTCTTCGGTTTCCGCTCCGACATGACGGTGGTCGAGATGCTGCCGGGCGGCGGCTGGTACACCGAGATCCTGGCGCCCGCGCTGAAGGAGAATGGCAAGCTCTATGCCGCGCACTACGACATGAACGCGGGCTCCTACGAGCGGCGCAGCCTCGGCGGCTTTCTGAAAAAGATCGGCGAGGCCCCGGAGGTCTACGGCAACCTGGTGGTCACGACGCTCGACCTCCCGAACCGGCTCGAGGTCGCGCCGCCGGGCTCGGCCGATCTCGTAGTCACCTTTCGCAACGTGCACAACTGGTTCGAGGGCGGCGAGGACGATCTCAGGCTCGGCTTCCAGGCGATGTACGACGCGCTGAAGCCGGGCGGCATCCTCGGCGTGACCGATCACCGCTGGCCGGACCCGGCCACGGAGGACCCGTCGACCGGCTACATCTCCGAAGCCCACACGATCGAGGTCGCGGAGGGCGTCGGCTTCGAGTTCGTCGCGCGCTCCGACATCAACCGCAATCCGCAGGACACGCACGACCACCCGGAAGGCGTGTGGACGCTGCCGCCCACGCTGCGGCTCGGCGACAAGGATCGCGAAAAATACCTGGCGATCGGCGAATCCGACCGGTTCACGCTGAAGTTCCGCAAGCCGGAAGCACGGGCCGCCGACTGAGACCGTGTCCCGTCCGGCGATGCGCGGACCGGCGGCACTGATCCTCGCCGCGGCCGTCCTCACGGGCTGCGCGCCGCGCGAGGTGCTGACACCGAAACCCGGCGAGGCGCCGGCCGGAGTCGATCTCTCCGGGCTGTGGCAGCTGGCGGCGGATCCGGAAGCCGAGCAGCGCCGGCTGGACGCCGCCGTGCAGCGCGCCGGCGGGAACCAGGAAAGCCGCGTGCTGCGGCGCGTGCGTGCGCCGGACGGGCGCGAGGACGTCGTGGTGGAGCGCCGCCTGTCCGGCGGACTCGTGCACCTCTTCCTGCACAACGGCAAGCAACTCAAGATCAGCCAGACACGCGCCGGGCTGTTCATCAGCTTCGATCGGGCGGTGGTCGAGGAATTCCGCTTCGGCGAGCATCGCCAGGTGGAGGTCGGGCCGGTGATCGCGGACCGCGTTTCGGGCTGGGAAGGGGGTGCGTACGTCGTCGAGACGCTGGACGAGAACCGGATGAAGCTGACGGAGCGTTACGAGCTCCTCTCCGGCGGCGACCGTCTCCGGCGCACGATCGTGCTGCGCGCCGGCAACGGTGAATCGGCCACCGTCGTGCAGGAATTCCGGCGCGTCGATGACTGATGCGGATCAGGCAGGCGGTCGAAATCAGGCTGACCTTTCTCAATCACCTTCCAGTGTCCTGCCCGGTGGCCGGCTGGGCGCGCGGCTCGCGAGGGGCACGTATTTCGTCATCCGTGCGCGCACGCGCAGCTTGCCGTCCTTGTGCTGCTCGATCACCACCGGCAGATAGCCGAGCTCCTCGACGCACCAGAGCGTGGTCACGCGCGACGAGCTTTGCTTGTGGTGCTGGATGCCGATCGCCTCGAACTCGCCGGCAGGCACCTTGACGCGGCGCCTGCCGATGGTCTCGACCTCGAGCAGCTTCAGCTCGTCACCGTCCAGCATCAAATAGCGATCGCTCGCCCGGCCATTCATGAGATCCAGCATGAGCTGGTACTGGATCGAAACGCGGTCGTGGACGCGACCCTGGAGCTCGAAGCGCACGGGCTTGTCGTTCACCGTGCCGGTGACGAGGTCGTGGCGCCAGTCGAAATCGAAGCTGACGTTCTGGTCCTCGGTGGACAGCGTGTCTACGGAACGGTACTGCTCGGGCCGCACGCCGTGCTCGTCGGTGACGAAGAAGGAGCTTTCCTGGATCGCGCCGTGGGCCACGAGGCGGGAGATGCCGACCGGCTCGATCACCGAGTTCGCCATGTACCCGTCTCCGACAGCGGTGACCACCGTCGTCAGTCGTCCGCTCAGGACCGAGATCTCGACGGTGTATTCGACCTTGTGCGGCGTCAGACCGGCGGCCGCCGCGGAACCGGCCGTCAGCATCGACAGCAGCAGAAAAGGGGAGAGGCGCACCTCAATGACTCTCCAGCGCCGCCTCGCAATCGTTCGTGAGCGCCGCCAGCGCCTGCTGCATGGCGAGGCGGTGCGGCTCGATGGCGTCGAGCGGCGTGCCGGGCGGAACGGCCACGGGCTCGCCGATGGCGAGCGCCACGCGCGCGAACGGCTTCGGGATCATGAAGCGGTCCCAGCGCCGCAGGTACCAGGCCCGGTCGGCCGCGGCGGCGAGCGGCACCATCGGCACGCCCGCGATACGCGCCATGAGCACGGTGCCGGCCTTGAATACGTGCTGCGGCCCGTTCGGACCGTCCGCGGTGGTCACGATGGACAGGCCGCGCCGGAACGTGCGCTGCATGTCGCGCAGCACCAGCGCGCCGGTCTGGTTGGCCGAACCGCGGATCACTTCACCTCCCCAGGCGCGCGCGATACGCGCCGGCACGTCGCCGTCCACCGAAGCGGAAATCAGGAAGCTCACGCGGAAACCTTGTTTCATCCAGCGGCGGATCATGCTCGTGCAGAGGATGTGTTGCTGATGCCAGTAGCACGGTGCGCACGGCCCCGTGCCGCCCAGGATGCGCGCCGCCTGCCCGGCGCCGATCGTCGCCTCGATGCGATAGGTCCGGCACAGCAGCCAGAAGGCACCGCGGAGCAGCGGCAGGCCGAGCAAATAGCAGAGGCGACGGGCCGGAGACATGGTGCGCCGGGACGCCGTGCTCCGGCGGGCCTCGACGTCGTCGAAACAGGGCTTGGCGGAGTCGGTCAGGACCTTTTCGGACATCGATTTGTACAGGAGCAACGTAAGCCCACGGTTCCGGAATCTGCCGCACCGTGCATGAACCGATGATGAACCGCGGCGGCCGTGAGTTTGCAGTATCGATCGCGGGCCGGTCAATGTAATATTGCGCGAGCGCGGTCCGTGCCTTCCCAAGTTTTCATCAGTTATTCATGGTTTTACCGAGAGCAGCAGAGCGCCGGCCGCCGGGTCCCGACGCGCCGGTCCGCCTCGGCATCGACCCGGAGACGCTCGCCGTGCTCGAGGCCGCGCGCCGCGAGCACGGCGAGGTCGTGGCGTTCCGCACGCCGGGCGGACGCCCCGCGTGGTTCGTCAACGATCCCGCCGAGGTCCGGCAGTTGCTCGTGCGGCGTCACGGGAAATACCGCAAGGGGCCCGGCTTCGAGCGCGTGAAGATGCTGCTCGGTAACGGCCTGATCGTCAGCGACGGCGCAGTGTGGCGCCGCGCGCGCACGATGATCCAGCCCGCGTTCAGCCGCGGCAACGTGCATCGCCTGATCGGGCTGATGGTGGAGCGCACCCTGGCGCGCCGTGAGCGCTGGCGAGCCGTAGCGGAGGCGGGCGGCACGCTCGACGTCACGCAGGAGACCAGCGATTTCGCGCTGGAGCTCATTCTGCGCGCGATCTTCGGCGCGGATTACGAGCGCCGCATCCTCACGGAAGGGGAGAATCCGTTCGCTTTCCTGAGCCGCGATCCGGTGCGCGACCTGCGCGTGGTGCTGAAGATGCGCGAGCTGCGCTCGCTCATGCTCGAGATCGTCACGGCACGCCGCGCGAGCTCGCCGGCCGACGAGCATTACGATTTCCTGTCCGCCTACCTCGCGGCACGCGACAAGGCGGGCAATCCGTTCAGCGACGAGGAGCTGCTGGACGAGCTGGCGAACCTGATCGTCGCAGGCTACGAGACCTCCGCCGGGACGCTCAACTGGGCCTGGTACCTGCTCGCCGGGCACCCGGACGCGCAACGCGCCGTCGCGGCCGAAGGCCGCGCGCAGCTGGCGGAAACCGGCCGCATCGACGAGCAGCGGGTCGCGGCACTCACCGGTACGCAGGCCGTGCTCGAGGAGACCCTGCGACTCTATCCACCGGTCTGGCTGTTCACGCGCCGCGTGTCCGAGGACGACGCGCTCGCGGGCTTCGATATTCCGGCCGGCGCCGACCTGTACCTCTCACCCTACGTGCTGCACCGTACGGAGACTTACTGGCCCGACCCCGAGCGCTTCGATCCGGCGCGTTTCGCGCCCGCGGAGACGGGCAAAGGCGAGCGCGCGTATTTCCCCTTTTCGCTGGGGCCGCGGCGCTGCCTCGGCGAATATTTCGCTTTCCTGGAGATGAAGATCCACCTCGGCATCCTCACCCAGGAGTTCGCGATGTCGCGAACTGACGCACAGTTCCCCGTGCTGGACCTCGGTATCAATCTCCGGAGCCGATTCGACATCCTGCTGAAACCCGAGTTGACACGCGACCCCTGATGAAATTGCACGCCAGTTTGACCGACGTCCTGGCCGAGGCGCGGGACGCTGATCGTTCCATCCGCTTCATCCGCGGCGAGGGTGACGAGAGCATCGTTCCGTTCGCCGATCTCTGGCGGCGGGCGTCCGGCATGCTCGAGTCGCTGCAGGGCGCCGGCATGCGCCCGGGCGACGAGCTCGTGATCTTCACGAAATCCAACGAGGCGTTCGTGGTCGCGTTCTGGGCGGCCGTGCTCGGCGGCATCGTGCCGGTGCCGGTGGCGGTGGGCATCAGCGACGAGCACAAGCTCAAGCTCTTCCGCATCCTGCACCAGCTCGAGCGTGCGCGGCTGTTCACCGACGCGGCGCTGCTCGACAGGCTGCAAGCCTTCGCGTGCGACCGCTCGATCGGGAATGCTCCGGCGCAGCTGGCGGAAGGCGCGTTCGTCGACCTCGCGGCCGGCGAGGGTGAAGGCGTGCTGCACGCAGCCGCTCCGGACGACCTCGTGTTCATCCAGTATTCGTCCGGATCGACCAGCGATCCGAAAGGCGTGTGCCTGACGCATCGCAACCTGACGACCAACATCCGCGCGATCGTCGAAGGCGCCGCCTGGAACGCGACCGACACTGCGCTCAGCTGGATGCCCCTGACCCACGACATGGGCCTCATCGGTTTTCACCTGAGCGTGCTGGCGGCCGGCATGACGCACGCCGTCATGGACACGGACCTGTTCGTGCGCCGGCCCCTGCTGTGGATGGCGAAGGCATCGGAACTGCGCGCAACGCAGCTCTGCTCGCCGAACTTCGGGTACAAGCACTTCCTGAAGGCATGGCAGCGCAAGGGCGGCGAGCGCCTCGATCTCTCCTGCGTGCGCTTGATCCTGAACGGCGCCGAGCCGATCTCGTTCGAGCTGTGCGAGGAGTTTCTCGACGCGCTGGCGCCGCACGGCCTCGCGCGCACGGCGATGTTCCCCGTGTACGGGCTCGCGGAAGCGACGGTCGCGGTGAGCTTTCCCGAGCCGGGCCGGCCGTATCAGCGTATCGTCGCCGACCGTCACGGCCTGTGCGTCGGCGAGCGCTGGCAGCGCGCCGAGCCATCCGCGCCGGATGCCCTGAGCTTCGTGAAGGTCGGCCGCGCCGTGCGCGATTGCGCCATTCGCATCGCCGACGACGGCGACGCAGCGCTGCCGGACGGCGTCGTGGGTCACGTCCAGGTCTCCGGGGCGAACGTGGCGCGCGGGATCTACGGCGACAGGCAAGCGCAGGCCGCTCTCTTCACGGCGGACGGCTGGCTGCGCACGGGCGACGTCGGTGTCTTCGACGAGGGCGAGCTCGCCATCACCGGGCGCTCCAAGGACATCATCATCGTCAATGGACAGAACTACTGGCCGCACGATCTCGAGGAAATCATCGCGAAGGTCGACGGGCTCGACCTCGGCAAGGTCGTGGTGGCGGCCGCGCGCCGGCCAGGCCGGGATGCGGAGGAGCTGGTCGTGTTCGTGCTGCACCGGCGCGACGTCGAGGCGTTCCGCCCGGTGGCCGACGCGGTGCGCGAAACACTCGGCAGCCGGGCGGGGCTGGAGGCAGACAGCGTGGTGCCGGTCGCGCGCATTCCGAAGACGACGAGCGGGAAACTGCAACGTGCGGCGCTCGCACGAGCGTACGCCGACGGCGAGTTCGACGAGGTGCTGGCTGCGCTTGCACCGGCCAGACCGTGCGCCGGCGAAGAGCGTGATCCGCTCGTTGCCGAGCTCCTCGCGATCTGCCGCGGCTTCGCCGCCAAACGCCCGATCGGCGCGGACGACAACCTGTTCGAGGTGGGCGTGAGCTCGCTCACCCTGACCGAGATCGTGCTGGCCATCGACGAGAAGTATCCGGGCAAGGTCGACATCAGCGATCTGTTCGACCATCCGACGGTCCGGGACCTTGCGGCCTTCCTGCGCGGGAGCAGCAGCGCATGACCTTTGCACGAATTGCCGCGACCGGCGGCTACCTGCCCGCAAGGGTGATGGCGAACGCGGAGTTCGAGGCGTTCCTCGATACGTCGGACGAATGGATCCGCTCCCGCTCGGGTATCGCGAGCCGGCACATCGCAGCCGACGACGAGACCACCTCGGACATGGCGCTTGCCGCCGCCAACAGCGCGCTGCGGCAGGGCGACATCGATGCAGCGCGCATCGATCTCATCGTGGTGGCGACGACGACGCCTGACAAGGTGTTCCCGAGCACGGCCTGCATCGTGCAGCGGCGGCTCGGCATCTCCGGCACCCCCGCGTTCGACGTGCACGCCGCCTGCTCGGGTTTCATCTACGCCCTCGACGTGGCGGACCGGTTCGTGCGCACGGGCGGGGCGAAATGCGCGCTGGTCGTGGGTGCCGAGATGTACTCACGCGTGATCGACTGGAAGGATCGCACCACCTGCGTCCTGTTCGGCGACGGCGCGGGGGCGGTGGTGCTCGAAGCCTCCGAAGAGCCCGGTATCGTGTCCGCGCATTCGCATGCCGACGGCCGCTACGAGGAGTTGCTGCACGTGCCCTTCGGCATCTCGAACGGCTACGAGCACGTGCGCGCGGAGGAAGCGTGGATCCGCATGAAGGGCAATGAGGTGTTCCGGCAGGCCGTGAGCACGCTCGGTACGATCGCCGAAGAAACGCTCGCCGCGAACAACGTCTCGAAGGGCGACATCGCATGGCTCATCCCGCACCAGGCGAACCTGCGGATCATCGCCGCGGCGGCGAAGAAGCTCGATCTGCCGATGGAGCGGGTCGTGATTACCGTGGACAAGCACGCCAACACGTCGAGCGCTTCCATCCCGCTCGCGCTGGACGTGGCCGTTCGTGACGGCCGCATCCGGCGCGGCGAGCTGCTGCTGTTCGAGGCGTTCGGCGCGGGGTTTACCTGGGGCTCGGCGCTGGTGCGCTACTGACGACCGTGCGTCAGAGGCGCTCGAGGGCGGCGATGCGCTCCGGGATCGGCGGGTGGCTCATGAACAATCGCGCGAGCCCGCCCGCGTGGCGGCCGGAAATCCCGAACGCTTCCATGCTGTCCGGCAGCTGTGCCGGGCCGCCGCGCTCGAGGCGGCCCAGCGCCCGGATCATCGGCTGCTTGCCGTTCAGGCTGGCCGAGCCCGCATCCGCGCGGAACTCCCGGCGCCGCGAGACCCACATGACGATGATGCTCGCGAGGATCCCGAGCACGATCTGCGCCACGATCACGCTCACGAAGTAGCCGATCCCGAAGCCGCGGCTGTCCTCGTTCCTGAGCACGACGCGGTCGATGACGTGGCCGACGATGCGCGAAAGAAAGATCACGAAGGTGTTCAGCACGCCTTGCACCAGCGTCAGCGTCACCATGTCGCCGTTCGCCACGTGCGAGATCTCGTGCGCGAGCACCGCTTCGATCTCCTCCTTGCTCATGCCGTTGAGCAGCCCGCTGCTGACGGCCACGAGCGCGCTGTCGCGCCGCGCGCCGGTGGCGAACGCGTTCATGTCGGGGGCGTCGTAGATGGCGACCTCCGGCATGCCGATGCCGGCCTGCTGCGCCAGCCGCTGTACCGTGCCCACGAGCCAGCTTTCCGTGCCGTTGGCCGGGCGCTCGATGACGCGCGCGCCGGTGGCGCGCTTGGCCATCCACTTCGAGAGCGCAAGCGAGATGAACGCGCCGCCGAAACCGAACACGGCCGAAAAGATGAGCAGTGCCTCGTAATTCAGGCCGCTGCCGGACTGCTCGAGGTAGTGGTCCACGCCGAGCAGCCTGAGCACGACCGCGAGCACGGCCAGGACGGCCAGGTTGGTGATAATGAACAGGAAAACGCGCTTGAACAATGCAGCTACTCCGGGTTGCGGGTGAAGCGAATGTGGCGGCTTCCCCGGGGAAAATCAAGCCGGACAGCGAGGCCGGGAATCGAGGCCCCCCGGGCGCCGGGCCGCACCCGGCCGGCGCCGTGCCGGGCGTGGAGCTCTGACCGTACCTCCGGCTCCTCGCGCCCCGATGCTGCAGGAGCGCGCAATCGCGCGCGAGCGATCCCCGATCTCGCCTCGACCCTACGGCGTTGAGCCCCGCCAACCCGGCGCCGCCGCTTTCGCCCGCGACGATCGCCGGGTCTCCATGCCGGGGCTCGGCGAGCACGCGCATCGCGCGCACGGCAGCCTCGTCGGTGATCGTCACCCCATCGTGCCGTCGGCCGCGCGCACGTTGCCGAACTTGGTGGCAAGCACGACGGTGTCACGCCGGCCGCGAATGGCCCGGCCGACCAGCTCCTCGTTGCGGCCCACGCCGTACATGTCCGCCGTATCGAGCAGTTTGACACCGAGATCGAGGGCGCGGTGAATCACCTCGATCGAGCTCCGCTCATCCGAGTCGCCGTAAAACTCGCTCATCCCCTGGTTCAACGAGCTCGTGTCCCTGCTGCGCGCGAAGAGCGACGAATTCGCCCGCTGGTGGAACGAGCACAACGTGCAGCTTCCGCAGGGCGGGGTGAAGCGCTATCGCCACCCGGATGCCGGGCTCCTGAGCTTCGAGTTCACCAATCTCGAGATCGCGGGCGAGCCCTTCGAAGCCGCGTATCTCGTCGCCTACGTGCCGGCCGACAGCCGCACGCGCAAGAAGGTGAGTGAGCTGCTGGCGAGGGCAGGGGACGTGACCGGCCAGCCGCGTATCGTGCGCGCCGCGGCCGCAACGTCGGCGTAAACCTGCCGCATCCGCACGCCGGCGGCAGAGTGGTGCGCTATCGCGCTTGGCGCGCGCCCTTGGCGCGGGTGCGGCGCGGTTTCCGCTCCGCCGCGGGTCGTGTTTCCGTGGCGTCGTTCATGCGAAGGCAGGCCTCCGCGGCCCGTTCGCGCAGAATATCCGCCAGGCGTTGCGTGCCGGGACCGGCTCCATCCCGATCGCGGAAAATGAGGTAGATATACCCCTTGCGTTCCTGTCCGCCCGCCAGCGGCAGCGGCTTCAGCACGCCCTCGGCGAGCTCCGTGCGAATCTTGTCCTCCGGGAACCAGCCGAAGCCATAGCCGCGAGACACCGCGCCAATCGATGTGGCCATGTTCGACACCGTCCAGCGGCGCTCCACGTTCACGGTGAGTGCGTTGCGATCACGGCGCAGGCCGCTGTCGCGGACGACGAGGTGCGTGTGCTTGCGCAAGTCGCGCACGGTGAGGGAACGGCCTAGCCGATGGAGCGGATGATCGGGATGGGCGGCGGGGATGGCGCGGAAACTTGCCAGCGGCTCGGCTTCGAACCCGGGAGGGACGTGCGGCGCTATGGCGAGGTTCGCGCCGCCCGAGCGCAGCAAGTCCAGCGCACCGTCCATCACGGTCTCGTACAGCTCGATCCGGGTCTGCGGGCTTTCACGCGTGAACGCGGCGAGGCAGTCCAGCAGGAGCCAGGTCGGGAACACGATCTCGACCGCGAGCGCGATTTCCGACTCCCATCCCGCGGATACGCAGCGCGCCGCCTGCTCCAGTGCTTCCGCATCGTCGAGCAGCTGGCGCGCACGGCGGTAGAGCATCTCACCCGCCGGCGTCAGCACCGCCTTGCGGCCGCGAATCACGAAGGCCTCGACCGCGAGCAGCTCCTCGAGCTTCTGTACGGAGTAGGTCACCGACGACTGGCTCTTGTGCAGGCGTTTTGCCGCCTGAGCGTAGCCGCCGGCTTCGACGACCGCCGCAAGACACCGCCACTGTTCGAGTGTTATGCGCGGAGCGGGGGTGGCTTCGGTCGGTTGCATCGAACGGCTCGATAGGTAGAGCCGAAATTTTGCGCTTTTATATCGGATCGATCAATCGTTCAATGACGTCCCACCAGGCTTCGAGAAGGGATTCCAGAATGAAAACGCTGCTCAGGATTCAGGCCAGCCTCTACGGCGCCGAAGGCGCATCGTCGCGCCTCGCGGACGCCTTCGAGGAGCAATGGCGCCGGGAGAACCCGGACGGACGGGTCGTGTTGCGCGACGTCGCGGCGGAGCCGCTTCCGCACCTCGACCTCGCACGCTTTCAATCGTTGCTGGCGCACCCGGCCGAACGAACGCCGCCGCAGCAGGCGGTTTCGAACCAGTCCGACGCGCTGATCACGGAGCTGCTCGGCGCCGATACCGTCGTCATCGCGGTGCCGATGTACAACTTCGGCGTACCGACCCAGCTCAAGGCGTGGTTCGATCACATCGTGCGCGCCGGCGTCACGTTCCGCTACACGGAGGCGGGACCGCAGGGTCTCGTCACCGGCAAGAAGGCCTACGTGTTCATCGCGCGAGGCGGCCACTATGGCGAGATGCACGCCCAGACGGCCTGGTTGCGCCAGATCCTCGCGTTCATCGGTATCGAAGACGTCGAGTTCGTGCACGCCGAAGGCCTCGCCATCGACGAGGCAACGCGCGAATCCGCCCTCGCGGAGGCGCGCCGCAAGATCGCGCGCCTGGTCCGTCCGGCTCGCATCGCCGCCGCGTAAGCGATGCCTGCCGGACCATCGGCCTGCATGCGCGAGATCTGCCAGGCAGGCGTACCGGAAATCCCGCCGCCGGCACGTACCGGCGGCCCTCCGGGGTTTTAACACTTGCCTGCTGGACCGCCCAAAGGTTAGAAAAGATAGTCCAACGTGACGCTGAACGAGCGGCCGTCGTCCTGATAGTTGGCCCGGTCGAGCACCGTCGTGTGACTCGGGCTATAGCTCGCTAAAAAGTTCAGGTTCATGGCCGGAGCCCACAGGAACCCGAGGCCCCAGTTGAGGTGCGTGTATGCCTCGTGGTTGACGCCCGCCGCATCCTTGTAGTCGTAACTGAAATCCTTGTTCGCGTACAACGAGACGCCGTATGTCCGATTGTAGAAGTAGCGAATCTGGTAACCGATTGCAGAGCGCTCCGAGCTCGCGCCGCTGATGTAGTCCTGCTCATTCCGGATGTACGCCACGCTCTGGTACCAGGAATGCGGGCCCCAGTCCGCCACGATCGAATGGACCGCGAGCCTCAGCGCATCGAAATCCTCGACGAGCTCGAAGCCGGTGCCGTTGAACTGAGCGAGGTCCGCTATCGTCTCACCCTGGTATCCGAGGCTGTTGGTGATGGAAAGATTCCGATCGCTCACGCCGGGCGGACAATCGGTGGGGCACAGCAAGCTGGTCTTGAAGGGGTTGACCTGTGAGCCCTGATTCTCTCCCGTCATGAATTCCGCCATCAGCCAGAGGTCATTGCCGTGCCGGCGGAATCGGTCTCCTGTCAACGGTAAACCATTATAACCGAGAGCGAAGTAATCATTGTGACCGTCACTCCAGGAGGCATCCATGTCGCCCGTGCTGACTGAATACTGGGTCAACCAGCGGTTATTCCAGAATCCATAGGTAGTGAAGGTCGAGGTCGAGAATGCATTGCCGACGCCGCCCTGTCCGTAACCCCACGGTCTCAACTGGTAGAGCGGAAACACGAACTCCGTGTGTGCATCGGGCGATTCGTTGCCCGCAACGAAGCCGAAGAAATCGTCTTCACCCACCATCCAGCTGGCGGTCAGGCGAATTTCGTCGTACGCAAAATAGTTCTTGTTCGTCTTGTTGCCGGCAGTCGGATCACTGACGGATACGAGCGCCTGGTTGCCGATATAGCCGATCTCTGTCCAGATGCCGAGCCAGTCCGTGACAGGGCCGGTGAAGAAGAGGGCGATCCGGCTGCCGATCGTCGACGTCGTGGGTCTGTCCTGCCCATTGACGCCGGCCCCGTCGCTGACCAGGGAGCTTACGAAACGCGCGGACAGGAAGTCTTTCCAGTTCAGCGAGAGATAGTTGCCGCCATACTTCGGAGTTTCTTCGCCCTTGGAGTCGAAGCCGGTTTGACGAAAATCGCCCTGGATCGAGTCGGGTTGGGTGTAGCCGCGAAGCAGGAAAAGCCGACCGGTGCGCGTGAAAAGCGGTACCGGGTTGAAGCCGACATGGCATGAGTTGCAGTCGAGTCCGGTTTGCCTTGCGTACCCTGGCACCGCCTCAGCGGATCCCGGGAAGAGGGCGCCGAAAAGGGTTATCGCACCCAAAGAAATGGTGGCGACGAATGACGTCATTCGGTCCGGCTTCGTCATTGTTGGCTCCTGCGGGCGTTGCAAATAGTTGCGATAGTGGAAGCGCTACTCGCCTTCAGCGGGCGACTGTGGCGCGCCTTCCTGCATTTCACCTTTCAGATACGCAATCAGCGGACGCAGATCCGCGATCATCGTTGCGTCGAAGGAGGGCATGTTCGGATATTCGTCGTAGCGCCCTTTCCAGCCGGTCCTGCCGCCCCTGATGACTTGCTGCAGCGCCTCCGGGGTTCCGAAGCTTACGAAGGGATTGCCACTCAGCGGCGGCGCGACTGCGGGAATCTGGTCCGGGGTACCGTGCCCGCCGGGGCCATGGCAGGACGCGCAGCGCGCATCGTAAATCGCCTTTCCAACGCTTTGCTCGTTCACCGGTTCCGCCGCGTAGCCCGATCGCTCGGGCAGCCACAGCATCGTCAGGACGAACGCCACGAGCACGACGAGACCGGAAAGCAATCCGCGCGAGATTGAAGTGCCGAACGGTGCCATGTCACAGCCCCTTTCTTAGATGGAACGCCTCGCCCGAACCTTACTCAACGACAGGAAGCGCCATCTATCGAAAACTTGCTCGATTTCTTGGAAATAGTTGCTGCGTGAGTGCGTCGATTGCGATGCGAGGGAATGAGTGCGACGTAGCACGAGTTTTTTTGGTACATTTTTTTTCGCGCGATGCTGCGAGAACGCACTTGCGCTCCGCCACACGCTGCACTTGCGGACTCAGTTCCCCAACCAAGGAGATCACGCGTGAAGAAGAATGCGTTTGAAAAATCGTCGAGCCGACGTCGTTTTCTCAAAAGCGCTGCAATCGTTACCGGATTGGGGGCGTTACCGGGCTTGCCATTGGCCAGGCTCGGCTTGGCTCAGGAAAGCGCGAAGGCGCCAAGGGACGCGGTCAAGTATCAGGACGCGCCGAAAAACAATCAGCAGTGCAGCGAGTGCATGTACTACATCGCAGCCGGCGACGATTCCGACCAGGGGCAATGCAAGGTCGTGCAGGGAGACATCGCGGCCAAGGGTTGGTGCATGCTGTTCGTGGCCAAATAGGCGCGACCGCGAAACGCGCATCGGGGCACGGCTGGCGTATGCAGCGTAGCGCCTGATATACGAATCGATACCCTGCGGCGCAGGGTATCGCCTCACGCAAGCGGGGAGGGGGAATCCAATCGGCTTGGGTCGGGCAGCAGACCTTCCGCCGGTCGATTCCTTCTTGATTGTGCTCGACGGTACGCCGTCGGGGTCACACCGAGCACGCGGCGGAAAGTGTTCGTGAAATGGCTGTGGCTGGAAAATCCGGTCTTCTGTCCTATATCGACGATCGAGAAAGAGTCTTTCTCGAGTAGGCTCTGAGCTAAACCAATCCGCAGGTTGAGAACGTATTTGTGGGGCGTCGAACCCGCCACGCTTCGAAACTGGCGGATGAAGTGATAGACGCTCATGTTGGCCACACCAGCCAGATCCGCAAGCGTCAACCGCTTCTCCAGGTTCGCGCGGATGTAGGCAATGGCTGCCCCGATACCCTTGTGGTTTCCAGATGCGCGGCGTCCTGAATCGTCAGGCGGCACCGCCGCGTGCCGATGGAAGAGCCGTGCTGCGAGCAGAGCCGCGAACGAGTCGATGTAGAGACTGTCCGGGCAAGCGCAACAGGTCTGCAGCTCCGCCAGGCAGGCACGGCCGATTTGTGCCACCAGCGGCTCATGGCGACCGAACCAGTTGATCTCCTCGAGACATGCCATATCCAGATCAGATCGGAGTTGCAGGTATTGGCGGATGAACCGGCATTTGATGTGCAGCTGCAGAACTTCGAGGTCGTGACGCCAACGCCAGGCCACGCCATGTTGCGGAGGCACATACGAAACGGCCTCGAAGTCGATCGTAGCGGTTGAGAACGCGCCGCCAAACGACCGTTCGACACCGTCGACACGTGAAGACAGGTGTATCGTGATGCACGGGTCCGGCACGGGCGGCAGCCAAGCTTCTCCGGCCGGAAGCCTGTACCTTCTGACAATCAGGTTGGCCCAACCCGCCTGTACGCTGTCGACGAGGGGCGCGGTCGGCATGAATTCGCTTAGCTGCGGCGTCGTGATTGGATGCGGGAAGAGGTTGCGTGTGCTCAACTTCGATGTCGCCACGAGCGCACCTCTTCAAGACATTCCCTTGCCGCCGGCAGCATAGCGCGATGACTGCAAGTAAAAAACCCGGAGATCAGTGCATTATTAGTTGCGCGCGAAACAGTCCAATTTACAGACATCACGCAATGCGAATGCTCGCGCCGCCGCGTCTCACCATCCGGCGATGCATGTCCGGTGATCGTCATTCCGACATTCGTGGAGAGTGTCAGTGCGCCACGGCAGGCTTCTTGTTTACGAATTGCGGCATCTATGTGGGCAGCCTCGTGATGGATGCGCTCGGACGGCGGCAAAACAGCCAGAGCCGCGCTGTGAGCAGCAGCCTCGGAATCGTCTATTTCAGGGTGGCACCCGGGGGAACTCAGGGAGGCGCCGCGCCCACCTAGCATATGCGTATAAGGTATATTCAACGTCCGCCGCCGCGCGGCGGCGGCCGGCGCTTCGCTTGCCGGCCTTGCCGCGCTACGCGCGGCCTGAGCGGCACTCGAACCACGCGATCGCCAGCATGGCGAAATCGGCCTCCAGGCAGTCGGCGACGAACTCCCGCCGCGCCTCGGCTTGCAGCTCGCGCTGGAGTCCGTCCCAGCGCAACGCGGCGGCCGCCTGCGCGAGGCTTTGCGGCGCAGCCAACCGCGTGCGCTGCTGGTACATCCTCGCGTTGGTCTCGCGCACCTTGTCCCGGTTACGCGCTCGCCACGCCGGGTGATACTCGCGGTAGTACTTCCGCAGCCGCTCTCGGTTGCGCTCACGCCATGCGCGAGCGTATGCACGACGCCGCGCCAGACGCGCCTGTCGCTGCGCTTCCGACTCCTTGCGCGCCATCAGCCCGCCGCCAGCCGGTGGATCTGCGCGAGCCGCTCGACGAAATCCGGGCGATCCCGGCCGAGCTCGCGGCACAGCTGGCCTCGTCGTGTTGCCACGTCGACGATCCGTGATGTGCACGGACCGGAACCGTCGCCCTGGGCGGCTGTACCGTTCAACGGTGGGGTTCCCACCAGCGCCAGACGGGTCGCAAAACGCTGGTCTCCGCCGGCCTCGGCCGCCCAGGCTTCAGGCTCCGAGGCCGATCTTAATATGCGTATAAGGTATATTATGTTAAATCTCGTGAATGGCCGGTATGGAAGATTTGTCATGTCATGTGCGCGTGGCGCTCCCGAGGGATCGGTGAGGCTGGTCGCGCGCCGCCTGTCCAACATCCCGTGTGGCCAAGGAATCTTCCGCGACTTGGCCCTGATAGTAGCGGCGCTGGAAGTACAGGGCCACGTGCACGAGCCCGATCAGTACGGGTACTTCTACGAGCGGACCGATGACCGTAGCGAAGGCGACCTTCGATTGGATGCGAGGGCCGCGGCGTACTCGCTGCTCCCGCGTGCGAGCTGGTTCCACACGAGCACCATGGCGATACAGCGGGCGATCCCGACCAGGATCAGCCCGACCATGTACTCCGGGTACTCGGGCAGAAAGACGACGGCCAGAATGAACATCAGCACGGGGCCGATCAGCCAGTTTTGCGCGAGCGACAGGCCGAGCACTTTTGTGTCCGCGAACACGTTCGGCAGCAACTCGTAGCGCACCTTCGCGAGTGGCGGGTACATCATCAGGATGAGCCCGATGGCGATCGGCGCGTTGGTAGTGCCAACGTCGAAGCGCTGAACGAATGCCGGAGCTCCAGGCACGAAATGGCCAATTGCCACGCCCGCTGCCGTGGCGATGAAGATCCATAGCGTCAGATAGCGATCCAGGAAGGACAGCTTGCAGCTGATCGATTCGGTCACGTGGCGGTTCCTTTCACGGTCAAGGCCTCGGGCAGCGTTTCGACGAAAACGCGGATCTCATCCCGCACGCGCCGGTAATGATTGAGCGCTTCCTCCTCGTTTTGCGCGCCACGTGCAAGGGCGGGCGGATCCGGAAAGCCGCGGTGGAACTTCCTCGCCTTGCCGGGAAAGATTGGGCAGCTCTCGGCCGCGCTGTCACAGACCGTGATCACGTAGTCGAACGGCAGGTGTAGCAGAGTGTCGACGTGCTTCGAGGTGTGGTTGGAGATATCCACGCCCGCCTCCGCCATCACTTGCACGGCACGCGGATCCAGTCCGTGCGGCGCCACTCCGGCAGACCAGGCCTCGATCCGGTTGCCCTTCAGGTGACGCGCCCAGCCCTCGCACATCTGGCTGCGACAGGCATTCCCCGTGCACAGGAACAGCACGTTGACCTTGGCATTCGGCATCGCGCCGCCGCCCCTTTCAGCGGCAGCAGACGGCGCTCGATTCGTCGGCCTTGCTGGAGGGAGCGCAACAGGCTGCTTCTCCTGCCTGCGCGCGGGAGGAGCTCGGCTCGCAGCACTTCGATCCGGATTCTGACCGTGGGGCATCACTGCCGTAGACCGTGCTCTCCCCGGTCGTCAGGAACGCTTCCCACTTCACACCCTGGGGATCCTCGATCCAGCTCTTCTCGCTTTTCGCGTAGCAGCAGGTCGTTACCCCTTCCTCCAGCACAGGCCTCTCGGCACGCTCGAGTCGCGCGTAGACCTCCGCGAGCTCTTCACCATCCTCGACCTGGATACCGAGGTGCTCGATGCCTCCGCGAGTCGCCCGTGCGCTGATCGCAAAGTTCACGCGGGGATCGTCGAGCATCCACTTCGCGTAGTCCTCCTTCCTGACGGTCGGATCGGTCGCGAAAAGATGAGAGTAGAAACGGATCGACTCGTCGAGATTCTCGACGGCGATGTGGACATGCAGACGTTTCATTTTCCGGTTGCTCCTGAAGGTACCGATTACGCAGTCCGTGCGCGCCTCGCACGTCGCTGCGTATGGGCAGTGGCAGCTTCGCGCGTGCGGCGGGATTCCTCGTCGGCGCATGCTGGTGGACACCCTGCCCCGCCGCAGCAGTTTTCCGTCAGGTACGCCACCAGCGCATTCATCACGCCGAAGTCAGTGGCGTAGAAGAGCCGGCGGCCCACCCGCCGCTGGCTCAGCAATCCGGCACGCGTCAGGTGCTGCAGGTGGAACGTGAGCGAGGACGGCAACAGTCCAACCCGCTGTCCGATTTCGCCGGCCGGCAGGCCCTCCGGTCCGGTCTCGACCAGGAGCCGAAAAACCGCCAGCCGATGCTCGTGTGCAAGGGCCGCGAGGGCCTCGATGACCGCGGGTGTCTTCATGAACAGTACGATACTTCGAGGATTCTCGGACTGTCAAGGACCACCTCCATGAACCGCGCGCTCCCTTGGTGAAGCCGATTCGATCGGGTAAGGTCCACAGGCTCGAGTGGTCAGTGGTAATGCAATGGACCCGAAAGCGCTTTACACCAAGCGTGTAGACGCCTACGTCTCCTTCAATTCGCTCTTCGGAGCCTACCAGGCATACCTGAGCTTTTTCCGGTCGTACGCAGGCCTGCGATCAGGTCTGCGCATCCTGGATGCGGGTTGCGGAACCGGCATCCCTACGCTCCCGCTTGTGCGTGTGTTGGCGGAGCGCGGGCTCGAGCACCAGAGGATCGACGCGTTCGACCTGACGCCCGCCATGCTCGCCCGCTTCCGTGACTCGGTCACCAAGGCAGGGATTGCCAACGTTCGCGTGCAGGAAGCGGACGTGCTGGATCTTTCGGGTCTGCCGGCGGACTGGGCCGACTACGACCTGATCATTTCAGCGGCGATGCTCGAATACGTGCCTCGCTCGCAACTGGTCGATGTTTTGGCGTCACTGCGGGCTCGGCTCGCAGCAGGCGGCAAGCTGCTGCTCTTCATAACCCGCAGGAACTGGATCACGGCCGTTCTCATCGAAAAGCCCTGGAGTGCAAACCGGTACACGCGACCTGAGCTGACAGATGCGCTGGAGGGCGCCGGGTATCCCCATCTGTCGTTCCGAAAATTCCCACGTTCGTTCTTTTGGCACAACTTCTGGGCCCACGTCGTCGAAGCGGACCGTGGGTAGGTTGCGCCGTTGCAGACACTGGGCAACCGGCGCTCTTTACGTGGCAACCGGTCGACGCGAAGGCCAAGCCGTTGGCCGTTAATTCCGAGGCATACCTCGAGTTCCTTTGAGGCGCGGCTGATCCGAAGAACCCGAAAAGCGGGGGCTTCGACCTCGCCTGGCTTTGAGCGCGTAGGCATCTGTACCGATACCGCCTGCCGCCCAACCTGCGAAACTGCAGACATCTCTGCGAGGTGCAGGAGAACGGGATGATCAAGCCAGCTTTCGCCAACAATCTCGTAAAGGTGTGGGACCCGCTGGTCCGTACAGGCCACTGGGTGCTTGTCATCGCATTCTTCACCGCCTACTTCACCGAAGACGATCCGCTGACGGTACATGTCTGGGCGGGCTACGTCGTAGGCGCCACCGTAATCGTGCGGATCGTCTGGGGTTTTGTCGGCACAACCCATGCTCGCTTTCGGGACTTTCTGTACGGGCCAGTCGCGGCGCTCCGTTACCTGGGCAACCTGCTGCGGGGAAAAGGCCGGCGCTACCTGGGGCATAGCCCGGCCGGGGCCGTTATGGTCATCCTGCTGCTTCTGTCCCTGGCCGCAGCCACCTGGTCGGGGCTGATGGTGTATGCGTACGACCAGCAGGCCGGGCCACTTGCAAGCTTCGTCGCCTCGCCGGACGTGCTTCCTGCAGGCGAATTCGAGGCGCGCGAAGAGTACTGGGAGGAAACGCACGAGGTACTCGCCAACCTCACCTTGTTCCTCGTGATCTTGCACATCGCCGGCGTGTTCCTCGCGAGTTTTGTGCACCACGAGAACCTCGTACGCGCAATGTTCACGGGCAGGAAACGAGGACTGGGAAATGACTCCGGCACGCCAGCGCCGGCGGAGCATGAAACGATGGTCGACGGGGCCGGCTGATCGTATGATGGTGGCGACCCGCCGGTAAGGAGAAATCCATGTACAGATTATTCACCGCAACAGTCGTCGGCGTTCTCACCGTCGCAGCCGCCTCGATGCTGATGGCTCAGGAAACGGAGCCGCAAACGGACAGGATGCACAAAGGCATGCAGATGATGAAGGCCATGGACGCCGACGGGAATGGCGAAATATCCAGGGAAGAATTCGTGCAGGCTCACGAAAAGATGTTCGACTCCATGGATGAGAACGGCGATGGAACGCTGGACCAGGAGGAACAGGCAGCGATGATGCAGAAGATGCGACAACGCAAGATGGAGCACATGGGAGATCACGAGCGCATGGGGGACATGGACCATCACGAGCGGATGGGAAAACCCGATGCGTCGGAACACGACTGAATCTGCATGGGTCGAAGGTGGTCGGCTGACAAACGCCCTTCCGGAGCCCTGACCTGCAACGCTGTCCGGCGGCCCTCGCCCTTTGGTAAGCCGCAGGTTCCGAGCCACGGCCCGCGAACGGAAGCTGGGACCGCCTTACGACCGTGAAGCGTCGGGCACCTGAAGGGTCTCGTTGTACCACGCGCGGGTCGGTGCGTGGTCCGGGAAGGCTCATCGCAGCGAGCTGCCTCTTTGCCCTGCTCACGGCTTCGGCATGCGCGCAGGAACGGTACTCGTCGCTGGACCCGGCGCGGGTCGACTTCGTCCTGGGAAGCTTCCAGTTCACCTTGCTCCACGAGCTCGCCCACGTGGCGATCGGGGACCTCGGGGTCCCGATAATCGGTCCCGAAGAATCCGCTGCCGACTATCTCGCGACCCTGGTTCTCATCCAGCCGCCGCTGCCGTCGGCGTTCGACCCGGCACAGCGCCGCGGCTTCGCTGTCACGGCGGCCGATGCCTTCCTCGTCGTCTGGCAACTCGCGGAGTCACATGGCGTGTCGCCACCCTATTGGGATCTTCACGGGCTCTCGATCCAGCGCTTTTACACCATCGCCTGCCTGCTTTACGGAAGCGATCCGGAGCGGTTCGACTCGATGCCGGAGCTTGCGCAGATGCCGGTCCCCCGGTCGGCCGGTTGCCAGGCGGAATATGCCCGTTCCCGCAAGGCTTTGGAGTGGCTGGTGAGCTTCGCCGAGTGGGGCGACGCGCAACGGCCGCATGCGGCCATGTCGGTGCAATACGATCCGGCGCACAGCCAGACGAGCGCCGAAATTACGAAGGAGATACGTGGGCGCCGGCTCGTGGAGCGGACGTTGCGGGGTTTCACCGGGACAGTCCCGCTCGACGACGACGCCACGGTGATCTTGCGTTCCTGCGGCACTCCGGAAGCGGCCTGGAAGGCGGAACGCCGGGAACTCGTCTTCTGTTACGAGTTGCTGGACACGTACTACCTGCTGAGCGCCCAGCGACACCAGGACGCGATAGAGACGCTCCGGCAAGGCGACAGATGACAACGAGCCGCGCTGGCCGGAACCTTCCGACATTTGCGATGCCGCCTCATCTCTGAAACGCGGCATCCCGGCAGCCACAGCCCTCGCGCGCAGAGCGCGACAACGATTCGGGAGAGCACGATGATTCGACTCCGGCAGCTTCTTGCACAATTTCCCTTGGTATTCGCGCTGCTGTTGCCCCCCGGCATCGGGTCGGTTCTCGCGGCAGACGAGCTCGATCCGGCCGTGATCAGCAAGGCAAGCGGCGCCGAAGCGAGCGTCGCGGACGACGGCGTGGTCAGGATCGGCTGGAGTCGCACCGACGTGGCGGTCACGGTCGACGGAATGCCATTGCCGGCGGCAGCCGGCCTCGGCTCCTGGGCCGCCTTCACCGCGACGGCGGACGGCGCCATGGTGATGGGCGACACCGTGGTGTTCCAGGACGAGGTCGACGCGGCGATGGACGCGGCATTCGCGCACGGGCTCGCCGTGACGGCGCTGCACAACCACTTCTTCTACGACTCGCCCAAAGCCTATTTCATGCACATCGATGGTGCCGGCCAGCCGGAGGCACTGGCGTCGGCAGTCAGGGCCGTGTGGGAGGCGATCCGGGCCGTACGCGAGGCCAGGTCTCAGCCGGCGGCCGGCTTCGGCGGAGCCGCCCCCGTTTCCGGCAATCTCGATGCCGACGCGCTTGCCAGGATCGTCGGACATCCTGCGGTCCTGAACGGGGGTGTGGCCAAGATCACCATCGCACGGAACGGCCAGACGCACGGCCACGAGATCGGCGGATCGATGGGACTCACCACCTGGGCGGCTTTCAGCGGCAGCGACGAACATGCGGCCGTCGACGGCGACTTCATCATGACCGGCGAGGAGGTACAGCCCGTGTTGCGCGCGCTTCGCGCGGGCGGCGTGCACGTCGTCGCATTGCACAATCACATGATCGGCGAGCAGCCGGCCCTCTATTTCGCTCATTACTGGCGCAAAGCTCCCGCAATCGAGCTGGCACGCGCGCTGCGCGCGGCGCTCGACGCGCAAGCTGCCGCCGGTGACGCGCACGTACGCGCACCGTAAGGCCCGCGCGCGCATGCCTCCCCACCTGCCGAGCCCGCCGCTGCATAGCTGACAGCATGGTTGCGGATCCCGGGAACACTGGAGGGGAAGGCAGCGGCAACCGCCCTGCCCTCTACGCGGTGCCGCGGGAGTCTTTGCCCAGGCTGTTCCTCCGCTTTTGTCGCTTCGGCGCACTGGCCTGGGGTGGCCCGGTCGCACAGATCGCGATGATCCGGCAGGAGCTGGTCGACGAAGAGCGTTGGATCGACAGCGCGCATTTCAACCGTGTGCTGGCCGTCTACCAGGTGTTACCCGGCCCGGAGGCGCACGAGCTCTGCGTGTACTTCGGTATGCGTTCGCGCGGACGCTGGGGCGGCGTGCTCGCCGGGCTGGGCTTCATGCTTCCCGGCTTCCTGCTGATGTTTCTCGTGTCATGGGCCTACGTGCGCTTTGGCCTGGAAGCGGAAGGCGTAGCAGCGGTTTTCGCAGCCGTCCAGGTGGCCGTCGCCGCGCTCATCGTTCGCGCGGTGATCCGCATCGGCGCCCATGTCGTGACCGACGGCTGGTTGTGGGTCATCGCGATTGCCGCGACGGCGGCGCAGCTCGCCGGCATCCACTTCGGCATCATCCTGATCGCCTGCGGACTCGTGTATCTGCTCGCGCATCGGCAGCCGATGCTGGCGTGGACACTGGCGGGAATTGCCACCGCGGGAGTTGCGGCATCCTTCGTGTGGACGGGCGCCGCGCCCGGGCTCGAGGCGCTGACCCGGGATCCTGTCGCCGCGGCCACCGTGAATCGAGGGGATCTCCCGCTGGCCGCGCTCTTCTGGTCGGGGCTGAAAGCGGGACTCCTGACTTTCGGCGGGGCTTATACGGTGATCCCGTTCCTGCAACGCGATGCCGTCTCGCAGGGCGCCTGGATGAGCAACGCGCAATTCCTCGACGGCCTCGCCCTCTCCGGCCTGCTGCCGGCGCCGCTGATCATCTTCTCGACCTTCGTCGGTTACCTCGGCGGCGGCCCGTGGGGGGCGGTCGCGATGACCGTCGGCATCTTCCTTCCCGCATTCTGCTTTACGCTCACAGGCCACGATGTCCTTGAGGCGGTGGTCCACCAGCCGCGCGTCCGCCGGTTCGTGGATGGCGTGACGGCCGGTGTGGTGGGCTTGATCGCCGGGACGACGGTCGGTCTGCTCAAAGTGAGCGTCACCAGCCGCGAATTCGTGATCCTGTTCGCGCTGGTTCTGGCCGTGCTGTTTTTGTCGAAGGCGCGAATGGTCATCCCGGCGGTGATTGCAGCGGCTGCAGTGTGGGGCCTGGTCGCGAGAGGGTAAGGCGGCGGCTCGCGACCTCGGCGAGCGCCTCGACTGTCCAGGCTTCATTCCAAAGCTTCACCGACCTTGAGCTCGAACGGGGGCGGAGGCTCCGCCCTGACCAGCAGGAGCGGACAGCTCACGCGCTCCAGCAGTGCCTTCAGGGTCTGTGCACGTTGCGCAGTGAAGCGGGCGTGCCAGCCCACGACGACCAGGCTCGGCTGCCGTTCCTCGATCACGTCCAGAAGCGCGGTTGCCACGTCGCCGCGCCGCAGCAGCACTTCCCTGATGCATTCCGCGTCATGCCGATCACAATGCGACAGCGCACGCTCGACGAGCTCACCGAGGCGGCAGGTGTATTCGTGATGCAGAGCATCCGCGTACCGCGCCTCGGCCGCGAGACCGCCCTTGCCTCGTTCTGCCGGGCACATTACGTGCACCACCGTCAGCGTCAGGTCCAGCTCGTGGCCGAGCCGCACGGCGACGGTCAGCGCTGCGTCGGCCTGCGCCTCGCCGCTGATCGGCGCGAGCGCGGTGGTCCAGGGCAGGCGCTCCCGGTAGGTTGACGGCAGGATCAGCACCGGCACGATCGCGCCCTCGACGACCGCGGCGGTCACGTGCCCGAGGAGAAGGGCTTCGCCGTCCTGATCTTCCGCCGATCGTCCGCGTGCGGACATGACGATCAGTCCCGCTCCACAACGGTTCGCGACCTCCAGCACGGCCTGCTCCGGAAAATGATCGGACTGATGCAGCAGAACCCTTGCCCACAGGTTCTCCGGCACATGCAGTCGCCGCAGCGCCTCGTGCGGCGGCACCGGCGGCCGACCCGCCCTCACGAGGTGCAAGGTGGCGGACAAGCGCTCGGCGAGCCACGCGGCGCAGCGCAGTCCTTTTGCGGCCGCGCCGGAGCCGTCGAGCGGCACCACGATCGGATCGAACGCGCTCATGTTGCGACCTCCACACGATGCGCGCGTCCCCGCCACAGGAGCTCCAGGACCACGGAGCGCCATCCGTCCGGCAGGCGGTCCGGTGCACCGGGTTCGACGAGCGGCCGGCCATCGATAAAATGGACGCCGAGCACATGGAACACGAGTGCCTGCCAGGTCGCGCCCATGCTCGCCGGGTGCACACCGAGAGCACTGTTGCTCATGGTGTCCGATAGATCGAGCATCAGGCTTTGCTCCCAATACCGCTGGGCTTCCTCTTTCAACCCGAGCCTTGCCGCGAGCGCAGCATGCACACCCGGTGACAGGCTGCTGCGATGGTCGGTCAGCGGTTCGTAATAAGCGTAGTTCGCGGCGAGGATCCGGCGTTCGAAACTTTGCGGAAACAGGAACGGCAGCATCAGCACGTCCGCTTGCTTGAGCAGTTTCATCCCGTTGATCTTCTCGAGATCGAACAGACGGTTGAGCGGTTCCTCGAGCTGCTGTTCCTGTTTCAGCGGATATTCCTCGAGCCCGAAAAAGCCTGCGAATTGCTCGATGATGCCGTCCTCATTGGGGGAAGGAACGTACAGCCGACGCGCTATGGCGCTCCATTCGCCCGGCTCGCCCTCCTCCAGGCCGATGCGCGCGGTGAGCGCTTCCCAAGCTTGCGGATGGCGAGCCCGCAGCCAGTCGCTGGTCGCCGCCGCTTGTTCGAGATTGAACCGTGCCATCCAGTTCGTATAGGCGTTGTCGTTGACCCCGTGGTGATACTCATCGGGGCCCATGACGTCGCGGATGTGATAAGTGCCCGCGTCGGCAGCGACTCGGCCGGCCCAGAAGCGGGCCGTTTCGGCCAGGATCTCGGCGCCCGGGCCGCGCATGAATTCCTCGTCGCGGGTCGCCTCCCAGTAGCGCCAGATCGCGTAGGCGACGTCCGCCGTGACGTGGATCTGCTGTGTTCCGGTGAACAGCGGGATCGCCGCCCCCGAACCGGTGACCGCGGCGACGCGCGGCGTGACGTCGTCCCCCGTCGTCGTCGATTCCCAGGCATAGCAGGCGCCGCGCTGCCCGAGCGCCTGCGCGCGCCGGCGGGCGCCGTCGAGGGTGTGGTGTCGGTACTGGAGCAGGCAGCGCGCGACGTCGGGCGCACTGTGCACATAGAACGGCAGCATGAACATTTCGACGTCCCAGAAGACGTGCCCCTGGTATCCGCTCCCGCTCAGGGTCCGGGCGCCGACCGAAACCCGCGGATCCCGGTCCGCGGCTATCGACAGGTGATAACCCAGGAACCGGAGCGCCTGCTGGGCACCCGGCCGGCCGGCAACGGCGATGTCCGCCCTCGCCCACACCTGCTGCCAGCGCGCGGCGTGCGCTTCGAGCGCCGCTTCGAAGCCGTCCCATGACTGGCCGCGTACGGCCTCGACAGCGGCACTTTCCACGGCCGCGACATCGCGACTCGTGAACACCGCCACGTAGCGGCGGAACGTCAGCATCTCGCCGATGCCGGCCGATACGCGCCACCGCGTGCGGTCCTCGCCGCTTCCCGCGAGCGTGAACCGCTGCGCAATGCAGGTTTCGATGCCCGACGCACGCGTCGTGAAGCGCTGCACTTCGATCGCCGGATCGGCATCGCCCGAAGAGTGCGCGACCAGGTGCGGGTGCTGCAGCGCAAGGTCGGGTTCCGTCAGCGACCCGTCGACCTCGACGACTGCCGGGGAGTTGTCGAGCTGCACGATCACCTCCTGCAGCAACAGATGCAGGTCGTCCAGCGACGCGCAGCGGCGCGAACGCGTCCTGACGACCAGGCCCGGCTCGCACTCGTATGTGGTTTCGGCGTGCAGTACCGCGTCTTTCATCTCGAGGACGCGCCGATGCGTTCTCCACTCCTCCTGCTGCAACGACAGCGGTGTCTCCTCGACGGAGACCTGCACACGGAAGGGGAACGGGAACGAGACGAAATCGCTGTAGTCAGCGTCCTCGCCTCCCGTGTCTGCCGCGGCCCCGCTCCCGGAATACGGCCGGGGCGGCTGCCTGCGGTCGTAGACGCCCGCGATGCGCAGATCCCCCTGCGACAGCGCCAGCGGCGTATCGAGGCCGCCGCGCACCCCGAGATAGCCGTTGCCGACCGTGAACAGGCTCTCGACACCGTGCTCTTTCGCCGGATCGAAACCTTCCTGCTCGATTCGCCAGGTCCGCCGCTCCTGCTCGGCCGTGAATTCCCTGTCCAGGGCGGCAACGTCGAGCTCGCCGAGATCGCCGACCACGACGTGCGCTCCCTGCAGCTCGAGCGCCGCACGGTTACTGCCGCGGTCCACGCCGACGGCGAGTCCGAATCCTCCCTTGCGTGCGGCCGCGATCCCGGCGGCCGCGTCTTCCACGACGATCGAGCGCGCCGCCGTGACTCCGAGCCCGGCTGCGCAGGCCAGGAATGCATCCGGATCCGGCTTGCCGCGCAGGCCGCGCTCTGCGGCGTCGATGCCGTCTATGCGGGCGTCGAAGAGCACATCGGTGCCGGTCCTTGCAAGAATGTCCCTGCCGTTGCGGCTCGAGGTGACGATGCCCACGGCGACGTCCGCCGCCCGCAGAGCCTCGATGAGAGCGACGGTGGATCCGAACACGTCGACTCCCTCGGCCTCCAGGTGACGCCGGAACAGCCGATCCTTGCGCTTCGCGAAAGCACGGACTGTCTCGGCATCGTCAGGATCGTCCGGTCCGCCTTCCGGCACCTCGATGCCGCGACTCCTCAGGAAGCTGCGAACGCCGTCTTCCCGAGGCTTGCCGTCGACATAGGCGAGATAATCCCTTCCGGCGTCGAACGGCCGGAAAGGTTCGCTTTCCCGTTCCGCGCGACGGCGCAGGACGTCGTCGAACAGTTCCTTCCACGCATTTGCATGCACGCGTGCCGTCTTCGTCAGGACGCCGTCCATGTCGAAGATGACGGCATCGAACGCCGTCCTCGGGCGAGGACCGGCACTTGCCATCGTTGACTGCTGCGAAGACACGATGATTGGTACCAGGGAGGCCAGGGCGAAGTCGGCCCGCCACCGACATGACGGCCACGTGGATGTCGACCGTGCCCGTGCAAAGGAGTTCGCGTCGTGTGGCCGCGATTTCGGCATGCGACCCCGAACGCGGGTTTTTCCTCGGGCAGAACCCCTGCGGGCTCATGCAAGGTCTGGTGGACGGGACGGTCGCGGTTCCTGGTGAACCGGCTGGATGGCAGCGGCTCAGAGCTCGATGCGTACGGTCTGCACTCCCGACTGCACCGCAACCTCGACGACGTGCGGTTCGTGCGGATACGGCTTGACGCTGATCTTGCCACTGCGCTCCATCCAGGCGGCTTCGAACCTCGCCGGATCCGTGTGCCCTGCCTGCGTTCGCAGCGCTTCCGCAAGGTCCTCCGATGTGATGGACGCCTTGCGCATGCTTCCTTCCTGCACCTTGCCGTCCCGGATCAGGAGCAGCCGACGTCCCTTCACCAGAGTACCGAACCAGCTCGTATGCCACGCGAGGGCGGCGAAGAGCCAGTGCAGACCGACCAGCACAGCGCCTGCAACCACCGTCGGCAGCAGCGCCGCCGAGCCGTTGATGCCGCGGCTCATGATGGAGCCGAGCATGATGGCGACGATCGCATCGAACGCGCTCGCCTGGCTCAGGAAGCGCCTGCTGGCAAGCCGCACGATGATCAGCGATGCCAGGTAGACGACGATCGTACGCAGGGTCATCTGTAGCGAGCCCACGTCGGCGATGGCGCTTCCCTGCCCCAGCAGGCTTTGCACCTGCGCCCATGAATCCTCGAGCATGTCGCCTCTCCTTGAAATGCCGCTTCGGCAACTTGACGCCGAGGTGACCCCCGTCCTCGGGAAATCCATGCGCAAGGCCCACGCCGATGCAGAGGCCTGCTGGTCGGGTCGAAGGAGAGGAACTGAGCGGCCTACTCTTTGATCAGTGCCGACCTGAGCCGCGCTGCACTGCTGACCTCGTCATCGCAATCCTCCGCCCCTTCGGGAATCTCGATCTCGATCCAGCGGACGTCGCCGGTGAATTCTGCGATCGTGTAGTCCGGAGTGATCGGTGAGCCGTCGTCGCGCCCGATGTCGAGCGGCTCGTCGCTGGCGAACGGCAGCGGCTGCGTGCGGCCGACACGCCCCTCGCCGACAGCGCGGTCGTCGATGAAGAGTTGCGCCGTCCCGCCTCTCGCCGGCCCCCCACCGTCGTAAGCGAACTCCATGCGTACCCGGTGCACACCCGCGCTCAGCGCTTCGCTCGCCTCGACGTGGAACAGGTCGATGCCGTAGAAGTTATAGCAGTACTTCGGGCGGCCGCGCTTGACGTAAAGCGTCCAGCCGCCCGGAAGCCCGCCCTGGGCGACGATCACGCCTTCGCAACCACCGGCAGGGACCACGACTTCCGCGGTGACCCGGTGCGACTTGTTCTTGATGCTGATGACCGAGAACGCATTGAGGCGGCCGCGGCCGGGGTAGAGCCGCTGGCGGGGACCGCGCGCGAGCACCGGCCGGCCCGCCGTATCGGGATCGGCACGTTCAGCGCCGCGGTCGTCGAGCGGCAGCACGTTGTAGCGCGCGGCCTCGATCAGGAACAGACGCTGCAGCTCGGCAAGCTTCTGCGGCTGTTCCCGCGCGAGGTTGTGCGCCTGGGTCCAGTCCGTGCGGGTGTCGTAGAGCTCCCACACGTCGTCCTCGAACCGGCGCTCGCGGACGTTGCCGGGCGGATTGTGCGCGGTCGCCGCCGTCCAGCCCTTGTGGTAGATGCCGCGGTTGCCGAGGATCTCGAAGTACTGAGTTTCGTGGCGATCCGCGGCGGCGGCGTCGTCGAAGCTGTAAGCCATGCTGATGCCCTCGATCGGCTGCTGGGCGACGCCGTTCACGCTGCGCGGGTGCGGCAGCCTGGCCGCTTCGAGGAAAGTCGGCGTCACGTCGATCACGTGATGGAACTGCGAACGCAGCTCGCCGCGCGCCCTGACGCCGCGCGGCCAGTGCACCACGAGGCCGTTGCGGGTGCCGCCCCAGTGAGAAGCCACGCGCTTGGTCCACTGGTACGGCGTATCCATCGCATGCGCCCAGCCAAGGGAATATTGCGGGTACGACTGCGGCGTGCCGAAGGAGTCGAGCCGCTCGCGCAGGAACTCCGGCGTCTCGATGCCGGTCATGCCGGTCATCGTGAGCGCCTCGTTCCATGTCCCGCTGAGCGTGCCTTCGCCCGAAGCGCCGTTGTCGCCCGTAATGATCCAGACCAGCGTATCGTCGAGCACGCCAAGGTCCTCGATCGCCGCAATCACCCGGCCGATGCACCAGTCCGTGTGCTCGAGAAACGCCGCATAGAGCTCCATCTCGCGCACGAGGACCGGCTTCAGCACGTCGCCGACGTCATTCCATGGCGGGATGACGTCGGGCCGCTCCGTAAGCGTTGCGTTGTGCGGGATGACCCCGAGCTGCTTCTGCCGTTCGAAGGTCTCCTCCCGCACAACGTCCCAGCCCCCGTCGAAGGCACCGCGGTACCGGTCGCGCCAGTCGGCAGGGAGATGGATGGGTGCGTGCGTCGCGCCCGGCGCGAAGTAAAGGAAAAACGGTTTATCGGGGGCGAGACTGCGCTGCTGGCCCAGCCAGGTCCGGGCACGCGAAGCGAGGTCCTCGGTCAGGTGGTATCCCCGCTCCGGCGACTTCTCCGGCCGCACGGAGCTCGTGCCCTCCGTCAGGGTCGGATGAAACTGGCTGGTCTCGCCGCCGATGAAGCCGTAGAAATACTCGAAGCCGTTGCCCGCAGGCCAGCGATCGAACGGCCCGACCGGGCTCGCCTCCCAGGTCGGCACTTCATGGCATTTACCGAGTTGCGCGGTGGAGTAGCCGTTGAGCTGCAGAATCTCGGCGATCGTCGCGGCGGTGTTCGGGCGACGGGAGGTGTAACCGGGGGCAGCCGTCGCCATGTCCGACACGGTCCCCATGCCGACCGAGTGATGGTTGCGGCCGGTGAGCATCGCCAGACGGGTTGCCGAGCAGATGGCCGTGGTATGGAAGCGGGTGTAGCGCAGGCCGTTGGATGCGAGCCGCTCCAGGGTCGGCGTACGGCACGGCCCGCCGAAAGCACTGTTCGAGCCGAAACCCGCGTCGTCGATCAGGACGAGCAAAATATTCGGTGCACCCGCCGGCGGAAGGAGCGGCTCGATCGGCCGGAACCGCGCTGCCGGATCCCTGGCATCGTGGAGCGTCGGACCGGCGTAAGGGAGGTCGCGAATCGGCAGGATGTGACGGGGAATATCGCGACTCATCATCGAACCTCACGTGGGGCCGCGGTGAAAGTCCGCGGGGTGCAAATTGCAGCACCGCGCTCGGGCCGATTCTGCGAGTGCAAATGAATGCGCCGATGCGTGCTCTGCTTTGTGTATGCATAGATTGTGCCGCGTCGAGCGGAGCCGCTGCGGCAGGCGTGCGCGCGTGCACCACGCGTACACCCTACGGACTTTCCGTTCCCGTCTATACTTGCCGTCGGCAGGCATTCTGACCTGTCCTTTCTCGCCCGGCTTCGTTGTGTTCCATCTGTTCCGGGGCTAGTGCTCCCCGTCGGGCGAGTGGTGTGGCGCCTGCGCAGCTTCCGGTCGCAGGGTCGGGAAGCGCGCCTGTGCGAAGGTTGCATGACATCCCGTGCAGGTCTCGAGCAGGCGTGCAAATTGAAACGCCGCTGCTTCGGGATCCCGGTCGGCTGCTGCGGCGGCCAGTTTGGCCGTCCGTGCGTGAAAGCCTCGATCCATTTCCTGGAACGATTCGGGAAGACCGGCGATTTCCGCAATCTGCGCCTGCGTGAGCTCTCGCTCCAGAACGTAGCTCTCCTCCATCTGCCGGCTCGTGGCGATGATGCTGTCCCAATCGCCCGTCGGCAGCGCGAGCGCAATGGCCTGCGTCCCGACCAGCAGTTGCCGCATTTCGGCCCGGTAAAGCTCGAGCAGGTCGGGAGACATCGAAAGGGAGGAGCGAACAGCCGGCTCCGGCTCCGCAGGGGCTCCGGAAACGTCAGGCACCGAACCGGCCAGCGCCAGGACAGATACCGCGATCAGGGCTTCGATGACGCGCATGGATGTCTCCGCATTGAGCTTCGTCCATGAAGCGGGCGATCAAACCGGTGCCTGCGGAATGATAGGCTAACAGGATGATCCTGCGAATCCCGCCGCTCCGGCCTCGTTCGCGTCTCACCGTATTCACGTGCTGCCGTGATCCCGGCCTCGGCCGGTGACGCGCCTTCCGGAGCAGCTATCCCGCGGAATTCGATGCGCGCGGGCGGTACCAGTCGACTGAGCTCTCTGTCTGCATGGACCTCTCCCGAATACGAAGGGAGATGTGACCGCGCATCATGGCCGCAGGATGGAGCGATTGTGGCGGCTGGTGGCAAAGCTGCCGGCCCGAGACACCGACCCGGGATGATAGGCTATCCGTATGATCCCGCGCGTCCTGCCGCTCGTCGCCGGCCTCGTTCCCGTGTTCACCGTGTTCACGTGCTACTGGATAGCGATCCATACGGCCGGGGTTCCGTCCTGTAATCCGTTTCTGGACGGCTGCACGTCGGTGAGCGCGACGGGTCGTTACGAGCCCGCGAGCTATCTCTTCAAAGGGATGATGATGCCGCAGTCGATCGTGCTCTCGGCTTACTGGCTATTCAACGTGGGCTGGCTGCGCGCGCTCGAGCGGGCCAAAGGCGGCACCGGCAACGGCGGCGTCGCGATCGGTGTCGTCGGCGTAACGGGCTCGCTGTTCCTCATCCTCTACGTCACGTTTCTGGGCAGCGAGGTGCCCTTCTACGAGTTCATGCGGCGCTACGGCGTCTACCTGTATTTCGCCCTGAACGTCATCGCACAGCTGCTGCTCGCGTACAAGGTGCTGCCGTACGCGCGCGCATGGGCAGCCCCGGGCCTCCTGAGGGTGACCAGGCTCCAGCTCTTCCTCGCCTGGGTCCCGTTCGCGATGGGCGTGCTGAACCTGATCCTCAAGGCGACGCTCGAGGAAAGCCGGCCTGCCGAGAACCGCATCGAATGGTCGTTTGCGATCCTGATGCAGGCCTATTTCCTGCTGACCTACTGGTCCTGGCGCGAGACACGTTTCTCGGCGGGCTTTGCGGTCGCGGAGCCGGGCGCGCGGGGCTGAACGACAAGGACCGGAAAACCGGGAGGGGGTTGATTCTCAACGCCGCGGTATGCGGTCGGCCGGAAGCTCAGCGTCCGGCCTTGAACGCCGGTTCGTCCTCGCCCGTGGTGTAGTCCAGCATCCCCGTCGCCAGCATGTCGGTCGAGGCGCGCGCGACCGAGAGCTCGGTCTGCACCTCGCGCAACAATGCCTCCGATTTCGTCTGCTCCGCGGCGCGCTCGGTGAGCTCGGCACGTAACTCGCGCGTCTTCAGGACCGACTCCTTGAGGTCCTTGCGGAGCCGCTCGATGCGGCCTTCGTGTCCTGCAATCGTATCTTCCCGCTCGCGGATGAGCTTCTGCGTTTCCGTGAGCGCCTTCTCCTTCTCCTCGAGCTGGCTGCGCACTTTTTCCGCCTGCGTCTGGGCCACGCGCACGTCGGCCGTCAAAGAGCGGATCCGATCGTCGCGAGGATCGCGCTCCTCGGTCGTGAGCCTGCGCCCGATCCAGCCGCTGACCTTGGCCACCGCCCAGCCCGCGAGGAACGCGATGAGCACCAGGTATTCCGTTTTGTCGAATGGCATGCCCGAGCCCGCCGTACCTTCGGCATTCCGTAGGTTAGGCTTTTTTGTTCACAGGGGAGTGACGAAGTTCTCAGTACGCGTGCGGCACTTCGCTGTGCCGTACAACGAGGCCGGTGAAATCTCCTGATTACACCGCGGTTTGGCGATCCAATCTCGAAAACCTATCATGTTCCGGCAGCGCCTTCCCGGGCCTCCAGCGCCCGATCCGGGAAGTCCGTGAACAGGCCATCGATCCCAAGCTCCGTCGCGAACCAGGCCACCAGCGACGCGAAGCTCGCAAACCCCGCCGGCAGGGCGTCGGCGCGGAACGTGTACGGATGCACGAGAAGCCCGGCGGTGTGCGCCGCCTCGGCGAGCCCGGTCGAGATCGGTTGACCGTCGATGGCGGCCGGGCGCTGCAGCTGCCCTAGCGACGGTCCCACGGCATCCACCGTGCGCGCGAGGGCGGTCAGGCCCGGGGGCGATTGCAGCGCCGCGTAATCGGTATCGGACTCGTTGTGTCCGTTCTCCTCGAGGAGCTGCACGAGCTTCAGGTCGCAGCCGAGAGCCGTGCGCAGGCGGCGCAGCTCGTCCGCATCGAAGCACTGCACGAAGATCGGATCCTCGCGCCGATGCCAGCCGAAATCGGCGAGCAGGGGCAAAAGGAGCCTGGCGACGTCGACGCCTTCGCTCCGGTGCCAGGTGGGGCGCTTGATCTCGGGGTACACGCCCACCGTGCGCCGCGTCGAGCGGTTCAGTCCGCACACGAGCTCGAGCTCTTCCTCGAGCGTCGCGATGCGAAAGCGGCCGGCATCGACCGGGAACCGGCCCGGGAAGACCGGCTTGCCCGCGGCGTCGCAGCGCTCGTGCACGCTCAGCGTGCGCAGCTCGGCCAGGTCGAAATCCCGCACGTACCAGCGCCCGTCGCGCCGGTGCCGGTCGGGATAGCGCAGGGCCACGTCCGTCACGCGCTCGAGATGAATGTCGTGGAGCACGACCAGCCGGTCGTCGCGGGTGGCGACGACGTCCTGCTCGAGGTAATCGGCGCCCTGCCCGTACGCGAGGGCCTTGGCTTCGAGCGTGTGCTCGGGCAGATAGCCCGAAGCGCCGCGGTGGGCGATGATGAGGGGTCTGCTCACCGGCTGCTACCGGCCGGGTTGCGGCCGTGCGGATGGGGCGCGGTTCGGTCGCGCGCAATGCGCGCTCCTACGAGCCAATTGCGACGCAGTACGCTCATCTTTGGTCGCGCGCAATGCGCGCTCCTACGGGAAGTCGATCACGTCCCAGCGAGAGGTGTCCTCGAGGCGGGCCTGGCGGCGCAGCGCGTCGGCGATCTCACGGGAGTTCCACTCGACGATCTCGTTGACGCGATCGGCCACCTCCTTTGCCGTCTCGCCGACGCCGCCGAAAGGCCGAATCGCGATCATCGGTTTCTCGTTCGCATCGGCGACGTCCATCTGGAAGCGCAAGAGGTCGCGGTTTCTATCGTAATGCGCCGCGGGGACGACCACCGCCTCGCATTCCTTGATCTGCCGGATCAGCTCCTCCTTGATGGCGTCCATGCCCCCGCTGCCCGGCACGTTCTCGGGCTTGCTGACGTTCAGGTAAAAGAACCGGTCGACGCCCTCGAGAAATTCGAAGACCCGCAGGTAATCCTCGTCCTCCTCGAACGCGTGGGTCACGTACACGCGGATGGGGTTGTTCTCGTACACTGCCGTCCTCCCGCTGCAGTTCGCGTCTAGTGTCCTGTCCTGCCAGCGGTTTTGCAATCCCGGCATGCGCCGCCCGGGGAAAATGAGGCATACTCGCGGTTCCCGTGCGCCGGGCCTCCCGGCCTGGTTCCGTGCCGCGGTCACGCGGCCGGATCGACAGAACCGGATGCGACTACTCCTATATAACATTCGCTATGCCGTCGGCGCAGGTGCGTCCATGCACGTGCCCCTGCCGGGCGCCGGCTACATACTCGGCAACCAGACGGTGCTGCCGGAGATCACCGCGTTCATCCGCGCCGCGAAGCCGGACATCGTCGGCCTGGTGGAGGTGGATACCGGCTCGATCCGCAGCCGTGGGGTCAACCAGGCCGAGAAGATCGCCTCGGAGCTCGGCCTCACGACTTCCTACGAGATCAAGTACGGCGAGCGATCGATCAACCAGCTGCTCCCGATCATCCGCAAGCAGGGCAACGCGTTCCTCGCGGCGCCGTCGGTGCAGGGCGAGACGTTCCATTACTTCGATACCGGCATCAAGCGGCTGATCATCGAGCTCGAGATGGAGGATTTCGCGATCTTCCTCGTGCACCTCTCCCTCAAGTACCGCCACCGGCACCTCCAGCTCCGCAAGCTCTACGACCTGATCGAGATGACCGAAAAGCCGGTCATCGTCGCCGGCGACTTCAACACGTTCTGGGGTGAGAACGAGATCTATCTGTTCATGCGCGCCGCCGGGCTGAAGAGCGCCAACACCCGTCACCTGCCCTCCTATCCCTCCCGTGCTCCGCGCAAGGAGCTCGATTTCGTGCTCTACCAGGACGGCATCGAGGTCACGGGTTTCGACGTCCCGCAAGTGCGCTTCTCCGATCACTTGCCGCTCATCTGCGATTTCGAGGTCACGGGAGGAGTGCCGAAACTATGACCAACCACTGGCGGGCGGACCGCGAGAACGACGGCATCGTATGGCTGCGGATCGACAAGGAGGACAGCAGCGTCAACGTGCTGTCACGTCCCGTGCTCGAGGAGCTCGCCCGTGTCCTCGAGCCGTTCGAGCGCAATCCGCCGCGCGCCCTGGTCGTGTATTCGGGCAAGGGCAGCGGCTTCGTGATGGGTGCCGACATCAACGAGTTCACGCAGATCGCCGACCCCGACGAGGCGTACACGCTGATCCGGCTCGGGCAGCAGGTGTTCGACCGGCTCGAGGCGCTGCGCTGCCCGACGATCGCGGCCATCAACGGCTATGCGCTCGGCGGCGGTCTGGAGCTCGCGCTGGCCTGCACCCACCGGATCGTCATGCACGGCGAGAAGCCGGTGCTCGGACTGCCCGAGGTGCAGCTCGGGATTCACCCCGGCTTCGGCGGGACGGTGCGGAGCGTCCGCCTGTGCGGCGTGCGCGCGGCCATGGAGCTGATGCTCACCGGCCAGCCCGTCACACCTTCGAAGGCCCTGCGCATCGGCCTCGTCGACCGCATCGTCTCGCCCGACAACTGGCGGCAGGCCGCGCGCGAGATCGTCGGCCGGAATCGCGACCCGAACGGGGCACCCCTGCCCGATCGGCTGCTCAATCTCGCGCCGGTGCGTCCCTTCCTCGCGAGGATGCTCGAAAAGCAGGTGGCGAAGCGCGCGCGCCGTGACCACTACCCCGCCCCGTACGCCATCATCGACCTGTGGCGGCGGCACGGTGCGTCGGAACGCACGGGCTATGAGGCCGAGGCGCGCTCGATCGCAGAGCTCATGTGCACTCCGACCTCGCGCAACCTGGTGCGAGTGTTCTTCCTCCAGAACCGCCTGAAGGCGCAGGGCGGCAAGCCGGCGCACCGCATCGCGCGCGTGCACGTCGTCGGTGCCGGCGTGATGGGCGGCGACATCGCGGCCTGGTGCGCATTGCGCGGGATGCAGGTGACGCTGCAGGACCGCGCGGAGGAATATGTGCGCCCGGCACTCGAGCGCGCCGGCAAGCTGTTCGGGCGCAGGATCCGCGACGAGGGCGAGCGCCGCGAGGCAGAGCAGCGCCTGAAGAGCGACGTGCAGGGCGCAGGGGTGGCCGATGCCGACCTCGTGATCGAAGCCATTTTCGAGAACCTCGAAGCGAAGCAGCAGTTGTACGCTCAGGTGCAGCATTCGCTGCGTCCCGAAGCGGTTTTGGCGACGAACACGTCCAGCATCCGCCTCGAGGACCTGCGCACCGTACTCGAGCGGCCGGAGCGCTTCGTCGGCCTGCACTTCTTCAACCCGGTCGCAAAGCTGCCGCTCGTCGAGGTGATCCGCTGCGAAGACACGGACCGAGGGGTGCTGGATTCGGCGATCGCCTTCGTGCGCGACATCGGCAAGTACCCTCTCGAGTGCGCGAGCTCCCCCGGCTTCGTGGTCAACCGCGTGCTCGCGCCGTACCTCGCCGAGGCGATGCGACTCGCCGAGGCCGGGGTGCCGGTGACGGTGATCGACCGGGCGGCGGAGGACTTCGGCATGCCCGCGGGACCCATCGAGCTCATCGATACCGTGGGGCTCGACGTGGCGCTCGACGTGTCGGAGGTACTGGCGGCCGCCTATGACCGCCCGATCCCGGGCGTGCTGCGCGAGAAGGTGGCACGTAAGGAGCTCGGCCGAAAATCGGGCCAGGGGTTCTATCGCTGGGAGGACGGCAAGGCGGTGAAGTCCGAGGTGGCGGCCGAGGGGAGCGCGGCGGCTCCGGACGATCTCACGGACCGACTCGTCCTGCCGATGCTGAACGAGTCTGTCGCCTGCCTGTCGGAAGGCGTGGTTGCGGACGCCGACCTGCTCGACGCGGGCGTGATTTTCGGTACCGGGTTCGCGCCGTTCCGCGGCGGCCCGCTGGAATACGCCCGCACGCGCGGACCGCGCGCGATCGAGGCGCGCCTGTCCGAGCTCGCGGAGCAGCATGGCGAGGCATTCCGCCCGCACCCGGGCTGGCGCGAGGTGTTTCCCGGGGAAAAATGACGAGTCGAGCGCGCGCGCAGCGGGTAAACTGTGCACCGCTTCACGCTGCTGTCCTCCCGCGGTACCGGAGCCGCGCAAACGCACGCTAAAATGACGGCCGAGCCGCTGTTTCGGCCCGGCCGCGACACACACAGACTAGGATGGACCATGACGGACGAGCAGCTTGATGCTGAACTGCTCAAGAACTTCTCACCCCTGGACGGACTGAAGCGCGACAACCTTGCCGCACTCGCGCGCAAGGTGCAGGTTCGCGAGCTGTCGCCCCAGCAGCTGCTCTTTCGCGAGGGCGACACCGAAAAGCGCACGATCTACGTCGTTTCGGGCACGCTGGAGCTGGTCGACCAGGGCGAGGTCCAGGAAGCCATAGAGGGCGGCACGGATTCCGCCCGCAATCCGGTGTCGCCGATGTTCCCCCGCCGCGTCACCGCGCGGGCCCGCAATCGCGTCCAGTACATCTCGATCGACAGCGATCTGCTGGACGTCATGCTCACCTGGGACCAGACGGGCTCGTACGAGGTTTCCGAGCTGCAGGGCAACTCGAGCGTGGGCAGCGACGACTGGATGACCATGCTGCTGCAGACAAAGGCGTTCCATAAGATTCCGCCGGCGAACATCCAGGCGATCTTCATGCGCATGCAGCAGATCAACTACAAGTCGGGCGACGTGGTCATCAAGCAGGGCTCGGAAGGCGATTTCTTCTACGTGCTGACGCGCGGCAAGGCCCTCGTCACGCGCGAGACGCCCCTCAACAAGGACGGTATCAAGCTCGCGGAGCTCGGTGTCGGCGACACGTTCGGCGAGGAGGCGCTGATTTCGGACGCGAAGCGAAATGCGACGGTGACCATGCTCTCGGACGGCGCGGTGATGCGCCTCGGCAAGGAGGACTTCAAGCGCCTGCTGAACGAGCCGATGCTCGACTGGGTAAGCCAGGGCGAGGCCGAGGAGATCGTGCGCGCGGGCGGCCAGTGGCTGGACGTGCGGCTGCCGAGCGAGTTCGAAAACCATCACCTCGACGGGGCGCTGAACATTCCGCTCTATTTCATCCGCCTGAAGATCAACACGCTCGACCGCAACAAGAAATACATCGTGTGCTGCGACACCGGCCGCCGCAGCTCCGCCGGCGCCTACATCCTGAGCGAGCGCGGCTACCACGCCTACGTGCTCCGCGGCGGCATCACCTCCGCCCAACGCTAACCCCGCGCCCCACCGCCTTACCGGAAAAAACCCCACGGTATGCGCGCATCCGATGCAGGAGCGCGCATCGCGCGCGACCGAACAAAGGCATCGTAGGAGCCCGCCACGCGGGCGACCGAACGCAGGCACGTACACCGAACGAAGGCACGTTATCCCAAAGCATCGTTCACGCACGGCACCATCGCCGACAGGGCGGAGCCACGGCCGGGGGAGCTCCCTCTCGGCGGCGTGCGAGGCATGGACGCCGAGCCCGCAGGACCACATGGACGTGCTCGTGTCCGGCGCCGAGAGGACTTCCCCCCGGTCGCGGCTCCGCTCCGCCCCTGAGCGCCGAACGTTCACGAATAATGCGGAGCCTGAGGTTGGCGGCCACTGTGCGTCGGGCTCAGCGGCCCTCGTAGGCTGCGAGCAGGCTCGCCCAGTCCGCCCGTGTAAACTCGAGCGCCGGATCCAGGCCTTTGAGCTTGTAAAGAGAGCGCTCCAGGCGCGCGAGGTTGGCATGCTGCCAGGCGCCCGGCGTGCGGATCTCGCCGCGATCGAAATCGAGCAGCACGATCCCGCCTTCCGCGTCGAGCTGCACGTTGTAGGCGTTGAGATCGGCGTGGTACACGCCGGCGTCGTGGAAACGGCGGAGTCCGCGGCCGACGGTGCGCCACAGCGCGGGGTCGGTTGCGCGCGCGATGCGCGACGAGAGCGGCTCGATGTCCGGCATGCGCACCGTCAGCAGGTCCGCGCTGTAGCAGGCGCCGTGGCGCCGATAGCGCGCCGCGCAAGGGCGCGGTACCGGCAGGCCCAGCTCTCGCAGGCGCGCGAGCAGCCGCCACTCAGCGAAAGAGCGCACGTGGGCTTCGCCGCGCC
>DASVDF010000072.1:0-22670 GCA_036381215.1 Woeseiaceae bacterium | reverse complement strand
ATCGCGCTGCCGATTAAAATCTTGACTTCGATCCCAATAGGCTTATCTTTTGCCTGAAAAGTGGACCGGCAGGAGCTTGCATGGCCGCGCCGCCCGAGACCGAACCCGTCACCGATTGGGTCGAGGATGACCCGGAGACCGCATCGACTATGGAAATGGACGACGAAGAGCTGGAATTCGAGGAATTTCCGGACGAAGGAGACGCGTTGGTCGCGAAGCCGGGTGCCGGCGACACCTCGAGGGACTACGTGCCATTGTGGCGGCTCATAGAAATGTCCCAGGAAGACCGGAGCTTGCGCATGGAGCTCGCGGATTTCGAGGACTACGACGAACTGGACGGGCACGACGGCGGCTATGCCGGCGGCAGCCTGTCGCACTGAGCCCCTGCCGCAACGCCAAAATCAGGGAGTCATCGAACGAGCTGATTTTTTCGGGTCGCGGCTGCGGCGTCCCCGTGGCCGGGGCCCTCGTTCCGAGGCAAGGAAAGTGAGCAAGAAACGGTACGTGGACGCCATCGACGACATGGACGACTCGACCTACGAGCTCCTGGGCAGCCGGGTCTCCAAGCTGGCCGCCGGCAACGGCAAGAGCCGGTTCCGCGAGCGGCGTGCGGGGGAGCGCGAGGCGCAGGCGCCCAAAGCCAAACGTTTCCGAGAACGCCACCCCTGATCTCCCGGGCGCCCGCGGGCGCCGGCCGCCACCCGGCCTGAAACCCGGCCGGCCGGCCCGGGTTCGACGCGCTCGGCTCCCGGCACCGCGCCGGCGCGCGCCCGCGCGTGTGCCACATTGTGCGACGGTCGCCGCGTCGCCGGGCTCCGTTTGCTTTACTTGCCCGCTGGGAGGGAAGGTCTGCACCACGTGCAGCGATTTCCCGGTGAGCGGATCGGTGCGGCCGTCCGGGGCAGCGACAGGGGGACGCGGCGATGCGGCAACGCGCGCGACACGGCGGTAGACGGATGCTTTGGCTCGCCCTGGGCTGCCTGTGCCTGCCGCTCGCGGGGCGGGCGACACCGGAGCCCTCGCCCGAACGCTACGGGATTGCGGTAGAGCACGCCTGGATTCCGCTGGAGGACGGCGTGCGGCTGTCGGCGGACCTCTACGTCCCGGATGGCGCCGCGCCGGGCGAGCGCTTCCCGGTCCTCCTCGAATACCTGCCGTACCGCAAGGCCGAATCCCGCGGCAGGAGCTACTCCCTCTATTCATATTTCGTCCGACGCGGCTACATCGTTGCGCGCGTCGACATCCGCGGCACCGGCGAGAGCGAAGGCCGGCTCGTCCCGTACGAGTACTCGGAGGTCGAGACCAAGGACGGCAAGGCCGTGATCGCCTGGCTCGCCGAGCGGCCGCGCGCCAACGGCAAGGTCGGCATGTTCGGCATCTCCTGGGGCGGCTTCAATGCGATCCAGATGGCGATGCTCGGGCCGCCCGCCCTGAAGGCCATCATCGCGATCGACGCAACCGAGGACCTTTACCAGGAAGACGTGCACTACATGGACGGCATCATGCACGTCGATTCCTGGGAGATGAGCCAGGAGCTCTACAACGCGCTGCCCGCCGCGCCGGATTTCGTCATCGACGAGGAGTACTTCGAGAATCGCTTCGACACCGAGCCGTGGATGCTCGCCTGGAAGACGCATCAGCGCGACGGCGAGTTCTGGGACCGTTCGCTCATGGGGCACCACGAGCGGATGCGGGTGCCGAGCTTCCTCATCGGCGGCTGGTACGACGGCTACCGCGACAGCCTGCCGCGCATGCTGGCAAACGTGAAGGCGCCGGTGAAAGCGCTGATCGGCCCGTGGTCGCACGCGTTCCCGCACGAGCCCTATCCCGAGCCCGGCATGGAGTGGCGGCACGAGGCCGTGCGCTGGTTCGATCACTGGCTCAAGGGACGCGACACCGGGATCATGGACGAGCCGCGCTTCGCCGTGTACGTGCGCCAGTGGCATCCGCCGGGACCGTACCTCGCGTACGCGCCGGGTGCCTGGCGCTGGGAGGAGGGCTGGCCCGTCGAGCGCATCGAGGCACGCACGCTTTTCCCGCAGCCGAACCACACGCTGGCGGCGGCTGCGCCGGAGCGCACCGTGCACGAGCTTCGCTACGTGCCGTCCTCGGGTCTCGAGGCGGGCGGCCCGGTGATGTGGTGGGGCGACGTGGCGCACGACCAGCGGCCGACCGACGCTTTCAGCCTCACCTACGACACGGCGCCGCTCACCGGGGACACCGAGATTCTCGGGCTGCCGCTCGCGAAGCTGCTCGTCTCCGCCGACGCGCCGCGCGCCGACTGGTTCGCGCGCCTTTCCGACGTCGCGCCCGACGGCACCACTACGCTGGTCGCCGGCGCCGGGCAGAACGGCACGCACCGCGAGTCCGCGGCGCACCCGAAGGCGATCGAGCCCGGCGAGATCTTCCCGCTCGAGATCGAGATGCACTTCACCTCGTGGGTGTTCCCGAAGGGCCATCGCATCCGGCTCTCGATCGGCAACGCCCAGTGGCCGATGCTCTGGCCCACACCGTACCCGATGACGACCTCGCTCGTGCTGGGCCGCGACGGGTCGAAGGTGATCCTGCCCGTCGTTCCGCCGGGCGAGCGGCCGGCGCCGGATTTCCTGGCGCCGGTGAAGTCGCCGCGGCCGCCCGGCTACGAGACGCTCGATGCGGGCACGAGCTCGGGTTATGGCGAGATCTCTTCCGTGGACCGCAATCCGCAGACCGGCGAGGTGACGGCCACCGCGACCAACACCGGCGGGCAGCGTTTTCCCTGGGGCACGCAGACGTTCCGCGAGACGATCGTGCACAAGACCTCCGATGCCCATCCCGAGAACACCTCCGTGCACGGCACGCATGCAATCGAGATCACGCTCGCGGATCGCGTGCTGCGCTTCGAAGGCGATCTCGTTTTTCGCAGCGACCGCGATAACTTCCACTACGAGTACACGCGCCGCCTGTTCAAGAACGGCGAGCCCGTCCGTGAGAAGACCTGGAACAAGACCATCCCCCGCGACTTCCAGTAGGAGCGCGCATCGCGCGCGACCCGCGATCGTTCGCGCGCGATGCGCGCTCCTGCACGATCACCGGCTGCGTGTCATCCAGGTGGAGCCCCGGATGTCATCCGGATAGCAGGCCGCGTGTCATCCGGATGGGCGGTTTGCGCATCATCCAGGGGGTGGGCGGCGCGGTCATCGATGGCCGCGACGGCGTGCGGTCCGCGCTCCGCGGGCTTGCACGCCTGCGCGCCTGGGGTAACCTCATCATTGATCGAACGGAGACGGCATGGCCAGTCAACAACAACCCGCCGAGATGCTGCTCGTGCGCCAGGCCGAGCAGGCCGTGCGTCAGGGCCACAACGCCACCGCGCTGGAGCTCCTGCGCCGCGCCGAGGCGATCGCGCCCGAGAACGTGTCGGTGCATCTGTACAAGTCGCTCGCGCATCGCTCGAGCGGCGATTTCGCCGCGGCGCTCGCCGCGGTGGAGCGCGCGCTCATCCTCGATCCCTACAACTTTCTCGCCCGGCTCTCGCGCGGCTGGCTGCTGGACCGTATGGGGCGATCGGCCAAAGCCGTGTCCGTTTATCGCGAGGCGCTCGCGATCGCGCCGGCCGACGACGAGCTCCCGCCCGACCTCCGCACCGCCGTGGCGCGGGCGCGCGAGCTGGTCACGAAGGATAACGCCGCCCTGAAGGCACACCTCGAGGAGCGCGTGCGCGAGCTGCGCTCTCGTTTCGCCGGCGACCCCGGCATGACGCGCTTCGACGAGAGTGTCGCCATTCTCTCCGGTGAGGCAAAGGCCTACGTGCAGCAGCCTCTGATGCTGCACTACCCGCGGCTGCCCGCCATCCCGTTCTTCGAGCGTGAGCTCTTTCCCTGGCTGCCCGAGCTCGAGGCCGCCACGCCCGTGATCGTCGAGGAAGTGCAGGCGTTGCTGGAGCAGGCGGGCACCGAGCCGTTCGCGCCGTACATCGCCTATCCGCCCGGCTCGCCGCTCAACCAGTGGCAGGAGCTCAATCATTCGCGTCGCTGGAGCAGCTTCTTCCTGTGGCACGACGGCGTGCGCCAGGACGAAGCGTGCGCGCGCTGCCCGCGTACCGCGGAAATCCTCGAGGGGCTGCCGATGGCGCGCCAGGAGCGTTATGCGCCTACCGCGATGTTCTCCGCGCTCGATCCGCGCACGACGATTCCGCCGCACACGGGCTCGATCAACACGCGCTCGATCGTGCACCTGCCGCTCGTGCTGCCGGGCAACTGCCGCTTCCGCGTCGGCAACGTCACGCGCGAATGGCGGATGAACGAAGCATGGGTGTTCGACGATACCATCGAGCACGAAGCCTGGAACGACTCGGACGAGCTCCGCGTGATCCTCATCTTCGACGTCTGGAACCCGCTGCTGACCGAAGCGGAGCGCGAGCTCGTGACGGCGATGCTCGCCGCCCGGGCCGAGTTCCACCGCCTGCGCGCCGAGCACGACCACCCGTAGGAGCGCGCATCGCGCGCGATCGAACTCGCGACGATCGCTGGTCGCGTGCAATGCGCGCTCCTGCAGGGGGAGGCGCAGAACGCGCGTTCCGTTTCAGCCGAACCAGTCGGGCGCGTTGCCCGGGCGCCACTTGATGTTGCAGCCGATGCTCGGCGTCTGGTTTGCGGGTACCTCCCGCCCTTCGAGCACGGCGTCCAGCGCGGCGCGCAGGTCCGAGCCGGTGACCGGCATCTTGTTCGACGGTCGGCTGGCGTCGAGCTGGCCGCGGTAGACGAGCTTCCGGTCAGCGTCGAACAGGAAGAAATCGGGCGTGCAGGCCGCGCGATAGGCCTTCGCCACGCTCTGCTCGCGGTCCACGAGATAGGGAAAGCGATAGCCGAAGCGCTGCGCTTCCTCGCGCATGCGCTCCGGGCGGTCGTCCGGCTGCTGCTCGTAGTCGTTGCTGTTGATGGCGAAGATCGCGACGCCGCGAGGTGGATAGTCCTGCCCCAGCCGCGCGAGCTCGCGCCGCACGTGCTTGACGAACGGACAGTGATTGCAGATGAACATGACGAGGTACGCGCGCGCATCCGGCGCGTCGTCGAGCGAATGTTGCCGGCCGTCGGGATCCGGCAGTGAAAACGCCGGCGCCTGCGTGCCGAGTGGCAGCATTTGCGATTCAGTCGCGACCATCTGTGTCGTCTCCCGGGTCTGTGCGTATGGAGGATAAAACGGCGGCCCGCCGGCCCGCGGCGCGCCGGCGCCGTCGCGCGAGGCTCGCGGCGAGCAGCACGCAAGCGCCGCCGGCCGCGACCGCGGTGCTGGCAAGCCCGAAGCGATCGGCGGCGGCCCCGGCGACGAGGCCGCCGAACGCCGTGCCGCCGAAGGCCAGCATACCCCACAGGCTGCTGACGCGTCCGCGCAGCTCGTCCTCGATCAGTGACTGGAGCAGGATCTGCGCCCCCACGCCGCAGAACGTGAGCATGAAGCCGAGCGCCGTCACGGCAGCCACGCCGGACCAGAACGAGGGCGCGAGACCCAGGGCAGCGATCAGCGCGCCGGCCACGGCGGTGCCGAGAGCGATGCGCGGGATGCCGAGCTCGATCAGGCCGCGCGACAGGACGATGCCGGCGAGGACGGCGCCCGCGCCCGCGGCGGAGGTCAGGGTCGCGAGCCCGGTGCTGCCGCGGCCGAACATGGATTCGGCAAACGCGGGCAGGAGCTCGAGCGGGCCGCGGCCGAAGAGCGAAGCCAAGGCGACCAGCGCCATCAGGTTGCGTACCGGACCGTGCGCGGCGGCGTAGCGCAGGCCGGCGGCGATGTCGGCGCCGAGGCGGCGGCTCGCCCGCGGCGCCGCCAGCGGCGCCACGCGTATGCAGACGAGTGCCACGAGCACGGGCAGGTAGGAAACGGCGTTGAACGCGAATGCCGCCGCCGCGCCGAAGACGGCAATCAGCACGCCCGCCAGTGCGGGGCCGATGAAACGCGAGACATTGAAGGCAATCGAGTTCATCGCCATCGCGCTCTGCAGTTGCTCCGGCGGCACGAGATTCGGGACCAGCGCGAGCCGCATCGGGGTGTGCGCACCCTCGGCGATGCCCTGTGCCAGCGAGAAGCCGCACAGGCCGTAAATGCCGATCAGCCCGCTTGCCGTGCACGCCGCGAGCAGCGCCATGATCACGGTGCTGATCGCGTTGATGGCGAGCGTCGAGCGCTTGCGGTCGAAGCGATCGGCGAACGCGCCGAACAGCGGTGCGAACAGGAGGATGGGGAAGAACTGGGTGAAGGCGACGACACCGACCCAGAGCTCCGATTGCGTGAGCTGCCACGCGTGCCAGCCGAGCGCGACCCGGTACACCCACAGCCCGTGCAGCGACACGGTGTTGCCGGCAAGGAACAGCAGGTAATTGCGATTGCGCAGGGCCGATTTCTGCATACTTCAGTATGCACCTGAACTAAACTGCGCTGCCTGGTTCGTCGCGAGCCCAGCCCAGGAATTGCCCGGGCGCCGCTGCCGGCAGCTGCGCAACGCACACGAGGGCCGTCAATGAAAGAGTTGTTCGAGATCGCGCGGCCGTGCGTGCCGATTCACGGAAGCGACCGCCTGTTCCCGGTGCACCGGATCTACTGCGTCGGGCGCAATTACGCCGAGCATGCACGCGAGATGGGCAGCGACCCGGAGCGCGAATCGCCCTTCTGGTTCATGAAGCCCGCCGACGCCGTGGCTCCGGGCGGAGGCACGCTGCCGTATCCGCCGCGCACGGCCGATCTCCATCACGAGATCGAGCTGGTGGTCGCGCTCGGCAAGGGCGGACGCAACGTTCCGGTCGCCGATGCCCTGTCGCTCGTGTTCGGCTATGCCGTCGGGATCGATCTCACGCGCCGCGACCTGCAGGCCGAGGCGAAGCGGCTCGGGCGCCCGTGGGACGCCGGGAAGGGCTTCGACGCCTCCGCGCCGGTATCGGCGATCCGGCCGGCGGCGGAGGTCGGTCATCCGCGGAGCGGTCGCATCTGGCTCGAGGTGAACGGCGAGCTGCGCCAGGACGGCGACCTCGGCCAGCTCATCTGGAAAGTCGATGAAGCGCTCGCGGAGCTTTCGACGCTGTTCACCCTCGCGCCCGGCGACCTGCTGTTCACCGGCACGCCGGCGGGCGTGGGGCCGCTCGCGCGCGGCGACCGGCTGCACGGCAGCGTCGAGGGTGTCGGGGAGATCCGCGTGCAGATCGAGCGCGACGGACGCTGACGTCCGGCCGCGCGGTCATCCCGGTGCTGCCTGCCGCTGCTTGCCGGTCGGCCGCGGATACCCGAGCACCTCACGCAGGCCGGGGGCGGCGTAATCCACCAGCCGCTTCTGGACCTCGGGCAGCTCTTCCGGCACCTCCCGGCCGCCGCTCCCGGCGAGGTTTTCGCGGGCCGTTCCGCTCTGCTCGCGGTCGGAGCCGATGCGCACCCGCTCGCGCCAGTCGGCCGGCAGCGGGCCGATGCCGCAATCGCCGAGCAACCGTTCGAAGAACGGTTCGGCGTCGGCGGCATCGAGATGCAGCACGTGCCACAGGAGATCCTCGAAATGCACCACCACGGCGTCGGTGCCGAGCCATGCCACCGCGTTGTGGGTGAAGATGTCGTTGAGCGACGGCGCCTTGTTGTGGATGCCGAAGATCATCATGTTCAGCATCTCCTCGATCGAGACGCTGCCGCCTTTCAGGTGATCGAGCGCGCCCTGGAAGGTGTCGGAGAGGAAGAACCGGGCGCGGGCCAGCACCCAGTCGTAAGGATCGCGCACCTGCACGATGTGACGCACCTGGCGCAGCGCGATCGCCGAATCGTCCGAAAACAGCAGGTGCCCCCAGCTGAGTTTCGGCGCCGTGCGCGCAAATGCGCCCCGATGCTGGCGCAGGATCGCGTACTGGATGAAGGCGGCGTGATACTGTTGCCCGACCGGCACGAACATGCGCACGATGTTGCGCAGCAGGTGCGTCCCGCATTTCGGCACGCTGTTCAGGAACACCGGCTCGCGCAGAGGCTGCTGCTCGAACTCCGCGTTGCGGTTGTTGAGATTGTCCGGCTTTGCGACGATTCGCGGCATGACGACTTCCACTGAAAACGGCGGCGCGCGCGCCGGCCATCATACAACGCATCGCGGCGGCGCCGGCCGCGGCGGGCGGCGAGAGGAACGGCCTTGACGAGCTCCGGGAGGAAGCCCCGCAGGATCCTGGTCGTCGGCGGAGGATCCGCCGGCTGGATGGCGGCCGCTTACCTGGATGCCGCACTCAACCATGGCGGAACGAAGCTCGCCGACCTGAGCCTGGTGGAATCCCCCGACGTGCCGCGCATCGGCGTCGGCGAGGCGACCATCCCCAACATCAATCACCTGCTCGCCGTCGTCGGCATCGATCCGTACGAGTTCATGCGGCGCACCGACGCGACCTACAAGCAGTCCATCCGCTTCGTCGACTGGCTGCACGGCAAGGGCGAGCACTTCCACCATCCGTTCAGCCGCTATCGGCCGGGTTCGGGACCGCTCGACCGTTCCGGCGAGCTGTGGCTGAGAAGTGATCGCTCCATCCCGTTCTGCGAAACCGTCTCCGCCCAGCCGATCATCTGCGAGCTCGGGCTCGCCCCGCAGATGCTCGGACCCTGGGACTTCGGGCCGCCGCTCGCTTTCGCCTACCACATGAATGCGCTCAAGTTCGCGGATTACCTGTGCGAGATCTCCACCGCGCGCGGCGTCACGCACTACCTGGATCACGTCGCGAACGTCGAGCTGGCCGAGAACGGCGACATTGCGGCCGTCACGACGCGCGGCGGGCGCCGGCTCGAGGCCGATCTCTTCATCGATTGCACGGGCTTCGCGGCGCTGCTCATCGAGAAAGCGCTGGGCGTGAAATGGGTCGATTGCTCGCAGTGGCTGCTCTGCGATCGCGCCGTGACCATGCACGTCCCGTACACCACGCACTTCCCGGGTTACGTGCGGCCGTACACGACCGCCACCGCGCTGTCGGCCGGCTGGGTCTGGGAGATTCCGCTACAGGACCGGCGTTCGCTCGGCTACGTGCACTCCGGCAGCTTCCAGAGCGAGGAAGACGCGGAACGCGAGATCCGCCGTTTCGAAGGGCCGCACGCGGACGCGCTCGACAGCCGCATCGTGCGCTTCAAGGTCGGCCACCGCGAGAAGGCGTGGGCAAGGAACTGCATCGCCGCGGGGCTCGCGTCGAGCTTCATCGAGCCGCTCGAATCGACCGGGCTCTACCTGAGCGCGCTTGCCCCCGTGCTGCTCGCGGAGCATTTCCCGCGCGGCGAGGATTTCGCGCCGCTCGCGCTGCGCTTCAACCGCATCATCACCAATCGCTTCTACGAGATCCTCGATTTCATCAACCTGCATTACTGCCTCACGCGCCGCGCAGACACCGGGTTCTGGCGCGAGGTGCGCCGTCCCGGGCGCATCAACGGGCGGCTCGCCGCGAAGCTCGATTTCTGGCGGCTCAAGCCGCCCTCGGCCGGGGATTTCGAGGACCAGTGGTTTCCCGGCCAGCCGGACACGCCGCTGCCCTCCGGCGGATTGCCGGGAGACCACCGGCCGCCGATCGACACGGGCGATCTCTGGAGTTACACGAGCTACGAAGCCTTGCTCTACGGCATGGACTTCCTCGCCGCGGAATGCGATGCCTGGTACGGCACGGACCGTCCGCCGCCGACGCTCCCGAAGTACGTTATCGAACGCTTGCAGATGGCGCGCCACAAGCTGCCGCCGCATCACGTGTGGCTGCAACGCGTGGTGGGCATGGCCGAGTACCCGGCCGGGGCGAGCGGCCGCCGCTGAGCAATCCTGCCCGAGACGCAATCGGCGGCCGTCTTTCCCATATGTGAACCGTCGGCTCGGTGCGCAACGATGGCGGCCGTCGCTGCCATGCCTTCGTTTCACATTGCGGAATAAAACCAAATAATCTTCGAACGCTTTGCGCATTCGTGCGAGGATTTCGCTCCGCTCCGGCAACGCGCGACGAACGCTGGGCCGATGGGCGAGATGCATGAGGGAAAATGAGGGGATGACGATGCGCAGATCCGAGCGTGCGCAGGCCGGAGCGAACCGCTTTGCTCCGGTACTGACGCCGGTAGCCGCGGCGATGCTCGCCGCACTTTACCCGGGAGCGCCTTTGCTGGCGCAAGAAGCCGGGGACACCGAAAACCAGGCGGACGTCGAACAGATCGTCGTCACGGGATCGCGCATCAAGAAGGACGAATTCTCGAGCGCCGCTCCCATGGACGTGGTGGTGACCGAGACGGCCAAGGTGCGCGGACTCCCGGACGTCGCCTCGATGCTGCAGGCGACCACAGTGGCCGCCGGCTCGCCCCAGGTCACCCCGGCCATTTCCGCCATCAGTGTCGTCAACGGCGGCCTCGGCACCTCGACGCTGTCGCTCAGGGGCCTCGGCGCCAACCGCACCCTCGTGCTCCTGAACGGCCGGCGTGCCGGACCTTCCGGTGTGCAGGGCTCCGTGTCGGCGTTCGACCTGAACACGATTCCGCTGGCCGCCATCGAGCGCGTCGAGATCCTGAAGGACGGCGCGTCGTCGATCTACGGCTCCGATGCCATCGCCGGCGTCGTGAACATCATCACGCGCAAGGACGAGGGCGGCGAATTCGGCGCCTTTTACTCGCAGCCGTCCGAATCCGGCGGCGAGGAACTGCGCGTCAGCGGCTCGTGGGGCAAGGACACCGGGCGCGGCTATTTCCGCGTGACCGGCGACTACAGCCGCCAGGAGATCCTCCAGAAAGGCGACCGCGATTTCTTCGACTGCAACGAATGGGGCGTCTATGACCAGACCACCGGCGATCGCGCCGACCTGATCGATCCGCGCACCGGTGAATACTTCTGCGACGACCTCCCGTGGGGCCACATCTGGGTTTACGACTACGCCACCGAGGTCGGCGACGGCACGACCAATGCCGGGCCGCCGGTATTCCTGCTGCAGTACGACCGGGACGGTGCCCTGGCGGCCAACGGCGTGCCGCCGCTCGCCGCCGGGGACAACCCCAACTGGATGCACGTGCCGGCCGGCTGGTTCCCCATCGGCCGCAACGATCCGCTGACGGATTCGCTGGTGGATTCCGAGCCTCCGATCCAGGACCTGACGACCCTGGTCCCCGAGGCGGAAACGGCGACCGCTTTCATCGAAGGCGAGTACCAGCTCACGGACAACCTGACGGCCTATGGCGAGGTTCTCCTGAGCCGGCGCAAGACCACCAACGTCGGGTGGCGCCAGATCTGGACGTACATCTACAACTACGATTCGGCGGATGCCGGCTTCGCCAGCGATCCGTTCAGCGAAGGCTGGACGGGCGCCCAGTGGCTCAGCCCGCTGACGCTGACCGACCATTCCGGACAGCGGGTCACCGTCGACTACCAGCGCTTCGTCGCCGGCCTGCGCGGCGACCTGGAGACGATTCTGCCGGACTGGAGCTGGGAAGTTTCCCTCCAGTACAGCGACTCGGACGGCGAGTACGAAGACGACCAGATCCTGGACGACGCGCTCACCATGCCGTTCTTCCGCACGGGATCGTGCGAAGGCCAGGTCACGCCGATCTCCGGCAGGGATTGCGTCGACATCCAGTGGCTCGACCCCGCGTTCCTGGCGGGCGACATCCCGCAGGAAGTGCAGGACTACCTGTTCGCCGTCGAGACCGGCACGACGAAGTACACGCAATGGTCCGTGGAGGCGTTCCTCTCGGGTGAAGTCATGGATCTGCCCGCCGGCCCGCTCGCCGTGGCAGTCGGCCTGCATTACCAGGAGGACGAGATCAATGACACGCCCGGACCGATCACGATGGTCCGCGACGAAAACGGCCAGCCGCTGACCGATGAGGACGGCAACAACGTGGGCAATGCCTGGGGTGCTTCCAGCGCGGGCATCACCGCGGGCGACGACGCCACCAAGGCCGTATTCGGCGAAGTCAACGTGCCGCTCCTGGCGGATTTGCCGCTGGTCAACTACCTGGAGTTCAACGGTTCGGTCCGTTACACGGACGTCGATTCCTACGGCAGTGACACGACCTACAAGGTGGGTCTCAACTGGAGCCTGAACGATGCGTTCCGGGTCCGCAGCACCTTCGGAACGTCGTTCCGCACGCCCGCGCTGTACGAGCTGTACCTCGCCCGGCAGACGAGCTTTCCTCTGTCCGCGCGCAACTCCGATCCGTGCACCGACTGGGGCTCCGCGCTGGCCGCAGGCCGGATTTCCCAGCGCATTGCGGACAACTGCGCCGCGGACGGACTGCCGCCCGACTGGTTCTTCACCGTCTCACCGACGGTCGTGACCGGCGGCGGCAAGGGTGTCCTCAAGGCCGAGACGTCGGACGCGTTGACGGCCGGGTTCGTCTGGCAGCCCGGCTTCGCGGACCTGAGCCTCTCGATCGACTATTTCGATATCGAGGTCAAGGACGAAGTGGACGTCATCGGCGCGCGCAACATCACGTTCGGGTGCTATTCCTCGGCGTTCTTCCCTGACGAGCCCCTTTGCGACCTGTTCGATCGGGCGGACGCATCGAGCGGGATCATTCCGGGTTCCATCACGGAAATCAGGGACAGCTACATCAACATTTCACGGCAGCACAACCGCGGCCTCGACGTCCTGCTCAACTGGACGTACGAGACCGGCCTCGGCACGCTGACCGTCGAGACGGAGCACACCCTGCAGTTCGAGGACACGGTCGGGCTGTTCGACAACACCGAAGAGGATCACGCCGGCGAGGCGGGCCATCCGGACTGGGTGGGCAACCTGAACGTGACGCTGCAGCGCGAGCTGTGGTCGTTCTTCTGGGGCGCCACCTACATCGGCGAAACGGACAACTACGAGCACTTCGGCACCTCCACGGCGAGCTGGTACGGCGACGCGGAAGTGGACCTCGATCTGACGGCAGAGGCCACGATGTACCATCACCTTTCCGTCAGCCGCGAGTTCGAGAACGGGTTCACCGCGCGACTCGGTGTCGCGAACCTCCTGGACGAGGAGCCGCCGCGGATGAGCAGCTACACGACGGGCTCGGAAGTGGATGTGCTCGGCGGCGTGGCGTTCTACTCGCAGTACGACTGGTTCGGGCGGCGCTACTTCCTGGACGTTTCCAAGTCGTTCTGACGCGCCCGCCTGACCGGCCTTGCGGCCTCAACCGGGGTCTCGCCCTGCGAGACCCCGGTGCCGTTCGGCCGACCTGTATCTCCCCGCGACTTCGGCTAAAGTACGAGACCGCTCGCCGTACGGGGCTCCCATGCAGAGAACGAGGCACGCGACCGGTTTGCTGGCCTGCACGCTCCTCGCCGCCTGCGGGAATGGCGATACCGGCGTCGAGTACGAGCTCAGCGGCGCCTCGATGGGCACGCGCTACAGCGTCAAGATCGCAGAGCCGCTGACGGACGCAGCGAAGGATCGGCTGGCGCGCGAAGTCCAGGACATTCTCGCGCGCATCGACGGGCGAATGTCGACGTACATCGTCGATTCGGACGTGTCGCGCTTCAATGCGAGCCGCTCCACCGGCTGGATCGAGGTGTCCAGGGAGGTCTGCGACGCGGTCGTCGCCTCGCACGAGCTGAGTGAAATGACGGGCGGCGCGTTCGACATCACCGTCGGCCCGCTGGTGAATCTCTGGGGTTTCGGGCCGGACACCGTGGAGCTCGCGCCGCCGCCCGCCGACGAGATCGCCGCCGCGAAGGCGCGGGTCGGCTACGGGCAGCTGCACGCGGACTGCTCCCGCCCCGCGCTGCGCAAGGACGCGCCCGACGTCTACATCGACCTGTCGGCCTGGGCGAAAGGCTATGCGGTCGACGAAATCGGCGCAGAGCTCGAGCGGGAACGGATCGGCAACTACGTCGTGGCGCTCGGCGGCGAGCTGCGCATGCGCGGTAAGAACGCGGCCGGCGAGCCCTGGTCGATCGCGATCGAGAAGCCGTCCAGCGACGGGGGAGCGATCCGGATGGTCCTGAAGCTCAGCGACTGCTCGGCTTCCACCTCCGGAGACTACCGCAACTATTTCGTGTACCAGGGCAAGCGCTATTCGCACCTGATCGACGCCCGCGAAGGGCGGCCCGTGTCGCACAACCTGGCCTCGGTGACGGTGATCACGGACAAGACGTCCTTCGCCGATGCCGTGGCCACGGCCCTCCTGGTGCTCGGCCCGGACGATGGCATGGCGCTCGCGAAAGAGCGGAACATCCCGGCGTTGTTCCAGCTGCGCACCGGAAACGGATTTTCCGAGGCCATGTCCCCCGCCTTCGCGCAGCTGGTCGAGAACCAGCCCCCGTAGGAGCGCGCACCGCGCGCTCCTGCGGGGGAGGCAGCCGGGTTGATATAATCGTCCTCATCGAGCCAGCCGCCTTTGCCCTGAAGGACGACTGTCATGCTGCGCACATTCACCCTCTGTACGCTACTCGCCGCCCTTGCCGCGTGCGCCGTCAATCCCGTGACCGGTGAACGCGAGCTCGTGCTCGTCGGCGAGGAAACCGAAATCCGCATGGGCGAGCAGAACTACCTGCCGATGCAGCAGGCGGAGGGCGGGCAGTACGACATCGATCCCGCGCTCACCGAATACGTGCAGGGCGTCGGTCAGAAGCTGGCCGCGGTCAGCGATCGCAAGCTGCCGTACGAGTTCGTGGTCCTCAACAACTCCGTCCCGAACGCCTGGGCGTTGCCGGGCGGCAAGATCGCCGTCAATCGCGGGCTCCTGACGCACCTCGAGTCCGAGTCGGAGCTCGCGGCCGTGCTCGGGCACGAGATCGTGCACGCCGCCGCCGGGCATTCCGCGAACCAGATGGAGCGGGGCATGCTGCTGCAGGGCCTGGTGCTCGGCACGGCAATCGCGAGCAGCGACAGCGATTACGGCCAGCTGTTCGTGATGGGCGCGAACGTCGGCGCCCAGCTCGTCAACTTGAAGTACGGCCGCGACGCGGAGCTCGAGGCCGATCGTTACGGCATGCAGTACATGTCCAGGGCCGGCTACGACCCGGAGGGCGCGGTCACGCTGCAGAAGACCTTCGTGAAGCTTGCCGAGGACCGGGAACCGAACTGGCTGACGGGGCTCTTCTCTTCGCATCCACCGTCGCAGGAGCGCGTGCAGGCGAACATCGCGACGGCGAAGACGCTGCCGCAGGGCGGGCTGGTCGGCGACGACCGCTATGCGGAGGCCATCGAGCGCACGAAGGAGGCGGTGCCTGCGTACCAGGCTTACGACGCGGGACGCAAGGCGCTCGCCGAGGGCCACACCGAGGAGGCACTCGCGAAAGCCGAGAAAGCGATCGGCATCCTGCCGCAGGAAGGGCACTTCTACGCCTTGCGCGGGGATGCGCGCCTCGTCGAGGAAGACTACGAGGATGCGATCAAGAGCTACGACGACGCCATCGAGCGCCGCGACGACTTTTTCTATTACTACCTGCAGCGCGGCCTCGCCTACAACGAAATCGGCAACGAGCAGCGCGCCGTGCAGGACCTGCAGAAAAGCATGTCGCTGCTGCCGACCGGGCAGGCGCATTACGCGCTCGGCAACATCGCGCTCGAGCGCGGCAACCGCGCCGCGGCCATCGAGCATTTCAAGGTGGTCGCCCAGGGGGAGGGCAAGATCGCCGAAGCGGCGCGCGCCCGCCTGATCCGCCTCGATCTCGCGCAGAATCCGTCCGCCTACGTGCAGGTCCGCTGCGACGCGGCCTCGAGCGGCGAGCTCATCGTCTCGCTCCGGAACGCGACCTCGGTGCCGATCCGCGATATCGGCATCGCCGTGCAGTACCGCGGGGAGGGCGGCGTGGCGAGGGCGGTCAAGCAGCGGCTCGCGGGCGTGCTCGGACCCGGCGAGATCACCAGCCTGCGCACCGGCCTCGGCCCCTACACCCAGGGCAGCGGCTGCCCGGTGCAGGTCACGCGCGCCCGGATCGCCCCGTAGGAGCGCGCACCGCGCGCGACCACGTTTCCGGGACCGTCCGCATCCCGGCCTCGTGCATGCATCGCGGCCGTGTAACCATTCACCGGTGACCCGACTATAAGGAGCAGGCACCCACGAAAGGATCCGTCATGCCCCCGCTCCGCACCCTGCCTTGCCTGCTGGCCCTGGCTCTGGCCGCCCTGGCGCTGCCGCCCGCCGCGCGCGCGGCGCTCGATGCGGCCGATCTCCCCGGCGCCGCCGAGTGGTACCTGCACGCCGACCTCGCCGCCATGCGCCAGGTCGATTCGGGCCGCGCGGTCTATCGCTGGCTCGAGGAGGAAGTCTTTGCGGACATCCGGAAGGACGTCGGCATCGATCTCGGCCGCGAGGTCGACACGGTGACGGCGTTTGCCGATCCGGCCCTGGGGACCGTGCTCGTCGTTGACGGGCCGATCAGCCGGCAGACGCGCGACAAGCTGCTGGCGCTCGCGACCCTCAAGGCCCGCCTCGAAACCGTCCGGCACGACGGAGCGACCTACTACCACGTGCTGGGTGCCGGGGCCGCGGCACAGGGGCATCACGCCTTCGGCGATCTCGACGATTCGGCCTGGTTCACGTTCGACGTCAGGAACAAGCTGATCGTGACCTCCGAGGAGGAGCCGCTCAAGGCGCTGATCGAGTCCGGCGGGCGCATTGCCGGCAGCGGCGGCCATGCAGGATCGCTGTTCGTGCTGACGGCGGACAAGGAATTCGTGCAGGCCGGCGCGGTCACCGCGAAGCTTTCCGACGACGACACGGACTGGGATTCGAACATCCTGCGCAACACGGAGAAAGCCGCGCTGCTGGTCTCCGATTCCGGCGGCCTGCTGGCGCTGGAAGCGCGGCTGGTGTCGAAGGACCCGAGCATTGCACGGTCGCTCGGCGGGATCATCAACGGCCTCCTCGGGCTGCAGGCGTTCAACGACGATCTCGATCCGGAGGTGCTCGGGATCGTGCAGAACACGAAAGTCGAGATACTCGACAACGTGCTTTCGATCAGCACCGTGTTCGATCCCGAGGTCGTCGGCCGCTTCCTCGAATGACCGGTGTCCGGATCGGGCACCGCGCGTGAAAGCCGATGCGGAACTGGTCGACGCCGCGCTCGCGGGATCGGTCGAGGCGTTCGGCGAGCTGGTGGGGCGCTACCAGGCCGGCCTGTTCCGCTTCCTGCTCACGCGCTGCGCGACGCGCGCGGACGCGGAGGACGCGCTGCAGGATACCTTCCTCGCGGCGTTCCGCTATCTTGCGTCCTACCGGCGCCGCTGGCAGTTCAGCACCTGGCTGTACCGTATCGCGATCCGCAACGCGGCGCGGCTGCGGATCCGGCCGGCGGAGCCGTTGGAGGACCTGCCGGACGAGCGCGCCGACGTGCTCGCAGAGTGCATCCGGGACGCGGACGCCGGTAACCTGTGGCTCGAGGCGCGGCGGCATTTGTCGCCCGAGGCGCAGGCGGCGCTCTGGCTGCGCTATGCCGAGGACCTGCCGGTGCGGGAGGTGGCGCGGGCGCTCGGGCGAACGCAGGCATGGACGAAGGTGACGCTCCTGCGCGCACGGCGCCGGCTGGCGGCGGAGCTCGCAGAGGAAACGACAGGCTGCGGTGTGCTGTCCGGTTGACCGGACGGACGGGACCCGGCGAGGGCAAGGATTATGGATGAGCTCGAAGGATGGTTGCGGCGCGACGCTCTGCGCATCGAGGCGGAGGTGCCGCCCGCGGTGACGGCGCGCATCCGGGAGGCGGTGAGGCGGGAGGCGGAAGCGACGTCCCGGGCGCGAGCCGCCGCCAACGGCCGGCTCGCCCGCGCGGCGGGCACCCACGCAGGGGCGAGGCAGCACACCGGGCTGCCGCTCGGGCTGTGGGCGGCGGCGAGCCTGTGCGGCGTCGCCGCGGCGCTTGCCGTCGTGCTGGTGCTGCCGCGGCTCGGGTCCGACGAGGCGGCACGCGCGCCGCACCCGGCCGCCCCGGTCGCCACGCTGCCGCCGGACCTCGCGCGCGAGTTCCCGCTGGTCGTGAAGACCGCGGACCTCACCGGGCCGCTCGAGGAAGAGCTCGACGACCTCAAGTCCGACCTCGACAAGGCGCGCAAGCGCGTCGAGCGGGATCTCGACTTCTAGTGTCCGGTCCCGCAAATCATCCGACATATTTGCGGGACCGGACACCAGCTCACGACGCCGCTCCCCGGGGCTCGAGGCCTCTGCGGCGCCTTCGAGGCGTCCGCGCAGGAGCCGTCATGCGGGCGCACCGAAAGCTCCGGGTCGCCCGCATGGGCGGGCTGCTGCGGCTCCCTTTTTCGACGTGGATTCAGTGTCTTGAAGGCCGGTACGCGGGCCCGCGGCGGCGCTCTTCGGCAGTGGAAATCGACGCCTGAATACTCTATTCTCGACCGTCAACAGTTCCGCCACAGATCTCGGGGGCGCCGCACGAAGTCAGGGAAGTAAGGGAAAACGCATTGCCGTCCGTTCACCCGACGGACGAGCCTGCGCGAGCGAGCATGGAAGCCGACGGCGATGAGGCGCGGCGGCCGATGTGATTCCAGCGGTCCACCTGCAGACGATCCGGGCGGTCGCGACGGAGGGCGCCAGTCATGCCGCTAGCGATAGTGTTGATCCTGTTGGTCGTGGGCTCCCTCGCCTTTCACTTCCTGAGCCCGTGGACCTTCACGCCGCTCGCGTCCAACTGGGCGCGCATCGACACCACGGTCGACATCACGCTGGTCGTCACCGGCATCGTGTTCGTCGCCGTCAATCTCTTCATGGCGTTCTGCGTCATCCGCTACCGCCACCGCAAGGACCGGCGCGCGGAATACGAGCCCGAGAACAAGAAGCTCGAATGGATCCTCAGCGCCGCCACCACGATCGGTGTCGCCGCCATGCTGGCGCCCGGCCTTTTCGTGTGGGCGAAGTTCGTGGACGTGCCCGAGGACGCCATGCAGATCGAAGCCGTCGGGCAGCAGTGGAACTGGAGCTACCGCCTGCCCGGTGAGGACGGGCGCTTCGGCAGGGCCAGCACGCGCCTCGTTTCCCCGGAGAACCCCTTCGGCATGGATCCGGACGATCCCGCCGGCCAGGACGACGTGCTGGTGCAGAGCGCCGAGGTGCACCTGCCGGTGGACCAGCCGGTGCGCTTCTGGCTGCGCTCCAAAGACGTCCTCCACAACTTCACGGTCGCCCAGTTCCGCGTGAAGATGGACCTCGTACCCGGCATGGAGACGCACATGTGGCTCACGCCGACGCGCACCGGGCGTTTCGAGGTGCTGTGCGAGGAGCTTTGCGGCATTGCGCATCATTCCATGCGCGGGGCGGTGGTGGTCGAGGACGAGGCGGACTTCCGCGCCTGGACGGCGAGCTGGCCGACCTGGGCCGATGTGCAGGCGAGGCCGCCGGGAAACGCAACGGCCGGCGCCGCGCAGTTCGTGGTGTGTACGTCCTGCCACGGGCCGCAGGGGCAGGGCCAGCAGGCGATGAACGCACCGCGCATCGCGGGGCAGGACGGCTGGTACCTGGAGCAGCAGCTCGCGAACTACCAGGCCGGGGTGCGCGGCGCGCATCCGGAGGACACGTACGGGCAGATGATGGCGCCGATGGCGCGTACGCTCGCGACCCGCGATGCCGTCGCCAACGTCGTTGCGCATATCGCGACGCTCCCGGACCAGGCACCGGCCGCCACCGTCGAGGGCAACGCCGCCGCGGGCGGCGAGCGCTACACCGTGTGCGCGTACTGCCACGGTGCCGCGGGGCAGGGGATCGAGCAGATGCGCGCGCCGAGGCTGGCCGGAATGAGCGACTGGTACCTCGTGCGCCAGCTCGAGAATTTCAAGACCGGTGTCCGGGGCGGACACCCGCAGGACTATTACGGCAAACAGATGGGATTCATGGCCGCGACACTCCAGGATGAGCGGGCGATCAGGGACGTGGTCGCCTACATCAATACGCTGTAACCGCTGGCAGACAAGCGGGGTCGGCGCGCGGCGGCTGAGACGACGAGGAACGCCTGATGGCTTACGTTGCAATCGCGGACCGTGACCACGAGATCGAGCATCACGACCCCCGCACCTTCATCCGCAAGTACATCTGGAGCCAGGACCACAAGGTCATCGCGGTCCAGTACGCGCTGACCGCCATTTTCGTCGGGCTCGTGGCGCTCACGCTTTCCGTGATGATGCGCCTGCAGCTCGGTTTCCCGAACGATTTCTCGTTCATCACGCCCGAGAGCTATTACCAGTTCATCACCATGCACGGGATGATCATGGTGATCTACCTGCTGACCGCGCTGTTCCTCGGCGGCTTCGGCAACTATCTCATCCCGCTCATGTGCGGCTCACGGGACATGGTGTTCCCGTACATGAACATGCTGAGCTACTGGGTCTACCTGCTGTCCGTGCTGATCCTGCTCGCGAGCTTCTTCGTGCCGGGCGGCTCCACCGGGGCGGGGTGGACTCTGTATCCGCCGCAGGCGATTTCGTCCGGCACCGCCGGAGCCCAGTGGGGCATCATCCTCATGCTGGTATCGCTCGCGACGTTCATCGTCGCGTTCACCATGGGCGGCCTGAACTACGTAACGACCGTGCTGCAGGCGCGCTGCCGCGGCATGACCCTGATGCGCCTGCCGCTTTCGGTGTGGGGCATCTTCATGGCCACCATCCTCGGCCTGCTCGCGTTCCCCGCGTTGCTCGTCTCCGCGATCATGCTGCTGCTCGACAAGACGCTCTACACGAGCTTCTTCATGCCGGACATGGTCTCGGCGGGGCAGCAGACGGTGCACACCAACGGCAGCCCGATCCTGTTCCAGCACCTGTTCTGGTTTTTCGGCCATCCCGAGGTGTACATCGTGGCGCTGCCGGCGTTCGGCATCGTCTCCGACCTTTTGGCGACCCACGCCCGCAAGAACATCTTCGGCTACCGCATGATGGTGTGGGCGATTCTCGCGATCGGCGGCTTGAGCTTCATCGTCTGGGCGCATCATATGTACGTGAGCGGCATGAATCCGTACTTCGGGTTCTTCTTCGCGACCACGACGCTGATCATCGCGGTGCCGACCGCCATCAAGGTCTACAACTGGGTGCTGACGCTGTGGCGCGGCAACATCCACCTGCGGGTGCCGATGCTGTTCGCCATCGGCTTCATTTTCACCTTCATCCACGGCGGGCTGACCGGGATCTTCCTCGGCAACGTCGTCGTCGACCTGCCGCTGTCGGATACCTACTTCGTGGTGGCGCACTTCCACATGGTGATGGGCGTGTCGCCGATCCTCGTCGTGTTCGGCGCCATTTATCACTGGTTCCCGAAGATCACCGGCAAGATGTACAGCGAGCGGCTGGGGCGCTGGCATTTCTGGCTCACGTTCCTCGGCACGTATTCCATCTACCTGCCCATGCACTATCTCGGCTTCCTCGGCGTGCCGCGGCGCTACTTCGCCATGGGCGACACCGCTTTCATGCCGGATTCGGCGCACGCGCTGAACGAGAGCATCACCATCTCCGCCATCATCGTCGCCGCGACGCAGCTCATCTTCCTGTACAACATGATCACCTCGCTCGCCCGCGGCAAGAAGGCGGACCCGAACCCGTGGGGCGCGACGACGCTCGAGTGGCAGACGCCCGATACGCCGCCGAGGCACGGCAACTGGGGCCACGAGCTGCCGGTCGTGCACCGTTGGGCCTATGACTACAGCGTCCCCGGCTACCCGGAGGACTTCATCCCGCAGACCGTGCCGGCGGACGTGGCGCCGGTCGGCCGCAGGCACGGGGTCCAGCATGCGTAGCGGGGCGCGGATGCGATGCCGCAGGAGCGCGCATCGCGCGCGGCCCGGCCCGTCGCCGCGCCCGTTGCGTGGCCATCCGCCCGCCACGGTTTGGTCGCGCGCAGTGCGCGCTCCTGCGGGAGGGGTCGGCGCATGACCTTCACGCTCGTCTTCCTCGCCGTGCTCATGGCCGTGGTCATCGGCTGGCTGTTGCGCCAGACGCTCAACACCGCGCCGTGGCAGCCGCGAGCGGCCGACGATGCGGTCAGCGGCGCCTCGCTCGCAATCAGCGTCCGGGTGCTCGGTCTCGCGACGTTCCTGGCGGTAGTCACCTCGCTTTTCGCGCTCTTCATCAGTGCCTACCTGATGCGCCGCCACATGCACGACTGGGCGGCCGTCGACGAGCCCCGCATCCTGTGGCTCAACACCGCGCTGCTCGCTTGCGCGAGCCTCGTGTACCACCGTACGCGCAGCGCGGCGATCGCGGGCGACCGCGGCCGCCTGAAGACCGGCCTCGGGCTCGCCGGCCTGCTCACGTTCCTGTTCCTCGCGGGACAGTTGCTCGCCTGGCAGGAGCTGCACGCCGCCGGCCTGTACCTGAGCAGCAACCCTGCCAATGCGTTTTTCTACCTGCTCACGGCCGTGCACGGCCTGCACCTCATGGGCGGCCTCTGGGTGTGGGCGCGTTCCGCGGTCAAGGTCGTGACCGGCGCGGATCCGGAAGCGGTGCGGACGAGCGTGGAGCTCTGCGCCGTCTACTGGCATTACCTGCTGCTGGTCTGGATCATCCTGTTCGCCCTGTTGCTCTACACGTGAAGGACCTCACGCGATGACGGACGCTCTCGTGACGCAAATGGACGATGTGCTCCCCTCGGGGACACGCGGAGTCGTCAGCGACTTCTCTTCGGACAAGCAGGCATTCCAGGTGCCGTGGGGGAAGGCCATGATGTGGATCTTCCTCCTGAGCGACACCTTCATATTCAGCTGCTTCCTGATCTCCTACATGACGGTGCGCATGTCGACCAATGAGCCGTGGCCGTCCATG
>DASVDF010000071.1:0-2676 GCA_036381215.1 Woeseiaceae bacterium | reverse complement strand
CAGGCCCTTGATTCGCCTCGGTGCGATCGCATATCGGGACATCTGCTCGGGCGAAATCGAAGGCGAAGTATACATGAGCAAATCCAGGCATTGCCGGGTCCTGATTCTCGGATCCGGTCCGGCCGGTTACGCAGCCGCCGTGTACGCGGCGCGAGCCAACCTGGCGCCGGTCATGATCACCGGCATCGAGCAGGGAGGCCAGCTCATGACGACCACCGACGTCGACAACTGGCCCGGTGACGTGGAGGGCCTCCAGGGTCCGGACCTCATGCAGCGCATGGAACGCCACGCCCGCCGCTTCGGCACGGAGATCGTCAACGATCACATCCATACGGCAGACCTGTCGCGGCGGCCGTTCGTGCTGGAAGGGGACTACGGCACCTACACCTGCGATGCGCTCATCATTGCCACGGGGGCGGCGGCGATGTACCTCGGGCTGCCGTCGGAGCAGCATTACCGCGGGCGCGGCGTCTCCGCGTGCGCGACCTGCGACGGCTTTTTCTACCGGGGCCAGAACGTCGCCGTGATCGGCGGCGGCAATACGGCCGTCGAGGAGGCGCTGTACCTGAGCAACATCGCGAGCAAGGTGACGCTCGTGCATCGCCGCGACGCGCTGCGCGCCGAGAAGATCCTGCAGAACCAGCTGTTCCAGAAAGCGGAGCTCGGCAACGTGGAAATCCTGTGGGACCACGTCGTGGACGAGGTGCTCGGAGACGAGAGCGGCGCCACGGGCCTGCGCGTGCGCAGCACGCGGGAACCGTCGCGGACCCGCGACATCCAAGTATCGGGCGTGTTCATCGCCATCGGACATCGCCCGAACACCGATCTTTTCGTGGGGCAGCTCGAGATGAGGAACGGCTATATCATCGTGAAATCCGGCCTCGACGGCGACGCGACGGCGACCAGCGTGCCGGGCGTATTCGCGGCGGGTGACGTGGCCGATTCCGTCTATCGCCAGGCGATCACCTCGGCGGGGTCGGGCTGCATGGCCGCCCTGGACGCCGAGAAATTCCTCGACGCGCAAGCGACGCGGAGCCCCGCGGAGCACGCGGCTGCCGGGTGACGGGTCACGGGTATCCTGTGACGGGTCACGGGCATCCTGTGCCGCCTCCGTGCCATACCGTTCGCCGGGCCCTACGCGGGTGAAGGCAGAACACGCGATGCGGATCGAGGTTCTCGACAGCATCTCGGCGATCGCTGCCGCCGAATGGAACCGGCTGGCGGGCGGCGACTGGCCGTTCCTCAGGCACGAGTTCCTGCACGCCGCGGAGGCGACCGGCTGCGTCTCGCGGCGCACCGGCTGGGTACCGCGGCATCTGGTCGCCCGTGCGGCGCGCCGCGGGCCCGCCGTCGCCGCGATGCCGCTGTACGAAAAGTCGCATTCCTGGGGAGAATTCGTTTTCGACTGGGCGTGGGCCCAGGCCTATCACCGCGCAGGGCTCGAGTACTACCCGAAGCTCGTCTCAACCGTTCCTTTCACGCCCGCGCCGAGCCCGCGGCTTCTGTCCGGCGAGCCGGAAGCGCAGGAGGCGCTGCTCGGCGCCGCCCTCGAGCTGGCGCGCGCCGCCGGTGAATCGTCGCTGCACGTGCTGTTCCCGGACGAGCGCGAGCTCGGCCTGCTGCGCGCGGCGGGGCTCGAGCTGCGCAAGGATTGCCAGTTCCACTGGCACAACCGCGGCTACGCGAGCTTCGACGAGTTCCTCGGCACGTTCAGCTCCGCGAAGCGCAAGAAGGCCCGCCGCGACCGCCGCCGCGTGCAGGAGCAGGGAATCGGCTTCCGCTGGCTCTCGGGCGACGCCATCGATCGCGCCCTGTGGAGCGACGTCTTTGCCCTGATCAGCGACACCTTTCTCCAGCGCGCCTCCCTGCCCTACCTCGACTGCGAATTCTTCGTCGAGCTCTCGGCACGACTGCCCGCGAGCGTGCTGGTCGTGCTCGCCGAAAGGCGGCGCGCAGCGGTGGCGGCGGCGGTGTTCTACGTGGGCAGCGACGCGCTGTACGGTCGCTACTGGGGCAGCGATGCCGATTACGACGCGCTGCATTTCGAGACCTGTTATTACCAGGGCATCGAGTACTGCATCGCAAAGGGCCTCAAGCGCTTCGAGCCGGGCACGCAGGGCGAGCACAAGATCAGCCGCGGCTTCACGCCCGTGGCGACGTGGTCCGCGCACTGGCTCGCGCGGCCGGAATTCTTCAGCGCGGTCGGCCGCTACCTCGACGAGGAACGGCGCCACGTCGATCGTTACATGGCCGCCGTGGAACGCCACAGCCCCTACCGGTCCGAGCCATGAGCGCGCACCCCGGGCAGTCGCTTTGCGCCGGCGCGACCGACCTGGCGCGATGTGCCCCGTGATCGCACCGCAGATCAAATGGATCAGCCGCGACGATCCGCCGGATGCGTTCCCCGACATCGAGAACGCGCTCACCGTGCCGAACGGGCTGCTCGCGGCAGGCGGCGATCTCGGCACGGCACGGCTGCTCGCCGCCTACGCAGGTACGATTTTCCCCTGGTACGACGAGGGCCAGCCGATCCTCTGGTGGTCGCCGGATCCGCGCTGCGTCGTGCGGCCGCCCGGCGCTTTCCACGTCGCCCGCCGGTTGCGGCGCAGCCTGCGCACCGGTCGCTTCGTCGTGACCTACAATCAGGCCTTCGCCCGGGTGATCCGTGCCTGCGGC
>DASVDF010000070.1:0-3212 GCA_036381215.1 Woeseiaceae bacterium | reverse complement strand
ACGTAGACGTCGTTCATCGCCTGCCACTCGTTCATGTCGGCGAGGAACACGGTGCACTTGACCACGCGATCCATGGACGAGCCGGCGTGCGCCAGGACGGACCGGATGTTCTCGAGCGCCTGGCGCGTCTCGCCCTGGATGCCGCCCGGCGCGAGCTCCATCGTGCCCGGGCGATTGCCGATCATGCCGGAGAGATACAGCATGTTGCCGACCCGCACGGCGGCCGAGAAGGGCAGGTCGAGGTCTTCCATGCCCGGCGACTGGAGATACTCGACTTCGGGCGCACGTGGCTTCTGCATCGCGTTATCCTCGGCGGCGGTCACTGATTTCTCGCCGGCGGCGCCCGGGTCGGAGTCGGTCCCGGGGCTCCCGGCGTGCGAGGCAGGCTGGCAGCCGGCGGCGAGTGCGGCAAAACACACGAGCAGCAGTCTGGATGCGTTCATCGGTCGCTCCCATCGTTCAGATTTCGTTGGCGCGGGCCGCGCGCGCGATGTGCTCCGCGGCCCGGAAAGCGAGCGCCATGATGGTCATGGTCGGCTGGCCACGGCCCGAGGTCACGAGACTCGAGCCGTCGCAGACGAACAGGTTCGGCACGTCGTGGCTGCGGTGCCAGCGGTCGACGACCGAGGTGGCCGGATCGTCGCCCATGCGGCAGGTGCCGAGCAGGTGCGGTCCGGCCGTCTGCGCCGTCACCGGCTCCGCCCACGATTTCGTGGCTCCGGCTGCGGCGAAAAGCTCAATGGCGTGTTGCTGGAGGAAGCCGGCCATCGCGAGGTCGTCCTCGTGGTCCCGGTAGGTCACGCGGATCGCCGGCCGGCCCCAGTGGTCCTTGTGGGTCGGATCGAGGGTGATGTTGTTGCGCTCCAGCGGCAACGACGTCGTGCTGCAGGCGATCGTCATGCGGTGCGAAAAATTCCACGCCAGCATCTGCTTGAATGCGGCGCCCCAGCGCGGAGCGTCGGGGGGCATGCCGAGCAGCGCGTGCATGATCGGGGTGGCTGACAGGAAGGGCCGCGCGTCGATGCCGCCGCCGCCGTAGAAGCCGCGCGCGGGATCGGATTCGTAGAAATCGTGGATGATCCGCGTGCATTGCACGCCCTTGTACTCGTTCAACGGATGCTCGAACAGGCCATGCGCCACCGCGTGGCCGTTCCACATCAGGTTGCGACCGACGAAGCCGCTCGAGTTCGCGAGGCCGTCCGGGAACTTCTCGCTCGCCGAGGCGAGCAGCAGGCGCGGCGTTTCCGCGCCGTTGGCGGCAAGCACGACGGCCCGCGCCTTCTGCGACTGCTCGCGACGCTGCGGATCGTAATACAGCACTTCGCTGATCCGGCCGCTTGCGTCCGTTTCCAGGCGGTGCACCGCGCACTCGGCGCGAATCTCGCAGCGCCCGGTTGCGAGCGCGTCCGGAATCATCGCGGCGAGCGTCGACGACTTCGCGCCCACCTCGCAGCCGAATCCCATGCAAAAGCCGCAGCTGATACAGCCCGCCCGTCCGCGGTAGGGCTGCGACAGGATCGCGAGCGGCGCCGGTTGCGCGGTGAGCCCGAGCTTGCGCGCCGCGAGCTCGAGCAGCACGCCCGAGGACTTGTTCGGCATCGGGGGCAAGGGATAGGGCTTCGAGCGCGGAGGGTCGGAGGGGCCCGGCGCACCGGAGACGCCGATCTCCCAGTCGACTTTCGTGTAGTAAGGCTCGAGCTCTTCGTACGTGATTGGCCAGTCCGCGAAGTTGGTGCCGGAGATCGCGCCGAGCAGGCTGCGCTCGCGAAAATCGCTCTCGCGGAAGCGCCAGAAGTTCGCCGAGAAATGCACGCTGCTGCCGCCGACACCTTGCGCGTACATCGCCGGCGGAATCCCGAAGGCGGGCACCTCGGCCGTCTTGTTCTCGTCGTCGCGAAACGTCTGCTGCTGAACCCGCGGTCCGCCGCCGAGCAGCTCGAATTTCAGCATCTCGGCGATCTCGTCGTGGGTGAAATCGCCGGCCTGCCGAAATGGTCCCTGCTCCAGCACGACGACGTCGAAGCCTGCGGTGGCCAGCTCCCTTGCGAGAATGCCGCCTGCGGCGCCGGACCCGACGATGGCGAAATCGACCGGTTGGCGCGTGTCGAAGCGGGGCTGCTCAGGCGGGGTCGCTGTGGCCATTCTCGACCTGCGCGTCGTACCAGCCGAACGGGTATTGATGACCGTGCTGGCCGGGATCCAGACCCAGCAATTTCCACCCGACGTGATCGGCGTTACCGCCGTATTCGCTCATGCCGAGGAAGCCGGCGAGCGTGAGGAAGCGCACGAGCTCGAAGAAGGGCTGGCCTTCCTGGGTTTGCAGGTAAGCGTCCTGATCGGCGGGGTCGAGATCGGAGAAGGCGCCCGCCCCGGCATAGCGGGCCGGGATGACTTGCCCGAGCTCCGCGACGCCTCCGCGGATCGCGGGCAGGTTCACCCCGAGGAACGAGCCCAGCGCCTGGTCGAAGAAGTGGATGACTCCGGCCTCGCGGGCGCCGGGCGTGTCGGTGGTCGGCAGGATGCGCGCGGCCATCGCCTCGAGCTCGCGCGCTTCGGGACGGGTGAGCGCCGTGAATGCCGCACCCTCGTCGCGCGCCCGGCAAGCTGCCTGGCCCAGCGCAACGATCCCGGCCCAACCCACGCGGGAGAATGCCGCCGCCCCCGCCAACGCGCCGGAGCTCGCCATGAAGCCCCGGCGCGTGAGGCCCTCGCCGTCCATTCCAACCCCCGGCCTGTGTACCGCCTGCTGCATTAAAAGCTAGCACAACCGGCGCAGTCGTGCGCGGCGCCGACGGCCGCGCGCGGCACTGCAGGAGCCGCGTGCGAGAACGAAGGCACGCTGGCACGTCAGCATCGTTCACGCACGGCACGATCGTCGACAGGGCGGAGCCGTGGCCGGGGGAGTCCCTCTCGGTGGCGTGCGAGGCAGGACGCCGAGCCCGCAGGACCACAGGGACGGTGTGCCAGGCCAAGCCTGGAGAAGGAGGAAGCTCATGTAGAGGAAGCTATGTGACAGAAACCTTCTGAAGGGACCCGGCAGGTGAAAGTCCTGCACCGGCCAAGGTTGGCCACCAGCCGGAACCGAGTGTTGCGTGGTGCGGGGGCGACCCCGGCCGCGAAGCGTACACAGGGGGTCGGTGGGCCATGTGATAGAGCCTCGTAAGTGGTGCATTGCGGAGCCGAAGCCGTCGTCTCAGGCACAGGCAACAACG
>DASVDF010000069.1:0-2387 GCA_036381215.1 Woeseiaceae bacterium | reverse complement strand
CTGGCGCACGGCGTACCGCGCCGCGCCGATCGTGGTGGACGTGTCGTGGATGCCGTTCCCGACGAGCACCCGGAAATCGGGGTTCTTCGCCATCGCGGTCGCGATGAGCTGCATGTACGGCCAGTCGGAGAACGGGCTGGTACCCCAGCTCCAGTCCTCGAGTCCCTGCACCGGTGACTTCGTCACGTATTCGTCGTCCCAGGTCACGCCGAGGAACTCGCGGAGATAAGGCTCGAACGCGCGCAGGTAGGCCTCCGGCACGACGTTCGACGGATCGAACGCGTTGCCGTCCTCGGTCACCGGCGCGGCGTAGCGGCCGTCACTGCGGCCGAGGATGAGATGCTCATCCGCGAGCAGCTCCGTGCGGTAGCGCTCCTTGCTGATGCGCAGGTCGTGCGCGAGGTAGAACTCGGCGGGAATGCCGGAGAGCGCCGCGAGCCGGCGCGCCACCCGGGTCCGCTCGCGCGGCGCGAGCGCGCTGCCCATGAAGAGCGCCTCCAGGTATTCGTCGCGCGCGAACGCGGCGGATTCGTCGAGCAGCACGGCGAGATCGCGGCCGCTGGCAGCCACCTTGCCGTGGTACACGCCGAGCGCCGTGAGCGTCGGCAGCGAGACGACGTAGCTCAGGATGTTGCCGCGCCGCTGCGCGAACTCGACGATGTTCAGCGCCTGCCCGAACAGCGCGACGCCCGCGAGCGAATGGCCGGCTTCGGCGAGCTGGCGCGCGGTCTCCGCCGCGCGCATCGTGCCGTAGCTTTCGCCGAACAGCCACGCGGGCGAGTCCGCCCGGTCGTGGGCACGCAGCCACGCGGTCACGAACGCCGCGGTCTGCTGGCCGTCGGCAACTACCGAAAAGTAGTCGCGCGGATCCTTGCCGGGAACGACGCGGCTGAACCCCGTGCCGGCCGGATCGAAGAACACGATGTCGGCGACGTCCAGCAGCGTGTAAGGATTGTCCACCACCTCGAATGTCGCGGGATCGGCGGACAGGTCGTCGGGCACCGCGACCCGGCGCGGACCGAACATGCCCATGTGCAGGTAGGCGGAAGGCGAGATCGGGCCGCCGTTGAACACGAACAGCACCGGCCGGCCTGCGGGATCGCCCGCGTCTTCGGCGACATACGCCGTGCTGACGATCTTCGCTCCCGGTTTGCCTTCCGCATCCGGCACGACGAGCTCCGAGACCGTCGCCGTATAGGCGACGCGCGTGCCATTGAACACGCCGGCATGACGGGTCACCACGGGTGTCCGCACCGCGAGCTCGTCCACGGGCGCGGCGGCGCTCGCTGCGCCCGGCAGGACGCAAAGCAGGACGGCGACGGCCGGCCAGGCGCGACATCGCGGCATGCCAATCCCTCGTTGACCAACGGCTTTCATGGGTTTCGGCCAGATGCTAGGGCGTCGGCCGGGCATAGGCTATGTCATTGCCGGCCGCGGCTCCCGCGCGCGCGCATAAACTTGGCCGCTCCGGCGCCTCACGCGCGACGAAATGGCCGTTCGCGACGTCGCGGCAGGATCCTGGCCCGGCGCATCGGCAGCCGGCTAGAAAGCTTTCGGCGTCCGCAGCGGGATGGCCGTCGTCGACTTGATCTCCGAAAGCGTGACCGTGGACTGGATATCCACGACGCCGGGCAGCTTCAGCACGATGTTGAAGATGAATCGCTGGTACCACTCCATCGACGAGGCCACGACCTTGATGAGGATGTCCTTATCCCCGAACAGCGTGTGGCACTCGACGATCTCGGGCGTCAGCTCGATCTTGCGCACGAACTCCGCGCGCTTGTCATCGGAGAGCGTGGTCATCTTCAGGTACGCGAAGATGATCAGGCTGGAGCCGAAGCGCGTGCGATCGAGCAGCGCCACCTGCCCCTTGATGTAACCCTCACTCTTCAGCCGTTGCAGCCGGCGCCAGCAGGGCGACTGCGACAACCCCACCTGCTCCGCCAGCTGGCCGGTCGACAGCGACGCGTCCTTCTGGATCTGCTCGAGAATCCTGAGGTCGATGGCGGAAAGCTCCTCGGCCATCCTTTTGCACCCTTCGTGCCCAACTCAGCAAGGATTTTCCCCGAAACAGACCCCTTGCGGCAACGGCAATCCCGAAATTCCCACTTTTGGGCGTGCGGCATGCCTTCCGTAGGAGCGCGCATCGCGCTCGACCGAACAAAGCCGCCCCGAACGAACGAAGGCACATAGCCAAACGAAGCCACGTTATCACGCAGCATTATTCGTGAACGGCACGGACCCCAACGAGCGGAGCCGTGGCCGGGGGGAGGTCCTCTCGGCGGCGTGCGAGGCAGGGATGCCGAGCCCGCAGTGCCGGTTCATCTTTTGCTCTCCCGGGCAGCCTGGACGGCAAGCGCCGGTAGTGCGTGGGGACGTACTTGCGT
>DASVDF010000068.1:0-24991 GCA_036381215.1 Woeseiaceae bacterium | reverse complement strand
GGCTCGGATGCCGCGGCGCCGCGCTGGAGCCGCGACGGCAAGTTCCTTTATTTCGCGTCGGATCGCTCCGGCTCGCGGCAGCTCTGGAAACTGCCGGTCGCGACGTTCGGCGAGGCGCTGCCGGTCACCGACATCGAGGGCGGCGTCCGCGCGTTTCGCTTCTCACCCGACGAGCGCTATCTCCTGCTCACCTACGACGACGAGAACCGGCCGGGCAGCGGCCCGCGCGAGGACGAGGAGAGCGAGGAGGAGGAGCCGGACCCGTTCGTCATCGATCGCCTGCAGTTCAAGGAAGACGCGGGGCAGGGTTATCTCACCGCGCGGCCCTCCGATCATCTCTATCTCTATGAGCTCGCGACAGACGAGCTCAGGCAGCTGACGCGCGGCGGGTATTCCGAAAGCGACGCGGAGTTTTCACCGGACGGCAAAACGATCGTCTTCGTCAGCAACCGCGAGGGTGATCCGGACGCGAGCTATCGCACGGATCTCTGGTCGATCCCGGTCGACGGCGAGGGCGCGCCGCGGCGCCTCACGCACGGCGACGACGTGAAGAGCCGGCCGCAGTGGAGCCCGGACGGCCGCTGGATTGCCTACGTGACGGCCGTCGACGGCGTGTACGGGATAGAGCGGCTCGCCGTGATCCCGGCCGCGGGCGGAGAGCCGCGCGTGCTCACCGGGCCGCTCGACCGCTGGGTGCGCGACTTCCGTTTCTCGCCGGATGGAGACTGGATCTGGTTCGCCTTCGACAACCACGGCGCGCGCCATCTCGCGCGCGTGCGGCTCGCCGACGGCCGCATCGAGAGCATGGTCGAAGGCGATCGCGTGATCTCCGCCTTCGATCTCGATGTTTCCGGCGACGTCGTCGTGCGCGCCAACGGTGCGAACGACGCTGCCGACGTGTATCGGGTGCGCCGCGGCGATCTCGAGCGCCTGACGGACGTGAACGCCGCTTATCTCGATTCGGTACTGCTCGGCAGGAAATCGCACGTCTCGTTCGAGAGCGACGACGGCACCGTCGTCGAAGCGTTCATCACCACGCCGCCGGGCTACGTGGAAGGGCGGCGCTACCCGACGGTCCTCAAGATCCACGGCGGGCCGGTCGGACAGGTTGAGTGGGGCTACGACTTCGGCACCCAGTACCTCGCGGCGGCGGGATACGTCGTCGTCGAGCCGAACCCGCGCGGCTCGACCGGGCGCGGGCAGGATTTCGTCGACGCCATCTACCGCCTGTGGGGCATCACCGATTACGCCGACGTGATCGCGGCCGTCGACTACGCCGTCGAGGCGGGCCTCGCGGATCCCGAACGCCTCGCCGTGACCGGCTATTCCTACGGCGGTTACATGACGAACGTCGTCATCACGCGCACGGACCGCTTCAAGGCCGCGGTGTCCGGCGCCGGCCACGCGTTCATCGCCGCGAATTTCGGCCATGACATCTACCAGCGCTGGTACCGCTGGGAGCTTGGCACGCCATGGGAGAACCGCGAGCTGTACGACCGGCTGTCGCCGATCCTGCAAGCGGACAAGGTCGTGACGCCGACGATGTTCATCGGCGGGCGTATCGACTGGAACGTGCCGATCCTGAACTCGGAGCTGTTCTACCAGGCGCTCAAGACGCGCGGCATCGAGACGCGCCTCGTCGTGTATCCCGGCGCGCACCACGGCGGCTGGGACACACGTTTCGAAAAGGATTACCTCGAGCGCCTCGTCGCCTGGTTCGACCGCCACGTCCGCGGCGCCGCCACCGCCGCGGAATCGCCGTAGCAGGCCGCCTCGCGGGCGACGGCGGCAGTAGAATTCGGCCCAAGAGCCCATGAACACCGCGAAACCCGCCACCTCCGGTCCCGAGGCGAGCATTACCGCCGCGATCGAAGCCCTGCGCGACAACCGTCCCCTGCGCACGGAGGAGATTTGCCGCGATTACCTGCAGCTCTCTCCGGGCTCCCTTCCGCACCTGCGCCTGCTTTGCCACGCCCTCCTGAAGCAGCGGCGGCTCGCGGAGGCCGAAGAAAAGGCGCGCTTCGCGCTCGCCCTCGCCCCGGACATGCCGCTCGCGCACGAGGATCTCGGCAACGTGCTCGCCACGCAGGAGCGCTTCGCGGAGGCGGTGCGCTGCTACGAGAAGGCATTGGCGCTGGAGCCGACCCTGCCGCTCGCGCGCAGGAAGCTCGGCCATGCGCTCGCGGCGCTCGGGCGCGGCAAGGAGGCCGACGCCGCGTTCGAGGAGTACCTCGAGCGCGACCCGGACCGCGGCATCGTGGCGCAGGGCATCCAGCACCTCCAGGCCGGCCGCAAGGAGGAAGCGATTGCCGCCTTCCGCGAAGCGCTGCAGCGCAATCCCGACAACGTGGACGCGATGCGCTGCCTCGCGAACGTCTGGCTGCGCGACAAGGAGAACCTCTCGGACGCCGAGGCGCTGCTGCGGCGCGCCACCCAGGTTGCGCCCGATTTCACGAGTGCGTGGATCCTGCTGGGCGGCGTGCTGCACGAGGCGAAGCGCAACGTCGAAGCGATCGATTGCTATCGCAAGGCCTGCGAGCTCGAGCCCGAGAACGCGTTCGCGTGGGGAGCGCTGGGCAATTCGCTGGCGTTTTCCGGTCATCCGCAGGAAGCGGTGAAGGCCTATGCGAAGTCGGTCGAGCTCGAGCCCGACGCGCCAGCGATGCAGATGGGCTACGCGCACGTGCTGAAGACGCTCGGCAACCAGGAGGCGTCGCTCGCGGCCTACCGCGCGGCCATCCGCGTGAAGCCCGATTTCGGGGAAGTGTACTGGAGCATGGCGAACCTCAAGGTGTTCCGTTTCGCGGAGCACGAGGTCGCGGCGATGGAGCAGCAGGTCGCGCGTGACGACCTGCCGCCGGCGGCCGATATCCACTTCCGGTTCGCGCTCGGCAAGGCTTACGAGGACCGCGGCGACTACGACCGGGCATGGCGCTGGTACGAGACGGCCAACCAGCGCCAGCGCATGCAGGTCGCGCACGATCCGCTGGGAATGGAATCGCGGCAGGAGGAGATCCGTGGCGTTTTCACGCGCGAGTTCCTCGAGGAACACGCGGGCAACGGCATTGACGCCCCCGATCCGATCTTCATCATCGGCCTGCCGCGCTCTGGCTCCACCCTGGTCGAGCAGATCCTCGCGAGCCACAGCCTCGTCGAGGGCACCGCCGAGCTCTCGAATCTCGGCAGGATCGCCGCGTCGGTCGGTCGGTACCGGCCGGACAACATGCAATACCCGCGCGCGTTGCGGCTGCTGCGCAAGAAGGACTGGCGCGCCTACGGGCAGCAGTACGTCGACGAGACCCGGCGCCATCGGCTCACCGACAAGCCGTTCTTCACCGACAAGCTGCCGAACAACTTTCCGCACGTCGGCTTCCTGCACCTGATCCTGCCGAATGCGAAGATCATCCACACCTGCCGGCACCCGCTCGACAACCTGCTCGGCGCCTGGCGGCAGCTCTGGGGCAAGGGCCAGCACTGGACTTACGACGTGCAGGACCTCGCGGACTACTACCGCCAGTACTGGCTCACCATGCAGCACTGGCACGCGGTGCTGCCCGGCAAGGTGCTCGACGTGCACTACGAGGAAACCGTGCTCGATCTCGAAGGGCAGGTGCGGCGCATCCTCGCGCACTGCGGCCTGCCGTTCGAGGACGCCTGCCTGCGTTTTCACGAAACCGAGCGCGCGGTGCAGACAGCGAGCTCCGAGCAGGTGCGGCAGCCGATCAATCGGCAGGGGCTGGGGCGCTGGCGGCGGTACGAAAGCCATCTCGGCCTGTGGCAGGAAGAGCTCGCCGACATCCTCGACGCCTTGCCGGACGCCGTGAAGCACGCCGGTCAGTCGTAAGGCCAGACCTCGAGGCCGTGGATGGCGTTGCGGATGTCGAGAGTGAGGTTGACGGACAGCAGCGGGCGGTTGCCGGGCAAATCGTAGACGGTGACCGTCGAAGGCGACGAGCCGCCGGCCACCACGCTATCCGACAGCACGGCGAGCCCGCGCGCGAAGCCCTGGCGCGCGAGCCCGCTCGTGTCCTCGCCGGCGTGCGTGAGCCGCTCGGGCGGGTAGGCCGGCACGCGGAACGCGCGGTCCTCCTCGCCTTCGCCGCGGCCCGCGTAGCGCAGCGCGTCCGCCTCGCTGTCGTTGAACAGCACGCCGTCGCGGAACGGGCGTGCGTTGTGGCAGCCTGCGGGCAGCTCCACCGCCATCCGGATCGCCTTGCCGTTGAAGTGCAGCAAGCCGCCGGTACGCCGTCCCCCGATGTACATCCCGTGCTCGTTGCAGTGCACGCTGTTGACGTGCAGCTTGTTCAGCAGCATCGGCCCGCTCTCGCTGCACGGGTCATAGCGCCTGCCGCGGAAGCGGTGCTCGGATTCTGACACGTGCAGGGCCCAGAAAAAGCGCTGCGCGTCGAGATCGAACCCGAGGATGCTGTCGAAGCCCGTCGAAGTCAGGAACAGCGTGCGCTGCCAGACGGCGATCTCGTGGCAGTGCTTGAGATAGCGGTTGCGCCAGCTGCCGATGCGCCGGAAGTCGGGCGTGTACGCGAACAACTCGTCGCTGGCGGCGATGTATACCGTCTCGCCGTCGAACGCGATGCCGCGCAGCCCGCGGTCCCAGCCGCGCCCCTGCCAGTCGATGTCCGCCTTGTTCCAGTCGACCGCCTGCGTGGCGCTGCGGGCTTCCAGGTCGATCAGGTAGACGCCCCCGTGGCTCTCGCCCTGCCGGCTGCCGCGCACGACCGAGGTCGTGATGAGCTTCATGCGTGCATTATGCTGCAGGAGCGCGCACTACGCGCGACCGAACGCGCCTGGGATCGCCGGTCGCGCGCGATGCGCGCTCCTACTCGAAGCCCTTGCGGAGCGTCAGGCTGATGGTGCGCGGCTTCTCCAGCGCCGTGATCGCATTGTAGCGCGGGTCGCCGAAGAACTCGCCGTAGCCGTAATTGCTGAGGAAGTTCACGTTGCGCCGATCCCAGACGTTGCGCACCATGAGCGAGATACCCAGGTCGTTTGCGAGCTGCATGCCCACCTGGAAATTGGCCGAGATCGAGGATGGGACGATGCCCTCCGGATCGCGGTCGATGGCGTAGCCCCACGTGTCGTAACTCTCCGACTGGTAACTCGTGTCGTAGCGCAGCCAGAGCTCGCCGTCGACGAAGTCCAGGTTCGGAACGGTGTACTGCACGGCTGCCCACAGCTTTCGCTCCGGCGAGTGCGGCATCGACGTGCCTTCCGGTATCGTGTCGCCGTCCTGTGTCATGAACGTTTCCGCGAATTCCGCATCGGCCAGGAAGGCACTGGCTTCGAACTGGAGATTGTCGGTGACGTACCACGTTCCGTTGATCTCGGCGCCCGTCGATGTCGCCTTGCCGGCATTGAGTGTGCCGCCGAGCCACCAGGGTGCATCGTCGATGTCGGCGTTGACCTGGATGTCGTCCCATACCATGTGGAATAGGGAGACATTCAGTTGCAGCCGGTTATCCAGCCATTCGCTCTTGAGTCCGCCCTCGTAGTTCATCAGCTTGTCCGGCCCGTAGTTCAGCGGAACCAGTCCCGTGGCCGCGGCGCGCTGGCTGTTGTTGCCGCCGAGGCGGAATCCCTCGCTGTAGAGCAGATAGACCATCCGGTCGTCATCGAAATGGAAGCGGGTGCTGAACTTCATCACGGTGTCGTTTGACACGCCCGAGCTGTCCAGCCGTCCGCCAATGTCGTATGAGCCGGATACCGGCAGCCCCTTGGGGACTTCCAGGATGTCGAATTCCCGGCGGTCGTATTCGAACCAGCGCAGGCCGCCAGTGACGTCCCATTGGTCCGTCAGGTTCCAGGTCACCTCGCCGAATACGGCGGTCTGCTTGATTTTCTTGTCGAACGTTTCCTGGTAGTAGATGTCGGTCGGCGGCAGTGGATATTGCACGTCGTAACCTGCGCCACTGTAGTAAGCGGCGTACGCCTGTGCAGCGTCCCAGGCATCCGTCGAGGTGAGCCCGGGGACCAGCGCGCCGTAGAACCACCAGTCGTAAACGCTCTCGTAGAACGCTCCGACCATCCATTGCAACCGGCTCTCGCCCTGCGAGGTCAGCCGGGCTTCGAACGAATAGCGCTCCTGGCCTTGCCAGTTGAAGGTCGTGCCATTCGAGTAGTCCGTGTCGTACAGCGGGAAATAGGGACCGTAGTAAGCAGTTCTCCACTGCTCGTACATCATGTTGTCCCATTCGTAGTTGATGTCCCGATCGAAGTCGGCAGCGGTGAACGACAGCTCGGCAAAGCCGAGGTCGCCGGTCACGGTCAACGCCGACTGGTACCAGTCGTCCTCGCGGTACTCGTCGAAGAAGCGCGTGATCTTGTAGTCCCCCAGCTCGGGGTCGGATTCCCAGGTGCCGTGCGCGGTGCTGTTCTGGAGGATGAAGGTTGCAAGAACGTCCCAGTCGTCGTTGACGGTCCACAGCGCGGCCAGGCGGCCGCCGTTGACGTCGTAGTCGTTCCAGTCGTCCTCGACGACATCGGCATTGTCACCGCTGCCGGAAAGGTCCGTGCCCAGGATGTTGTCGACGTAGCCGCCCTCGGACGCCGTAAACGCAACGGCCCGGATCGAAAGTCTCTCGTCGATGAGGGGAATGTTCATCCACGCGTTCAGGTCGTAGCTCGCTTCGCCGCCCTTCGTGGTGGCGGCGACCGCTTCGACCTGCCCGGAGAGGCCCGCATGGTCCGGCTTGTTGGTGATGATGCGCAGCGTGCCCGACTGGGAGCTCGAGCCGAACAGCGTACCCTGCGGTCCCGGCAGCGATTCGATGCGCGCGATGTCGACCATTCGCACGTCGACCTGCTGCGAAATCGACGTCATCGGCTGCTCGTCCAGGTACACGGCGACCTGACTGTCGGTGCGGTACTCCGAGGAGCCCGTCGAGATGCCGCGCATGATGACCGAATTCCGGCCCGGCATGACGCCGACGAGATTCATGCTGGGCAGGGCCTGTATGTAGTCGTGCATGTTCTGGAAGGCCTGCCGCTGGATGTCGGCCGTCGAAAAAGCGGTGATGCTTTGCGGCACATCCTGGAGGCTCGTCTCGCGCCGCGTGGCGGTGACGACGATTTCCTCGAGTCCCTGCGATTGCTGTGCCAGGGCGGCACCGGCGGGTGTCAGGGCAGCGACGACGGCGGCCGCGAGCGGCGTCATCGGCTGTGACCAGGCGATGCGCTCTAGGTCGGCAGGTTCGTGTATGGCCCCGCGCCGGTCGGCGGGTGTATTGGCTGCGCTCATGTGGCACTCCCCCGAGGATGCTCATGCGCGCCGGCAAGCGCCGCCGGCGCGCCGCAAAAGAACGCTTCGACAATGCCCTGATCGCAGAAAGTTGAACAGCCCGAGGTCACATTGTGGAATCGCGCGCTCTGGGCCGGCGCGGCCATGCCGTCCATAAGCAGAACTTAACGTTCCGGCACGCCGTGCGTGGTGTCATGCTGAAACAGCAGACGGCACGCGGGGTGCCCGCGTCTGTAGAACCCGGCCTCGGGTGAGCGGAGCGTAACAGAAGAGTGCAAGCTTCAATGCGCAGCACCGGGCCGGTCGACCGGCGCGACGATCTCGAACGGCGCGGATTCGGCGAGCAGGCCATAGCCGTCGTCCAGCAGCAGCCGCGCGACGTAGCGGCCGGGCGGCAGCGGCCACTCCCCGGCGGCCGTGCGCGCGCCGAGCTCCAGTGTTCCCCCGCTCTCCGCGTGCACGTAGGCATACGCTCGATAGCGCTGCGACTCGGGCGGGGCCTCGGCGTCGAACACCGCAATCCAGTCGAGGCGGTTGCCGGGTGCGTTCTCCCAGGAGAACGGCAGCGGGTCGCCGACGGCGAACTCCCCGGGGCCGATGCGCAGGGAGGCCCCGGCGGCGGCATCCCGCAGCCGGAAGTCGTTGCGGCTGAGGGTGCGCCCGTCGGCGCCGAGCAGCAGCAGGCGATAGGTGCCCGGCGCGAAACCGGTGGTCGGCAGCTCGATCTCGCCCCGCCGCTCGCCGCCCGCGAGCCGCCGCTCGGTGATCTTGCCGTCCTGCTCCGCGTGCTGCAGCAGGACGACGGCGCCCGTCTCGCCGGCTTCAAAGCGCACGCGCACGTTCTCGCCGACCCGCTGCACGCGCTTTTCCGTCGTGACCAGCACCGGCATGGGCGCGGGAGTGACGCGGAACTCCGAAACCACCGCACGATGGTCGCTCGGCCACGGCGTGATGCTCAGGGCGGCCGCAGGCTCGCCTTCCTCGCCGACGATCTCGCTCGACACCGGGCTCGCCGGGCCCGCGAACCACACGAAATCGATGCGGTCGCGCTCGCGCGGATCCGAGGGGTTGTAGCTCTCGATGCGCGGCCGCGCCGCCCACCACGTGAACCCCGGCTCGGCGACCGGGTCGGGATGCACGGTGCGCCAGGAATCGCGCAGCCCGGCCGCCTCGATCGCGCGGCTCACCGGCCAGCCGAAGGCGGTCTCGCGATACGGCACCTGCCCGACCGCGGCCTCCGTCCAGTCTGCGTGCGACGGCGAGTTGAAGTCGCCGGTCAGGAACACGGGCACGCCGCGCGCGGCGATCGGGGCGAGGGTGTCGAGCACCGGGGCGACCTCCGGCAGCCGCACCTCGCGTTCCAGCGCCATGACCTGGTCCGGCGTGGCCCCCGCGCGCAGCCGGTCCGGTCCGTACGGGTCCGAGGGCAGGTGCACGTTGGCTACGGCGACGATTTGCTGCGGTGCGATCTCCACGAACAGGAAGCGGCCGTCCCCGCCCGGCGGATCGATCAGCGGATAGCGGGAGATGACGTGATTGCGACGACTGAAATGCCAGCCGAGCCCGGTCGCGAGCCGCTCGAGATTGCCCTCGGGTTCCTGCACTCCGACGATGTCCGCGCGCGCGGCGACGATCGCCTCGGGGATGCTCGCAAACTGCACGTGCGTGCCGCCCCATTCGATGTTGAAGGTCATCACGCGCAGGGTGCAGGGCGCGCAATCCGCCGGCGTCTCCGCGGCCGCAGCCGGTGCACTCGCGAGCAGCACGAGCAGCGGGCAGAGAAGGGCGAGCCGGGTCATGGGTCGAGAGCTCCTGGTGTCTGTCTGCACGGCGGCCCTCTTGTGCGGAGCTTCCCTGGTGATCAGCCTGCCGGTCGTTCCGGAACGGCGGAGCGCTGCATCATAGGCCAGCGGTGGTCACCCCTTATACAGGATGTGAGACACCGCCGCCCGAGCGGCGGTCCGCGGGAGCACGCGCGCGGCGGCGACAGCCGGGCTGGCGCCGCATGACGGCACGGCGAGGCCCTTGCGGCGCCCTGCCGAGGCGAGCGCGCCGTTGAGGCTGCGAAATCCAAGGCACGCGCGCCGTGTCGCGCGGCTCGCGGCCGGCGCGGCGGCTCTCGCCTGTTGTGCCCTGGCACCGCACGCTTTCGCCGCGCGGGCCGGCGGCAAATCGGTGCAGGCCGCGTTCACGCGCACGCCGCCGGTGATCGACGGACGGCTGGACGACGCCGCGTGGCAGGAAGCCGCCGTCGTCGACGACCTGCACATGGTCGAGCCGGACGAGTACGCGCCACCATCGGAGCGTTCCGTCATCTATGTGCTCTACGGCAGCGATGCGCTGTACTTCGGCGCGCGCTTCTACGACAGCGAGCCCGGGGCGATAACGGCGCGCGTGCTGCGCCAGGGCGACGTTTCCTTCGGGGAGGACGGCTTCTCCGTCATGCTCGACCCGTTCGACCAGGGCCAGGGCGGCTACATCTTCGACCTCAACCCGAACGGCGTGCGCAGCGAGGCGCTGTACACGGAGGTCACGGAAGAGGACTGGGACTGGACCGGCATCTGGCGCGGCGCCGCGCACCGCGACGATGCCGGGTGGACCGCGGAGATGGCGATCCCGTTCAAGACGCTGTCCTTCGATCCGCGCAACGCCACCTGGGGCATCAACTTCACGCGCTGGCTCGGCCGGCGCAACGAGCGCTTCGGCTGGGTCTCCCACAACCGGACGCAGAACCCCGCGATCATGGGCGAGCTCGCCGGGCTCGCCGGCATCGAGCCCGGCCGCGGGCTGGACGTGGTGCCGGCGCTGCGTTCCGGCGAGCGGCGTGAGCGCGGCGTGGCTGCCGATACGTTCCTCGAGCCCTCGCTCGACGTCTTCTACAAGCCGACGCCGGCGCTCACCGCCGCCCTGACGCTCAACACCGATTTTTCCGGCACCACCGCCGACACCCGCGAGATCAACCTCACGCGTTTCGACCTGTTCTTCCCGGAGCAGCGGCAGTTCTTCCTGAGCGATGCGGACATCTTCGCCTTCGGGCGCATCGGCGACGAGAACGGGCTACCGTTCTTCTCGCGGCGCATCGGCCTGTCGGACGAGGGCGAGCCGGTCGACATCGACGTGGGCGGGAAGCTGACCGGCCGGGTCGGCGGATTCGATCTGGGGCTGCTCGGCGTCTCTCAGGACGCGGTGATTGGCCCGGGCTCTAGCGAGCTCCTGGTCGTCCGCGCCGCCGCGCACGTGCTCGCCGAGTCCGCGCTCGGCATGATCGTCACGCGCGGCGACCCGGAGGGCACGCGGGACAACTCGCTTCTCGGCGTCGATTTCCGCTACCTCAACACGCGCCTGTCCGCGGACCGCACCGTCGTCGCTGCCGCGTGGTACCAGCGCACGCAGACGGACGGTCTCGAGGGTGACGACGCGGCGTTCGGCCTGAGCTTCGAATTGCCCGGCCGGCGCGGCTTGCAGATCGAGGGCGGCTGGAAGGAGATCCAGGAGAACTTCTATCCGGCGCTCGGTTTCGTGAACGAGACCGGCGTACGCGAGGAGAGGCTGGAGGTCGGCTGGCTGTGGCGCCCGACGGACTCCTTCGTCCGCTCGCTGGAAAGCAAGATCGAGCTTGAGCGCATGGAGCGGATCGGCGGCGGCCTCGTCTCCCAGGCGCTCGAGCTCGCCTTCTTCGAGGCCGAGAATCAGGCGGCCGACGTGCTGGAGATCAACACCAGAATCCACCGCGAGCACCTCACGGAGCCGTTCGAGATCTCGGACGGCGTGGTGATCCCGGCGGGCGACTACGAGTTCACGCAGCTCTGCGCAGAGCTCGCGACGGGCGAGCACCGCGTGCTCGCCGTCGTGAGCGAGGCCTGCGACGGCGAGTTTTACGAGGGCGAGCTTCTCGGCGCCGCCGCCGACCTGGTGTGGCGTCCGAGCGCGCATTTCCGGCTCGGGGCAGGTTTCGAGTGGAACGATGTCGACCTGCCGCAAGGCGAGTTCACGACGCGCCTCGCGCGCCTGAAAGCCGACGTCGCGTTCACGTCGACGTGGTACTGGGAGAACTTACTCCAGTACGACAACGTGTCGGAGTCGCTCGGCATCAACAGCATCCTGCGCTGGGTGCCCGAGGCCGGGAGGGAAGCGCTGCTCGTGGTCAACCGCGTGCTCGAGGATCCCGACGGCAACGACCGTTACTCATCCGTCTACCGCGAGATCACGCTCAAGGTGAGCTACACGTTCCGCTTCTGAAGACGACGCACGCTGGAGCGGCTATCAATAAATCTCGCCGCGCGACGAGGCGAGCGTCCCGCCTTCCGCCGAAAACGAATACGCGATGCCGCCTTCGCCTCGCCACGTGTCGAGGTCGAAGCTCTCGCCCGGCCCTATGCGATACACCTGCACGTCGGGAAAGACGAGCGGCTTGCCGGCCGCGCATTGCTCGGGCGGATGTGTCGCGCGCAGGAACCAGACGTACGGCGTCTCGTGCTCGGCGGTCGCGAACACCTGCGCCTTGCCGGTCGCCGGATCGACGTGCAGCGCGGTCTCGCGATCGGCGGCGATCGCGCGCGCATCGGCCGTCCAGCCGTCGTGCAGCAGGCGGGCGAGCAGGGCGACGGTGCGCCCGATGCGATTCCGCTCCTCGACGTGCTGGTCGGTGATGACGTTCTCCATCCCGGGCAGGTCGAGGAAATTGCGGGCGAGCGTGAGATCTTCGTTGAAAGGATCGCTCAAGGCCCTTTCCGACGTGAGGCTCGCGTCGCTCATCGCGCTGTAGGCGAACTCCCCGAGCACGGCCATGCCGGCACTCGTGCCGCCGATCGGCGCGGGCTTCGCGGCCACGGACTCGATCGCCGTCTCCACCGGCGTGCCCTGCCAGAAGCGCACGTAGCGCGACTGGTCGCCGCCGGCGATGAACAGGGCCTCCGCGTGCTCGATCGTCTCGATCACGAACGGATCGAATGCGGCTGCGCGCGACGAGAACACCAGCGTCTCGACAGAGTCGCAGGCGCACAGGTCGAAGATGTAGTCGTTGTATTCGTCGGCACCGGAGGCACGCAGCACGACGAAATCGCCGCCGCCGCCGAGCCGGCCCATGCGCACGTAGTTTTCGTCGACGTCGTCGCCACCGCCCTGCAGCACGACGAGCCCGCGCGTGGGCGTGACCACGTCGCGCGGATCGCCGGTGACGTAGTGCGTATAGTCCGCGGCGTGCGCGGTTGCGGCGGTGACGAGCGTCAGGCACAGTGCCTGCGCGAGCCGGGCGGTGTTGCTGCGCATCGTGTCTCCGGGAGCGAAGCCGGAGCCGAGCATAAATGAACGCGACGCGGCCGTGCCGCCCGAGGTTCCACGATATGGCATTGCCGGCATGAATCCCGCCTTCCGAATCTGCTTCACCGCGGTTGCGCTCCTTGCGCTCGCGGCATGGACTACGCCGCAAATACCGCGTGTAGAAGCGCGCATCGCGCGCGACCAGCCGCCGCCCCAATCACAAAACTCGGAGGCGGTGCCCGACACCGCTGTAGGAGCGCGCATTGCGCGCGACCAACCGCAGCCGCAAACACAGCCCCGGCAAGCGGCCCCGATCTCCGAGAAGAACGTCGCCGTGCCGATGCGCGACGGCGTCGTGCTGCGCGCGGACGTCCGGCGCCCCGCATCCGGCGGCCCGTTCCCGGTGCTCGTCTACCGCACGCCCTACGGCAAGCAGTTCGCCGCCGAGGCCTACGACACGCATCGCGAGGCGCTGCGCCGCGGCTACGCCGTGGTGCTGCAGGACGTGCGCGGGCGTTACGCCTCAGAAGGCGTGTTCGATCCGTATCGCAACGAAGGGCGCGACGGCTACGACACGATCGAGTGGGCGGCGGCCCAGCCGTGGTCGAACGGCGAGGTCGGCACGTACGGGCTTTCGTATCCCGGCGCCGTGCAGTGGCTCGCCGCGCTGGAAGAGCCGCCGCACTTGACCGCGATGGTGCCCGCGATGACCTTCTCCTCGCCGCGCAATTTCTTCTACATGCACGGCATCTTCGACCTGTCGTGGCTGCCGTGGATCTACGCCAACATCGCGCCCGATGCGCGCGAGCGGCTCGGGCTGCCCGCGGCGACACAGGCGTGGGAGGAAGTTGCCGATACCTACCGAAGCTGGCGGCCGCTGCTCGCGCTCCCGTACCTGCGCGAGGTCGCGCCGTACTACTACGAGTGGCTGCGCCACCCGCCGGACGATCCGTGGTGGAACTGGGCCGAGATCCGCGGCCGCTACGCCGCGATCGAAGCCGCAGTGCTGAACTTGAGCGGCTGGTACGACGAGGCGTACGGGCCCGAGGGAGCGACGACGAATTTCGCGGGCCTGCGCGCCGCCGGCCGTGACGATACGCACCTGGTGCTCGGCCCCTGGGTGCACGGCGTCGGCTCGACCGAGGCGCATACGACCGGCGCGCTCGACTTCGGGCCAGAGGCGGCAATCGATTACGACGACCTCGTGCTCGACTTTTTCGATCGCTACCTGAAAGGCGCCGACAACCGCTTCGCTTCCGGCCCGCGCGTCCGTTACTTCGTGATGGGCGAGAACCGCTGGGCGGAAGCGTCGGGTTGGCCTCCCGAGGGAACAAAGCCGCTGCCGCTGTATCTCACGACCGCGGGCGAGCGCACCCGGCTTTCACGCAGCGCGCCGAGGGCCGGCACACCGGGCGAGAGTGCGTTCGTGTCGGATCCCGCTCAACCGGTGACCGATCCGTACGCAAGCTATGGCCCGCAGGATTACGCCGTGCTCGCCGCGCGCCGCGACGTGCTGGTGTTCGACAGCGCGCCGCTCAGCGAAGCGCTGACCGTCGCGGGCGCGATCGAGGCCGTCGTGTACGTGTCCTGCGACTGCCGCGATCTCGATCTGTGGGTGAAGGTGCTCGACGTGTATCCGGACGGACGCGCGTTCACGCTCATGGGCCCCGGCAACGACGCGCTGCGCGCGAGCTGGCGCGACCCGCAAGCGGGCCGGCAGCTCCTCACGCCGGGCGAAATTTACGCGCTCAGGCTGCCGCACCTCATTACCGCGAACACCTTCGCTCCCGGCCACCGCATCCGCGTGCAGATCTCGGCGTCATTTGCACCGCACCTCTCGCTGAATCTCCAGACGGGCGAGTCGGAGGCGACGTCGTCCGAATCGCGCCCCGCCACCATCACCATCCACCACGATCTCACGCACCCGTCGCGAATCACCCTGCCGCTCCTCCCGCAGGAGCGCGCATTGCGCGCGACCCGATAATCGCTGTCTTCCGTATGGCGGGCTGCTCCGGAGAGGTCGCTGCGCACCGCCGTTCGTGACCTGCCGCGGTGCGGCAGGTATCCTGATCGCCCCCGAGAGCAGGAAGGAGCGTCCCACATGCAGCGCAGGATTCCCGTTTCCATCGCCGCCGTCGCCAGCCTCGGCATCGGCGCCTTTTCGGCCAACACGCTGGCCGACCCCAGCCCGGAGGATGCGAAGGATTACCGGCAGGCGGTGATGTCGTCGCTCGGCGGTCATGTGAAAGCCATTTCCCTGCATGTGCGCGGCCTCGTGGACTACGACGGCTATCTCGCGAAGCATGCCGAGGCGCTCGCGTTGTCCGCCTCGGAGATCGAGCAGATCTTTCCGGCAGGCTCGAACGTCGGCGATTCGGAAGCGCTGCCCGCGATCTGGGACGACCCGGACGCGTTCGCCGAAGCCGTCGCACAACTGAAGGAAGCGACCGCGGCATTCGCGGATGCGACCGCGTCCGGCGACGAAGCCGCGATGGGTTCCGCTTTCCGTGACGTGGGCAAAGCCTGCAAGGGCTGCCACGACCGTTTCCGCAAGGATGACGATTGAGCGATCAGCCGCGGGCGGCCGCGCACTTTGCTGCGCCGCCGTCCTCTGTCTGCTGACGACGGCTGCCGACGCGGCCGGGCAAGACCTGGTCGAGCGCGGTGAATACCTGGTCCGCGCCGGCGGCTGCATCACCTGCCATGTCGCGGAGGAGGAGGGCGCCGTGCCGTTCGCCGGCGGCCGGGCGATCGAGTCACCCTTCGGCACGTTCTACAGTCCGAACATCACGCCCGACGAGGAAACCGGGATCGGAAGCTGGTCGGACGAGGATTTCCTGAACGCATTCTGGAACGGCGTGAATCCCGACGGCGATCACTACTTCCCTGCGTTCCCGTACACGTCCTACACCGGCATCACGCGCGAGGACCTGCTCGCGATGAAGGCGTACCTGTTCTCGCTCGAGCCGGTGCGCCAGCCGAACAAAGAGCACGACCTCTCTGTGCTGCTGTCCTCGCGCCTGGCAGCGGGCCTCTGGAAACGCCGCTATTTCGAGCCCGGCCGCTTCGAGCCCGATCCGGACCAAAGCAGGGAGTGGAACCGCGGCGCCTACCTCGTACGCCACCTCGGGCATTGCGGCGAGTGCCACACGCCGCGCAGCCGCTTCGGCGCGCTCGAGCGGGATCGCGCCCTCACCGGCAACCCGGACGGCCCGGAAGGCGACAAAGTGCCGAACATCACCGCCGACCCGGAAGACGGGATCGGTGAATGGTCCACGCGCGACATCGAGTACTTCCTCGAATCCGGCATGCTGCCGGACGGCGATTTCGCGGGCGGCGCGATGGCCGACGTCATCGACGAGGGCACGAGCCACCTCACCGACGCCGACCGCCACGCGATCGCCGTCTACCTGAAATCCCTCACCCCGCCGCCGTAAAGCGCGCATCGCGCGCGACCGTGATGATCATCGTGGCCCGCACTCTTTGCGACCGCACCGTTCACGCACGTTTGGCTGCGGTGGCAGGGGCGGACCCGCGGCCGGGGGAGCTCCCTCTCGGCGCCGGACACGAGCACGTCCCTGTGGTCCTGCGGGCTCGGCTTCCCTGCCTCGCACGCCGCCGAGAGGGACTCCCCCGACCACGGCTCCGCCCTTTCGGCAATGGTGCCGTGCGTGAACGATGCTCAGTGCGAACGTGCCTGCGTTCGGTCGCGCGCGTTGCGCTCCTACCAGCCTGTGGCAGCGCCGTCGGCGGCGCGCGAGTCGGCGGCTCCGAGGTACAAGTCGTTCGCGAGATCGTGCCAGACGCCCATTGCCTGGCCCCAGCCCTCGTCGGACAGCCGCACCTCGTGCCCGTAGCCCTCGTACAGGCGCAGCGTGTCCGGCGTGACGGCCGTGCGCTCGATGCGCGTCACGTCGGGCAGCCATTGATGGTTGATGCGGCCGGCCTCGATGGCCTGGGCGACGTTCATGCCGTGATCCACGATGTTCAGGATCACCTGCATCGTCGTGTTGATGATGCTCTTGCCGCCCGGCGAGCCGATCGCGAGCACCGGGACACCGTCCTTCGCCACGATCGTCGGGGTCATGCTGGAGAGCATGCGCTTCTCCGGCTCGATCAGGTTCGGCTCCGTGCCGATCCATCCCGTCCGGTCGGTCACTCCCGGCCGGGCGTTGAAGTCGCCCATCTCGTTGTTCAGCAGGAAGCCCGCGCCGCCGACGACGATGTGCGACCCGTAGCTCCACTCGAGGGTGTACGTGAGCGCCACCATGTTGCCTTCCTCGTCGACCACCGAGATGTGCGTGGTCTGGGGGCTCTCGTAGGGTTCCGCGAAGCGCGCGGGATCGCTCACGGACGCGTGCTCGGGGTCGATGCTCGCGCGCAGCGCTTTCGCGTGCGCCTTGGAGGTGAGCCGTTCGAGCGGCATGTCGGGGTTGAAATCCGGATCGCCGAGGTACTGCGCGCGATCGGCATAGCCGCGGCGCATCGCTTCCGTCAGCAGGTGCAGGTAAAGCGCCGAGTTGTGCCCCAGCTCCGCGAGGTCGAAGCCTTCGAGAATGTTGAGCATCTCGACCAGCACCACGCCACCCGAGCTCGGCGGCGGCATGCTGACGATCTGCAGGCCGCGATACGTGCCGCGGATCGGCTCGCGTTCCACCGCGCGATAACGCTCGAGGTCCTCGCGCGTGATGAGCCCGCCGTTCTCCTGCATGAAGTCGGCGATCAGCGCCGCCGTGCGTCCGCGGTAGAACCCGTCCTTGCCGAGCTTGCGGATGCGCTCCAGCGTCGCCGCGAGATCCGGCTGCACCCACATCTCGCCGGCCTGCCTAAAAGAGCCGTCCGGCTTCAGGAATTTCTTCGCCGAGCTCGGGTACTGGTCCCAGTATTCCTTGCGCTCCGCGAACTGTTCCTGCAACGCCCACGTGAGGGGGAACCCTTTGCGCGCGAGCTTTTCCGCGGGCGCGACGAGCTCGGACCACTCGAGCCGCCCGAGCTTCTCGTGCGCGAGCGCAAGCCCTGCCACCGTGCCCGGCACGCCGACCGCGAGGATACCTTCGTGATTCGAGTTGTCCCGAACGTTGCCCTCTTCATCGAGGTACATCCTTTCGGTCGCCGCGAGCGGCGCTTTCTCGCGGAAGTCGAACGTGGTCGCCGAGCCGTCCACGCCGTGGTAAACCATGAAGCCGCCTCCGCCGAGGTTGCCCGCGGACGGCAGCGTCACCGCGAGCGCGAACGCCGTGGCGACCGCCGCGTCGACGGCGTTGCCGCCTTCTTTCAGGACGTTCACGCCGACGGCGGAAGCCAGTGCCGACGACGAGGCCACCATGCCGTGCGTGCCCTGCGCCGGCGTTCTGCCCGCCGCATCGGCCAGCGCCGGCCCGAGCAGGAGGACCGCGCTGCAGGCTGCTACCATGAAGCTTCGCAATTTCGTCGGCATCGTCCTGGTCTGCATGTGCGGCCCTCCTCGGCGAAGTCGCGCATTGTAACGTAGCGAAGCCCGGCAGGAAGGCGCGGGGCTTGCCGGCGCGGGCGCGATGTTGACCGGGACGGGCGCACGCGGCGCTGGCGCAGACTGTTCTTCAACAGCCTGCCAGTGCGCCTCTCTCACGCCGGCACAACGGATCGATTGGCAGTGGCACGCACACAAACCGACATCACTCGCAATCTCTACGATCTCCTCACCGGCGACGAGGATGCGCGGGTCTGCCGCGACATTCCGGAAGAGGCGTGCCGGGAGCAGCCGCGCAATTTCTTCATGCACATCGCCTCGCTGGTCGCCACCAAGACCGGCGATCTCCTGTCAAGCCCGAAAGTCGTGCTCACGTGGCTCCTGATGCACGCCGGCGCGCCCGCGTGGACGCTCGGCTGGCTGGTGCCGATCCGGGAATCGCTGTCGCTCCTGCCGCAGCTCTTCGTCGCGGGCTACATCCGCCGCGTGCCGGTGCGGAAATGGTTCTGGGTGGCGGGGAGCGTGGTGGAAGGGCTCGCCGTCCTCGGCATGGCGCTGGCCGCCGTCAGCTTGCGCGGCGCGGCCGCGGGATGGGCCGTGCTCGCGTTGCTCGTGCTGTTCAGCCTCGCCCGGGGCGTGGCGTCGGTGGCGGACAAGGACGTGCTCGGCAAGACGGTGAGCAAGAACCGCCGCGGCATGGCGAGCGGCTATGCATCCTCGCTCGCCGGCGGCATCACCGTCGCGACCGGCGCGTTCTGGCTGACGGCGGCGCCGGATGCACAGGGCGCCGCGTTGTTCGGCGCGCTGCTCGCCGCGGCCGGCGCGTTGTGGCTGCTCGCCGCGTTTCTCTTCAGCCTCATCGTCGAATATCCGGGCGCGACGGAAGGCGGCGGCAACGCGATCGCCGAGGCCGTGAAGCAGCTCGGCCTGATCCGCAGGGACACCGACCTGCGCCGCTTCCTCATCGTGCGCACGCTGCTCCTGTCGACGGCGCTGGTCGCGCCGTTCTACGTCGCGCTCGCAAGCCGCGAATCCGGAGGCCAGGTCGCGCAGCTCGGCGGCATGCTGGTCGCGAGCGGCGCCGCGGGGTTCGTGAGCGCGCCCGTGTGGGGACGGTTGTCGGATCGTTCGAGCCGCAAGACGATGGCGGCGGCCGCGGCGCTCGCGGCACTCGCCGGGTTCGCCACCGTGGTCGTGGAGCGCGCCCCCGACCTGCCGTACGCGGCGGCCTGGCTCGCGATCATGTATTTCGTGCTGAACGTCGCCCACGAAGGCGTGCGCCTCGGGCGCAAGACGCACCTGATCGACATCGCGACGGCCGAAAACCGCGCGAGCTATGTCGCGGTGAGCAATACCGTGATCGGCGTGATGCTGCTCGCGGGCGGCGCCGTCAGCGGTTTCATCGCGACCGCCGGCACCGCGGTCGCGGTGCTGGTGCTCTCCGCGGTGTCGCTCGTCGCGGCGGTTGCCGCGCTCGGGCTGAAGGAAGCGCAGGCGTAACCACCTCGCATGCTATCTTGGTATCTGCGCTGGTTTCCGGGAGATACGCCATGAATCGAGCTTGCGTCCGATCACTCGTCGCGGCCGCCGCGGCGGGCCTCGTCGCCTGCGGCGGCGGCCGCGCGGGTGCAGCGGCCGCGCAGGCAGAAAGCCTGCCGTTCCGGGTGACCCCGGTCGCGACGTTCGACGAGCCCTGGGCGATGACGTTCCTGCCGGACGGCCGCCTGCTCGTCACCGAGAAGGCGGGGCGGCTGCGCGTCGCGACCGTCGACGGCGAGATCTCCGAGCCCGTCGCGGGCGTACCGAAGGTGGATTACGGCGGCCAGGGCGGGCTCGGCGATGTCGTGCTGCACCCGGATTTCGCGAGCAATCACACGCTCTACCTGAGCTACGCGGAAGCGGGCGAGGGCGACCGGCGCGGTGCCGCCGTCATGCGCGCGACGCTCACGCTCGGCGAGAACGGCGGCCGTCTCAGCGAACAGCAGGTCATCTGGCGCCAGGACCCGAAGGTCACCGGCAGCGGTCATTACGGTCACCGCATCGCTTTCTCGCCGGACGGCCATCTTTTCATCTCGTCGGGCGAGCGCCAGCACTTCGATCCGGCGCAGGACATGCAGATGAACCTCGGCAAGGTCGTGCGCCTGAACGACGACGGTTCCGTGCCCGCGGACAATCCGTTCGCGGACCGGGCCGGTGTCACCGCGCAGATCTGGACGCTCGGGCATCGCAACCCGCTCGGCCTCGCTTTCGACGGACAAGGCCGGCTGTGGGAGCTCGAGATGGGGCCGCGCCACGGCGACGAGCTCAACCTGGTCGTGCGCGGCGAGAACTACGGTTATCCGATCGTCTCGAACGGCAACCACTACGACGGCCGCGACATCCCCGATCACGACACGCGCCCGGAATTCGCAGCCCCGAAGGTCTTTTGGGTGCCCGCGATTTCACCGAGCAGTCTCACGTTCTACTCCGGCGACCTCTTCCCCGACTGGCAGGGCGATGCCCTCATCGCCGGCCTGGGCTCGGAGCAGCTCGTGCGCGTCGAGATCGACGGCGACACCGCCGCCGAAGCGGCGCGCTACCCGATGGGCGAGCGCATCCGCGAGGTGGAGCAGGGGCCGGATGGCGCCGTCTGGCTCCTGGAAGACGGCGGCGACGGCCGCCTGCTGAAGCTCACCCCGGCCAACTGAGGCGCACGGACGCCGCCGCGCGAGGATGCCATCGCGCGGGCTCGCGCGTCTCGGCTTCAGAGTCCGACCAGCACTTCGGGGGTGACTTCGATCCAGGTCGCGCGGCACACGGCGACGGGATCGCCGTCGCCGCCGAGCAGTGCGCCTTCCGCGCGGTGCTTGCGTCCGTCGTGCGTCGTCCGCCACGCGGTGACGACGCAGCGCTCACCGATATCGGGGCGACGCTCGATGCGCACCGCCTGGCGGCCGAGGAGGATGTTCGGGAACCCGTCGGGCGAGCCGTTCGCGTACGCGGTCGGACAATCGAGCGCGGCCCATACGAATTCGTCCGCGACCTTGCCGTCGGCGGCGGCCATGTCGGCGGCGGGAATCCACGTGGCAGCGACCACGCCGCGCCACTCGACGTCCGCGGGATCGAGCGGGCCGGGGTGAATCCGCAAGCCGTCGCCCGGCGCGCGATCCGGTCCGCAGACGAAGCACATCGGCAGCTTGTGCGCTGATGCGGAGAACGTGCGCCGGGCCGCCGCCTCCGCCTCGGCGAACGTCGGCCGGGCGCGCGCTTCGACGTCCACCGTCGCCGCACGCGCGGTCGCAATCAGCCGCTCATCGTCGTACAGCGCCACCGTGCCGTCGGCTGCGTCGGCGACCGTGAGCGGCGTGTCGAGCGGCGGCGGCTTCACGAGCGTGACCTCGGCGGTGCCGTCCACGAAGGCCGCGAGGCGCCCGCAGGAATAACCGCCGTTCCCGGAATTCGGCGGGCCACGAAAACGCCGCTCGATGACGATAGTGCCGCGCAAGTCCCACCTCCTTTCCGCGATTGTACGCACCCCGTCGCCGCGCACGAAAACTGCCACAGCGCACAGCGCGAGACGAAGGCACATAGCCAAACGAAGGCACGTTATCACTCAGCATCGTTCACGCACGGCACCATCGCCGACAGGGCGGAGCCGTGGCCGGAAGTGCCTGCGTTCGGTCGCCCGCGTGGCGGGCTCCTGCGAATCGCGGTTCCACCGACCGCAGCGGGCACGCCTCAGGGGCGGCGGCAGGCGGCGACTTCGGTGCGGGTGGCGGCGAGCGCGGCAGCGAGCGGTGCGTCGGGACCGGCGAGGGAGAGGGCGCGATCGATGAGCTGCGAGGCTTCGGCGCAGTCGCCGCGCTCCGCGAGGACGGACGCGAGGTTGTTGAGCGCGCTCAGGCTCCCGCCGTCCAGCGCCACGGCGCGGCGGTACCACTGCTCCGCGGCGCGCGCATCGCCGCGCGCGTACGCGACATTGCCGAGGCCGAGCGCGGCGAGCGCCTCGTCCGGCCAGCGCGCGCTGGCCGCGCGGTAGGCCGCCTCCGCGAGCGGCAGCTGTCCCGATGATTCGGCCGCGGCGGCCGCGGCGAGAAAGCGCTGCGGATCGGCGGTGGCCGGCAGCTCGCCGGGGCGCAGCAGCACCACGCCCCAGTGGCCGCTGCGCTGCCACGTGCGCAGGAACACGCCCGCATCGGTGACGCGCCGCCGCTCCGTGCCGGAGCGCAGCACGATCTCGCTCTCGGCCGGCGTGAACCCGATGACCACCGCGTAATGCCAAACCGGCGCGAAGCGCACGCTCAAGTTCTGCAGCACCAGCACCGGCCGGCCGGCCGCCACCTCGGCGAGCAGCGCCGGCAGCTCGGGCGCGATCACGTACGGCAGGCGGCCGTGCTCGCGGCTCGCGGCGAGCAGCTCCGGTTGCAGGCTGCCTTGCCGCGCGGGCACGTACACCTCCGGCGTGAGCGCCTCCGCGGTGACCGCCACGCCCGAGCGCACCAGCACCGTGGCCAGCGCGGCCGGTCCGCACTGGTAGCGCTCCTGCGGGAAGAACGGCGTCTCGGCGAGCTCGACCGGCGTCCGCCAGCGCGCGGCGGCGGGCGTGTCGAACGGATTGGCGGCGCAGCCTGCGAGCAGGGCCGCGATCAGGGCGAGTGTGTAGTGCGCGGCGCGCATCACCGGCAGCGCGCCTTCCGGGGGATAAAGGCGGCGGCGATTGCGGCGGGCGAGTCGCCGCAACGCCGGAAGGCCCGCGGCTACAGCCGTTTGAAGATGTCCGTGACGCCGACCAGCTCCAGCACGAGCAGCACGAGCAGCACGATGCCGAGCACCTCCAGCGCGCCGGACCCGGCGGGCAGCTCGTCCATGCGCTGGTCGAGCGCCAGGAGCTCCGAGTCGCTCAATGCGGCGACCCGCGCCTGCGCGTCCGCCGGAGCAACGCCCAGGCGCTCGAGCTCGGCGCGCACGTCGTCGCGCGCAAGCACCGAATTGAGCCGCTCGATGCGTTCCGCACGTTGCTGGCTGGCCAGTGCGGTTTCCGTGCCGACGACCGCGCCCTGCGCGGAAGGCACGAAACCGAGTCCCGCCATGTTCGCCATCATGAACACGGCAATCATCCTGATGCTGCACGAATGACGCATTGCCTTCGACTCCTTTGGCACGAGCGGACCAGAACGGGGATTATCTGCGATGGCCGCAACGAAGGCCAGAAGGCAAGCGCGACAACTGACGGCAGAAAGCGACATTCGCAAGGGGCGTGGGGTATCCTCGCCGCTCTCCCATTGCCGGAAAAGACATGTCCTCACCGAAGTCGCCCTCCCTTTTCCATGCACTGATTCCGATCGTCTCGCTCGTCATCCTGCTCGCGCTCGCGGTGTACATGTTCGGCTCGGACGCCATCGGCGGCCCGACCCAGATCGCGCTGACCCTGGGTGCCGCGATCGCCGCGATCGTCGCCATCAGGAACGGGCACCGGTGGGAAGACGTCCAGGAGGCGATCGTCGCCGGGATCGGCACCGCCATGGGTGCGATCATGATCCTGCTGACCGTCGGCGCGCTGATCGGCGCCTGGCTGATCTCGGGCACGGTGCCCTCGCTCATCTATTACGGGCTGGAGCTGCTCGACCCGCAGTTCTTCTTCGTCGCCAGCTGCGTGATCTGCTCGATCACCTCGCTCGCCACCGGCAGCTCGTGGACCACGGCGGGCACGCTCGGTGTCGCGCTGATCGGCGTCGCGATGGGCCTCGGCCTGTCGCCGGCGATGGCCGCCGGCGCGGTCATTTCCGGAGCCTACTTCGGCGACAAGATGTCGCCGCTTTCGGATACGACGAATCTCGCGCCCGCCGTGGCCGGGTCGACGCTTTTCGAGCACATTCGCCACATGGTGTGGACGACCACGCCCGCCTACGCGATCGCGCTGCTCCTCTTCCTGTTCCTGGGCCTGGGCGTCGAGCCGCAGGCGGACTCGCAATCCCTCGCGGCGCTGCAGACGACGCTCGCCGGGGCATTCAACATCAGCGTCTGGACGCTGTTGCCGCTAGTGCTGGTGCTCGCGCTCGCCGCCCGCAAGAAGCCGCCGCTGCCCTCCATCCTCGCGGGCGCGCTGTTCGGGATCGTGATCGCGGTGATCTTCCAGCCGCGGGCCGTGCTGGCCTACGCGGATGCCCCCGATCTCCCGCCGGCGCTCGCGCTGGCGAAAGGCACGTGGCTCGCGCTCGCGGACGGTTACGTTTCGAACACCGGCGTGCAGGCGGTCGACGACCTGCTGTCGCGCGGCGGCATGAGCAGCATGCTGTCGACCATCTGGCTCATTCTCACGGCGCTCGCCTTCGGCGCCGTCATGGAGCACGCGGGCCTGCTTTCGCGGCTGATCGATTCGACGCTGCGGGCGGCGCGCTCGACCGGCTCGTTGATCACGACGGTCGTCCTCAGCTCCATCGGCATGAACGTCGTCGCGGCCGACCAGTACATGGCGATTGTCCTGCCCGGCAAGATGTTCAAGGCGGAGTTCGAACGGCGCGGCCTGGAACCGAAGAACCTGTCGCGCGCCCTCGAGGACGCGGGCACGATGACCTCTTCGCTGGTGCCCTGGAACACCTGCGGCGCCTACATGTCCGCCACCCTCGGGGTCGCGACCGCCGCTTACCTGCCGTTTGCCTTCTTCAACCTCCTGAGCCCGCTCGTGTCCATCTTCTATGGCATCACGGGGATCAGCATCACCCGCATCGAGAAGCCGGAATCCGGCGCCGTGCAAGCGGGCGGAGCGCACGGGGGGCTCGCCCGGGAATCGGGCGGCGCCGGAATCCGCTGACCGCGGCCGGCCGGATCCGGCCGGTCGAGGGCTTCCGGGGCGCCTCCGGACGGTTCCGGAAAACCGCCCCGACGAGCGGAAAATCGACCCTAAGGCTTTGATCGCGCTGCCGATTAAAATCTTGACTTCGATCCCAATAGGCTTATCTTTTGCCTGAAAAGTGGACCGGCAGGAGCTTGCATGGCCGCGCCGCCCGAGACCGAACCCGTCACCGATTGGGTCGAGGATGACCCGGAGA
>DASVDF010000067.1:0-29201 GCA_036381215.1 Woeseiaceae bacterium | reverse complement strand
TGCGCACCGTGAATCACCGCTGGCTCGACGTGCAGCTCAGGCTCGCCGACGAGCTGAGGCCCGCCGAAGCCGAGTTCCGCAAGCGCATCGGCGCCGTGCTCCGGCGCGGCAAGGTCGAATGCAGCATCGGGTTCCGGCGCTCCGCCGGGGTGCCGGCGCCCATCCGCCTGAACCAGGGCGTGCTCGACCAGCTGCACGCGAGCTTCGCCGCGCTGACCGCGACCTTCCCGAACCTGGCGGCGCCGGACCCGATCGACCTGCTGCGCTGGCCGGGCGTGATCGAGGAGCCGCTCGAGGACGAGCAATCGAGCGAGCCGCTCGTCGAGGCGGCGCTGGCGGCGCTCGGGGCGGCGCTCACCGCGCTCACCGACATGCGGGCGGCGGAGGGCGGGCGCATCGCGGCCATGCTCCAGGCGCGCTGCGCGGACATCCTCGCGATCGCCGAGCGGGTGCGCGCGCGCATGCCCGAAGTGCTGGAGGCCGCACGCACCCGGCAGAAGGAGAGGCTGGACGCTCTGGACATCGCCGCGGACCCGGCGCGGCTCGCGCAGGAGCTCGCGCTCACGGCGCAAAAGCTCGACGTGGACGAAGAGCTCGACCGGCTCATCAGTCACGTGAGCGAGATCGGGAACGTGCTCGCCAGCGAGGAGCCGGTGGGGCGGCGCCTGGATTTTTTGATGCAGGAGCTGAACCGCGAGGCCAACACGCTCGGCGCGAAGTCGGCGGACACCGAGACGACGCGCGCCGCCGTCGATCTCAAGGTGCTGATCGAGCAGATGCGCGAGCAGATCCAGAACGTGGAATAGCGACGTGCCCGCCCGACTGTTCGTGATCGCCGCGCCCTCGGGCGCGGGCAAGACGTCACTGGTCAAGGAGCTGGTGCGGCGCAACCCGGACCTCGTCTTCTCGATCTCCTACACGACGCGGCCGAAGCGGGCCACCGAGGAGGAAGGGCGCGACTATTTCTTCGTCGACGACGCCGGGTTCGCGGAGCTCGAGGCGAGAGGCGAGCTGCTCGAGTCGGCGCACGTGTTCGATCACCGCTACGGCACCAGCCGCACGCAGGTGGAGACGCAGCTCGAAAGGGGGCGGAGCGTCATCCTCGAGATCGACTGGCAGGGCGCGCGGCAGGTGCGCAAGGCCCGCCCGGACTGCGTGTCGATCTTCATCCTGCCGCCGTCGGCGGCCGAGCTGGAGCGGCGCCTCAAGGCACGCGGCACCGACACCCCCGCCACGATCGAGCGGCGGCTGGCCGACGCGCTCGGCGACATGTCGCACTGGCACGAGTTCGACTACTGCGTCGTGAACGACGATTTCGAGCGCGCCGTGCAGGCGCTCGCCGCCATCGTCGCCGGCGACGGCCGCGACTGCCGCTGCGACGATCCCGCCCTGCGCCGCCGCATTGCCGGGATCGTCACCCCCTGACCCCCGCGCGCCCAGGCGCGCCCCCCGAACGAAGGCACATACACCAAACGAAGGCACGCTATCACCAAGCATTATTCGTGAACGGCACGACCCCCAACGAGCGGAGCCGCGACCGGGGGGAGGTCCTCTCGGCGCCGGCCACGAGCACGTCCCTGTGGGCCTGCGGGCTCGGCATCCATGCCTCGCACGCCGCCGAGAGGGACTCCCCCGGCCACGGCTCCGCCCTTTCTTCGATGGCGCCGTGCGTGAACGATGCCTGGTGCTAACGTGCCGTTGTTTGTTGTACGTGCCTGCGTTCGGTCGCGCGCGATGCGCGCCGAGGGTGAACTTGGGGTACACTGGCCGGTCTCACTTCCGCTCGGATTCACGGAGTACCCGGAGACATGGCCCGCATTACCGTCGAGGACTGCCTCGAGAACATCGACAACATTTTCGAGCTCGTGCTCGTGGCTTCGAAGCGCGCACGCCGCATCGCCCACGGCGCGGAGCCGTTCGTCGAGCCGGAGAACGACAAGCCGACGGTCATTGCGCTCCGGGAGGTGGCGGCGGGAGCCATTACGCCGGCCATCCTGGACGAGGTGGAGCAGCCGCCGGCGGAAGAATTCCTCCAGCCCGATGTTCCGGACGAGATCATCCCGATGCGGGGCATCTCGATCGGGGACTGATTCCGGACGGCAGGAGGAACAGGCCGACGGGAGACCCACGGCAAGCGCGGCGCTACCCCCGGCAAGGCGGGTATGATTGATCGAGGCATGATCGGTCATGGACTACGCCGCCACACTTCTCGGCAAGCTACCCGGCACCACGGTACGTCGCGACCGTGGGCTCAGGCGTCTTATCGAGACGCTGGAGCCGCTCATGCCGCCGGAGCACATCGCGCAGGTCCTGAAGGCGTACGAGTTCGGCGCCAGCGCGCATGAGGGGCAGAAGCGCCTTTCCGGCGAGCCCTATATCTCGCATCCCGTAGCCGTCGCGCAGATCCTCGCGGACATGCGCATCGACGCGCCGACGATCGCGGCCGCGATCCTGCACGACGTGATCGAAGACACCCCGACCTCGATGGCGGAGCTGGAGAAGCAGTTCGGCTCCGAGGTCGCGGCTATTGTCGATGGCGTCAGCAAGCTCGACCAGATGCAGTTCGACAGCCGCGCGGAGGCGCAGGCGGAGAGCTTCCGCAAGATGATGCTGGCGATGATCGGCGACATCCGCGTGATCCTGGTCAAGCTCGCCGACCGCCTGCACAACATGCGCACGCTCGACGCCATGCCGCGCGAGAAGCAGGCGCGGATCGCGCGCGAGACGATCGACATCTACGCGCCTATCGCGAACCGGCTCGGCATCAACCACATGAAGGTGGTACTCGAGGACCTCGGCTTCCGCTATCTGTATCCGTTCCGCTACCGCGTGCTGGAGAAGGCGGTCCGGCGCAGCAAGGGCTCGCAGCGCCAGATCGTGAAGCGCATCTCGGAGCGCTTCGAGCGCGCGATGCAGGACGCCGGCATCCGCGGCGAGGTGGTCGGGCGCGAGAAACACCTCTACAGCATCTATAAGAAGATGGCGGAGAAGAAGAGGGCGCTCTCCGAGGTGGCCGACGTCTACGGCTTCCGCATCATCGTCGAGGACGTGGATACCTGCTACCGGATGCTCGGGATCGTGCACGGGCTGTACAAGCCGATGCCGGGGCGCTTCAAGGATTACGTGGCGATCCCGCGCATCAACGGTTACCAGTCGCTGCACACGACGCTGTTCGGGCCGAAGGGCCTGCCGCTCGAGGTGCAGATCCGCACGACGGAGATGGACAAGGTCGCGGAATCCGGCGTCGCCGCGCACTGGCAGTACAAGGCGGTCGACAAGAAGACGGCGCCCACGCCGCAGCGCCGCGCGCGCGAGTGGCTGGCGCATCTCATGGAGATCCAGGAATCCGGCAGCTCCGAGGAGTTCCTGGAGAGCGTGAAGGTCGACCTGTACCCGGACAAGATCTACGTGTTCACGCCGCAGGGCGACATCCTGCCGCTGCCGAAGGGAGCAACGGCGGTGGATTTCGCATATGCCGTGCACACCGACGTCGGCAATCGCTGCGTCGCGGCCAAGGTCGACCGGCAACTCGTGCCGCTCAGGACCCAGCTGCAGAGCGGCCAGGCGGTGGAGATCATTACGGCGCGCGGCGCGAAGCCGAACCCGAACTGGCTCACGTTCGTGCACACGGCGAAGGCGCGCTCGGCGATTCGCCATTACATGAAGCAGATGCGCAGCAGCGAATCCGTCGATCTCGGCAAGCGGCTGCTGGATCGCGCGCTCAAGGACCTGGGCTCGTCGCTGCGCAAGGTCGGCAAACTGCGTTTGCGGGAGGCGCTGGCGGAGCTCGGGCTGTCGGAGTCCAACGAGCTGTACGCGCAGCTCGGCCTGGGGGAGCGTTTGGCGCCGCTCACGGCGCGGCTCTTGCTGCGCGTCGGCCCGGAGGAAGGCGGGCAGGCGCCGACGGAGGCGAACCTCGTGATCACCGGCACCGAAGGCGTGGTGGTGAGCTACGCGAAGTGCTGCCATCCGATCCCGGGCGACGACGTGATGGGCTACTTGAGCTCCGGGCGCGGCATCGTGATCCACCGCATCGCCTGCGGCAACCTGCGCAATTTCCGCAAGCAGCCGGAGAAGTGGATCACGGTGGGCTGGGAGCAGGACATCCAGCGCGATTTCTCGACCCAGATACTGGTCGACACGGCGAACCGCACGGGTGTGCTCGCCGCGGTGGCGGCGACCATCGCGGACACCGGCTCGAACATCGAGCAGGTGTCGGTGCTCGACCGGCAGGACGATTGCTCGGTGCTGCGCCTGCTCTTGCAGGTGAAGGACCGCAATCACCTCGCACGCATCATGAGCAACATCCGCAAGATGCCGAACGTGATCCGCGTCTCCCGCGACTGCGCGTGATGAACCGCCACTCACCTTCCGGGATCGCGCGTGACGAAACGCCCGCGATTCTCCCGCTCGAACGCGCCTCATTTCTCGCGACTGGCCGCCCGGAACGCGAACCCGCCACGAAGCGCATCGTTCATGAACGGCACGAACCGCAAACAGGGCGGAGCCGTGGCCGGGGGAGTCCCTCTCGGCGGCGTGCGAGGCAGGACGCCGAGCCCGCAGGACCACATGGACGTGCTCGTGTCCGGCGCCGAGAGGGAGTTCCCCCGGCCGCGGCTCCGCCCGCGCCACCGACGCCGAACGTTCATGAATGATGCGCGTCCCTGTTCGAGCTACGATCTTCAGGAGAGCACGTTGAAGAAAACACGAATCCACACCGACAAAGCCCCCGCCGCGATCGGCACCTACTCGCAGGCGATCCGCAGCGGCAATCTCGTATTCCTCTCCGGCCAGATCCCACTCGATCCCGCAACCGGCGCGCTCGTGAGCGGCGATTTCGAGGCGCGCGCCCGCCGCGTGTTCGACAACCTGAAAGCGGTGGCCGAGGCAGCGGGCGGCTCGCTGGACGGCGTGGTCAAGCTCTCGATCTTTCTCACGGACCTCGGAGATTTCGCGACGGTGAACGCCGTGATGGCCGAGTACTTCACGGAGCCGTATCCGGCTCGCGCGGCGATCGGCGTCGCGAGCCTGCCGAAAGGCGCCGACATCGAGGCCGAGGCGGTGCTGGCGCTCAGCCCGGAGCATTCATGAATCCGCTCGCGCGCTTGCTTGATCTTTGTCCGCACAAGTCATTTTCCTCCCTCGGAAATACATTCGAGTATTCCGCTCGGTCGGAAAATGCCTTGTGCGAGCAAATCTCTGCGCAATCATCGCGGCGATTCATGAATGGTCCGGGCTAGGGCGCGGATGCCGTGACGCGCTCGCCCGCGATCGCCGATGCTTCCGGCGGCGGCGACCTGACCTCGCTGCCCGGCGTGGGGCCGGCGGTGGCCGAGAAGCTCGCGCGGCTCGGCGTGGAACGGACGGAGGACCTGCTGTTCCTGCTGCCGCTGCGCTACGAGGACCGCACGCGGCTCGCGAAGCTCGGAGAGCTCTCCGCCGGCATGCGCTGCCTCACGAGCGGCGAGGTGCTGCTCGCGGAGATCGCCTACCGCGGCCGCCGCAGCCTGCTGGTGCGGATCGGCGACGGCAGCGGCCAGCTCACGCTGCGCTTCTTTCATTTCTCGAGCCGCCAGAAAGCTGCGTTCCGCACGGGCGCCACGGTGACCTGTTATGGCGACGTGCGCACCGGGCCGCTCGGGCCGGAGATGGTGCATCCCGAGTATCGCGTGCTCGCGGCGGGCGGCCGGCCGGCAGTCGGCGACTCGCTGACGCCCGTGTATCCCGCGACCGAGGGCCTGACGCAGGCGCGCCTGCGCACGCTGGTGTCGTTCGCGCTCGAGCGCATGCAGTCGGCGCCGCCGCGCGAGCTCCTCCCGGCCGAGGTACGCGAGAAATATCGCATGCCGACGCTCGCGGCGGCGCTGGAATACTTGCACCGGCCGCCGCCGGATGCCGATCTCGCGGCCCTCGCCGACGGGCGCCATCCGTGCCGCCTCCGCCTGTCTTTCGAGGAGCTGATCGCGCATTACCTGTGCCTGAAGCGGCTGCGCGAGCGCGCCGCCAGCGAGCGAGCGCCGGCGCTCAGCGGCGGCGAGGACGCGGTGCGGGCTTTCGTCGAGGCGCTGCCGTTCGGGCTCACGCGCGCGCAGGCACGCGTCGTACGGGAGATCACGGCGGATCTTGCCCGCGAGCAGCCGATGATGCGGCTGGTGCAGGGTGATGTCGGCGCGGGCAAGACGGTGGTGGCGGCGGTCGCATGCCTCACGGCGATGGCCGCGGGCCGGCAGGCGGCGGTCATGGCGCCGACCGAGCTGCTTGCCGAGCAGCACCTGCACAACTTCTCGCAATGGCTCCGTGGACAGCCGTTCGAGATCGCGTGGCTCGCGGGCAGCGTGCGCGCCGCGGGCCGGCGGGCCGCGCTCGCGGCGCTCGCCGACGGCCGCGCGCAGCTCGCCATCGGCACGCATGCGCTGTTCCAGGAAGGGGTCGCTTTCCGCGATCTCGCGCTGGTCGTGATCGACGAGCAGCATCGTTTCGGCGTGCACCAGCGCATGGCGCTGCGCGACAAGGGAGCGAACGACGCGCTGGTTCCGCACCAGCTGGTGATGACCGCGACGCCGATCCCGCGCACGCTGGCGATGGCGGCGTACGCCGACCTGGACGTCTCGGTCATCGACGAGCTGCCGCCGGGGCGGCGTCCGGTGCAGACGGTCGCGATGCCGGAGGGCCGGCGAGCCGAAGTGGTGGCGCGGGTGCGCGCGGCCTGCGAGGCCGGCCAGCAGGCGTACTGGGTGTGCCCCCTGATCGAGGAATCGGAGGCGCTGGACAGCCGCGCCGCCGAGGCGAGCTTCGAGATGCTGCGCGAGGAGCTGCCCGGCCTGACGGTCGGCCTCGTGCACGGCCGCATGGCCGCGCGCGAGAAGGAGCGCGTGATGCGCGCGTTCAAGGACGGCGGGATCGCCGTGCTGGTCGCGACGACCGTGATCGAGGTGGGCGTCGACGTGCCGAACGCGAGCCTCATGATCATCGAAAATGCGGAGCGCATGGGGCTCTCGCAGCTGCATCAGCTGCGCGGCCGCGTCGGCCGGGGCGCCGCCCAGAGCCATTGCGTGCTCCTGTTTCGCCCGCCGCTCGGCGAGATGGCGAAGAGCCGGCTCGCCGTGCTGCGCGAGACGAACGACGGGTTCGCGGTCGCGGAGCGCGATCTCGAGCTGCGCGGGCCGGGCGAGCTCCTCGGCACGCGCCAGACCGGGCTGCCGCAGTACCGCATCGCGGACCTGGTGCGCGACGCGCACCTCATGCCGGCGGTGCAGCGCGCGGCGGAGCTGCTGCGCGCCCGCGCGCCCGCCGACGCCGAGGCCCTGGTGCGCCGCTGGGTGGGCGATTCCGCCCGCTTCGGCAAGGTCTGATAAATTCCCCCGATGCGTGGTCTCGCGTGCGAGGCTGGAGCCACGAGCGGCTGTCGCGCATCATTCATGAAAGGCGTTAATCGGAAACGGCGGAGCCGTCACCTGCCGCGAACGTTCATGAATGATGCGCGGCTCGGGAACGAGACCTGAGGCAATCATGGCTAGAAATGCGGCACAGCTTCGCACCCGCGCCGGCGTCGCGACGCAGCTGAAGACCTACATCGAGCTGATGCGCCTCGATCGCCCGATCGGCATCTGGCTGCTTTTGTGGCCGACGCTCTGGGCACTGTGGCTGGCCGGCGAGGGCCGGCCCGACGGCGGGCTGTTCCTGGTGTTCGTCACCGGCGTGGTCGTGATGCGTTCTGCGGGCTGCGTGCTGAACGATCTCGTGGACCGCGGCATCGATCCGTACGTCGAGCGCACGCGGGGGCGGCCGCTGGCCACCGGCGCGGTGGCCCCGGCGGAGGCGCTGACCCTGTTCGTCGCACTGTCGCTGATCGCGGTGGGGCTGGCGGCCATGCTGAACCGGCCGGCGCAGCTGCTGGCGGTCGTGGCGGCGGGGCTCACGGTGCTGTACCCGTTCGTGAAGCGGGTGCTTTCGATTCCGCAGCTCGTGCTGGGCGCGGCGTTCGGCTGGGCGGTGCCGATGGTGTTCGCGGCGCAAACGGGCGACACGGGGCAGCTCGCGTGGCTCGTGTTCGCGGCGGCGCTGGTCTGGGCGGTGATCTACGACACTTTCTATGCGATGGTGGATCGCGAGGACGATCGGCGCATCGGCGTCAAATCGACCGCGATCCTGTTCGGCGAAGCCGACCTGTTCGTGATCGGCGGCCTGCAGGTGCTGATGCTGTTCGCGCTGCTGCTCATCGGGCGCATGGCCGGGCTCGGCGTCTGGTATTTCGCAGCGGTGGCGATCGCCGCGCTCCTGATGGCGTACCACCTGTGGCTCGCGCGCGAGCGGCGGCCGGAGGGCTGCTTCCGGGCATTCCTGCACAACCACCATATCGGTCTCACGGTATTCGCCGGGATCCTGCTCGACTACACCTTTCGCAGCACCGGCTGAGCTGCCCGCGCCACCGTCAGCACGCCGACGTCGTCCGCACCCGCGGCGAGCAGGGCCCGCGCGAGCTGGCGGCAGGTCTCGCCGGTGGTCATGACGTCGTCGACAATCAGCGGATGCCGGCAGTCGAGCCCTCCCGGGACGGCGAATGCGTGCGCCAGGTTCCTGCGGCGCTCGCTCGCCGGCAAACCGATCTGCTGCCGCGTGCGCCGCACCCGCCGCGCGGCGCCGAGCACCGGCAGGTGGAGCGCGCGGCCGAGCGGCTTCGCGAGCTCGTACGCCTGGTTGAAACCGCGCAGCGCGTGACGCAGCGGATGCAGCGGCACCGGCACCAGCGCGTCGGCGTCGGGGAATGCCGCGCGGGCCAGGGGCAGCATCAGCGCCGCGAAGGCAGGCGCATAGTGCAGGCGGCGGCGGAACTTGAGTGCCTTGAGCGCGGCGTCCACCGGGAAGCGGTAGTGGCACACGGCACGCGCCGCATGAAAGGGCGGAGCGCGCCGCTGGCACGCGCCGCAGGTCACTCCGGGCGGCAGGGCGGACGGCAGCGGCTCCGCGCAGCGCGGGCACGCGAGATGCAGGCGTGGCAGGTCGGCGTGGCAGCCGGCACACAGGAAACCCTCGCCCACGCCCGTGCCGCAGAATGCGCACTGTGCGGGAAAAACGGCTTGCACCAGCGCCTCGAGCGCGGTGCTCATGGGTCGGGTCGGCATGCCGGCAGCCTGCCACGCGAGCGCCCGGCGGCCGGCAGGCGAAAGCCCGCGGAATCGCCGGATTTGCAGCGCCATGTTCCGCGATTTGCGTCGCCGCGCCCCGGACGCCGAGAATGCCGGGCGCGACGCGAACCCGGCAGAGACCGTTCATGACACCGCATCAGGACCAGCAGCCGCTTTTCGACGAGCGCAGCGTGAAGCGCCGCTTCGATCGCGCGGCGGCACACTTCGAGGACGCGGATTTCGTGCACCGGCATGCCGCGGCCGGCCTGCTCGAGCGCCTCGCGCCGATGCGGCTCGCGCCGGCACTCGTGCTCGACGTGGGTGCGGCCACGGGCAGCACCAGCCGTGAGCTCGCGCGGCGCTACCGGAAAGCCCGCGTCCTCTGCGTCGACGTGTCGCTCGCGATGCTCGCGCGCGCCCGCTCGCAGCGCTCGCGCTTCGCGCGCATCCGCGAGATCCAGGCTGAGCCCGCACACCTGCCACTCGCCGACGGTTCCGTGGATCTCCTGTTTGCGAACCTCTATCTGCCGTGGAGCGGCGATCCGCCGCGCTTCTTCGGCGAGGTGCGCCGCGTGCTGCGCAAGGAAGGGCTGTTCGCGTTCGCAACCCTCGGCCCCGACAGCTTGCGCGAGCTGCGCGAGGCCTGGGATGCCGCCGGCGGCGGCGCGCACGTGAATCCGTTTCCGGACATGCACGACGTCGGCGATGCGATTTTACGCGCGGGCCTGGCCGACCCCGTGCTGGACGTCGATCAGCTGTCCGTCCGCTGGCCCGACAGCGGCGCGCTGTTCCGCGACCTGACCGCGGCGGGCGCCCGCAACAGCCTCGCGCGGCGGCGCGCGAGTCTCACGGGCAAGCAGCGATTCGCGGCGATGCGCGAGCATCTCGAGACGCGACTCGCCGCAGCCGCGGCCTCCTTCGAGATCGTTTTCGGCCATGCGTGGGGCACCGGACCGGCCCCGCCGCCCGGTGAGTACCGGCTCGACGTCGGCGCCATCGGGCGGCGCGTGCGTCGTTGAGAACCCTTCACGATGCGTTCTGTAAATGCATGATCGCGATCACATCGAACGGTTGCACGAGGTGGGCCGCGGTTTGCATGGCATGGTTCGATTCAGTACACTTCGCTCGCTTTTGACCGGCGTGCGCCATCAGGGCCGCGAACCCGGAGCCTGCTCGCAGGCCGGGACGTCGAGCCGCCATGGGCGCCACTCGTGTTTTGGTCAGCGGCATTCCGATTCGAAACCCTGAAAAAGCCACGTTTCGGCCGGGAGACGAATTCCGGCGGCTGATTCAGCACGCCCGGGCAAGAAGCGGCAGGTGAGCTGTGCTCATGAATGTTGGTGACCGGTGTCGCGGAGCCTCGGGAGAGGCGCCCAGGGATCGACGACGGCCCGCAGGGTAAGAAATCGATGACACGAAAACTGTTGCTGGGTCTGCCGCTCTCGCTGGTAGCCGGTACCGCGTCCGCGGACTGGGCTGTCAACATGCCCAAGGGCATCTCCGAGATGAGCGCGCAGACCTACCGCCTGCACATGAACGTGTTCTGGTGGTGCGTGGCGATCAGCATCGTCGTGTTCGGCGCGATGATCTACACGATGGTCAAGCACCGCCGCTCGCGCGGGCACCAGGCGGCGCAATTCCATCACAACACCAGGGTGGAGATCGTCTGGACCGCGATCCCGGTCCTCATTCTCCTGATCATGGCCGTGCCCGCGGCCGAAACCCTGGTGGACCTCGAATACAACCAGAACCCCGACATGACCCTGGTCGTCACCGCTTACCAGTGGCGCTGGCACTACGATTATCCCGACCAGGAGGTCTCGTTCTTCAGCAGCCTCGCGGAGAAGAGCCGGCAGGCGCGCTGGAAGAACTCGGGGGTCGATCCGTACACGGTCGACAATTACCTGCTGGAAGTCGACAACCCGGTGGTCGTGCCGAAGGGCGCCAAGGTCCGCGTGCTGATCACCTCGAAGGACGTGATCCACGCCTGGTGGGTCCCGGCGCTCGCGATCAAGAAGGACGCCATCCCTGGATTCATGAACGCAGTGTGGTTCCGCGCCGAGGAGACCGGCACGTATCGCGGTCAATGCGCGGAGCTCTGCGGCATGGACCACGCCTACATGCCGATCGTGGTGCAGGTCGTGGAACCCGAGGCTTTCGATGCCTGGGTCGAAGCGCAGAAAAAGGCGGCCCAGCCGGCCGCCGCCGCTACTGTAGGAGCGCGCATCGCGCGCGACCAAACCGCCGCCGGAGAGTAAGAAAGAGATGACGACCGCTGTGGCAGACGGCCACGCCGCCCACGCCGGCGAGCACCATGGACCGCAAAAGGGCTGGCGCCGCTGGGTGTTCGCGACGAATCACAAGGACATCGGGACGATGTACCTGGTGTTCAGCCTCACGATGTTTTTCGTCGGCGGGACACTCGCCCTGCTGATCCGCACGGAGCTGTTCCAGCCCGGCCTGCAGTTCGTCAACCCCGCGTTCTTCAACCAGCTGACGACCATGCACGCGCTGATCATGATCTTCGGCGCCGTGATGCCGTCGATGGTCGGGCTCGCGAACTGGATGGTGCCGCTGCAGATCGGTGCGCCCGACATGGCGCTGCCGCGCATGAACAACTGGTCGTTCTGGATTCTGCCGTTCGCCTTCACGCTGCTCCTGTCCACGTTCTTCATGCAGGGCGGCGCGCCTGCCGGCGGCTGGACGATGTACCCGCCGCTCACGCTGCAGATGGGCAACTCGTTCCCGTTCCTGATCTTCGCGATCCACCTGATGGGCATCTCGTCCATCATGGGCGCGATCAACATCATCGTCACGATCCTGAACCTCCGCGCTCCGGACATGAGCCTGCTCAAGATGCCGATGTTCGTCTGGAGCTGGCTGATTACGGCCTACCTGCTCCTCGGGGTCATGCCGGTGCTGGCGGGGGCGGTGACGATGCTGCTGACCGACCAGTTCTTCGGCACCAGCTTCTTCCTGGCGGCGGGCGGCGGCGACCCGGTGCTCTACCAGCACATCTTCTGGTTCTTCGGGCACCCCGAGGTCTACATCATGATCCTGCCGGCGTTCGGGATCATTTCCGAGATCATCCCGACGTTCGCGCGCAAGCCGCTGTTCGGCCACGAGTCGATGGTGTACGCGCTGTCCTGCATCGCGTTCCTGTCGTTCGTCGTCTGGGCGCACCACATGTTCACGGTCGGCATGCCGCTGACCGGGCAACTGTTCTTCATGTTCGCGACGATGCTGATCGCCGTGCCGACCGGCGTGAAGATCTTCAACTGGACGGCGACCATGTGGCGCGGCTCCATGACCTTCGAGACGCCGATGCTGTTCGCGATCTCGTTCCTGTTCCTGTTCTCGATCGGCGGCTTCTCCGGCCTGATGCTCGCCATCGTGCCGGCGGACATCCAGTACCACGACACCTACTTCGTCGTCGCGCACTTCCACTACGTGCTCGTGCCGGGCTCGGTGTTCGCGGTGCTCGGCGCCGCGTACTACTGGCTGCCGAAGTGGACCGGCACGATGTACAACGAAACGCTCGGCAAGCTGCATTTCTGGCTGTCGACGATCTTCGTCAACGTGCTGTTCTTTCCGATGCACTTCCTGGGGCTGGCCGGCATGCCGCGGCGCATCCCGGACTACTCGACCCAGTTCGCGGATTTCAACGCCATAGCGACCATCGGCGCGATCGGCTTCGGCCTGTCGCAGCTCATCTTCGTCTACGTGGTCGTGCAGGCGGTGCGCGGCAAGGGCAAGCGCGCCACTGCCGAGGTGTGGGACCACCCGAAAGGTCTCGAGTGGACCGTGCCCTCGCCGGCGCCGCACCACACCTTCGAGACGCCGCCCCGCGTGTCCACGGAGGCCGCCTTCACGTGACGGAGCCGCGCTCCTCGCCCGCCCGGATCCGCAGGACCGCGCTGATCCTGGCGGCGGTGGCCGTTGCCGTGTATCTGGGGTTCATCCTGCTCGGAGCGATCCGGGGATGAGCGACAAGGGCACAAGCGGCGAGATCAGCACCCGCGCGCTGATCCTGCGCCTGATTTTGCTCACGGCAGGCATGTTCGGCTTCGGCTACCTGCTGGTGCCGGCCTACAGCGTATTCTGCGAGATCACCGGTCTCGGCGGGCGCACCAACGAGCAGCCGGCCCAGCTCGCCGAGTCGCCGGACGAAGCACGCGACGTCGACATCGAGTTCGTCACCACCGTCAACCAGACGGCGCCCTGGAGCTTCCGCCCGGATGCCCGCGGCATGACCGTGCACCCGGGGGAGATCTACGAGGCGACGTTCACCGCCACCAACCTGGCGGACGCGACGAAAATCGCCCAGGCGGTGCCGAGCGTCGTTCCGCAGGTCGCCGCCAAGTACTTCAAGAAGCTGGAGTGCTTCTGCTTCACCACCCAGGAATTCGAGCCGCACCAGAAGCGGGAGCTTCTGGTGCGCTTCATCGTGGATCGCGCGCTGCCGGACTACGTCGACACGATCACCCTGTCGTACACGATGTTCGACACCGGCAAGGTGGTCACGCCGGCGGTCGCCGACGCGCACCACGACTCGCACGACTGAACCCAACCGGAACGTTCCAATGGCCGCAGATACCCATTCCGCAGATCGCTACTACGTCCCGCACGGCAGCCCGTGGCCGATCGTCGGCTCGATCGGCCTGTTCACCACGGTGGTCGGCGTCGCCAACTGGTTCAACGGCAACGAGGCCGGCTTCTACATCATGTGGGCCGGTTTCGCGATCCTCGCGATCATGCTGTTCGGCTGGTTCGGACGCGTGATCTCCGAGAGTCTGCGCGGCATCTACAACAACCAGGTGGACATGTCGTTCCGCATGGGGATGTTCTGGTTCATCTTCTCCGAGGTGATGTTCTTCTCGGCGTTCTTCTTCGCCCTGTTCTACGTCCGCAACATGTCGGTGCCGTGGCTCGGCGGGGAGAGCAACAACTTCTTCACGAACCTGCTGCTGTGGAGCGGCTTCGAGAACACCTGGCCGACCAACGGTCCGGGCAACGTGGGCGGCGAGTTCGAGCCCATGGCACCTTTCGGACTGCCGCTGATCAACACCGCAATCCTGCTCACCTCCAGCGTGACCGTGACCATCGCGCATCACGCCCTGCAGCAGAACCAGCGGCTGATCCTCAAGGTCTTCCTGGCGCTGACGTTCCTGCTGGGCTTCACGTTCCTTTACCTGCAGGGCTACGAGTACATCCACGCCTACCACGAGTTGAACCTGAAGCTCACGTCGGGCATCTACGGCTCCACGTTCTTCATGCTGACCGGCTTCCACGGCGCGCACGTGACGCTCGGCGCCATCATGCTGACCATCATCTGGCTCAGGGTCATGCGCGGCCATTTCACGCCGGAGCGGCACTTCGCCTTCGAGGCGGTGTCCTGGTACTGGCACTTCGTGGACGTGGTCTGGATCGCGCTGTACGTGTTCGTCTATTGGATCTGAGCCAACGGCACGGCCCCGCTCAGGCGTGGATCCAGCCCAGGCTGTAGCCCACGACGAGCAGCACGATGAGCAGGATCGACAACGCGACGCGCACCTTGAGCGCCTTCAGCACGCGCGTCGAGCCTTCCTGGTCGTGGTAGAGGAAGTAGAGGCCCGAGCCGAGGCTGACGACGATTGCCAGCAGCAATGCCAGCACCAGGAGCTTCATTCCCTGTTCCGAGGCCGCATGAAGCCGCCAGTATAGTGAAAAAGCCTGCGCCACGTTCCCGCGCCCTGGCCGATCTCGTGCCGCCGCTCGCCGGGCTCGCGCTGGTCGCCCTGTTCGTGGCCCTCGGCTTCTGGCAGCTCGAGCGCGCGGCAGAGAAGCGTGCGCTCGCGGCCGCGTTCACGGCTGACAGCCCGCCGCGCGCGGTCACGTCCGGGCTCGTGCCCGCGCCGTTCGAGCACCTCGCGGCGCGCGGCCGGTATCTCGCGGAACGCCAGTTCCTGATCGACAACATCGTGCAGGACGGCCGGCTCGGGTATTACGTCATCACGCCGCTCGAGCTCGCTTCCGGCGGCCCGTTGCTGCTGGTCAACCGCGGGTGGGTGGCGCGGAGCGGCGAGGTGCTGCCCGCGGTGCGCGTGAGCGGCGAAACGCGCTCCGTCACCGGCCGTGCCGGCCGGCTGCCGCGCGTAGGCCTGCGCCCCGGCGAGGCATTCGTGGACGACGCGTGGCCAAGGCTCGCCACTTTCCCGACGCCGGCGGAAATCGCTTCGGCGCTCGGCCGCGACCTGCTGCCGTTCGTGCTGCTCGCCGATCCCGATCCGGATGCCGGCATGCTGCGGCACTGGGCACCCGAAGGCATCGGGCCCGCCCGGCACCTCGCCTACGCGTTCCAGTGGTTCGCGCTGGCCGCCACCGTGGTTGCCGTGTTCGTGGTCCTTGAGCTGCGACGGAGGCGCGCACGATGAACGCCGGACGCGGGCGCCTCGCGCCGGGCACGCAGCTACTTTTGGTCGCGCTCGCCTTCCTGGTGCCGCTCGCGCTCGCTTTCTGGCTGTACTACGGGGGACACGCTTTCGCACCCGAGGGCCGCACCAACCACGGAGAGCTGCTCCAGCCGATCGTCAATCTGCGAGATGCCCTGCCCGAATCGAGGACGGCGGCGCTCGCGGAGGACCGTTGGCTGCTCGTGCACGTGCATGGCGGCGCGTGCGAGGCGGACTGCCGCGACGCCCTGTATCGGCTCCGCCAGTCGCATCGCATGCTCGGCCGCGACATGCAGCGCGTGCAGCGCGTTTTCTTGCATGGGCCGGAAGGCCCGGATAGAGTGTTTCTCGAGCACGAGCACCCGGGCCTGCTCGCCTTCGAGGATCCTGCGGCCGCGGCGCTCATCACCGGGAAACGCCCGCAGGACAGAGCGCCGGGAGGGCTGTACCTGATCGATCCTCTCGGCAACCTGGTGATGTATTTTCCCCCGGACGTGGCGCCGGGCGACATGGTCGACGATATCGAGCACCTCCTGGACCTTTCGCAGATAGGCTGACATGCACCTGCGCGCGCGCAATTTCGATCCCGTCGCCGACTGGCGCGATTTCTACGAGCTGACGAAACCGCGGGTCGTGCTGCTGATCGTGTTCACGGCCGTCGTCGGCATGCTGCTTTCCGTGCCGGGCTGGCCCGGCATCGTGCCGCTGGTCTTCGGCACGCTCGGGATCGGGCTCGCGGCGTCGTCGGCCGCCGCCATCAATCACGTCGTGGACGCGCGTATCGATGTGCAGATGGCCCGCACGCGGCGGCGTCCGCTGCCGCAGGGGCGGCTCACGGAGGCCGAGGCGCTGGCGTTCGCCGGGATTCTGTCCGTGCTCGCGATGCTGCTCTTGTGGTTCGTGGTGAATCCGCTGACCGCGGTGCTCACGTTCGCGTCACTCATAGGCTATGCGGTGATCTACACGATGTACCTGAAGCGCGCGACGCCGCAGAACATCGTGATCGGCGGTGCGGCCGGCGCGGCGCCCCCGGTGCTCGGCTGGGCGGCGGTGACCGGCGAGGTGCACGCGCACGCGCTGCTGCTCTTCCTGATCATCTTCGCGTGGACGCCGCCGCACTTCTGGGCGCTCGCGATCGCGCGCAAGGACGACTATGCGAAGGTCGGCATCCCGATGCTGCCCGTGACCCACGGCACCGCCTACACGCGCCAGTTCATCCTGCTGTACACGATCCTGCTGGTGCTGATCACGATCCTGCCGTACCTGTCGGGCATGACCGGGCTCATCTATCTCGCCTCCGCGCTCATCCTGGGCGGCGTGTTCCTGTGGCACGCGATCGGGCTCAAGCGGGACGACGGGCCGGCGCGGCCGATGCGCATGTTCCGCTACTCGATCAATTACCTGATGCTCTTGTTCGCGGCGCTGCTCGTCGATCATTATTTGAAGTTCCAGCTGCAAATCGGCTGACGACCCAGCAGGCAGTTGCAAACAGCCGAGAATTGAAGTGCTTCCAACGGGCGGCGGGAATCCCCATTATGAACCCGCGATGGACGTCACACCGATCATCCGGAACCTGAACGACGCGCAACGGGCCGCCGTCACCGCCGAGGCGCACCCGCTGCTCGTCATCGCCGGCGCGGGCAGCGGCAAGACCCGCGTGCTCGCGCACCGGGCGGCATGGCTCATCCACGTGCTGGGTGTGGCGCCGCAGGGCCTCATGGCCGTCACCTTCACCAACAAGGCGGCGGCGGAGATGCGCAGCCGTATCGAGGCGCTGCTCGCGATGCCGGTCGCGCACCTGTGGATCGGCACGTTCCACGGCCTTGCGCACCGCCTGCTCAGGCGTCACTGGCACGAAGCCCGCCTGCCGCAGAGCTTCCAGATCATCGATTCCGACGACCAGCAGCGCGTCATCAAGCGCGTGGTGCGCGAGCTCGGGCTCGACGACTCCAGGTGGGTGCCGCGCGAGATCGCGTATTTCATCAACGCGCAGAAGGACGAAGGGCTGCGCCCAGGGCACCTGGAAGGCGAGCGCGACCCGACGCATCGCCAGCTGGTGGCGCTCTACCGCGCCTACCAGGAGGCCTGCGATCGCGCCGGGCTGGTCGATTTCGGCGAGCTTCTGCTGCGCGCGCACGAGGTCTGGCGGGAGCACCCGGACGTGCTCGAGCACTATCGCCGACGCTTCCGCCACATTCTCGTCGACGAGTTTCAGGACACGAACGCGATCCAGTATGCCTGGCTGCGCCTGCTCGCGGGCAGCACGGGCGTGCCGTTCGTGGTCGGCGACGACGACCAGTCCATCTACCGCTGGCGCGGCGCGCGCGTCGAGCACATCCGCCAGTTCCAGAAGGATTTCCCTGGCACCGAGGTCGTCAAGCTGGAGCAGAACTACCGCTCCACGGCGACCATCCTGAAGGCGGCGAACGCCGTGATCGCGAACAACGATTCGCGCATGGGCAAGAACCTGTGGACGGAAGGCGCGGAAGGCGAGCCGATCCGCGTGTACTCGGCCTACAACGAGCGCGACGAGGCGGAGTTCATCGTGTCGAGGCTGCGCGACTGGAGCGAGCAGGGCAACGCGCGAGCCGATGCGGCGGTGCTGTACCGCTCGAACGCGCAGTCGCGGGTGATCGAGGAATACCTGCTGGCGGCCCGGCTGCCGTACCGGGTCTACGGGGGCTTGCGCTTCTTCGAGCGGGCGGAGATCAAGGACGCGCTCGCCTATCTCAAGCTGGTCGCGACCCGCGACGACGACACTGCCTTCGAGCGCGTCGTCAACCGGCCGACGCGCGGCATCGGGGCGCGCACGGTGGAAGCGATGCGCGCCTACGCGCGCGCGAACGCCTGCTCCCTGTGGCGCGCGGCCGGCGCCGTCGCGAGCGACGAGAGCATGGGCGGGCGGGCGCGCTCGGCCATCGTTGCGTTCCTCAACCTGATCGAGCGCATGGCGGCGGACGTGGGGCACCTCGGGCTCGCTGAGCAGGTGGATCACGTGATCCACGCGAGCGGTCTCGTGGAGTTCTTCCGCAAGGACAAAGGTGAGCAGGGCGAGACGCGCGTGGACAACCTGGAGGAGCTCGTGAGCGCCGCCCGGAGCTTCACGCCGGACCCGGCGGACGGCATGCCGCCGCTCGACGCGTTCCTCGCGCACGCCGCGCTCGAAGCCGGCGAAGGCCAGGCATCCGAGTGGGAGGACTGCTTCCAGCTCATGACCATGCACTCGGCCAAGGGACTCGAGTTCCGGCTGGTCGTGATGTGCGGCATGGAGGACGGTCTCTTTCCGCATCGCCGCTCGGTGACGGAAGCCGGCACGCTCGAGGAGGAACGGCGGCTCTGCTACGTCGGTATCACGCGCGCGAAGCAGTGCCTTTATCTCACCTATGCCGAGAAACGCCGGCTGCACGGCGTGGACAGCATGGCCTTCCCGTCACGCTTCATCGCCGAGATTCCGGCCGAGCTGGTCGAGGAGGTGCGGCCCCGCGTACAGCTCGTGCGGCCCGCGTATCCGCGCGAACGGGCAGGCCGGCCCGGGAGCGCCGTGCACCCGGGCGCCGAGCTCGGCATCCGGCTGGGGCAGCGTGTGCACCACGGCAAGTTCGGCGACGGCGTCATCCTCAACTGCCAGGGACAGGGCGCGCACGCGATGGTCGAAGTCAATTTCGAGAACGGCGGTACCAAGTGGCTGGTGCTGAACTACGCCAACCTCGTCCTCATGTAGGAGCGCGCACCGCGCGCGACCGACGCGGGCCATGACGCTCAGCGTGGTCGCGCGCAATGCGCGCTCCTACGGGTGTAGAATCGCCCGCCATGCGGGCTCCCGGTCCGGTCACGCCTGAGGTTGTTGGCGAAGAATGAGAATTTTGATCCTCGGAGCCGGCCAGGTGGGCTCCTCGGCTGCGTACAACCTGTCGCGCGAGGAAGCGAACGAAGTCACGGTCGTCGACATGCGCGCGGACGTGCTCCGGGAGCTGCAGGATCGCCTCGACATCCGCACAGTGGTCGGCCACGCGGCGTTCCCGGAGGTGCTCGACCGCGCGGGCGGCAGTGACGCCGATATCATCATAGCGCTCACCGATTCCGACGAAACCAACATGGTGGCCTGCCAGGTCGCCTATACGCTCTATCACACGCCGACGAAGATCGCGCGCATCCGTGCCGCCGATTACATGAACGCGGACGCCCTGTTTGCCCAGGACGCTTTCCCCGTCGACGTTCGCATCAGTCCCGAGCAGCTCGTCTGCCGGCACGTGGAGCAGCTCATCCACTTTCCCGGGGCGCTGCAGGTGCTGGATTTCGCAAACGGCCGTGTGCGGCTGGTCGGTGCTTTGGCCGAGAAGGGCGGGCTGCTGGTCGGCCGGCAGATTGCGAGCCTGAAAGAGCATGTACCGGATGCGGAAGGGCGCATTGCGGCGGTCTATCGCCAGGGGCTGCCGCTGCCGATCGAGGCGGACACCGTGATCGAGGAGGGCGACGAGGTGTTCTTCGTCTCGGCGCGCCAGGACATCCGCGCCTTTCTCAGCGAGATGCGCAAGCTCGAGCACCCGGTGAACCGCATCGTGATCGCAGGCGGCGGCAACATCGGCGTCCGGCTCGCCAGCGCGCTGGAGCAGACCAACCAGGTGAAGGTCATCGAGCGCAATCCGCTGCGTGCCCGCGTCATTGCCGAGCAGCTCAACAAGGCCATCGTGCTGGTGGGCGACGCGGCCGACGAGGACCTGCTGATCGAGGAGAACATCGACAGCGTCGACGTGTTCTGCTCGCTCACGAACGCCGAGGAAGCGAACATCCTGTCCGCCATGCTTGCGAAGCGGCTGGGCGCCAAGAAGGTGATGGCGCTCATCAACCGGCCGTCGTACGCGGAGCTCGTCGAGTCCTCCGGGACCATCGACGTGGCCATTTCGCCGCAGCAGATAACCATCGGCTCGTTGCTTGCGCACGTGCGCCGGGGCGACGTCGTGAAGGTGCACTCGCTGAAGCGCGGCGCGGCCGAGGCCATCGAGGCGGTCGCGCACGGGTCGCAGGAATCCTCCCACGTGGTCGGGCGCAAGGTCGGCGAGATAGAGCTGCCGCGCGGCGCGACCATCATCGCCGTAGTGCGGGGCGAAGAGGTGCACATCGCACACGATACCGTGATCGAGACCGACGACCACGTGATCCTCTTCATGACGGACCGCCGCAAGATCGAGCGCATCGAAGAGCTCTTCGAGGTCGACGTGACCTTCGTGTGACGAACCCGTGAACTGGTTCGCCGTACAACGCGTCATGGGACTGCTGCTGATTCTGTTCAGCTTCACCATGCTGCCCCCGATCGCGATTGCGTTCCTGTTCGAGGATTTGGCCTGGACGCCGTTCGCCGAGGGTTTCGTCGTGACCCTCACCGCGGGCATCGTCACCTGGTTCCCGGTGCGCTGGGTGCGCAAGGAGATCAGGCTGCGCGACGGGTTCCTGGTGGTGGCGGCTTTCTGGGCGGTGCTGGGAACGTTCGGCGCGTTCCCGCTCTACTTCGCGGAAGACCCGGTGCTGACCTTCACGGACGCGCTGTTCGAATCCATGTCCGGGCTGACGACGACCGGGGCGACCGTGCTCACCGGGATCGACGCGCTGCCCAAATCGATCCTCTGGTACCGCCACCAGCTGCAGTGGATCGGCGGCATGGGCATCATCGTGCTGGCGGTCGCCGTGCTGCCGATCCTGGGCGTCGGCGGCATGCAGCTGTATCGCGCAGAGACGCCGGGGCCGGTCAAGGACACCAAGCTCACGCCGCGCATCGCCGAGACGGCGAAAGCGCTGTGGTACGTCTATCTCGTGTTCACGCTGTTGTGCTCGGCCGCCTACTGGCTCGCGGGCATGGACCTGTTCGATGCCGTGTGCCACGCCTTCTCGACGGTGTCGATCGGCGGGTTTTCCACCCACGACCTGAATCTCGGGCATTTCGAGAGCCCCGTCATCGAGCTCGTGGCGATCGTGTTCATGTTCGTCGCCGGCATCAGTTTTTCGCTGCATTTCTTCGCGTGGCGTTACAACCGCATCAGCCACTACTTCCGGGATCCGGAGGTGCGCGCCTATTTTGCGATCGTGGTGGCCGTCGCGGCGGTGGTCGTCGTGACGCTCGTCGCGGCGGGCACCTTTACCAGCCCCGGCATCGGCGTCATGAACGGCCTGTTCCAGGCGGTCTCCATCGCGACCACCACGGGGTTCACGACCGCGAATTTTTCGGACTGGCCGGGGGCGATCCCCGTGCTGCTCATTTTCGCGAGCTTCGTGGGCGGCTGCGCCGGCTCCACGGCCGGCGGCATCAAGGTGATCCGCTGGCTGCTGATCTACAAGCAAGGCGTGCGCGAGATCGTCCGCCTCGTGCATCCGAGCGCCGAAATCCCTGTCAAGCTCGGCAGCCACGCGGTCCCGTATCGCGTGGTCGACGCGATCTGGGGATTCTTCTCGGTCTACCTGATTGTCTTCGGCGTCATGCTGCTCGCGATGATGGCGGCCGGGCTCGACCAGGTCACCGCCTTTTCCGCCGTCGCGGCGTCGCTGAACAACCTGGGCCCGGGGCTCGGAGACGTTGCAATCGTGTTCCAGACCGCCGATCCTCCGAAGTGGATCGCGGTGATCGGCATGCTGCTCGGCCGACTCGAGATCTTCACCCTGCTCGTGATCCTGACCCCGACGTTCTGGCGCCGCTGATGGCCGATCGTATCGAAGCGCTGCTCGCCCTGCTTCGCCGCGGACAGGATTCGGCGCTGCTGCGCTTCTCGCTCGGCAATGAATACCGCGCGGCGGGCCGCGACGCAGAGGCGATCGAGCACCTCGAGCGCGCCGTCGAGCTCGATCCCGCGTATTCCGCGGCCTTCAAGCTGCTCGGGCGCTGCCTCGCGGCGGCCGGGCGCGACGAGGCGGCGACGGCCACCTTTCGCAAGGGCATCGAGGTCGCGGAGGCGAAGGGCGACCGGCAGGCGGCGAAGGAGATGGCGGTGTTCCTCAAACGCCTGGAGAAGCGCCGGGACTCCTGATCGTCGCGGGTCTTGCGCCGACATTGCCGGAGTTCATGCAGAGCCGGCGGATCACGGATTCGATCCCGGAAAAATCCCGGCGCGGAGCGAACCGGCCGTCAATGATTCGCGCGAGCGGGCGCGGAGCGATGCTGCATCACTTCAGGTAGCGAGCAGGGCCTGAAAGCGCGGCTCGCCGCGCAGGCTGTCGTAATCCGGATCGTGCTCCAGTCGCGCTTGCCGCAGCCGCGCGCGAACGCACGCTCCAGCAGGTCGAGCGCTTCGGTCTCGAGACCGGCGCGCACGCGAGTGCAGGCGCCGTTGATGAGCGCACTCATGTCGTCGCGATAGAGCTCGAGTACTCGCCGGGACCACTCGAGCGAGCGCTTTGCGCAACTGCCGCACGCAGGAACCCACCGGCGTCGTCGGTCACCGGCGTACCGTTCCAGACCGTCGCGAAGCGCTCGTCTTTTGGTAACCCCACAAAAGAGGTCGACGGTGGCCGATTTCAGAATGTTTCTCCCACCCTGTTCAGTTTAGAAGTAATGTGGAGATGATAACTGTTATTGCGGTTTTGTTTTGGACACAAGTGGATGTAACTGCGGTCGAGCCCCGAAAAATGGCTGCGAAATGGCTCAGCGCCGCCGCCCACGGCAGAGACCCCGGTCGCGAAACGACCGGGGTCGTCCTTCCCTGGTCCGGGCAGCGGGCCTTCGCCCGGAGGGCCTTCCCTGGCCCGCGCACGCCGCGTGCGACCCTTGCGCGGCCGGGCCCGCGGCATGCCGCCCGATCCGAGATTGCCACGAGGGCCCGACCCCGAATGCCGTTGTTATTCGCCGATGGGGACATAAACTGCCCGCTCGGCGCAATGTTCCGGCGGAACGCCGGTCGAAGGGTGCACGCGGGACATGATCGGGTTGCTGCAGCGGGTCGGGGAGGCGAGCGTGACGGTGGACGGCGAGAGCATCGCGGCCATCGGCCGCGGGCTCCTCGTGCTGGTCGGCGTCGAGCGGGAAGACACGGAAACCGATGCCCACCGGCTCGCCGAGCGGCTGCTCACCTACCGGGTGTTCCCGGACGGCGAGGGCCGCATGAACCGGAGCCTGCTCGACACGGCGGGCGAGCTCTTGCTCGTGCCGCAATTCACGCTCGCCGCGGACACCCGCAAGGGCACCCGCGCGAGCTTCACGCGGGCGGCCGCACCGGAATCGGGCCGGCGGTTGTACGAAGTGCTGCTCGCGGCTTGCCGGGAACGGTTGCCGCAAACGCGAAGCGGCGTGTTCGGGGCGCACATGCAGGTCGCCCTGGTCAATGACGGGCCGGTGACGTTCCGGCTGGAGTCGTGACACGCGGCGAAGGCGCCGGGCGCCCGGCTGATAAACTGTATAATTCTTTGCATGCGCCGCCGCCGGCGGCCTTCGAGGGGCACGCCCCGGGAGACTGAATCACATGTTTTCCAACATCGGACCGCTGGAGCTCACGCTCGTCCTCGTGATCGTGCTGGCGATCTTCGGCACCAAGCGCCTGCGGACCCTCGGGTCGGACCTCGGGAGCGCCGTCAAGGGCTTCCGCAGCGCCATGAGCGACGCCGACAAGGAAACCGAGAAGCTCGACGACAAATCGAAGCCGGGCGTCCGGGATGCCGATTTCGACAACACGCCCATGGACGAACCCGCCCGCGAAGAGCGCAAGTAGAAGTAGCCCCCGTGTCCGGAGTCGGCTTCTGGGAGCTGATCCTGGTGTTCATGATCGGCCTCATCGTGCTGGGGCCGGAGCGCCTGCCGCGCGTCGCGCACCAGCTGGGCAGCTGGATCGGGCAGGCGCGGCGCATGACGCGCATGATGCGGCGCCAGCTCGAGGAAGAGCTGAATCTCGAGAAAGAATTCGACTTCCGGCAGCAGGCGCCCCCGTTGCCGCGTGCAACCCGGACCATCCAGCGGCCGGCCGCGGAACAAAAACAATCGCCCGCGCCCGAGGCACCGCCTGAAAGCCCGAGCGGCGAAGCCGGCGAGCCCACGGCGGCCGCGGCGCCCGACGAAGAGGCGCGGAAAGGCATTTCGTGACGGAAGACCGCAAGACGGGCGCCGCCGAGGAACCGGAGACACTGGCGGAAGGCACACTGCTGTCGCATCTCGTCGAGCTGCGCTCGCGATTGCTGAAGAGCTCAGCCGCGATCGCGGTCGCGTTCCTGTGCCTGCTGCCGTTCTCACGCACGATTTTCTCGCTGGTTTCCGAGCCGCTGCGGGACGTGCTGCCCGGCAATGCCATGATCGCGACTGCCGTGGCCTCGCCGTTGCTCACGCCCTTCAAGCTCACGTTCTTCGCCGCGCTCTTTCTCGCCATGCCGGTCGTGCTGTACCAGGCCTGGGCGTTCGTCGCACCGGGACTGTATCGCCGCGAGAAGCGCTTCGCACTGCCGTTGCTCGCGTCGAGTATCGTGCTCTTCTATCTCGGCGTCGCGTTCGCCTATTACCTCGTGTTCCCGCTGATCTTCGGTTTCATCACCTCGGTAGCACCGGAAGGAGTCGAGGTGCAGACCGACATCGCGCTGTACCTCGATTTCGTGACGACGCTGGTGCTGGCTTTCGGCGTGGCCTTCGAGGTGCCGGTCGCGACGGTGCTGATCGTGTGGACCGGCCTCACGACGGTGGAGAAGCTCACCAGGGCGCGCCCGTACGTGTTCCTCGGCGCGTTCGTCGTCGGAATGTTCCTCACGCCGCCGGACGTGATCAGCCAGACGCTTCTCTCGATACCGATCTATCTGCTGTACGAGATCGGCATCATCATGGCGCGGGTCATGGTGGTGAAAAAAGAGGATGTGGAAGCGGGCGCGAGCGCCGGCGAATAGCCTTTCCCGGCAGCAGCTGCTGCGAGCCGCTGAAGGCGGGCGGGTTGCACGCTCCGCAGCGCGCGTGTTAAATGCCCGAAAAACACATCAACCGACCGGCGCGCGGAAGGGGGAGCCTTTTCGAGCCGCTTGCCGCCGCCGCTGCGGCGCACGGCACCGCACGACCGGTACCAATCCAGGAAGTCGAATTCGCCCATGAACGTTGCAGTCACCGCCGAGCGTGCAGCGGCCCGGGAAATCCTTGGTCATCCGCGCGGCCTCGCCACATTGTTCTTCACCGAGATGTGGGAGCGGCTGAGCTATTACGGCATGCGGGCACTCCTCGTGCTCTTCATGACCGACCAGATCGCCAATGGCGGCATGAATCTCAGCGACGCGAAGGCGACTGCCATCTACGGCATCTACATCGCCGCCGTGTACCTGGTCGCGCTGCCGGGCGGCTGGATCGCCGACCGCCTGCTCGGTGCACAGCGCGCCATCCTCTACGGCGGCATCGTCATCATGTGCGGGCATTTCATCCTGGCCGTGCCGTCGGTCTATGCCTTCTTCCTCGGCCTGATCGTCGTCGTACTCGGGACCGGGCTCCTGAAGCCCAACGTGAGCGCCGTCGTCGGCGAGCTCTACGCACCCGGCGACCCGCGGCGCGACAGCGGTTTCACGATCTTCTACATGGGCATCAACGTCGGCGCCTTCCTGGGGCCGTTCGTCTGCGGCACGCTCGCGCAGAGCGCAAGCTTCGGGTGGCACTACGGCTTCGCTGCTGCGGGCGTCGGGATGCTGTTCGGCGTGCTGCAATTCCGCCTGACCCGCGACTACCTCGGCGACGCCGGCCGGCTGCCGTATTCGACCGGCAACCCTGCCCGCGATGCGGCGTTCCGGAAGAAGAGCTGGACGATCATCGGTGCGGTGCTCGCCGTGCTCGCCCTGATCGTCGCGCTCGCCATGGCGGGCGTGGTCGAATTCGAGCCGGAGCAGTTTGCGCGACGCACCACCTGGGCGATCATCGCGCTGTCCGCAGCCTACTTCGCCTGGATATTCACGCTCGGCGGTCTCGACGCGGCGGAGAAGAAGCGCATGGTGGTGATCATCGCGCTCTACATCGGCACGGCGATCTTCTGGGCCGGGTTCGAGCAGACCGGCAGCTCGTTCAACATCTTCGCCGACCGCTACACGATCCTGGAGTTCGGGTCGTTCACTATCCTTTCCACGTGGTTCCAGTCGGTCAACCCGGTGTTCATCATCGTTTTCGCACCGGTGTTCGCCTGGTTCTGGGTGGCGCTCGCGAAGCGCAGCCTGAACCCGTCAGCTCCATTCAAGTTCGGCATCGGGCTGATCCTGCTCGCGGTCGGCTTCCTGACCATGATGGCCGCCTCCGAGATCGTCGCCAACGGCAGCAAGGTGCTGCCCACGTGGCTGATCTTCACCTACATGTTCCACACCTGGGGAGAGCTCGCGCTCTCACCGGTCGGCTTGTCCGCGACCACCAAGCTCGCGCCGCAGCGCTTCGTCGGCCAGATGATGGGCGTATGGTTCATGGGCACGGCGCTCGGCAACGTGATCTCGGGCCTTATCGCGGGCGAGTTCGATCCGAACAACCTGCAGGCCATGCCCGGGCAGTACTGGAAAATCTTCCTCACGATCGGCGGCGCGGGCCTGGTGTTCCTGATCGCAACCCGGCCGCTGAAGAAGCTGACGGGAGGACGCGAGTGAGCTCGCTGACCGGCAGGCGCGGGCCGGACGTGTCCCGCGCAGCGGCCCGCGGCATCGTCGTGCTCGCGGCCGGCGCGCTGCTCGCTGCCTGCGACGCCGGCGGCGATGCCGCCGGGGAGCGCAAGGCCGAGAGCGAAACCGCGCAGGAATTCGTGCAGCGGGTACAAGACGAGCTGGTCGGGCTCTCGAGAGGACTGGAGGCCGCGGCGTGGGTGCGCGCCACCTACATCACAGAGGACACCGCGGTTCTCGCTACGCTCGCGAAGGAGCAATACGCCGAATGGCACGGCCGCGCCGTCGCCGGGTCGCTCAGGTTTGCCGGCGAAGAGCTCGACCCGCAAACCCGCCGGGCGCTCACGCTGCTGAAGCTCGGCACATCCGAGCCGGCCCCCTCCGATCCGGCCAGGCGCCGCGAGCTCGCCGGGATCTCGACGCGCATGACCGGCATGTTCGGCGCCGGCAAGTACTGCCCCGGCGACGGCAATCGCTGTCTCGCGCTCGGCGATCTCGAGGAAACCCTGGCCGAGAGCCGGGACTACGACGAAACGCTCGAGGCCTGGGTCGGCTGGCGCACGGTGTCGGCGCCCATGCGCACGGACTACGCGCGTTACGTCGAGCTCGTGAACGCGGGCGCGCGCGAGCTCGGCTTCTCCGACCTTGGCGAGATGTGGCGATCCGGTTACGACATGAGCCCTGCGGACTTCGAGCAGGAGACGCTGCGCCTCTGGAGCCAGGTGCAGCCGCTCTATGCCGCCCTGCAGTGTCACGTGCGGGCGAAGCTCGCGGAGCACCATGGCGAGGACAAGGTGCCGCTCGACGGCCCGATCCCGGCGCACCTGCTCGGCAACATGTGGTCGCAGGAATGGAGCAACATCTACGACCTCGTGCAGCCCTACCCGGGCGTCGCCGAGCTCGACGTGGACGCCGCCCTCGCCGAGCAACACTACACCGCCGAGCAGATGGTGCGCTCCGCCGAGCAGTTCTACCAGTCGCTGGGCCTGCCCGCGCTGCCCGACACCTTCTGGGAGCGCTCGCTGTTTCGCAAGCCCGCCGACCGTGACGTCGTCTGCCACGCCAGCGCCTGGGGGATGGACGGCGGCAAGGACCTGCGCATCAAGATGTGCATCACGCCGCACTACGAGGACCTGCGCACCATCTACCACGAGCTCGGCCACAACTTCTACCAGCGCGCCTACAGCCGCCAGCCGCCGCTGTTCCGGGACGGCGCTCACGCCGGCTTCCACGAGGCGATCGGCGACACCGTCACCCTCTCGATGACGCCGGGCTACCTCGCCGAGGTCGGGCTCATCCCGGGTGCCGACGAAAGCGAGGAAGCCGTCATCAACCGGCAGATGCAGCAGGCCCTCGACTCCATCGCTTTCCTGCCTTTCGGCAAGCTGATCGACGAATGGCGCTGGGGCGTCTTTTCAGGCCAGATCGCGCCCGCCGACTACAACAAGGCGTGGTGGGCGCTGCGCACCCGCTACCAGGGCATCGCCGCGCCGGTCGAGCGCAGCGAGCGTGACTTCGATCCCGGCGCCAAGTATCACGTCGCCGCCAACGTCTCCTACACGCGCTACTTCCTCGCGCGCATCCTGCAGTTCCAGTTCCATCGCGCGCTGTGCGAGGCCGCCGGATTCGACGGACCGCTGCACCAATGCTCGGTGTACGGCAGCAAGGCCGCCGGCGGGAAATTCGCCGCCATGATGGCGAAGGGCGCCAGCCAGCCGTGGCAGGACACGCTCGAGACGCTCACCGGCACGCGCGAGATGGACGCGTCCGCCATCATCGAGTATTTCCAGCCGCTCATGACCTGGTTGAAGGAGCAGAACGCCGGGCGCACCTGCGGCTGGTAAACGAACTGCGGAGCTCTCTGCCGCAGGGGCCCGCCATTGCGGGCGACCGCGGTCGTGGATCGTCGCACGCAGTCTCTGCGACCGCATCGTTCACGCACGTTTGGCTGCGATGGCTCGGGCGGAACCGCGACGTGTAGGAGCGCGCATTGCGCGCGACGAATCGTGGGACGCCATCTCCAGGACCGCATCGTTCACGCACGTTCGACGCTGGTGGCTGGGCGGAGCCGCGACCGGGGGAG
>DASVDF010000066.1:0-19436 GCA_036381215.1 Woeseiaceae bacterium | reverse complement strand
CGAACCGATTTTTCGCCGTAGCGAAAAATCGGTTCGACCCCTCGTTACGGTACGTAGCCGGACAGCCGCTCGAGCAGGTGTGCGTGTAGCGTCGGGTTCGCGGCGGCCAGCACGGAGCGCATCTCGAGGCGCGGCGGGCGGCCGTTCAGGTCAGTGAAGACACCGCCCGCCTCCTGCACGATCAGGGAAAGTGCCGCGACGTCGAGGATGCCGACGTCCGACTCGACGACCGCGTCGATCTTGCCCGCGGCGAGCAGGTGATAGTGGTAGAAGTCGCCGTAACCGCGGATGCGGTTCACGGAGGTGACGATCTCGCCGAGCCGCTGCCACCCGCCGCTCGCTGCCAGCGACTTCAGGTTGCCGGTGGAGAGCACCGCATCACTGATCTCCGCGATTCCGCTCACCCGCAGCCGCTCGCCGTTCAGGAAGGCGCCGGCGCCGGCCTCGGCCCAGGCGATCTCGTCGAACAACGGCGCGCTCGAGACGCCGAGCACCGGCACGCCCTCGCGGAGCAGCGCGATCTGCGTCGAGAAGAAGGGCTGACCGCGCACGAACGATTTCGTGCCGTCGATCGGATCGACCAGCCAGAGGTTCGGTGACTCGCGCGTTGCGAGCCCCGTCTCCTCGCCGTAGAAGCCGTGATCGGGAAAGCGCATCATGATGATCTCGCGGATCGCCTGCTCGCATTCGACGTCCGCCTGCGTGACGGGCGTCCGGTCCTCCTTCGTGCGGACTTCGAAGCCGCCGTCGAACCAGCGCCGCATGATGTCCGCCGCGGTACGTGCCGCGGCCATTGCCGCTTCGAGCTCTGGTGACATGAGGGTCCGCGCCGGTTCCTTGACACGCTGGAGCGGCAACTCTATCGTTCCCGCGACATCAGGTGAACCCGGAAAGGCATTTTTCCGGGTGAACGGGAAGCCGGTGAGGCGGAGCCATCCGCCGATTCCGGCGCTGCCCCCGCAACGGTGATCGAGTCAATCCGCGGCCCCCGGCGCGCACTGCGCGCACCGGAGCCACTGCGAGTCAACGGCTGCAAGGCCTGCTCGCGGGAAGGCGCCGCGGACCGGAGCTCGCCTCGCGTGCTCCACTCGTAAGCCCGGAGACCGGCCTGCTGCTCGTGACGAATGACGCGGTGGGCGGTTCGGACGTGGCGCGATCTCCTGTGTTCCGGTCCCCTGCGTGTTCGTCGTTACCGATGACACTTGCGGCGTGCGGGTGGCACGCAAAGGGGAGCACCATGTACCGTTTCGTTTTTTCCGCTTGCGCGGCCCTGCTGCTCGGCCCGGCGCCGGCCGCTGCCAACGGCGACGCCGGACCGGCGGCCGACATCGTGGTGTCGGCCACGCGCTCGCCCGTGTCCGTCGACGAGACGATCGTGCCGGTCACCATCATCACGCGGCAGGACATCGAGCAATCGCTGGCCACCGACCTCGCCGAGCTGCTGCGCTTCGAGGGCGGGCTCGACATCGGCCGCCAGGGCGGCCCGGGCCAGGCGGCCTCGGTGTTCATGCGTGGCACCGAGAGCAACCACACGCTCGTGCTGGTGGACGGCGTGCGCATCAATCCCGGCACGGTGGGCGGCGCGGCCATCCAGCACATCGCACCGGAGCTGGTCGAGCGGGTCGAGATCGTGAAGGGCGCGCGCTCGGCGCTGTTCGGCACCGACGCAATCGGCGGCGTCATCAATGTCATCACGCGGCGTGACGACCGCGCCTGGGCGGAAGGCACGATCGGCGGCGGCAGCTTCGACACGCGTTCCGCCTTCCTGAGCGCCGGCCAGGGCAGCGAAGAGATGGAGCTCTCCGCGGGGCTCAACTTCCAGACCACCGACGGTTTTCCGCCGCGCAGCGGGAGCGACATCGACCGCGGCTACGACAACCTGTCCGCCAACCTGCACGCCGGGCGCCGCTTCGGCTCGAGCTGGCTGTCCGTGCGCCACTGGCGCGCCGAGGGCAGCAATGAGTACCTCGATTTCTTCCTCGCGCCGCTCGACCAGGATTTCAGGAACGAAAGCACGGCGCTCGAGCTCGATTCCACGCTCACGGAAGGCGTGGAAAGCAAGCTGGTGCTGAGCCGCATCACCGACGAGATCCGGCAGAACCAGTCCGCCGATTTCGTCGAGTCCGTGCGCCATGCGCTCGACTGGCAGGTCGACTTGGTGCACGGCGCAGAGCGCTGGATCGGCGGGCTCTATTACGTAGACGAGGACGCGACCGCACTCGCTTTCGGCTCGGGTTTCGACGTCGGCACGCTGACGAGAGCGGCGTTCGTCGAGCACCTGTGGAGCGGTGACCGGCACCGCACGTTCGCCGCGCTGCGGCTCACCGATCACGAAAGTTTCGGCAATCACGTCACCTGGAACGCGGAGTACGCGTTCGCGCTCAACGACCGCTGGACGCTGAACGCCGGGCTCGGGCACGCGTTCCGCGCGCCCGACGCCACGGATCGCTTCGGCTTCGGCGGCAATCCGGCACTCGATCCGGAGGTCGCCGACGAGGCGCAGCTCGGGCTGCGCTTCGTGCCGGACGCGCGGCAGTCGCTGGAGCTCGAGCTCTATGCCATGGACATCGAGGACCTGATCGAATTCGATCTCGCGGCATTCGTACTGCGGAACATCGGCAAGGCGGAGATCCGGGGGGCGGAGCTGCGCTGGGAGTATCGCGGCGAAGACTGGTCCGTGCTTGCGAGTGCCGTCCGGCAATCGGCCGACAACGCGCTGGAGGGCGTGCGGCTGCCGCGGCGCGCCGAGGAGAGCCTGAGCGTGCAGCTCGTGCGCAGCCTCGGGCCGCACCGCGCGGGGCTTGCGCTGCTCGCGAACGGCGACCGCGTGGACGTGGGCGACGTCAGCATGCCCGGCTACGCGGTGGCCTCGCTTACCGGCCAGTTCGCTCTCGGCGAGCAGTGGCGGCTGAATGCGCGCATCGAGAACCTGTTCGATGCACAATACGAGACGGCGGCGGGCTTTCCGATGCAGGGGCGAAGCGCGTTCGTCGATATCGGCTGGCAATGGCAGTGACCAACCCTTGGGCAAGCGACTCTCGAAAATCTACACGCGCACCGGCGACTCCGGTACCACGGGTCTCGGCGACGGCAGCCGCGTCGACAAGGACGACCCGCGCGTCGAGGCTTACGGCACGGTGGACGAGGCGAACAGCACGATCGGCGTCGTGCTCGCCGCGCCGGCCGTGCCAGACGACGTGCGCGCGTGCCTCACGGAAGTCCAGCACGACCTGTTCGAGCTCGGCGGCGAGCTCTGCATTCCGGGTCATCGCGCCGTCGAAGCCGCCTTCGTCTCGCGCCTCGAGCGCGAGCTCGATCGCCTGAACGCCGACCTGCCGTCGCTCAAGGAGTTCATCCTGCCGGGCGGCGGACAGGCGGCGGCCGCCTGTCACGTCGCACGCACCGTCGTGCGCCGCGCGGAACGGCGCGTGCGCACGCTCGGCAAGCACGCGGCCGTGCGTCCCGAGGTGCTGCAGTACCTGAACCGTCTCTCCGACCTCCTGTTCGTCGTCGCGCGCGTCCTCGCCCGCGCCGAGCACGGCACCGAAGTCCTCTGGAACCGCCAGCGCACGACGCGTTCCCCGTAGGAGCGCGCACCGCGCGCGACGGACCGTGGCACTCCCTCGTTTGTCGCACGTGCCTGCGTTCGGTCGCGCGCGATGCGCGCTCCTACAGGGGCTTGTGCATCAGGTGGGCGGTCGCGGGGCAGAGGCGGCTGAACTCGGGCGTCCGGCGGATGGCGTCGGGTGCCGTCTCGCGGTCGACGATGCGGTAGTCGAGCTTCCAGAAGAAGACTTCGGCGTCGAGCGTGAGCAGCCACAGCTCGCTGACCCCGGCTTCGCCGGCCCGCTCCTCGAGCGCCGTGACGAGCTCGGTGCCGATGCCGTTGCCACGATGGGCCGGATCGACCACCAACGAGCGCAAAAGCCCGATGCGGCCGAAGCCCTCCAGCCCGATGACTCCCGCGATGCCGGGCGGCGGCGCGTCGGGGTCCACCGCCACCAGGAAATTGCCGGCATGGCGGGCGGCGAGGTCGTCCGACGGCAGTCCCGCCGCGGCCAGCAACCGCTCGATGACCGGCCAGTCCTGTTCCCCGGCGGCGCGTATGCTGGCGGTCTTCTTCGTTCTCATCGCTGCCCGATCTCCGTATCGCTGGCGTCGAACACGTGAGCCTGCAATGGAATGGAACGCGGCAGCGCCCGCAAGTTCACTTTTCGATCAAGGCCCTGCGCGCCCGGGCCTGGTCCAGCACGGCGCACAGGCGCGCGCCCGCGGCCACCAGCCGCGGGGTCGGACGGGCCAGGTCGCCGGCGGGCAGGAAGAAGAAGTTGTCATAGCGGGCGGCCGCGAGCTCTGGCCAGCGCTTCCACACGTCGAAGACGTCCGGCGGGTTGTCGGCGCTCGCCAGCATGACTTCCGGGTCGCGCGCGAGCACGGCCTCGACGTCCACCATCGGGGCGAGCCGGCCGAGGTCGTCGAAGACGTTGTGGCCGCCACAGCTCTCGATCAGCTCGCTCGCGTAGTGCGCGCCGTTCACGGTGTACAGGGGCTCGACCGATACCTGGTAGAAGACCCTGATCGGGGCCGCGGCGGCATGCTCCGCGGCGAGGCGCGCGAGATCCGCACGGTACTCCGCGGCGACCCGCCCCGCCTCGCGCACGTGCCCGGTCAGCTCGCCGATCCGCTCGAGCGCCGTGGCAACGTCCCCGAGGCCGCGGGTCTCGATGATCTCGACCCGGAAGCCGCGCGCGCGCAAATCCTCGATCACGCGCGCCGGCATGCCGCCGCCCCAGGCGAGCAGCAGATCGGGCCTGAGCATCGCGATGCGTTCCTGGTCCAGGCTGAACGCATCGCCGACCACCGGCAGCGCCGCCGCCTCGGGCGGCCGGTCGGTGTACGCGCTCACGCCGACCAGGACGTCGCCGGCACCCACCGCGAACACGAGCTCGGCGAGATGCGGCGCGAGGGTCACGATGCGCAGCCCGGCGGCCGGCCCGGGTGCAGCGGCCTCCGGCGGCTCGCCGCCGGGGCGGTCGCAGGCGCCGGCGAGAGCGAGGATGCCGATGGCCAGCAGGACGCCGGCCGGGGTGCGCCTCACACAGACCAGCCGTAAAGGGTCATGGCCGCGATGACCGCCGCCCAGATGAGCAGCGAGCGGAACACAAGCCGGCTCGCCGCCTGCGCGCCGCGCACCGCGCGCTCGGCATCGCTTTCGCCGGGAAGGGGCGACAGCGCGAGCGCGCCGAGGCCGACGCGCTCGAGCAGGTTCTCGTTCTGCACGCCGGCCGGCACGCCCACGGTGCCGCCGCCGCGCCACGCCGACAGCGCTCCTTCGAAGTCCCCGGCCATCGCGTATCCGAAAGCGGTGAGGCGCGCGGGAATCCACGCGACCCAGCCCTGCAGGTCCTCGGCGGCAGTGACCGCGAGGGACGCGGCGCCGTCGCTCGAAGCGTCACGCGCCGCGCGGAACACGGCGCGGCGGCGGATGAGATCGGTCACGCGGTAAGCCCAGGCGCCGAGCGGGCCGAGCAGGACGAACCAGAAGATAACGGCGAACAGGCGGTTGTTGGCCTGCACGTACACGGCCGCCTCGATCTCGCGGCTCCGGCCCGCCGATTCCGGCGCGTCGCGCTCGAGCAACGCCTTCGCGGTGCGCCGGACGTTTTCCTCGTCGCCCGATTCGACCGCCGCGCAGTATTCGTTGATCTCCTCGCCGATGTCGCGGGGGCCGAAAGAGAAGAACAGTACGACGACCGCGAACACGAAGTAAGCAAAGCCGAACAGCGCGTCCCCGAGCAGCACGCGCAGCGCAAGCACCGGCAGGACGAGCACCAGCGCGAGGATCAGGACCAGCAGCATCGGCGGCCAGTTCGCGAACCGGCTCACCTGCTCGAAGCCGCGATCGATGACGCGGTCGAGCCAGCGCAGCTCGCGCAGGTGAAACAGCTGGGTCGCCAGCCGCTCGATCGCCAGGCCCACCAGAAGTGCGAGGAGCTTCATCCCGTAAGTTTCCCGTCAACCCCGCGCCGCAGGCCCATCCGCGAGCAAATCATACAGCCGCAGCCAGTCGAAAGCCGGGCCGGGGTCCGATTTCCGGCCCGGGGCGACGTCCGAGTGTGCCGCGATCGCGCGCGCGTCGAGCCGCGGGCAGGACGCGAACAGGGCGTGCAGCACTCCGGCGAGCGCGGCGTACTGCGCGGACGTATAGGGCGTGGTGTCGGTGCCTTCGAGCTCGATGCCGACCGAATAGTCGTTGCAGCGCGGCCGTCCGCGAAACGACGAAGCGCCGGCGTGCCACGCGCGCCGCTGGAACGGCACGAACTGCAGGATGGCGCCGTCACGGCAGATCAGGAGGTGGGCCGACACCTGCATCTCGCAGATCGTCTCGAAATACGCGTGCGCGGCGCGATCGAGACAGTTCGTGAAGAAATGCTCGATGTACGGCCCGCCGAACTCCCCGGGCGGGAGGCTGATGCCGTGCAGCACGACGAGCTCGAGCTCAGCCCCGGGCGGCCGATCGTCCTGGTTCGGAGACGGGCACTGGCGAGCGGGCCTGAGGAGACCGATTCCGGGGCTGATCGTGTACTCTCGCGGGCGGGTCGCGGGCATGCGGCGTCCTGTGCAGGTGTGCCTACTCTTACATACCGTCACCGGGTGTCAATCCGACGGGGGCGGATGGTGCATCCGGCCGCGGGCGCCGAACGACCCGGCCTGCCGCCGTGAGTCGGGCGACGTAGAATCGCGTTCCGATGAGAACGCATCGACTGTACGTCCCCGGGCCGCTCCGCGCCGGGGCCGGGCTGGAGCTCGATCCGGAGCGCTCGCACTACCTGTCGCGCGTGCTCCGCGCGCGCCCCGGCGACGCTCTGGTGCTGTTCGACGGCCGCGGCGGCGAGCACCCGGCGACCGTTGCGGACGTCGCGAAGCAGGCGGTCACCGTCACGGTGGGAGCGGTTCGCGAAGGATTGCCGGAGCCGCCGCTCGACATTCACCTGCTGCAGGGCATTTCGCGCGGCGAGCGGATGGACTGGGTAGTCCAGAAAGCGACCGAGCTCGGCGTGGCGCGGCTGACGCCGGTGCTCACGGAATTCTCCGTGGTGCAGCTCGGCGGGGAAAGGGCGGCGCGGCGCGGCGCGCACTGGACGAAGATTGCGCAGGCCGCGTGCGAGCAGTGCGGGAGGAATCGGGTGCCCGTGATCGCCGCCCCGCGACCGCTCGCGGACGTGCTCGCCGAGGTGCCCGCGCGCGATCCGGCAGGCACGCGCATCTTGCTCGATCCGGCCGCGCCGCGGCCGCTCGCCTCCGGCGGACCGCGGGACGGTCGCGTCGAGCTCCTGATCGGGCCGGAAGGCGGTTTGAGCGCCGGGGAGCATGCACGGGCCGAAGCGGCCGGCTTCGCGCCGCGCTCGCTCGGGCCGCGCGTCCTGCGCACGGAAACGGCGGCCATTGCCGCGCTCGCGGTGCTGCAGGCTCGCTGGGGCGACTTCGCCTGACCGGAGCCGGCCCGGGCCCCGAGCTCAGGCAGGCAGGCCCTGGGCGGCGATCATTTCCTCGAGGCGCCCGAGGTGCGGAATCAGCGGGTATTCGTTGATCATGCGCACGCGGCAGAACACCGGCGCGTCCTCCGGCCACTCCCCGCCTGCGCTGTCGAGCTTCAGCACCGAGCGGTTCACGCGCACGAGCTGCGGGAAGCCCTGGGTCACGAGGCCGAAGTAGCCCGACTTCAGCGCGCCACCGCTCGCGTAGAACACGACGACGCGCGCGCGGCCCGTGCCTTCCGGCACGTCGCGGCCGATGGCGCCTTCGAAGGACACCAGCGGCAGCGCGCGGCCCGACCAGTCGATCGTACCGAGCATCCAGGCAGGGGATCCCTGCGCGCGCCGCAGCTCTCCGTAGCGCACGACCTCGGCCACGCAGGCGCGCGGCACGATGAGACGCTCGTCGGCGAGCGGCACCAGCAGGCTGTAGAGCTCCTCGTTGTCCGCGCTCACTGGAGTGAAATCCCCCGCTCCTCGAGCAGCTTCTGGATCGCGTCGAGCAGCTGCGAATCCTGGTACGGCTTGCCGAGATAATCGTTCACGCCGATCTCGATCGCGCGCGCCCGGTGTTTCTCACCGACGCGCGAGGTGATCATGATGATCGGCACGTCGGCGACCCGCTCGTCGTTGCGCACGTGGGTCGCAAATTCGTAGCCGTCCATGCGCGGCATCTCGATGTCGAGCAGGATGACGTCGGGCTTGTTGTCGGCGAGCACGCTGATCGCGTCCAGCCCGTCCTTCGCGGTGACCACGCGCAGGCCGTTGCGCTGCAGGAAACGCTCGGTGACGCGCCGCACGGTGATCGAGTCGTCCACCACCAGCGCGAGCGGGCGCAGGTCCGTGGCGGCCGGCGGCGCCTTGAGCTCCACGACCGGCGCCCCGCTGCGAACCAGCGCATGAATGTCGAGGATCAGCACGATGCGTCCGTCGCCGAGGATCGTCGCGCCCGAGATTCCGCGCACGGACGAGAGCTGCGGACCCAGCGACTTCACGACGATCTCGCGGCTCGCCAGCATCTCGTCGGTGAGGAGCGCCGCCGAGTAGTCGCCGGCGCGCACGAGAATGATCGGCACGTGCGCCTCGTCTTCCGGCAGTTTCGCGGGCTGGCCGCCGAGGTACAGGCCGAGGTGGCGGAAGCGGTACGTCTGCTCGCCGTATTCGTAAGTGGGATCGCTCTGGGCAAGCAGGTTCTCGAGCTCCGATTTGCCGATGCGCGCCACGCCCTCGACGGTCGGCAGCGGCAACGCATAGATCTCGTCCCCGGTGCGCACGATCAGCGCCTGCGTGATGGCGAGCGTGAACGGCAGGCGGATGCGGAAGTTGGTCCCCTGGCCGATGACCGAGGAGATCTGCAGCGACCCGCCGAGCTGCTTCACCTCGTTCGCCACCACGTCCATGCCGACGCCGCGGCCGGCCGATTGCGTGATCGCCGAGGCCGTGCTGAATCCCGGCGTGAGGATGAGCTGCATGATCTCCTCGTCGGTCACGCGGCTGTCCGGCTTCAGCAGCCCGCGCTCGTACGCCTTGCGGCGGATCGCGTGCACGTCGAGGCCCGCGCCGTCGTCCGCGACGTCGATCACCATCTCCGCGCCTTCGCGGTGCAGGCGGATGGTGACGCGGCCGGTCGCCGGCTTACCCTTCTCCTGCCGGACCTCCGGCTTCTCTACGCCGTGGATCACCGCGTTACGCATCATGTGCTCGAACGGCGGCAGCATCTTTTCCAGCACCTGCCGGTCGAGCTCGCCCGAGGCGCCTTCGACCGCCAGCTCCACGCGCTTGCCCGATTCCTGCGCGACCTGGCGCACGAGCCGGGTCAGGCGCGGCACGTGCCGCTCGAACGGCACCATGCGCGTGCGCATCAGGCCGTCCTGCAGCTCGGCGGTAACGCGCGACTGCTGCACCAGCAGGGTCTCGGCATCGGACGTGAGCGTCCGCAGCAGGTCCTTGATGCTCGACAGGTCGTTCGCGGATTCGGCGAGCGCGCGGGAGAGCTGCTGGATGTTCGAGTAGCGATCCAGCTCGAGCGGGTCGAAGTCGCGGGCAACGAACGTGTCCTGGTGCCCGTGCATGATTTGCGCTTCGGTCTCGATCTCGAGCTTGCGCAACTGCTGGCGCAGGCGGCTGATCGTCTGCTCCAGCTCGTCGACGTGGAACTCGACCGAGCTCACCTGCTGGGTCAGCCGCGAGTGATAGATGCTGATCTCGCCGGCCGCGTTCAGAAGATCTTCCAGGAGCTCGGCATCGATGCGCGCGAACTCCTGGCGGCCTTCGGCGGCCGCGCGCGCACGACGCGGCTCCAAAGCAGCCGCTGCCGGCCGCCCGGGCGCCCGCGGCCGGAGCGGAGCCGGGGGTGCGTCGGGCACGGCCGGCCGCCCGGGCGGCACCGGCGCGGGACGCTCCGGCTCCGCTGCCGACCCGGCGGGCGCGGCCGGCGGGCGCTCCGGCTCCGGCGCCGACCCGGCGGGCGCAACCGGCAGGCGCTCCGGCTCCGGCGCCGACCCGGCCAGGCCGGCGGCGCTCCCGTCGGCCTGCGCCTCCGCCGCCCCCGGTTCGGCAGTCGGGGCGTCATCGACGAACGCCGCCCCCGCCGGCACGGCCACCGTCGGCTCGTCGACCCGCTCGGCCTCGAGAACCTGCGTGCTGACCGTCGCCGCCGGCTCGGCCTCGAGGATCTCCATGCTGACGGTCGCTGCCGGCTCGGACGAGAACTCGCCGGCGAGCGTCGGTTCGGTATCGGCCGCCTCCAGGGCAGTAAACTGCGTCGTTTCTCCCGTCTCCGGAGCTGCAACCTCCGACGCCATTCCGGCCTCGGGCTCCGCCGCCGGCGGCTCGGGCGTGGCCTCTTGCATGGCTGCGGCGGCGGCGAGCGGCGCATCGAGCGCCGCGACGTCGCCCGCGTTGATCTTGCGGATGCGCTGCTCGAGCTCGCCGGCGGCCCGCACCCTGCGGCCGGCGGTCACGGTATCGCGCATGCGGTGCAGCTCGTCCAGGCTGTGCTGGAGCAGCTCGTCGAGGCGGCTCGAGGCCGGCACGCGTCCTTCGTCGATGCCGATCAGCAGCGTCTCGAGCTCGTGGCTCAGGTTGCCCATCGCGGTGATGCCGGCCATGCGCGCACCGCCCTTCAGCGTGTGCAGGTGCCGCTTCAGCGCTTCCGCCTGCTCGCGCGCGCCCCGGTCGCGGCTCCAGGTCGCGAGCGCCTTGTCCGCTTCCTCGAGAATCTCGGCCGCCTCGTCCGAGAAGATCGCGGCGATCTCCGCGTCGTACTCGCCGTTCTCGGCCAGGTCGACTCCGGCCGTCGTGGCCTCCGCGACGTCGGCCGCCGGCGCCGGCTGCTCCTCGACCGTGGTCGGCGTCTCGATCGCCTCAGTGAGCGCCCCGAGGTTCTGCACCAGCCGCCCGAAATCGGCGCGCAGCCGCTCGGGCCGGTTGATGTCCGCGACGATCTCGCGGATCGCGCTCGCGGCTTCCCCGAGCGCCGCGACCCCGCGCTCGTCCAGGCCCGCGCCATGGTCGTAAGCCCGCCGCACGAAGCGATTCAGCGCACCCGCGACGGACACGCCGCGCTCGATGTTCGCCATGTTCGCGCTGCCGTGCAGCGTATGGCAGGCACGATGCAGCTTGTCGGTGACCTGGAACGGCGGCCGGTGGCCGCGGCACGCTTCGATGAAGGCGTCGATGACCTGGAGGTGCCCCTCGGTCTCCTTCGCGAAGATGTCCAGCAGCACCGGATCCATCTCGAGCGCGGCCGGCTCCTCGGCCTGCGGCTCGTCCTCGTGCGCGAGCGTGAGCACGGCGGCATTCGGATCGCCCTCGGCGAACGCGTTGGCGCGCGCCATGAGCAACGCCATGTCGGAAGCCGGCTCGGTGCCCACCTCGAGCTGCTCGACCAGCTCCGGGACGGCCTTCGCCGCTTCCGCGATGAACTGCACCATCGGCGGCGTGCGCGTCAGCGTGCGGTTGATCAGCTTGTTCAGCAGGTTCTCGATCGCCCAGCAGTACTCCCCGATGCGCTCGGCGCCGACCATGCGCCCGCTGCCTTTCAGCGTATGGAACGAGCGGCGCACGGTGATCAGCGTTTCCATGTCGTCCGGCGCCGCCGCCCACGCCGGCACGTTGCGAGCGATGGACGCGATCTCCTCCTTCGCCTCCTCGATGAACAGCTCGAGCAGCTCGGGATCGAGGTGCTCGGCATCGCCCGCGACCACCGGCATCGGGATCACGTCGGTGCGGGCGGCCTTCGCATGCACCGCATCGGCGCCATCGACCCGCGGCGGCTTGATCGTCTGCGTGGCCCCCGCGTCCGCCGTGTCGCGCTTCAGCCGCCGCTCCAGGTCCTTGAGCACGGCGAGGCAGGACTCGGCGTTGTCGAGCATGTACTCGGGCTCGCGCCGGCCGGCCTTCATCGTCTCCATGTAGTATTCGATGCTGACGATGGCGTCGGCCAGGCGGTCGCGCTCCTTCGAGCTCAGACGCTTCGGGCCGCTGCCGCCGAGCGACAGGACCAGCAGGCGCCCGATCCGGTCGACGACGTCCATCGCGCGGCCCTTGTCCAGCATCAGGAGCCCCGCCTTGATGCCGCGGATCAGCGCGGGCACGGCGTCGACGCCCTGCGAGGTGCCGTTCGTCAGCCTCTGGCTGAAGGTCTCCTTGATGCGCGCGAGGTTGATGATGCTTTCGCGCATCACCGCCTCGGCGACCTGCCTGTAATCCGCATCGTCCGCGGACAGCGACGGTGCCGCCGCGCCGTCACGGTCCTGCGGCGCGATCATTCGCACCAGCTCGTGATCGAGCCGATCCTCGACTTTGAGCAGCGTCGAGGCGATCTCCAGGATCGTCTGCTCGTTGCCGCCGCCGCCGCTCACCACGCCCTTGAGGCGCTCGATCTCCGCATCGATGTCGCCGCGGAGCTCGCCCAGGCCCAGCACGCCGAGCGTATCGCTGATCTTCTTCAAGAGGTCGAGCTGCGGCACGAGCTCGGAAGACTTCTCCATCCCGGTGCGGACGTAGATGTCGAGCACGTCCTTCACCCGGCCGAGGTCTTCCTTGATCGCACCGGCGACGGTCTGCATCAGCTTCACGCTGGGCCCGGACAGGCTCTCGCGCGCGTGCTCCACCTGCTCGTCGCCCGGCAGGAGCTCGGCCAGGTTGAAAGCCGCGCGGACCTCGGCGATGCGCTTGCCCGCCGAGCTGGAACGCGCGACGTAATAGAGGAAGTTGTTGAGCAGGTCCGCCACGGGGCGCTCGTCGAACGAGGCCGGGCCCCTGTCGATCAGGAGCTTGAGCCGCCGGTCCGTCTGGCCGAGCAGGCGCTTCAGCGCGATCGAGGTCTCGAGCCCGCCCTCCCGCAGCGCTTCCAGCACCGCGCCGGCAATCCACCAGAGCTGGTGCATGTCCTCCCGCGTCGAGCATTTCTCCAGCGCTTCCAGCACGGCCGCGAGCGTCTGCAGGTGCCGCTTCTCGTCGCCGCCCTGGATCCAGCCGAGCAGCGCGAGCTGGAACTTGGGGCGCAGCCTCGCCGCGACCTGCACCGGATCCTCGCCGCTCGCCGGCCGCGCGCCGTCGCCCGCGGCCTGCCGCGACGGCGACATGTTGAGCAGGAGCAGCGTGCTCTCGGAGAGCAGCGGCTGGCCGCGCGCGGCGCGCAGGTCGTTCAGCATCGGCAGGAGCACGAGCGCGATGTCGCGGCCGCCGCCGAGCAGGCGCTCGACATAGGCCGGGAGCTGCACCATCGCGCGGGTCAGCGCGTCCAGGCCGTCTTCCCTGCCCTTGCCGTCGCGCAGCCGCGAGAGGTGGCCGCACACGGCCTCCATCTCCTCCGCGAGCAGCGCGGCGCCGTAGGTCTCCGTCATGGCGAGCGCACCGCGCGCCTGGTGCAGCAGGTGGGCGCAGGTGACGAGCGTCTGCGCGCCGCCGCGGCCCTCGATGCAATCCTCGAGTGCGAGATGCGCGCCCTTCAGCGTCTCCATGAGCTCGTGGCTCACGATCGCGAGCGCGCTGGCGGCGGTCCCGACGGGAGCCGTCTGGCGGGTGGGCGCCTGCATGCCGGTATCGCTCATCGGCGCCGGATCAGCCCGCCGCGCGGTCCTCGGCCGTGGCAGCCGGCGGTTTGCGCGACAGCGTGCGGGTCGCCAGCGTGCTCGCGGCCAGCGCCGCGCTCGGCAGGGTGAAGCCCGCGACGGTCTGCCGCAGCTGCGAGGCGAGCACGGAGAGCTTGGCCACGGCGGCGGCGGTGGCGCTGGTGGCCTTGCCGGTCTGCTCGCTGATCTCCTTCAGCTTGGCCGTCCGGCGCGTCACGTCACCGGCCGAGGTGGCCTGCTCGCGGGCCGAGCGCGAGATGTTCTGCACGAGGCTTGCGATCTGGTTCGAGACCTGCTCGATCTCGTCCAGCGCGGCGCCGGCGTTCTCGGCCAGCAGCGCCCCGCCGACCACGTCGGTGGTGCTGCGCTCCATCGAGACCACCGCCTCGTTGGTGTCCGCCTGGATCGTGCGCACCAGCACCTCGATCTGCCGCGTGGCGTTGGTGGAGCGCTCGGCGAGCCGCTGCACCTCGTCCGCGACGACGGCGAAGCCGCGCCCCGCCTCGCCGGCCATGGAGGCCTGGATCGACGCATTCAGCGCGAGGATGTTGGTCTGCTCGGCGATGTCGTTGATCAGCTCGACGATGTTGCCGATCTCCTGCGAGCTCTCGCCCAGGCGCTTGATGCGCTTGGACGTGTCCTGGATCGTCTCGCGGATCGTGTTCATGCCGTCGATGGTGCGGCGCACGGCCTCGCCGCCCTTGTGCGCCACCTCGACCGAGTGGCGCGCCACGTCCGACGAGCGCTCGGCGTTGCCGGAGACTTCCTCGATCGAGGCCGCCATGGATTCGATCGACTCGGTGGCCGCGCGGATCTCGCGCGCCTGGTTGTCCGCGGCGCGCGCCATGTGGCTCGCGGTGCTTTCCGTCTGCTTGGCGGCGGAGTCGACCATGATCGCGGTTTCGTTGATGGTGGCCACGAGCTCGCGCAGTTTCTCGATCGCGTAGTTGATCGAATCCGCGATCGCGCCGGTGATGTCTTCCGTGACCGTCGCTTCGACGGTCAGGTCGCCGTCGGCGAGGCTGCCGAGCTCGTCGAGCAGTCGCAGGATGGCCTGCTGGTTGCGCTCGTTCTGCTCGGCGTGGATCTTCGAGGCGCGCTCGAACACCGCGGTGCGCGAGTGGAGCCACGCGAGGACTGCCAGGAGCAGCACGGCGAGACCGACGAGCGCGAGCGGCAGGCGCGGGTCGCCGAGCAGACCCGGCGCGGCGGACGACGGCGCATCCGTGGCCGAGCGGACGGCGCGCAGCACGGCATCCGCGCCGGCCGAGAGGCCGGCGAGCGCGCTCGCAGGATCGCGCCGCGTACCGACTGCCTGCAACGCGCTCTGCACCCGCTCCGCGATCGCGGCCACGCCCGAGGTAACGGGCTCGAGCAGGCCGGCGGACGGCTCCGGCAGGGCGGCCACGTCGAGCGTGGTCTCGCCGCCGGCGAGGCCGCTCGCCAGCTCTTGCATGTACTTGAGATCCGCGTCCAGCCTGCCTGCCGTTTCGGGCTCCGCGGTGCCGGCCGCCAGGGCGGCGAGGCCCTGCTCCAGCGCCCGGCCGTGCTCCTTGAACTGCCGGATCGCTTCCGGAGCTCCTGAGGGCTCGACCAGCGCATCCGCGGCCGCGAGCGTGGCCGGCATGTTCTGGCTCACCCACGCGGCGGCGTCGCGCAGGGTGTCGCCGGCGGCGCGGCCTTCGAGCAGCACGTTCGCGTTGCCGACGATCCGGCTCCATGCCGCACCGCCGCCCGGCAAGGCCGCGTCCGGCACGCCGGACCTGAGCTCGTTGAGGCGCGCGAGCGCGGTTTGCAGCCGGCCCCAGGCCTCGGCATCACCGTCGACGGCGAGGGCGGCGTGCCGCGCCAGCGACTGCGACAGGAGCGCGAGCTCCGGGTGGGGCGCGGCCTGTTCGTCCGTGCTCTTCAGATACAGGGCGGCTGCCGCGGCAATCAAAAGGACCGCGGTGAGGACCGCGAGCAGCATGAACGTCGAGCTGCCCCGCGCGTCCTTGTCGAGCCGCTCTTTGTCCCGCTTGTGCGATGTGTTGGCCATGGCTGTGCGTCGCCCGGAATAGCTATGAATGTGTACGCCTCGACATCAGTCGGCGGCGGCCTGCAGGAACGACCCCGATTCCACGAGCCCGAACAGGTCGAAAACCGGCCAGCTCTCATGCCCGCGCTGCCACGCCCCGGTGAGATACCGGTCGCAGCGCACGACGGTCGGGGGCCAGCCGTCGCGCAGCTCGTGCTGCATGAAGCGCCGGAAACCCGAGACCTCGTCGACGACGAGCCCGGCCGGGATCTCGCGGTGATTGACCGAGATCACCCGCGCCTGGCGTTTCAGCGCCGTGCGGCCGCTGCCGAGATACATCTTGAGATCCACCAGCGGCAGCAGGTGGCCGCGCAGGTTCGCGATGCCGAGCACCCAGCGCTTCGCGCCCGGCACGCGCGTCATCGTCTCCGGCAGCATCAGCACCTCGCGAACGGCGTCGCGGGCGGCCACGAACTGCTCCTCGCCGATGCGGAAGGCGATGCCGACCCATTCGGCGTCGCTGCCGTCCACGCTCTGCCCCGTGACCGCGGCGCGGCTGCGCCTCTCGAGCTCCTTCAGGAGCTCGAACGGCTCTTGCACGAGACTCGCAAGGTCGGCGCCGTTGTTCATTCAGGCGGCCATGACCGCGTTGATCTTCTGGACGAGCTGCTTTTCGGCCACCGGCTTGACCAGGTACTCGGCGGCGCCCTGGCGCATGCCCCAGATCTTGTCCGTCTCCTGGTCCTTGGTGGTGATCATGATGACGGGAATGCCGGACGTGTTCGGATCGCGCGTGAGCTTGCGCGTCGCCTGGAAGCCGTTCATGCCCGGCATGACGACGTCCATCAGGATGCAGTCGGGTTTCCTGACCTGCGCCTGCCGGATCCCTTCCTCGCCGCTGTCCGCGATCAGGGTCTCGAACCCGTTCTTCTCCAGCATGTTGCGAAACAGGTGCAGCTCGGTCGGCGAGTCGTCGACGATGAGAATTACCGCCATCAGTGCTCCCCTCAATTGATCTGGCTGGAGATCGCGCCCAGCAGCTCGTCCTTGGTGAACGGTTTGGTCAGGTACTGCTCGGAGCCCACGATGCGGCCGCGCGCACGATCGAACAGGCCGTCCTTGCTCGACAGCATGATGACCGGTGTGCCGCGGAAGGCCTTGTTGTGCTTGATCAGCGAGCACGTCTGGTAACCGTCGAGACGGGGCATCATGATGTCGACGAAGATCAGGTCGGGCTGGTGATCGGCGATCTTGGAAAGCGCGTCGAACCCGTCGATCGCGGTGAACACCTGGCAACCTTCTTTCGTCAGCAGGGTCTCGGCCGTGCGGCGGATGGTCTTGCTGTCGTCCACGACCAGGATCTTGAGCCCGTTCAGACTACGGGATGGCCTGTTGCTCACTTGTCGCCTCGCCCCCAAGCAGAAGTCGCGATCCTTGTACCATATTGATCTGGGCGCCGCCACGACCCCCGGCACAGCCGGCAAACGGGGGCCAAGCCCGCTGATTTCATTGCGATTTGCCCTGCTTCCGGCGGCCGCCCGCGGGGCTCGCCGCAGGCCGGCCGGAATTGCCGCATAATCCGCCGGCACAGGGCAGAGGAACGCACATGACAGCCAGCTCACGCCGCCTCGGCGTCGTCATGGACCCGATCGAGTCCATCACTCCGAAGAAGGACAGCACGCTCGCGATGCTGCTCGAAGCAGAGCGCCGCGGCATCGAGATTCACTACATGCTCCAGGGCGATCTGCGGCTCGAGTCGGGCGAGGCGTTCGCCCGCACCAGGAGCCTGTCGGTCGTCGACGATCTCGAGCGCTGGTTCACCCTGGGCGAAGCGCACGACCTCAAGCTCGGCGAGCTCGACGTGATCCTGATGCGCAAGGATCCGCCGTTCGACATGGAGTACATCTACACGAGCTACCTCCTCGAGCGCGCGGAGCTTCAGGGTGCGCTGGTCGTCAACCGGCCGCGGGCCCTGCGCGACATGAACGAGAAGGCGTACACGGCGTGGTTCCCCGACCTGACCCCGGTGACTCTCGTCACGCGCTCGCTTTCCGCCTTGCGCGAATTCTCGGCCGCGCACGGGCGCATCGTGGTGAAGCCGCTCGACGGCATGGGCGGGCGCTCCGTGTTCGTCGTGGCGCCCGGCGACAAGAACGCCAACGTGATCTTCGAGACGCTCACCGACGACGGCCGGCGCTTCGCCATGGCGCAGGTCTTCGTCCCGGAAATCGCCGAGGGCGACAAGCGCATCCTGCTGGTCGACGGCGAGCCCGTGCCGTACGCGCTCGCGCGCGTGCCCGCGCCGGACGACTATCGCGGCAATCTCGCGATGGGCGCGCGCGGCGAGGGCCGTGAGCTCACCGCGCGGGACCGCGAGATCTCTGCCCGCGTCGGGCCGGCGCTGCGCGAGGCCGGCGTCGTGTTCGCCGGGCTCGACGTCATCGGCGACTACGTCACCGAGATCAACGTCACCAGCCCGACCGGCATCCGCGAGCTGGACCGGCAGTTCGGCCTGAACATCGCCGGAACGCTGTTCGACGCCATCGAGGCGCGCCTCCGGTGAAGCCGGAGCGCGTGCCGATCCGGGGGGCGCGCGGCGGTCCACGGCCTGCCGCGGCGGCGCACGGCTTGACGCCGGTCGCATCGCCGAAGACCCGTCGCCGTTAGAATCACGGTCACTGAACTGCAGCGGGACCGGGCCCGATGACCGACACGACGGCCGACAGCGACGTTTTCGCGGAGCTCGACGCGGCGGAAAGGAGTCCCCTGAGCGGCGCGCAGCCGGGGTCGACCGGGCCCGACCGCCTGCCGCCGATGCTGTTCCTCGCGGCCCTGCTGCACGGCATCCTGATCGTCGGCATCACGTTCAATCCCATGGCCGGCGGCGAATCCGAGGCGATCTCCCTCGAAGTCACCATCGTGGCCGAGCCGGACCGCTCGCTCGCCGAGAACGAGGACGCCGCCTATCTCGCACAGGCCACTCAGGAAGGCGCCGGCAACACGCTGCTCGAGGTGCGGCCGGGCGCCCTGCCGGACACGCAGGCGCCGTTCGAGAACGCAGGCTCGGACGACGGCAACGCCCTCGCGGACACGCGCGCCGCGGACGCCTCGGCGGACGAGCTGATCGCCACCTCCGCCAGAGCGGAGCAGAAGGCGCCGGACCTGCCGCGCGACGAGGCGGCGGCGCGCGCGGAGCGGGCGCTGGCGCTGGAAAAGGGCGCCGACCTCACGCTGCCGCTGCCGGAGGACGAGCTCGCGAGCTTCGCGATTCACTCCGACGATCCGCGCGAGCTGGTCACCAGCGTGGATACGCGGGAGTCGGTGATCGCGGGCTACCTCGACCGCTGGAAGCGCAAGATCGAGGCGCTCGGGATCGAGTACTTCCCCGCGCAGGCGCTCGCCGACGGCGCGGCCGGCAGCCCGACGCTCGAGGTCACGATCAACGCCGCGGGCGGGCTGGAAGAGGTCGTGCTGCGCCGCTCCTCCGGCTCGCGCCGGCTCGACGGGGCGGCGCTCGACATCCTGCGCCGCGCCGCGCCCTTCGATCCCTTCCCCGAAGCGGTGAAGCGCGACTACGACCGGCTGCGCTTCGCCTACAAATGGCAATTCACCGAGATCGAGCGGCCCGCCGCCGCGCAGGCCTCCGCCGCCAGCGATGGGTTAGACTAGGGGGCATGTCGCAGACCTCGTTCAGCAACCAGCTCCTGATCGCGATGCCCGGCATGCTGGATCCGAATTTCAGCAGCACCGTCACGCTGATCTGCGAGCACAACGCCGAGGGCGCGCTCGGCATCGTCATCAACC
>DASVDF010000065.1:0-27368 GCA_036381215.1 Woeseiaceae bacterium | reverse complement strand
ATTAATAAGAGCGGCCAGGAACACCGCCGGCTCGTAGCACTTGAGCCACGCGGACACGTACGCGAGGAGCGCGAAGCTCGCGGAGTGCGACTCCGGAAAGCCGTACTCGCCGAAGCCGAGAATCTGGCGATAGATCTGGCGCGCGTACTCCTCGGAATAGCCCTTCGCGCGCATGCCGTCGATGAGCCGCTTCTCGTACGGCTCGAGCCCGCCGCGGCGGTGCCACGCGGCCATCGCGCGCCGCAGCCCGTCGGCCTCGCCGGCCGTGAACCCCGCCGCGACCATCGCGAGCTTGATCACCTGCTCCTGGAAGATCGGCACCCCGAGCGTGCGCTCGAGCACGCCCCGCACTTCGTCGGACGGATAGCTCACCGGCTCCAGGCCCTGCCGCCGGCGCAGGTACGGATGCACCATGTTGCCCTGGATCGGGCCCGGGCGGACGATCGCGATCTCGATCACGAGGTCGTAGAAGCAACGCGGCTTCAGCCGCGGCAGCATCGACATCTGCGCGCGCGACTCGATCTGGAACACGCCGATCGTGTCGGCGCGGCTGATCATCTCGTACACCTTGGGATCTTCCGCCGGCACCGTCGCCGGCGTGAGCTTGCGCCCCCGGTGTTTCTCGATCAGATCGAACGCCTTGTGCAGCACGGTGAGCATGCCGAGCCCGAGGCAGTCGACCTTGAGCAGACCGAGCGCCTCGATGTCGTCCTTGTCCCACTGGATCACGGTGCGCTCCGGCATCGCGGCGTTCTCGACCGGCACGAGCCGCGCGAGCGAATCGCGCGCGATCACGAACCCGCCGACGTGCTGCGACAGATGCCGCGGAAAGCCACGCAGCTGCCGCACCAGATCGACGAGCAGCCTGAGGCGCGGATTCTCCGGATCGAACCCGGCCTCGCGCAGGCGCTCGTCGAACACGCGCTGCCCGCGCGCCGGCTTCTCCGCGCGCGACGCCGCCGCGCTGCCGCCCTTGTCCGCCGGCACCGCGCTCTCGTCCCACCACTGAAAGTTCTTCGCCAGCCGATCGACCTGCTCTCGCGAGAACCCGAGCGCCTTGCCGACGTCGCGCACCGCGCTCCGCGTGCGGTAGGTGATGACCGTCGCCGCGAGCGCCGCGCGCTCCCGGCCGTACTTGCCGTAGATGTACTGGATCACCTCCTCGCGCCGTTCGTGCTCGAAATCGACGTCGATGTCGGGCGGCTCGTTGCGCTCCCTGGAAATGAAGCGCTCGAACAGCGTGTGGATACGGTCGGGGTCGACCTCGGTGATGCCGAGGCAGAAGCAGACCGCCGAGTTCGCGGCGCTCCCGCGCCCCTGGCAATAGATGTTGCGGCCGCGCGCGAACTTGACGACGTCGTAGACCGTGAGGAAGTACGGTTCGTATTTCAGCTCGGCGATCAGCGCGAGCTCGCGCTCGACGAGCTGGCGCACCTTCGGCGGCTCGCCATTGGGCCAGCGGGCGCGCATGCCCTGCTCCGTGAGCTTGCGCAGGTAGCTCTGCGGCGTTTCGCCCTCGGGCACGATCTCGTCCGGATACTCGTAGCGCAGCTCGTCGAGCGAGAACGTGCAGCGCTCGGCGACGCGCAAGGTTTCCGCGAGCAGTGCCGGCGGATAGCGCCGCGCGAGCATTGCGCGCGGTCGCAGGCAGTTCTCGCCGTTCGGCGCGAGTGCGTAGCCGGCCGCATCGACCGTCGTGCCGAGCCGGATCGCGGTCAGGACATCGTGCAGCCGCTTGCGGCGGCGCTTGTGCATCTGCACGTTGCCGGCGGCGACGAGCGGCACGCCGTAGCGCGCCCCGAGCGCCTGCAGCGCCGCGAGCCGCTCCCTATCGCGCCCGTCGAGCAGCGATTCGAAGGCGATCCAGAGCCGGTCCGGGAACAGATCGCGCAGCGATTCGAGCTGCGCGTCGAGCCCATCCTTGCCGGGCACCCACAGCGCCAGACACCGACCGGAATGCTGCGCCAGATCCTCGACGGTCAGCCGATACGCGCCCTTCTCCGCCGCCCAGCGCCCGCGGGTGATCAGCTCGGAGAGATCGCCATACGCCGCCCGATCCGGCGCCAGCAGCACCACCTGCGGCCCCTCGGCGAGCGCGAACTCCGAACCTATCAGAAGCTTGAGCCCGTACTCCTTCGCCGCGAGATGCGCCCGCACCACCCCCGCGACCGAGCACTCATCGGTCAGCGCGATCGCCGAATAGCCGAGCTCGTGCGCCCGCGCGACCAGCTCCTCCGGATGCGAGGCGCCGCGCAGAAAACTGAAATTGGAGAGACAGTGAAGCTCGGCGTACATGAATAGCGCCTCGACAAAAGGCGAATCGGCATGCGGCTAAACAGCGACCGTGTGGAGCAACGTATCGAGCGGGCTGGATACGCCGCGGGCGCCCTTCCCGAGCACATGCGTGTAGATCATGGTCGTGCTCACATCGCTATGGCCGAGCAACTCTTGAATGGTGCGTATGTCTTGGCCGCTCGCGAGTAAATGCGTAGCGAAGGAGTGGCGACAGCTATGACAAGAAGCCGGCTTGGTGATACCGGATGAGCGAATGGCCTGCCACGGCGTATCCAGTGAAGGTACGTCTCGGTGCGATAGCTGTAGTGCTTGCGGCGCAAGGCGTCCCGCACCTGATCGAACAAACGCGGCTTGTGCGGCTCTATCCCGAACGCTTGCATCGTTCCTACCCCCCGACTGGTCGAATACTGTATAAATAAACAGTAGGAGGAACAAGCGCAAGCACCAGCATCAGTTCCTAAGGAAACCGTCCAGGCTTCGGATGCAGCCGCCTGATCCGCAGCCGATTTTTCTTCTACGGTTCAATGATGCTATGCCGCCGTTCCACGGTCCGGCGGGTGCTCAACTGCAAAACGGCAGTGTATCTCGGCACCGCTCGTGCACGCGTCAGCAAAAGCGCTATCATTTTCAGCGACATGACTACGCACACGACATCCTATAACCGTGATAACCGGCGTTGAGTCGTATATTCCTAGTTAGGCGCCACGATCAGGCCGTGACTGAGCTTTTTGAGCGGGGAGGCATGCAGTGTTGAAGGACTTCGAGGCTATTAAGAGCCAGCTCGCGGAGTTGGCCGATATCATCAACAAGTTCAAGTCTGAGGCCGTACAGCTTCGGATCGTCGAATTGGTTTTGAGGGGTCAGTCGTCGTCGTCCGCCACAGAGAGCGAAGACACCATTCCGCCTCAGAGAGCCAGTCGTCGGAAGGAGCGCGGCGCGAAAAAGAAGCCCGACCAGGTTGCTGACGGCGGAAGATCTGCGAAGAAGAAGGCTTCGAGCGGCGATGGTGCAATTGCAACGCTGACGAAGGTGTACCAAGAGGGCTTCTTCAAGTCGCCCCGCACGATCAAGGATATCCTGGCTCATTGCGAAACAAATCTTGCGCGGCGTATCAAAGCCAACGAGATTTCTGGAAAGTTGGCCCGCATGGTCAGGTCGGGCGAGCTGAAGAGAGCGAAGAACGCTGACGGGCAATACGAGTACACGAATCCGTGACATCACCTCTTAACGCCGCGCTCCAGGGCGTTCCCAGTAGAATCAGGGAGAAGCTCGTCGCATCGTACGTTGAGCTTAAGCGAAATCTGAGTGAATCGAGGGCGGACGCCGCCGGATTAAGCGTCGGCAAACTTTGCGAGTCCGTCCTTCGATTACTTCAACACCGCGCCCTTGGAACGTACACTCCCTTCGGCAAAAAGATCGTGAACTTTCCCGACGAGTGTCGCAAGATAATTGCGAGTGCGCCAGCACAGCCGATCACGGATTCGGAGAAGCTCGTGATTCCGCGAGCGCTCGCGTTTCTCTACACCATGCGGAACACGAGAGGCATCGGCCACATAGGTGGAGACGTGGATCCGAATGCGGTTGATGCCCAAGTCATGGGGTCAGTCGCAGACTGGATCGTTTGCGAACTCATTCGAATTCACCACGGGTTGTCATTGGAAGAGGCGCAAGACCTTGTCGATAGCCTCGCGTCCCGGCGGATCCCGGATATCTGGGAGGTCGCAGGAAAGAAGCGCGTTTTGCGAGAAGGTCTCCCTGCACGAGATCAAGCACTCCTCCTTCTGTATTCCACGAAGGACTCGGCAGTGCTAACGGAGGATCTCATCGCCTGGGTGGAGTACTCGAATCCGGCGGTCTTCAAATCGCACGTACTTGCTCAGCTTCACAAGGACAGATTTGTCGAGTGGGACAGGTCATCTGAAACAGTGACCCTCTCGCCAAAGGGCGTTCGTGATGTCGAACAGCGCCTATTGGCGAGCTCGTCAGCTGCGCCCGCCAAGACAGCCGGCAGTCGAAGCCGGGTTCGTGCGTGAGAGGCGTGGCGCCCAACAAGCAGTTGCAGCGGACCGTGACACGTCGGCGCGGCGACGGCGCGAGCGCTCCATTTCATTATGCGCTCGCGCCGCGGTGGCCACGTGGTCATGCGGCCGCTGAACTGCGGCGTTAGACGTCATCGGATGCCCCTTCATGAGATCTAGGCCGATCAAGTTCGATCTCCTCGCAAACGCGACTGACTCACCGCGACAGAAAGGAGCGGCTCCGCCGAACTAATGCCGCCTTGATATGGGAGAACGTCGACAAGTACCCCAGCCTTGAAGCGCGCACCGTCACAGTTGACACTGCCATTTCGAGACTCAAGAAAATCGCTGGCGTGCCTATCTCTGACCAAGACGCTGAACACATTCGGTCGCTGCGAAGGACGCGCAACGCTATCGAACACTACGAATGGGAAACAACCGAGCGCGAACCGGTTTATCGTCGGAAACGCGCTCAGTTTCGCATTCTCGTTTGGCCAAGATCACTTGGGCGTGGACTTGTCGGAACAGTTCAGGCGCGATGATACGTGGCGCGTTCTTATCGATGGCCTACATGAATTTGCGAGGGCACACGGCACACGGATTCAAGCGTGCCTCGAGCAGCAGGGCAAACCGACCACTTACTGTGATGAATGCGAAGCGCCTACCGTGCCTCTGTTTGGTGGGAGCTGCGAACTCTGCGGGCATTGGCAGGACGCGGATGACGTCTAACCCGCAGTTGCAGCGGACCGTGCTACGGCATCGTGCGCGCGGCGCAGGCGCGGCGTTGTCAATGTGCGCCTGCGCCGCGCGTGACACGTCAGTGGGGGGCCGCTGAACTGCACGTTCGGTGCTTGCCGGATGAACGTTGACCAGCGCATCGCAGAGACGTTTAAGGCTCTCTTAGCTGAGGGACGGGCACTGCTTCAGCGAGCCGGCTGGAATGGCAAGGAGTACCGGAGCTGCATTGATGATGTTTCGTACATGCGATTCCGGACCGAAGCGCTCAACCTTGTTAGGCGCTCATGCGGGGAAGGCAGTGACCACTATCAGCAATTGAAGACGCTGGCTGAAGACAAGGCCACTGCTTTAAATAGCTACTACTTCAAAGACTGCTATGGGTACTTGAGGCTGCAAGCCGGGACTACGAGGGAGGGATGATTTTCCAGGTCCGGGCGTTGGTCGCCGCCGAAGTGTTGGATGATTTCCTCGAGCAGGCCGAACATCTCTTCGCTCAGGGATTTCACGTTCCGGCTGCCTCGCTTGCTGGCGCAGTCCTCGAGGACACACTTCGGAAATTGGCCGAATCCAAGGGCATCTCTGTTCCCGGCAAGACGTCGATTGACAAGCTGAACGCCGAGCTTGCGAAGGCCGGAACCTACGACAAGCTGGTACTCAAGAGAATTACCGCAATAGCTGACGTCCGAAACAATGCAGACCATAGGCATTTCGACAAAGTCAAGAAGGAAGATGTCGAAGACACGCTCAAATGGGTCCGCCGTTTCGCGGCGGATTTTCTCGGCTAGCAGGGGGATTGCATGGCTATCGACTTCTACGACAAGTCAGGTGCTCCGATCGCTTACTGTGAGGACGGCGAACACATCTACCTGTTCTCCGGAGAGCCAGTAGCTTTCATGCATGGAGATGCTGTCTACTCGTTTTCTGGCAAGCACATAGGCTGGTTTGAGGACGGGTGGGTCCGCGATACGTCTGGTCGCTGCGTCTTCTTCACCGACGACGCGACCGGTGGCCCCGTAAAGCCTGTGAAGCATGTCAAGCCGGTCAAGGGTGTTAAGCACGTTAGACCGGTGAAGGGCGTGAAGGCAGTCAGGTCTGTCAGGGCGGTCAGGTCATTGTCTTGGTCGCCCCTTTCGGGCGCTCACTTTTTTAAGTGAGCACCTAACATGGCGTTGGTGCGGACGCGCTGCGAGCAGACATCTTTAATTAAGCGACGTGTTGCGGCGCCGCACAACTCCACGTTAGCTCTCCGGGAGCGCACGATTGGAAAAATTGGAAAAATTCAAAATCGCGGTCGACATCTTGGCGTCGTTATCAGCGATTGTCGCAATTGTGAGCGCCATGACGAGCTGGTATCGAAGCGCCCGAAGGCCTTTAAAGATAGTAAGAACGGTCATCCATAAGAAAAACGACAAGGCAACATTCATCTTGGTCGTAAAAAATGTGAAGCCGCATCCTGTAGTAATAAGACGTACGGATTGTTATAGAAGGAAGAAATACGAGGTTCAAAAGAAGCACGGAGGAAAGCCAGAATATTCTGAGCTTTTCCCGGTTTCGGAGAGGATTTTCGACAGTAAGGAAATATTCGAAATTGCCGCTAACGGCCACACCGATATTCGAATCAGCGATGTTAGTTGGTCGGATATTCCTGCAAAGCTGCTTTTCTTGCTTGAAACATCACACGGCTACCATGAGCTTTGGTGCAAAGAGCTTATGATCGTCGAAATAGGAAAGGCAGAAGTGTATAGCTTGGAGTACACACACGATTTTGAGTCCAAGTGGCGTGCTAAGGTTGTATACTATTGGAAAAGGCTTAAAGAGCTAACCCGCCGCTCAACCTGACGCGCAGACAACGGCGCGCGCCGGTTAGCAGAACGTTAGACGGCGAGTAAAATGATCGCACAATCTTGGTCATTCCGCTCGTCTGGTATCAGATGTGTGCGCCTTCGCGCAGCTCCGGCTCTTTTCGCTGTTACGAGCTTGTGGACAACCCACGCAGGCAATTAGGAGCCTAGAGGGGCGGTACACCGACAGCCTTTTCTCCGAACTCAAGAAAGCGCACTCTCAGTTCATTGGCGTCGAGTATGAGACACGAACCTAACAGCACGCCGCACGGGACGGGCGCGCGAGCGTCACGGTTCATCAGTCGCCGTGCCGCGCGCGCCGGTGAGCGTGGACGTTAGGCGCCTCTGGACGTCGCCTGCCCTCCGGCGCCTTCCACCCAGGAGAGATGACAGACATTCACGTGTGCAAGAACTCGGAGTCGTGAAGCATGGCGGATTCAAATGCGAGTTCGAAGGTATCCGGCGAAATCGTGCTCGTGGCGTTCATATGTCTTCTTGTCTGGGGCGCTTCAGGTCTCCTTGATATTGCGCTTCGACTTCGCGGCACGAATATAGATGCCTTGAGCATCGTTTGGAAAATATCTGGTTGGAGCCTGCATTCCTTTGGTGCTCCTGGCGATTCTGCTTGGGTTGGCTGATACGAAAAAGGTAGAAGGCAATGGCGCCGTTGGCAGCTCCTCGAGCGTCAGCAGCGACGCAAAGGCGCCCAGAGTTGCGGCAACATGGAGTAAGCAGCGTTCGTTCGTGAGTGCGGCAGCGGCGCGGGCACGAAGGCGCGCATCGCCTCGCCGGCAGTCGCGGTGATCTCGTACGTGCCCGATGGACCCCGCCTCATGGGAGCTTGTTCTCACCAGCGTGAATAACGCCGACTTGTTAACAAATGGCCATGAAACTTTGAATGCTAATAGTAGCCGGCGCGCCGTCAACACCTCCGGTTCCTGGCGGCCGCATCATTCAGCCGGCCGGCTTCGGCCTGCTGCTTACACGGGACGCCGGCCGACGATCGAGCGAGGACGGCGGCGGCGCATTTGTCCTCCACGCAACGGCCGCCCGAGCACGTCCTTCGAGCCGGCGTCCTCGCCACCTGCGCGGCTGTTGCTAATGAGATCGACGAGCTGCCCAGTCGGGTCTTGTCCAGGGCGGGGCGGGCGTCATCCTTGGCAGCACCGGGTTGTCGCGCTCGATCGTGCCCATCGCGTCGTCGACGAGCCGGGCGGCCACCGCATCCACCCGCTCGAAGACTGAGGTCTCGCCCGCCCGGCGGCTCTCGAGCATCTCGCGCACGGTCTCGCGCTGATCCGGCCTCCCTCCCCCACGAAGGCCGCAAGCTTGGCCACCTCGCCCTCGAGGACCGCCAGATCGGGTTCGGCCAGTTTGACCAGGAACCGCGCCACGCCCGGTTCGAACCGGACGCCCGCAGCCGCCAAGGCGGGCGTTCGCGTTGAAGGACTTCGAGAAGCGCGGCTTCCGTTTCCTAGGACCGACGGGCGTCTATGCCTTCGTGCGGTCAACCGGCGTGGTCAACGATCATACGACGGATTGCTTCCGACACGAGCAAATCCTGCTTCTGAGCGCGAGCCGATGATGTGGCACGACAAGGACGTGCTGCACCGGCGGCACGGGTCGGCCGTCGTCAAGGGACGGCGACCGCCAGGTTCGTGCGCATGTCCCAGACGCCCGCGGCGCCGTGCATGAAGGAGCGCACGGCCGTCACGCTTTCCTCCACAATCGCCTCGAGCACGCGCTGCCGCTCTTCGTCGCCGAGATCGGCGCCGCTCATGCCGACGAGCGCCATCGCGTTCATGCGCACGAACTCCGCGGCGTCCGGGAAGCGATGCGTAAGGGACAGCGTCTCCACCTGCACGTCGCGGAATCCGGCCTCGGCCAGCACGCGCCGCAACGCATCCGCGTCGTCGAAAGCATAGCGCTCGTCGTGAATCTCGACGCCGAGATGGCGCTCCGCCACTCGTTGCAGCTCGTCGTACGGAGGCATCTCTCGCGCGGAGCGCCACACCGCCACGAGCGCCACGCCGCCGGGGTCCACCGCGCGCCGCAGCTCGCGCGCGGCCGCCGCCCGATCCCCGAAGAACTGGAGACCTTGCTGACACAGCACACGGTCGAACCGCTCTCCAGGACCGATCGGCAGCGCCGCGGCGTCGCCTTCGCGCCAGTCGATGCTCGGCTCGATTTCCCGTGCGACGGCGAGCATAGGACCGCTCACGTCCACGCCGACGATCCGAGCCGCCTCGCCCACGCGTGCTCCGGCGAGCCTCGCCACGATGCCCGTGCCGCAGGCGACGTCGAGCACGGACTGACCGGATGAGATCCGAGCGCGATCGAGCATGACCTTGGCCCAGGGCTCGAATATCGGACCGACCACCTTGCGTTCGTACAGCCAGGGGAAGTTCGTCTGGTTCATGCTGTAGGCGGGAAGCACCGGGCGTTCGCTCATCGCCGTCCTCCATCGCGGACCGAGTGTCTAAAGAACGCTAGCCGAATGCCGTCGCCACGCCTATCCGCTGACCGAGAAATGGATTGTTTCCGTAAAGGAGACAATGCAGAATCGGCCCTGTGGACCAAGTGCGCAACATGAAGGTGTTCGTACAGGTTGCACAGCACGCGAGCTTCGCCGCGGCCGCTCGCGAGCTGCGAATGTCCACAGCCGCCGTCAGTAAGAACGTGGCTGCGCTCGAGGCGCGCATCGGAGCGCGCCTGTTCGACCGAACTACGCGTCGCGTGGGTCTGACGGAAGCAGGCCGCGTCTACTTCGAGCGTTGCGTCGAATGCCTGCAGGCCCTCGAGAATGTCAGGCCGCGCGGCGCTACGCGGAGCGGGCGATCGGCGAGCGCGGCGGCGCGCCCATCGACGCCACCGCGCCGGACCCGGACCGCCACATGACGCTGGGGCTGCTCATCTCGGGCAGACCGACACAGGCATGCCGGCGATCCTGCACGAGTACGAGCAGAATGGCGTGCGCGCCGGCGCATGGTGACGCTCAAGAGCATGAGGAAGCGGCCAGCCCCGGGGACTCTACGTCCGTAACGACTCCCGGTATGAGCGGGCGCCCCCATGCACTGGCCTGCACATATTGTATAGCGCACAATCCGAGTCGAGATAGGCGACCGCGCAGTCTTCCAGGCACTGGCCGAGCTGCAGCGCCACACGGGTGACCTCACTCCCGCGATGCAGGACATCGGCCAAGGGCTGATGGAGGGCATCCGCCGGCGCATCCGCGCAGGGCGCGACTGGCGCGGCAGGCCGTTCGCGCCGAACGCCCCGAGCACCGTGGCGCGCAAGGGGCGCAATAGTCCCCTGGCAGACTCCGGGCGCATGGCCGACCTCTCCCTGCACTACGCCGCCGGGCGCGACCACGTGGAAGGGGCGCTCCTCGGCCATCCAGTCCGCCCTCCTGCACTACGGCGCGCGGCGCGGCCAGTTCAGCCGGACCCGGCGCAGCCGGCCCATCCCTGGGGAGACACGCCCGGCGCGCCGCGCGACGCCGCAGCTGACCCGGAGTCTCGGCGCTCCTATCGCTGATCTGCCCCGCCGGTCGGCCGTACGACGAGCGGATGAAAGCACTTCTCCATCTCGTCCGGCGTATAGGGGTAGTGATGGTCCATCCACGAGACCAGCAAGCTCATCAAGCTCGCCGCGTAATACTGCGCGGCGATCGAAATCGGCACGCCCCGCGGCGCGCGGTTTGCGGTTGCGTATTCCACGGATCTCGGTCACCCATTCCGCGCGATCCGGCCACTTAGTCCACGCGATGCCGGTCACCTGATCCACGTGATCCCGGTCACCCGGCGGAGCGAAGCGACGCAGGGCGGATGACGCGGTGAGTCCTACTTCCCGACCGCCGCGCCGCCTTCGGCGAGCGAGCGGTCGCGGAAGAAATTCCACACGTACGCAGCACCATCCAGCTCCCGCGAGGCGCGCCTTGCCAGTCTGTTCGAGCGGTGCGCGCGCGAGCCGGGCCAGGCGTGCCCTCCGCCGATGATCCGGACGAGCACGACCTCGGAGTCGCCGCGGCAATCCGCGTAGCGTGTCACCTCGACGGACGTGCCGTCGTCCGGATCCCGGTCGGGCAGCTTCTCGACCTCGGGGTCCGCGCGGCAGCCGTCGCGCTCGGCCAGGAACTTCACCGTCTCGGGCACGGGCTCCACCGCGCCGCCGGCGCCGCGCCGGCGGCCCTTCGGGATCTCGCCGCCCTGCCAGCGCACGAAGCGGTCCTCGCTGCCGTGGATCAGCATCACCGACACGGGATGCTTCGGCGAGCAGCGCCGCATGTAGTCCTTCGGGAACGACCCCGCGATGGCCGCGAACGCGGCGATTCTGTCGGAGAGCTCGCACGCGAGCCGCAGCGTCATGTGGCCGCCGTTCGACGTGCCCGTCGCGTACACGCGCGCGGGATCGACGCCCTCCGTCCTGATGAGATGGTCGATCAGCTCGCGGATGAACGCGACGTCGTCGCCGCCCGCCGTCGTCGAACGTCCGTCGTTCCACTGGCGCCCGCCGGCGGATGGATAGACGACGATGAAGCCATTGCGATCGGCGACATCGTTGAATCCCGTCTGCCGCGCGAGGCGCAGCGGATGCCCCTCGCCGCCGTGCAGCGCTATCACGAGCGGCATCTTCCCGCCGCCGCCGCGCGCCGGCCGGTGCAGCCAGTACTCGCGCTCCACGCCGCCGACGACGATCGTCTCGGGCGGCGGGAAGTTGTCGCCGGCGCCGCGCTGGCGAATGGGGGCACGCTGCGCGAGCGTCGTGTCGGCGCTCAGCTCCGTCGCGTAAAAGCCGATGAGAAGAAAGGCGGCGAGAAGGAGGGTCAACGAGCGCATCGTCATAACATCCTGCCAGAACTTTTCCCCTCCGGACAGGTCATCGAGCGCTGGTCACACGTACCCGTGATCGTCAAACGCTGGCAGGCGGGCGAAGCCAATAAGGCAGAAGTCGCTTCCTTCCACCGGTCACACCCCTTCAGACTCAACGTTCAACGGGCGAAGCCTCGTCACCCGCGTGATCCAGCTGCGCCACTCAAAACGATCACTCACCTCCGCAAATCGGTGTCCACGCCGGTGGGGCCTTTGGACGCTGGGGCTTCTGCAAATGATGGGTGTCCACGCTTGGGGTCCCGAACGATCGACCCCACTGCAGAAATACTTCGGTGATCAACAGCGGCACCACGAAGCTCATCCACAGAAGCGCGGTCATCCGCTCCGGCGCGGCGCCGCCGCCGAACAACGGCGACAAGTACATCGCGCGGAGGAAAACGAAGGCGAAGGTCACGACGTAGCTTCGCACCATCCACTCGCGATGCGCGGCGAACTGACGGCGCAACACCGCGACCACCGCCATGGACGTGGTCGTGAGCCAGGCAAGACCGAGGAAGAACGTCGCGACGCCGAAGCCCAGCCGATCGCCGAGTGAAACGACATGTACCAGGCGCTGGTCACGCCGATCGCGACACCCGCGAGATACACCCGTCCGGTCCAGCGGTGGACCGCGGGATAGCGCCGGCGCAGACGCGCGGCGAATTGCGGCAGCCCGCCGAAGAGCGCGAGCGAACCGCCGAAGAAATGCAGTAACACCCAGTAGCGGTTCGGCCAGAAGATCCGATACGACGCTTCGGTGAATACCAGATAGCGCGTCGCCGCGTGGATGAAGAACGCCACGGCGGCGAGAATCGCGCCGATCCAGATAATGCCCCGCACGAGCGCGGCCTTGCCGCCGGCGCCGGAACGATTGCCTCTGCAGCGGCTGCCATCGCGACGACCTCCAAGGAAAGGCAAATAGCCGTTGTCCTGCGACGCGAAGTCTCGGGCGCAGGACGGAGGGTCGCCAGCCGAAACGCTGCCGAGACGCTGCCGAGACGCTGCCGAAAAATTTCAGAGGCGGAACGAGCCATATCGCTCTGGGCGTGTGCCGTGTGACCGATGAAGTTGCAGGCCAGCAGTGAAGCGGCGCCAGCGCAACGGACTGCGCGATGAAGCCACTAAATCAGCATACGATCTCCCACGAGTCTCGTTGTTGTTTGCGGCGCGTTCGAGCGCGCCCGTCGATACGTTACTGGATCAAGCTTGCGAGCGCTTCCGCTCACGATCGAGATGGGTCCGCAAGCAGGTAGCTCGAAAAGGGGTTCCCTCTCCCGTTTCTGGGAGAGGGAAAGTGTGAGTTCCGTCGAGCGTCACAAGACCTTATCGCGCCCGTGTCCACGTCCGGGTGACTTCCTTCGTGGCCGTCTGGCCATCCGGCCCCGTCGTCGTGCGCACGCTCGTCGCGGTGCGAGCCTCCCGGTCAATGGTCGTTACGGTGTGCTGCGTCACCGTCTTGCCGTCCGGCCCAACGATCGACTTGTTCTTCTCGAAGCCGTCCGCGGTGCGAACGAAATCGGTGTGAGATTTCGTCTCGCCCTTCGGGCCGGTGTGCACCATGTCGCGCGTGTAGCCCGAATCGGTGCGTTGCACTTCCGCGTGCGTGCTCCTCGTCTTGCCGTTCGGTCCGACGCTCGTCGTATCGCGTGTCCACTTGCCGGCGTCCTTGTCGTACGTGCCACTCGTTTCACGCCGCGCGGTCCTGCCGTTCGGTCCGGTCCACGTGGTCGTGGCGTGATACTGGCCATCCTGCACGCGCCGGTGCTGCATGACGTGAACCTGCCGGCCATCCGGGCCGGTTCGCGTCACGTTCCGGATGCGTTCGCCCGCTTCGGCGTTGATTGTGACGGCCGTCAAGAGCGGCAACGCCAGAGCTGCAGACAGAAACAGCAGGGTGCGGTGAGCCGATTTCATGATCTACCTCCCATGTTGTGATCCGATTCAGGCCGCAGCGCGTGCGGCTTACCGGAGCAACAACGAGAGAGGGACGAATCGGTTGACAGGGATCGTCGAAAGCGTGCGGTGGTGCACGCCGCTCGGCGGGCGCTCGTCAACCGGCTCGTCGTCGACGCAGGCGTTCGCGCACCCGCATGCGCTGCTGCGGCGTCATTTCTCCCCAACGCCGCCGGAGCTGCTCGCGACGTTACTGATTGAGCTCACGGAAGCGGCGGAAGCTGCTGCGAATGCGCTCTTGCTCTTCCGGGGGGTAGCGGCTGGAAGTCCTGTAGCGCCGGCGAATGGCCGCACGCCGTTCTTCCGGCAAGGCGCGCCAACGTTTGACGCGCTCGCGAGCCGTTGCGCGCTGTCCGAACGACATCGTGATCCGGCGTTGCGCGGCCCGCTGCGGATTGGCCTGGCGCGGGCGGCAGCCCGTCTCAATTGGCTTCGAAGTTGCGCCCCACTCGTCGTTGCCGCGGGCTCAGCTGATCCCACGCGATAGCCCCGTTTTGTGCTGCATTCCGGGCGCGCGGAGGTCGCCAGGGGGCGCGAGCGTGCATGCCTGCAGAAATGGACGGCGACCGCGGTTCATCGCCGAGGGGGCGAATCGAAGGCTATCGCAGCACACCGTAAAGCAAATGATCCGGATCGCGGGCGAGTCGGTTCGTGGTGACTTGGGATAACGCGGCGGCGGGGTGCGGGGCGGCATCAATCGCGAGCCGCGCTCAATAAGCAGCTACGAGCATCGGGGTTCGAAGCGCCGTGTTACGTCCCGTGGCGGTCCAGATATCAGTTGGTCATTGCCGGAAAGCCGGCACGCCGCACATTGGCGTGACCGGTAGGGAATTCAGAGCCGAAGAAACCTGGGCGTTCTATCCGGCCCGGCTCGCACCCTCTCTCCTCGCCGGTTCGACGTGCGCGAGCGCGCAGATGCCGAGCCACCTTCTGAACGCCCTGCGCATGCACGCGCTGCCATGAACCTTTACGCGGCCCGTCGCGAGCGCGGTCTCCAATGCGACATCGCCGCGCCAGACGCGAATGAGATCCGGCAAGGACGTGACGACGTAGACCTGCGCATCCCGGTCAGGGCGCTTCAGGCAAAGCTCGCACCGCCCATCCTCGTTCAGGAACCACCAACGGCGCTTTCTCGCCGGCTGATCGACAAGCTCGAGCTCGACGATCGTTCTGCCGGGTCCGAAGCTCTCCGGATGCGCGCCCTTCTCGAGCGCCCACAAGAGCAGTCCCAGATCCATCTCGTTCTCGGCCAGCTCTCGCCTGGACCAGCGCTGCCCCCAGACGCCGAGCGCCGTGACGATCGGCACCAACTCCTCGCCCGCCGGGGTCAGGTGATACGTCCACCCTCGCCCGCCCGCCGCCTGCCGTCGCTCAACGACCCCTTCGGCTTCGAGCTCCATGAGGCGCCGACTGATCAGCGTCGGGGACGCAAGGGGCACGCCGCGTTGAATCTGCGAGAATCGAGTGGAGCCGGTGGCAAGCTCGCGCAGGATCAATGGAGTCCACCGCGCACAGAACACCTCCGCGGCTTTGGCAACCGGGCAGAATTGGTTGTAGCGCGTCAACTCCGCGTCCCTCCGCGCCTTCATCTTACTCGCGGGACCGTCCGCCTTCACTACACTTTTTGGAGTAGAGCGCGAGACCGCCTTCCGCTTCTATTGGCCTCCCAAACCGTTGCGTGAGGCTCACGATGAGTGACGAGAATCTCGACGTCGTCGTCGAACACAACCGTCCGGCCGCCGCGATGTGGAGCGCCGGAGGCGATCATTACGACGCGATCAGCTTCGGGATTGCCGACGCGCTCCGCCACGCCGTGCAGCGGCTGTCGGCAAGGCAAGGTGAAGAGGTCCTGGACGTCGCGACGGGTACCGGCTGGACCGCGCGGCTCGTCGCCCGCTCGGGCGCGCGAGTGACCGGCGTCGACATCGCCCCTGGGCTGCTCGCCGCCGCGCGGCACCGCTCGGCCCACGCCATGCCTCGGATCGAGTACCAGCTCGCGGACGCAGAGCGCCTGCCCTTCGCGGCCGGGCGCTTCGACCGCGTCATCTCGACGTTCGGCGTCATGTTCGCGAGCGATCACGGCCGCGCCGCTCGAGAGCTCGCGCGCGTCTGCCGTTCCGGCGGCCGGCTCTGTCTCGCGACTTGGACGCCCGACGGCGCGATCGCCCGCTTCTTCGCGCTTCTCGCCTCTCACCGGCCCGAGCCGCCGCCCGCCGCTTCGCCCTTGCTCTGGGGCGATCCGGACTATGTCGAGGGTCTCCTCGGGCGCGAATTCGCTCTGCGCTTCGAGCATGGCGTCAGTAACGCGTACTACGACAGCGCGGACGAACTATGGGACACCTTCGTGCGCGGCTTTGGCCCGCTTCGCGTGCTGCACGAGCGTCTCGATGAAACCGGCCGCCGCAGATTGAAAGCGAACGTCGACGCCTATCATGAGGAATACCGGACGCCGGCAGGACTGCACATCAGGCGGGAATACTTGCTCACGGTCGGCGAGCGGCGTTAGCAGACGCGTCCGCTCACGAGCCGACGTGGCGGCGTGTTCATCGAAAAGAGCTCGGACGGGGGCTTTGCCGCCGGCGGACGCGTGTTCGCCCGGGCAGAGATGGGATCACGGGCTGCGCCGAGGAAGTCACACAGACAGGCAACGAGACAGTTCACGATGTTTCTCCCGCGTCCGTGTTGTTCCGCGGTCCATCGCGTGCGGTGAGTAGCGGAGCCTTCGTCAGCCGGTGCGCAGCATTACGCGAGGCGCGGCCCCTGCGCACTCGCCCAGATCGGTAGATATGCCGCCGGCGTCGAGCCGGTGAGGCGGCGGCACTCGGCGATCAGGTGGGACTGGTCGTAGTAACCGGCTTCGGCCGCGATGGCCGCCCAGTCGGGCTCGGCGCTGTGCTCGGCGATTCGCATCGCGCGGTGAAAGCGCACGAGGCGTGCAAATGCCTTGGGGCTCATGCCAACCGCGGCGTCGAACACGCGTCGGAGCTGTCGCTCGCTCGTGCCGACGTGCTTTGCAATGGAACGGACCGTCTGCGGCGCGGGAGAGCGGGCGAGCAGACGCGTGACATGTGACACGAGCTGCAGCGGCGCGAAGTCGACTCTGCCGGCGCGTTCGAGGCGCGTGTAAAGCTTCTTCTCGAGAAGACCCACCCGGCCGCCGATGTCGCGCCGCTCGATGAGTTGCTCGCTTAAGGTCCGGCCCTCACGGCCCCAGAGCTCTTCGAGCGGAACGACCTCATCCATCAGCTCGCGGAGCGGCAGACCGAAGAACGGGTAGGCCGCTCCGGGGCGGAAGTGCGCGCAGACTGAAACTTCCGCTGTCGCAGCGGGTTTCTGCCACGCGGAGGTCTGTGTGCCCACCGCGTACAGCCCGCCGGCTCCGACATCATCGTCTCCTTCGCGCAGTGCCTGGAAGACGAGCACCGCGTGCCCATCGGGCCCCCCGTGGCACGGCGGCGCATCAGGACCGCGCACGGCGGTGACGATCTCGGACACGAAGCTCGCGAGCGGTCCACGCGGCGCGTGCCTGGCGGCGTGCACACCCCGAATGGCCGATTTTTCCAATCTCGCCGACATGTGTCGCGGCATCCTCTGCCTCGTCGCAACGCCGGAAACATAACACGCTTGCGTTCCGCATCGGTAGCGATTGCGCGAGTTCCGGCCGCGTGGTGCACACCATCCCACGAACGTGAACGTGAACATGGCAGTGACTCCGTCGCGCAGTGCGCAGCAGAGCGTTCGCTGTCAGTCGCCGTACGCCGATCGCCGGTGCCGCCGGGCGCGTGCGAATGCCATCTGACGTCAATCGGGCACTCCGTCATGAACGCAAAGTCGATACACCGTTTCCCCGTGTTGATTCCGGCCGAGGGCGGGCTGCTCGCCGGCCGTATCCATCGCAATACCGACGACCTCATCGAGCCGCAGCCGGGTGTCGTGGCGAGCGGCTCCTGGCTCACGGTCAAGGAGCAGATGGCGGATCTCTACGCCACGCAGCTCGCCGCCCTCGGCTACACGGTGCTGACATTCGATTTCCGAGGCTTCGGCGCGAGCGAAGGCACGCCGCGCCAGACGGAGATGCCACTCAGGAAGATCGCCGACATCGTCGCCGCGACGCGCTTTCTGCGCTCGCTCTCATGTGTGCGCGGCGAAAAGGTCGGTTACATCGCAGTATGTGCGAGCGCGATGTACGCAGCGGCGGCCGTCGAAGCCGGCGCGCCGATCGGCGCGCTCGCGAGCGTCGCGGGATGGTTTCACGACACCGAATCGGTAGCTGCGTTCTACGGTGGTGCGGCGGGCGTCGCCGCACGGCTCGAGCGCGCACGGCGAGCGCACGAGAAGTTCCTCGCCACGGGCGAGCTGTCTCTCGTAGCCGCGTACGACGAGGGCAACGAACGGGCGGGCATGTTCATTCCAATGGATTACTACGCCAATCCGCAGCGCGGGCGGATCCCGGAATGGCGCAACGAGATGAGCGAGCTCACGTGGCTCTACTGGCTCACGTTCGATGGCCTTTCGGCTGCCGAGCGGCTCGAGGTTCCCACGCTTTTCGTGCACGGTGACGAGTGCGTCTTCCCGCATCACGTGCAGCGCATCCACGAGCGCATCCGCGCGCCGAAGCGCCTGAGCTGGCATCCGGGCTTCCAGGTGGATTTCTACGATCGCCCGGATCTCGTGCGCGTTGCCGTGCAGGCTTCGCACGAGCTCTTCGGCGAATTCCTGTCTGCATGAGGAGTGATTCGTGAACGACTCGATCGCCATTCAGGATCTGGTCACGCGCATGTTGTTCGCGGTCGATGTTTTGGACTGGGCCGGGGTGCGTGCGACATTCGCGGACGAAGTGCACGTCGACTACACCTCGCTCTTCGGTGGCAACCCCGAACGGCTCCCCGCGGACGAGCTCATCGAACGCTGGAAGGGTCTCCTTCCCGGCTTCGCCGGCACACAGCACCTGACGGGCCCCATCGTGGTGACGCTCGGCGGAGCGAACGAAGCCGTCGCCGAGACGCACGTGCGTGCGTATCACTACTTCGATGGCGCGTCCGGCGGAACGTGGATGGTCGCGGGGCATTACACCATTCCGGTTCGAAAGGAGGCCGGAGGCTGGTGCATCACGGGCATACGGCTTGCATTGATTCGCCAGGAAGGCAACGTCGATCTTGCCACCGTCGCGGCAGCCGCTCGCGACGGCTCGAAAAGGAGTGCTCGATAAACGCAGCAGCAATTCCCCGCCGCTCGCGAGCTGCGAATGTCCACAGCCGCCGTCAGCAAGAACGTGGCGGCGCTCGAGGCGCGCATCAAAGCGCGCCTGTTCGACCGAACTACGCGTCGCGTGGGTGTGACGGAAGCAGGTCGCGTCTACTTCTTCGAGCGTTCCGATCTATTCCGGCATCTTGAACTCGATCGAGTGGCTTGCCCGCGAAGACTAGCTTCGTCTCGGCACGCCTGTTCGGCCCCGAGGGTAGCATCGCCGGCCTCATTCGCAGGGCGCGCCTGAACGCTGCCGCGACGAGCTGATGAGCCTGCGGCCGGGCGAGCGCATCGTTGGACGTCGCGACGCGCTGCGGCTTTGACAGCCAGAGCCATTTCTGCCGCCTGTTCCGCCGGGCGTTTGGCATGAGCCCGGCCGAGGCCGTCCGCCCGGGCGTGCGGCCGGCGCGGCGGGTGCGAGGTGCGCGGCAGCAGCGTCCACCCGCCGGCGTTCCACCGCTGGCTGCGGGAGCTGCGCGCCGCGTAGTCGCGTCGCCACTTCGCGCCCGGGCGAACAGGCTCAGCCGTCGCTCTCGCCGGTCATTCTCGCAACCGCCGCCTTCACGCCGGCGTCGATGGACCCGTATTCGGCCAGCATCTCGAACCATGGGCAACGGGTGTTGGGAAGGGCATCCCGAAGGCGCTCCATCTCGCCTTTGGCAAAGTAGCTTGAACACTGCAAAACCTTCAGGCCCGTCAGGGAATGCAGAGCCTGGAGGGACCGGTCCTTGCTGCGCAGATTGGTGAGGAACAGGTACTCGAGCCCGGTGAGCGACGAGAGCGGCCGAAGGGACTCGACCCGCATTGGGGTCCACATACTGCCCTCCACCGCCAGGGTTCGCAGACCCTTCAGGCGGGCGAGCGGTTCCAGGGAACGCACTCTCGAGAAATTCTCGAGCGCCAGCGCGCGTAGCCCTATCAGCTCCGCCGCCCAGTCGAGGCTCTCCACCTTCGTGCCGCCGATGATGATCAGGGTCCGCAGCTTCCGCAGCCGGGCCAAAGACGACGGGTCGGCGACGCCGAGTCTCTCGATGTACAACAGTTGCAGGGAGCGGAGCTCGCAGATCTCGTCGAGGAACGATTGGTTGACCGAATATGCCCAGAGCCGCTCGAGGCTTTGCAAACGCCCTACCCCGCGGTGCGAAGACCGTTCCCGGTGAAGCCGCAGCTCGACGGCATCCTCCGGGACGCCGGCCATGGATTCGTGCCCGGGCGGCAATGTCGACCAGTCAAAGCCGATCCCCGCGGCGATTCGCTCTTCGTGCAATCGTGCCACTCGCTGCTCCCCTAGGTGCTGACGGTTCCCCGCACCCGGGAAGCCCGCGGCTAGCCGGGTAACGGCGGCTGGCGGGGAATGCGGCTCTGCTTCGCCAGCGCTGCCGGAACGGTACCGCGACGGCTCCGATGCCGCTACTCTGCCGGCAGGCTGTTCTTATAAATAGTGCCATCCTTTGATCAGGATGTCGGCGAGGCGGATAGAAGTTCGAAGCGCCCCTCGTCTTCGCGGCAATGCGCAAAATGGGCCTTAGGCACCTGGCGTTGGTCGGCGCCGATGTGGAGGGGGGCGAATCGAAGGCTATCGCAGCACACCGTGAAGCCAATGAGCCGGATCGCAAGCGAGTCGGTTCGTGGTGATTTGGGGTAATGCGGCGGCGGGGGTATTGCGGGTGCAGTGAATTCCTCGCGCCGGCAGCGGCGAAGGGACGGCAACGTAGCACACGAGCTGCTCGCGCTTCCTGCGTTCGCCGCCATGGGCCGAAACGCCCGCGACACGCTTCGCAGCTGCTATGAGCTTTCACAAGCTCTTCGTACAGTCTCGGCGCGCTATGGTCACGTCTTCCATCTAACGTTTCTTACAAGTGAGGAATTCAAATCAAGGCCGTTGCGCGATATGGATGAACTTCGTTGCTTGTGGAGATCGAACCGTTATGCACCGCTAGAGTAATAGTGAACCTTCCCCGATTCCGCGGACACCTTGTTGAGGACGCGGGCGAACGGCGCGCTGGCCGCCGCCGACTTCGACGCACGCCGGATCCGCGCACGGCCTTCAACCATGCCGCTCTCGGCGATGCGAAGCGCTGGGCCGGCCGCGTCCATGAGATCACCGCCCCGGCCCTCGTCATCCACGGCACGGAGGACCCGGTACTCCCCTATGCGCATGGACTTGCGCTGCACGATGCACTTCCCAACGCGACGCTGTTGACCCTAGAGGGCGCAAGCCACGAACTGCATCCGGCCGACTGGGGCGTGATTCTCGACGCCATCGAGCGGCATACCGGGCGCGCCGGGCTTACGCACAGCCGGATGAAGTAACGGAGAACCCCAGAAGCCTCAAACACCGGAGCCGAGGATATCGGTCTCACCGGTGACCGAGGCGTTTCCCGACGCTGCGTATCGCGCTTCCGCGGAACGCGGTGCGATGCCGTAACCGCCGCCGGTGATCGGTATTGTGTTGCCGGAAATCTCCATGACTGCTTTTCATGTATTCGCGAGGAGAAAGTTATAGAGAACCGCCGCGGCTTGCTCGCGGTTCGCTGAAACTTGCCCGATCCTGCGACGGTCAACTAGCATGGCATCACGCTACCGAGCGCAACGTTCTATCCGGTAGAGCGATCACAGGAGACCCGCCATGCCCACAAGAGTGCCGGTGGAGGAGTTCACCACCCCCGACCCGATCACCGCGACGGAAGATATGACGATCGACCACCTGCGCCAGCTCATGGATGAACACGGCATCCGCCACCTGCCTGTCGTGCGCGATGGTACCGTTGTCGGCGTAATCAGCGAGCGGGATGTACGTCTCGTCTCCGGCTTGACGGCTGCGGAGAAGCTTCAGGTGCGCGCGGCCGACATCATGGCGACGCCGCCCGTGACCGTCAGTGCCAGCACGCCCCTGGACGAAGTGGCGTACACCATGTCCGAGAACAAGGTCGGCAGTGTCATCGTCAACGACGAGAGCGGCAAGTTTCTGGGGGTCTTCACTGCCACCGACGCCTTGAACGCGCTGATCGAGATCATCCGGGAAGGCGGCAAGCCCGCATCGTAATTCGAGCAGGCAGGGGTCGCGCAAAGTTGGCATGGAGAGAAGGAAACGCAACCTTTCTCTCGTGGCAAGAGCTCCCTGAGCCGCAGGAAAAAGGTGGCGTCCCCTTTCCGAGACACCGACGCCGTCTGGCAGCACCAAGTAGCCAAGCTCCACGGAGGACTAATGCGACCCCTTCGCTATTCCATCAACATCACGCTGGACGGGTGCTGCGATCATCTGGCGATCTTTCCGGACGAGGACCTGCACAATCACGCGGCCGAGAGTATCGCGCAGGCCGACGCCCTCCTCCTTGGCCGGGTGACTTACGAGATGATGGAGGCGGCGTGGCGAGAGCCGGCGGAGACGGGCGTGCTGTCCGATTGGATGGAGCCCTGGATGGCGTCCTTCGCGCGCACGATCGGCGCGGCAAAGAAGTACGTCGTGTCGCGCACCCTGGATCGGGTCGATTGGAACGCGGAGCTTCTGCGCGAGGACTTGGAGCAGATTGTTCGACGGCTCAAAGAGCAGCCGGGCAAGGGGCTCGTCACGGGCGACGTGAAGCTCCCGCAGGCGTTGACGGAGCTCGGATTGATCGACGAGTATGAGTTCATCGTACACCCGAGGCTCGCGGGGAACGGGCCGACGTTGTTTGCCGGTCTGTCGAAGCATGTCGACCTGAAACGGGTGAGCCGACGGGAGTTCCGCTCCGGCGCGGTGGCCACGCGGTACGTACCGAGAAGGTAGCGGTCGGAAACAAGCGCAGCGGTCGACAGGTCTTTACGTCGCGGTGCTGCGTGCAGACTGAAAGATCGCGGTTCAGTCGTCGATCGGGCCTTCGAACACCGCGAAAACCGCCCCGGTTGGGTCGCGCATCACGGCGACGGTGCCGGCGCCGATTCGGACAGGGCCATCCAAGACGCGGCCGCCGAAGGCCTTCGCCTCGTCGATCGTCGACGCGGCCGATTCGACGGTGAAGTAAGGCACCCAGCGCCACGCCGGCGCAATCGTTTGCGCTTCGTCGCCGGAAAGCTCGCGCATGCCGCCGTTGATACCGCCGGCGGCAGCCTGGTGCTGGATCACCCAATATGCCGGCCCATCGCCCGTGTCCAGCCGCTTGAAGCGCCAGCCGAACAGCCCCGAGTAGAACGCGCTCGCGCGCTCGGCATCGTTCGTGATCAAGTCGTTCCAGGTCAGGCAGCCGACGTCGTTGACGCGGCCGGCGCCGATGTGCCGGCGCGGCTGCCATACCCGGAACGTCGCGCCCGCGGGATCGGCGAGCACCGCGGTGCGCCCGGCGTCGGATACATCGAATGGCTCGACGAGCACCGCGCCGCCCAGCTCCTTTGCGCGATCCGCGGAAGCGTCCGCGTCCTCTACGCTGACATGGCTGTTCCAGTGCGATGGCAGGCCATGCGCGCGCTCCTGCTCCTCCTGCCCGTAAATGGCCGCGACGTCTGCGCCGTAGCGGCGTGCCATCGAGAACGTGGCGCCGTCGGCAGGCCGCTCGGCGTAGTCCCAGCCGAACAGCGCGGCATAGAAGCGCTTCGCCGCTTCCACGTCGGTACTCGAAAGGTTGATCCAGCAGAACGTGCCCGGCCCGTAGCTCGTTCTCGTTCCCATGGCGGTCTCCGGTTGGTCGGTGTCACCCCTCGAGCACGCATCTGCTCGAGCCTCGTTGCGTCCGGGGCCGGCTTGCGCCGCAATCGCTGCGCGCCGTCCCTGGCAGCGGCAGGAAAACTGCAGATGCTCGCGATCCAATCGGCCGGAGCCTCGAGGCACAACACGGCCGCAGTAAGGCGAGCAGAACCGAGAAGCCAGGTCTTGCACCCATTGCATGCCGCCGTTCGCCGCGCTCGAACCCGTGCGGTGCCACGCGCGTCTGATCAACGGCGGGCGACTCCTAGCGCTTCTCCAGGAGCTGCACGATGTCCTTGTAGCCGATCATTTCCGCGGCCTTGCGCGCGGTCCAGCCGTCCTCGGCGACGAGCTCGGTGTCCGCGCCGTGCTCGAGCAGCAGCCGCACCACGTCGATAGCCGCACTGTTGGCCGCCCACATGAGCGCGGTGGTGCCATCGCTGCCGCGTGCATTCGGATCCGCCCCGCCGGCGAGGAGCGCCGCCACGAGGTCGGCATTGCCGCTCCTCGCGGCGCGAGCGATGGGCGGCAATCCGCCGCGACAATGGGCCGACAACGCCTCGCGCGGAATTCGCGCCAGCAGTAACCGGAAGGCTTCGAGGGCACCGCTGTCGATGGCGAGGCAGAGAGCGGTGTCACCGTCGGCATTGCGTCGGGTCGCGTCGGCGCCGGCGTCGAGCAGCAGGCCGAGGACGTCGAGATTCTCGTGCTCGGCGGCAACCATCAGCGCAGTGCGGCCGTCGACCTTCGCGGCATCGACGGCGGCCTCGTGCCCGAGCAGCAGCGCCGCGAGCTCAGCTGTTCCCGAGCGGGCGGCGGCCATCAGCGGCGTGAAGCCGTCGTCGGCCGCTGCGTCGGGATCGGCGCCGGCGCGGAGCAAGTGGCGCGCAATGATCGGCGCCGCCCAATCCGGCGCGCTCGCCGCATTGATCAGCGGCGTATTGCCGGCGGCGGCATCGCGGGCGTCGGGCTCGGCGCCATGGCCGAGCAGGTCGCGCACGATGTCGACGGCGCCGCGACGGGCGGCGATGTGCAACGCGGTGTTGCCGTATTCGGCTTCGCGCAGGCGCACGTTCGCGCCGGCCGCCAGGAGTCGCCGCGCCGCTTCGCTGTGGCCTTCGTAGGCTGCCTGCATCAGCGCCGTCCAGCCGTCGGCACTGCGCGCGTCGATGTCGGCGCCCGCGTCGAGCAGCAGCGGAATCAGATCCGCGAAGCCGCGATCGGCCGCTTCCATCAGCGCGGTGCGCCCGCCGGGACGAACCCTCGCATTCGCATCGGCGCCGGCCGCGAGCGCCGCACGCACGCCCTCGGCATCGTTGCGGGCCACCGCCTGCAGCAGCTCGCGGTCGGGCGGCGCTTGTGTGATCGCCGCGTTCGCGACGAGCGCCATCGTCGCGATAACGAGACAAAAGAAGCGCGGCACGCGGTGTGCACTGTTACGGGCGCCGGAAGAGCACCGCATAGGTTCGCCCCCGCCAGGTTTCCGGGCCGCGCAGCAGTTCGAAGCCCGCCGCGGTCACTTCCTTCGTTACCGTCCCTTTGGGCGTGCCATGTCCACCGTGGCGTTCCGCCGTGCCCGACTGGAAGATGTCGAGGACGTTGCCGGGCTCGAAATCGATGATCATGAGACGGCCACCCGGCCGAAGCGCGCGCAGAATGTCGGCGTTGATGGCGTCCGGATCGGTCAGATGGTGATAGACCAGGCGGCTGTAGATGGCGTCGCAGCACGCGTCCGGCAGATTGGTACGCGAAACTGCGCCCTCGATCACCGTGACGTTCGCGAGACCCGCTTCGGTCGCCGCCCGGCGGATCTCCGCAAGACTATCGTTGTCGATCTCGGTGGCATATACGTGTCCCGAGGGGCCGACGAGGCGCGCCAGCGCGACGGCGTACGTTCCGTCACCGGCACCCACATCGGCGACGCGCGAGCCGGGTTCGATCCGTAGCCACTCGGCGAGGCGCTCGATCTCGTCCGCCGTCGACCCGTGAACGACCGGGACGTACGGCAGATTGGCGGCCACGAAAATGACCACGGCCACCAACGCCAGAAGCCCGGTAACTCCCCATTTTCTCAGTGACATGTGCGACTCTTCGATGCCGAGTTAAATCGCTTATTCGACAGACCCCGGGATGCTTCGCATTCGTCCTGGCGCACTGTCTCGTGCAACCCTTCCTGCCCAGTATGCCGCCGATGCGGTCCGCGCGATAGTCGAACGCCCGGTTCCGGTCGTTACGTGCGAATTGGCGTGCGCGACGAGCGAATAACGCGCGGCGCGCGCTGCACTGTCGTAAGAATTCCAGCCTGTCCTCTATGGCACAAATCGCGCAGCGACTTTCTCATGACACGCACGGCATACGCTGCCGGATCGCGTAGAATTGACCACTGCCCCCTTTACCTGGAACGAGTGAGGGATCGATGACGTCCGGCGCCAACATCTTCACGCACCCCGTTCATCTCGGCCGCGGCGCGACCGCCGTCCCGCAGCCAGAGTTCACCGGCGACATGAAGTGGTACGACGCCTATATCGAGCGCCACGCGGCGGATGGCAAGGAGGGCCGACTCGTCAGCATGTTCACGTTCGACAAATCGTGGGACAGCTGGGAAATGCACCCGCAGGGGCACGAGGTGGTGCTCTGCACCGCCGGAAAGATCAGGCTCCACCAGGAGCACCCCGACGGCTCGCGCCGCACCGTCACGCTCGCGGCCGGCGAGTACGCCATCAACGAACCGGGCACGTGGCACACGGCGGACGTCGACGAACCGGCCACCGCCGTGTTCATCACGGTCGGCCTCGGCACGCAGCATCGGCCGCGCTGATGGATCACGATCGCGTGCCGGACCTGCGCGACGGCCTTACCCGCCGGGAGCGCATCGTGCTGCAGGTGCTGCGCGAAGTTCAGAAGGAGCGCGGCGAGCGAAACGTCCCGACCGCTCTGGTCTGGGGGCGGGTCTGCGAGCACTTCTACATAAGCCCGGACGAGCTGTCGGCCATGCTGGCGCGGCTGGGCGCTCGATAGCCGCCGGCGTCAGTCGGTCTGCAACAGCGGACGCACCAGCTCCGCCTGCCGGCGCGCCCCAGTTCTTTCGAGCATGCACGACGGGTGCGTGCGCGCAATGGACACGCTGACGCCGAACCGGCGGGCGGCGGCCTCCCGCCCGTCTCCCTTGAGTATCTCGAATGTCGCTCGGGCGGGCACCCGCGACGTGGCCAAGCTTACGGTGCTGGTCGTGGAGCACGGCGAGGAGAGGCTGCACATCTTTGGAGAGGAGCTGGAACGCGCTTTCGGGCCCGGTCTCGAGCCGACTTGCACCCTGATCCCCGTGCCGCGCCTCGCGCTCGACGGCATGCTGTTCCAAATCGAAGCGGTCGCGGTTCTGCCGGAATAGCCCGCGCATTCGGGCGCCGGTACCATGTCGAGCAGCGACGCCGCAGAACGGCGCCATTGCAGCTCGCAACTGCGTGGTTTTCGCACGGCGCGCCCCGTCGCTCACGTAAAGGGTCTGACAGGAGAAACTCTAATGACCATCGTCCTTTACTACTCGCCGGGATCCTGTTCCCTGGCGCCTCACATCGTGTTGAACGAAATCGGCGAGCCCTTCGAGCTCAAGAAGTTCGCCACTGCCGAGCGCGCCAACTACTCGCCCGAGTATCTCGCCATCAATCCCAAGGGCCGCATTCCGGCCTTGAAGATCGACGGCTTCATTCTCACCGAGGTGCCCGCGATCCTCGCCTACCTCGGGCGC
>DASVDF010000064.1:0-5494 GCA_036381215.1 Woeseiaceae bacterium | reverse complement strand
ACGCTCACGCTCGCGCGCGAGCTGCACCCGGGGCAGCGCAACAGCCTGGATGCGCTGTGCAAGCGCTACCAGGTCGATGCGTCGAAGCGCGAGGTGCACGGCGCGCTGGTCGACGCCGAGCTCCTCATGAACGTCTACCTCGCGATGACCGGGGGACAGGCGACGCTCTTCGCCGAGGAGGAGACCGGCCCGGCCGTCAGCGTGGCCGGCCTGGAGCGGCGCCGCGCCCGGACGGGCCTCACCCTGGTCGTCCTCGAGGCCACGGCGGAGGAGGAGGCGGCGCACCAGGCGTTCCTGGACCGCATGCAGGCGGCCGGAGCCTGCCTGTGGCGGGAGCTTCCGGAGCCTGCGCCGGCCGGGGCGGAGGTGCGACCCCTGCGCACGGCGGCCGCGACGCCCCGGCCCGCGCCGGCAGGCGCCCCGGTTATTTAGCGCCGCCCTGCGGGAGCATGGCCGGCCGCGCGGCCCGCGGTGTGACCGGCGTCCGGGGGCGGATTGCGCAGCGGATTCACGAATTTCCCCCGGAACTGTGATAAACAGGCGCACGATCCAACCACAACAGGTTTTGTATGCCGTTCGACATCCAGAAGATCCGGGTCGGCGTGGTCGGCCTGGGTTACGTCGGGCTGCCGCTCGCCGTCGAGTTCGGCCGGCGCTACCCCACCGTCGGCTTCGACGTGAAGCAGGGCCGCGTCGCCGAGCTCGAGGGGGGGCATGACTCGACCCTCGAGGTGAGCGCGGAAGAGCTCGCGCGCGCTGAGCTGCTCACCTGCACCGCCGATCCCGCCGGCCTCGCCGACTGCAATTTCTTCATCGTGACCGTGCCGACGCCGATCGGGGACGGCAACCGGCCGCTGCTCACGCCGCTGCGCCTGGCGAGCATCACCATCGGCGGGGTGCTGAAGCCGGGCGACGTGGTCGTCTACGAATCGACGGTCTATCCCGGCGCGACCGAGGAGTTCTGCGTGCCGTTCCTGGAGGAGCATTCCAGGCTCAAGCTGAACCAGGATTTCTTCGTGGGTTACAGCCCCGAGCGTATCAACCCGGGCGACAAGGAGCACCGGCTGCCGAGCATTCGCAAGGTGACCTCGGGCTCGACACCCGAGGCGGCGGAGTACATCGATGCCGTGTACCGCTCGATCGTGACCGCCGGCACGCACAAGGCTTCGAGCATCAAGGTCGCCGAGGCCGCCAAGGTGATCGAAAACACGCAGCGCGACGTGAACATCGCGCTCATCAACGAGCTCGCGATGATCTTCGAGCGCGTCGGCATCGACACGGAGGAGGTGCTGCAGGCCGCGGGCACGAAGTGGAACTTCCTGCCGTTCCGGCCCGGGCTGGTCGGCGGCCACTGCATCGGCGTCGATCCCTATTACCTCACGTACAAGGCGCAGCAGCTCGGCTACAACCCGGAGATGATCCTCGCGGGCCGCCGCATCAACGACAACATGTCGATCTACGTCGCTTCGCGCATCGTGAAGCTGATGCTCAAGAACGGCATGCAGCCGCTCAGCTCGCGAGTGCTCGTGCTCGGCCTCACGTTCAAGGAAAACTGCCCCGACGTGCGCAACACGAAGGTGGTGGATATCGTGAAGGAGCTCCAGACCTACGGCGCTTCGGTCGACGTTCATGATCCGTGGGCCGATCGGAACGAGGCGAAGCACGAGTATGCGCTCGACCTCGTCGTCGATCCGCCGAAGCAGGCGTACGACGCGATCGTCATCGCGGTGGCGCACCGGCAGTTCCAGGAGCTCGGGATCGATGGGATCCGCGCGTTCGGCAAGCCGAAGTCGGTGGTCTACGACGTCAAGTACCTCCTCGACGCGCAGCTCACCGACGACCGCCTGTAGGAGCGGGACGCGGGACGCGAGCCTTGCTATCCTTCGCGAAGGCACGAAGGTAATCAGAACTGCAAGTAAGGACGCGCATGAAGGTACTGGTGACGGGAGCCGCGGGCTTCATCGGCTGCTTCACGGCGAAGCAGCTCCTCGAGCGCGGCGACACGGTCGTGGGGCTCGATAATTTCAACGACTATTACGACCCGACCCTGAAGGAGGCCCGGGCGGAGCTGCTCGCGCCGTATCCTGCGTTCACGATGGTGCGGCTCGATCTCGCCGACCGTGCCGGCATGGAGCAGCTGTTCGCCGAGCACGGTTTCGACAGGGTAGTGCATCTCGCGGCGCAAGCGGGCGTGCGCTACTCTCTCGAGAACCCGCATTCCTACATCAACAGCAACATCGTCGGCACGCTGCACGTGCTCGAAGGCTGCCGGCACCACGGCGTCGAGCATCTCGTGTACGCGTCATCGAGCTCCGTCTACGGCGCGAACACGACCATGCCGTTCTCGATCCACCAGAACGTGGATCATCCGCTCGCTTTGTACGGCGCCACCAAGAAAGCCAACGAGCTGATGGCGCACACGTACTCGAATCTGTACGGGCTGCCGACCACCGGGCTGCGCTTCTTCACCGTCTACGGGCCTTACGGCCGGCCCGACATGGCCCTCTTCATGTTCACGAGGAACATCCTTGCGGGCGAGCCGATCGACGTCTTCAACTACGGCAATCACCGGCGCGACTTCACCTACGTGGACGACATCGTCCAGGGTGTCGTCCACGCGATGGACCATGTCGCCGAGCCGAACCCCGAATGGGATCCGGCACACCCCGATCCGGGCACCAGCCGGGCGCCCTACCGCCTGTACAACATCGGCAACCAGCAGCCGGTCGAGCTCATGCGCTACATCGAGGTGATCGAGGAGTGCCTGGGCCGCAAGGCCGAGAAGAACCTGCTGCCGATGCAGCCCGGCGACGTGCCGGACACCTGGGCCGATACCGCGGATCTCGCCCGCGACGTGGGCTATGCCCCGTCGACCCCGATCGAGGTGGGCGTCCGCCGCTTCGTCGACTGGTACCTCGACTACTACGACGTCCGCGCCTGATCCGCACGGGCCCGGTCACGGGCAGTGCGCGCTCCTGCGGCACGCGATCGCCGCAGTTGCCTGCGACGGCCCACTGCGGCAGGCTTTTGCGGTCCTCAACGCCTGGAATCGCCGATGGCCGCCGCAACCCCCGCACGCAAGCTCTCGCCCCGGTATCCGGCCGATCTGCCGGCCTGGGAGGCGCTGAAGGCCCATTACCGCGACGAGATGCGACGCGCGCGCATCGGCGACTTCTTCGCACGCGACCGCCGGCGTTTCGAGCGCTTCTCGGTGACCGCGGGCGACCTCTTCCTCGACTACTCGAAGAACCTCGTCAGCGCCGCCACGCGCCGCCTGCTGCTGCGCCTCGCGCGCGAAGCGAAGGTCGCCGCGGCGACCGAGGCCATGTTCTCCGGCCGCCACATCAACGTCACCGAGGATCGGGCCGTGCTGCACGTCGCGCTGCGCGCCAAGATGTCGGACCAGGTAGCGCTGGAGACGCCGGGCGTGGCGGACGTCTGGCGGGTGCTGACGTGCATGGAGCAGTTCGTCAACGCGGTCCACGAGGGCACGCTCCGCGGTCACACCGGCGAGAAGCTCACGGACATCGTCAACATCGGCATCGGCGGCTCGGACCTCGGGCTCGTCATGGCGAGCCGCGCGCTGCGTCCGTACTGGCAGCCCGGCATGCGCTTCCACAGCGTTTCCAACATCGACGGCACGCAGCTCGCCGATCTCGAGAAAACGCTCGACCCGCGCCGCACCCTGATCGTGGTCTGCTCGAAGACGTTCACCACGCTCGAGACGATGACGAACGCGAAAGCCGCGCGCGCGTGGCTCGTGCGCGAGCTCGGCGACGCGGCCGTACGCAGCCACTTCGCGGCCGCCTCGACGAATCACGAAGCGATGGACGCGTTCGGCATCAACCCGGAATACCGCTTCGGCTTCTGGGACTGGGTCGGCGGGCGCTTCTCCGTCTGGTCGGCGGTCGGGCTCGCGCTCGCGCTCGTGATCGGCATGGGCAACTTCCACGAGTTGCTCGCGGGCGGGCGCCGCATGGACGGCCACTTCCGGCAGGCGAAGCCGGAGGAGAATCTGCCGCTCCTGCTCGCGCTGGTCGCCGTGTGGAACAACAACTTCCTCGGTGCGGAGACGCAGGCGATCCTGCCCTATGACAATCGCCTCGACCGCTTCCCGGCCTTCCTGCAGCAGATGCAGATGGAGAGCAACGGCAAGAGCGTGCGGATCGACGGCCGGCCGGTGACGGTGAAGACCGGCATGGTGATCTGGGGCGAAGCGGGCTCGAACGCGCAGCACTCGTTCTACCAGCTGCTGCACCAGGGCACGCGCCTGGTGCCGCTGGATTTTCTCCTGCCGCTGCAATCCTCGGGTGGGTCGCAGGCGCAGCAGGATCTCGCGGTCGCGAACTGCCTTGCGCAATCCGAGGCGCTGATGGACGGCTATGCGAAGGAGCAGGCGATCGCGGATCTCGAGGCGGCGGGCAAATCGCCGGAGGAGATCCGCGCGCTCGCGCCGCACAAGGTGCATCCGGGCAATCGGCCGAGCAACACGCTGCTGTTCGAGAAGCTGACCCCCAACGTGCTCGGCCAGCTCATCGCGCTCTACGAGCACAAGGTGTTCGTCGAGGGCGTGATCTGGGGTATCGATTCGTTCGACCAGTGGGGCGTGGAGCTCGGCAAGAAGCTGGCGACCGGCCTCGCGCACGCCGTGCACGACCCGGCCGGCTACACCGGCAGCAATCCGTCGACGCGCGGCCTCCTGAACCGCATCGCGACCTGATCAGGTGCTCCGGCTCGCCAGCCATCGCTCCAGGGAGGCCTGTGACTCCCCGGACGGCCTCCCCGCGAGCAACCCCTCGACACTGAGGTCCTCGTCCAGGGCCTCCCAGTGAATGCCGGTCCCTCCGGCAATCAAGGTCCATGCCGCCCGCTCGCGTTCCGTCGCATGCTCCAGCCGTGGATACCAGGCCAGCGGAACGGAAACCGTCCGCCCGTCGAGCAACTCGACAATGAGAGCCTCATCGGTCACGTCGACCCGCAGAGCGGCGGCTCTGGCGACCCTCTCAACCGAAGTACTCATACCATGCATCCAAGAGTTCCTGTCTGCGATCTGCAATAATACTCCGGATTTACAGCAGCTCCGAGCGCCGAAAGCCGGTGCTCCGCTCGAGCCGCACAGGCGACAGCCAGAACTTCGCTTCGGCGTCGTCTCTTCGCACATGTACGTGGGCCGGTTCGGCCCAGTCGCTCGAATAGAAAAAGATCCGGTACGGCCCGGATCGCGTAACCGTCGGCATGGCCGCTCCGCTCGGACAGGCGGCTGCAGATCGTCAAATCGGCACATGTGGCGAGCAAGATTGCTTATTGGGCAGGTTGACGAATTTTGACGCCGATCGTGCCGGCAGTTGCCCCGGCCTGACGGGGCGCCGCCGGGTCCGCGACGGGGTGGGCGTGCTCGGGTACCATTGAATCCTGCCAGGGTACGGATGCAAGCGATGAAGAAAGCTCTGATCACCGGCGTGACGGGCCAGGACGGCGCGTATCTCGCGGAATT
>DASVDF010000063.1:0-4613 GCA_036381215.1 Woeseiaceae bacterium | reverse complement strand
TCCGGCTGGTGGCCAACCTTGGCCGGTGCAGGACTTTCACCTGCCGGGTCCCTTCAGAAGGTTTCTGTCACATAGCTTCCTCTACATGAGCTTCCTCCTTCTCCAGGCTTGGCCTGGCACACCGTCCATGTGGTCCTGCGGGCTCGGCGTCCTGCCTCGCACGCCGCCGAGAGGACCTCCCCCCGGCCGCGGCTCCGCTCGCCAGGGTTCGTGCCGTTCACGAATAATGCTCCGTGAGAGCCTGGCTTCGATTTGCTATGTGCCTTCGTTCGGTCCGGTGGTTGCGTTCGGTCCGGTGGCTGCGTTCGGTCGCGCGCATGCCGCGCTGCTGCGGAGGTGCCGTGCCTTCGTCGGGCGGGGGCTGCGGTTGGTCGCGCGCCGTGCGCGCAGGAGGATGGGGTGCGTCAGGAGGCGATGGCGGCGCGGCGGCGGCTGCGCTGCGCCTCGCACCAGGCGAGGAACTCGGCCTCGGGCAACGGCCGCTGGATGTAGAAGCCCTGGCCCAGGTCGCAGCCGAAACGCCGCACGGCCTCGAGCTGCTCCCGGGTTTCGATGCCTTCGGCGACGACTTCGAGGTTCATGGCTTTGCCGAGCGCGATGATGGCCTGCACGACACGCTCGTTGCTGGGCGATTCGGCAAGGCGCTCGACGAAGGATTGATCGATCTTCAGTGTCTGGGCGGGAAGCTCGGCGAGGTACGCGAGCGAGGAATAGCCGGTGCCGAAGTCATCGATGTGGATGCCGACGCCGAGGCCCGAAAGATCGCTGAGGACCGGCCGCGCTACGGTGAGGTCCTCGAGCAGCGCGGTTTCGGTGAGCTCGAGGTTGATGAGCTTCTCGCCCAGCCGGTAGTCCCGCAAGATGGACTGGACGAGGCTTACAAGCTTGCCGTTGCGCAGCTGGTGCGCGGAGAGGTTGACGCTCACCGGCACGTCCCAACCCGTCGCCGCGCGCCAGCGGCCGACCGCGTCGGCGACCCGCCGCATGATGCACTCGAACAGGATGTCGGAGATGCCCATCTCCTCGGACAACGGCACGAAGTCGGCGGGGCCGATGATCTCGCCGCCGCGACGGATCCAGCGCGCGAGCGCCTCCGCGCCGGCGATGGAACCGTCGGCGAGCCGGATCTGCGGCTGGAAGAAGGCGCTGATCTCGCCGCCGTCGATGGCGCGGCGCAGCTCGGCTTCCATGTCGAGCTTGTGCTGGGCCCGGTTCTGCATCTCGCTCTGGTAGAAGGTGATGCTGCCGTCCAGCCGCCGCATGGAGCGATGCAACGCGCCTTCGGCGCAGCGGAACACGGTGCCGGAATCCCTGCCATGGGCGGGATAGCGCGCCACGCCGATGCTCGCCTTGAGAAACAGGTCGCGGCCGTCGCTGACGAAGGGCTCCTGGACCACGGCTTTGACGCGCTCCACGAGTTGCTCGAGCGCCGCGCCGCTGCACCCGGGAACGAGGCAGGCGAACTCGTCGGAGCCGAACCGGCCCACGATGCCGCGCCACTCCGCGTCCCGCTCGAACAGGTCGACCAGGCGCTTGCCGAGGGCGCGCAGGAGGCGGGTTCCCGACTCGTAGCCCAGGGTTTCATTCAGGAAGCTGAAGCGTTCGAGGTCGAGCAGGATGATGGCGGTCTCCGGCTCGCTGCCGCCGGAGTCGATCAGCTGCCTCAGCTCATCGATCAGCTTCAGGCGGTTCGGCAGCTTGGTGACCGGATCGAAATACGCCAGCCGGTGCAGCTCGGCAGTCCGGTCCATCACGCGCTGCTCGAGTACCTCGTTCGCGCGGCGCAGCGCAAGGTCCGCATGCCACTTGCCGCACAGCGCCGCGGCGAGCTGGCGGCATTCCACCGCGTGGAAGGGCTTCTTGAAGAAGAAGACGCGGTCGGCCGGCGGCACCTGCTCGCCCAGGTTGGCGGGCTCGGGACTCAGCGAGCCGGTCACGATCACGATGTTGACGTTCGGGTCGATGCGGCGGATCTGCTTCGCGGCTTCGACGCCATCGATGCCGGGCGGCATGCGGATGTCCAGAAAGACGATCGCAAAGGGGTTCTGTTCCTGCACCGCGGCGGCCACGGCCTTGACGGCGGCGGCGCCATTGCTCCGCGTGTGCACCTCGAAGCGCGCCGCGCCCTTCTCGTCGGTGTCCTCGCCGAACAGCACCTTTTCCAGGTCGCCGAGCGTGCTCGTGGCCGCATCCGGCTCGAAGTCACTGCCGAGGCAGTGCAAATATTCGCGCAGGATCAGCGCGTCGTCGTCGACGGCGAGCACGCGGTTCAGCGAATGCGTGTGCGGCTTCATGTTCCCGCCTGCACCATTCCGGCGACGTCCTCCGCGAGCCTGATGAAGGAGAGCGGCTTGTTGAAATAGTGGAGCTTGAGCGGCGGCGGCACGCGTCGCTCGAGCTCGTCCCGCGCGACATCGGAGTAGCCGGTGACGAAGACGATCTCGACCTCGGGGTCGAGCCTGCGGATCTGCTGCCCGGCTTCGACGCCGTCGATGCCCGGCGGCATGCGGACGTCCAGTATGACGACGTCGAACGGCCGACCCTCCTCCGCCGCCATCGCGGCGAGATTGATCGCATCGCATCCCTGGCTGCAGGCGACGACGTTGAAAAGAGGCGGCAAGGCCACATCCGTCACCGGCTCGAACAGCTCCGCCTCGAGCGTATCGAGCATCCTCCGGTGCTCGGGGCGCTCGTTGTGGCCGAAAGCCTTGCGGTAACAGTCGAGGATCGTCTCGTCGTCGTCGGCGATCAGAACCCGGATGTCCCTTCGCTCCTGTGTCGTATGCATCGTCTTGTCCTCGCTCGCTCAGGCGGCCGGCAGCAGCACGTGAAACGCCGCGCCGCATCCGGGGCCGTCGCTTTCGGCCAGGATGCGTCCGCCCATGGCCGCCACCGAATTGGCGCACCAGTGCAGGCCGAGCCCGGCAAACTCACTCGGCTGCTTGGAGGTGAAGCCCCTCTGGAAAATGCGCTGGCTCTCGGCTTCCGTGAACCCGCAGCCGGAATCGCGTACGGTCACCCGCACCATCGGCCGCTCTTGCTGCGAATCGAGAGCCGCGCTGACCTCGATGCGGCCACCGCCGGTGCCGCCGCGACGTATCGCCTCGAAAGCGTTCAGAATGACGTTCCCCAGCACCTGCGCGAGTCCCACCCGGTGCGCGCGTACGCGGAACTGCTCCAGGTCCCGTTGTACCTCGAGCGTCACACCGTGTTCCTCCCTGGCGGGGAGCACCAGGACGGCTTCCTCGAGCACTTCCGCGAGCGGCAGCTTTTCCATGACCGGCGGAACCTTGGCGAAGCGCTCCTGATCCGAGAGGATGGCTTCCACCTGGTGGGCCTGCCGCGATGCGATGTTCAAATCCTCGAGCGCGCTCTCGCGAGTCGCATCGAGGTGCTCGAAGGCCGAGCGGATATAGGCAACCAGCTTTTCTCGCCGCTCCGGCGGGCACGCCGGGTCGCCGAGCTCCGCCGCCGCCTGCGGGATGCGCCGCGCGGCGTCGCCCTGGAACATGCGCGTGACCCGGTCGATGCCGTTGATCATCGGCGTCAGCGCGTTGCGGATGTTGTGCAGCACCTCGGCGGCGGTGTCCGCCTTGCCGGCCTTGAACGATTGCTCGAGCAACTGGCGCCGGGCCTGGTGCAGGTCGCTCGTCATGCGGTCGAACTCGCGCGCCAGGGCGCCGATCTCGTCGCTGCGGTCGTCGTTCAGCATGACCGAGAGATCGCCGCTTTCCCTTATGCCGCCGATGTGCGCCGCGAGCCGCTCGAGCGGCCGCAGGATGATCCGCCGCAGGAGCTGCCACATTGCCGCCGCAACGATGATCCCGGCGATGGCGAGAGACAGTACGGCGCCGTTCACGGCCCGGCCGCCGATCGCGGACACCTCGCGCGGCGAGCTCGCCTCCAGCACGATGAGGGGCTCGCCCGAGAGGTCTGGGAGCACGCTGTAGGCCCGCACGAACTTCTCGTCGGCGACCTGCGCGATGGCCCCCGGAGCGGCCGCGGCGAGCGACGCCGCCGGCGCGGGCGCCGCGCCCGGTGCAAACCAGCGGAGATCGACCTCGGTGCGCTGCTTCAGGCCGGCCACCCGCGCCGCATCGAAGAACTGGCCGAGAATCAGCGTGCCCGCGATCGGGCCCTGTTTCGCGCTGGTGATGATCGGCCTCGAGCTCACCAGCATCGGGCCCTTTGAAGTCTGGAGGAAGCCGTCGATGCGGCTGTCGAGCGTCGGATGGGACAGGAGCTTGCCGAGGGTCGGGCCCGACGGATCGAGAATACCGAGTCCATCGGGAGCGGCGAGCCCGTCCTTTTCGATCAGCGAGCCCCAGATCCTGCGGCCAGTCGTGTCGTAAATGGCGAGCAGATCGAGATCGAGGTTCGTGAGCGTGGCGAGATCGAGGTTCGAGCGCACGAAGCCGGGGTTTTCGCCGCGCACATAACGCCAGGCTTCGTCCCAGGGCGCCCAGTCACCGGCCGTGGTGGCCAGCTTGTCGAGCTCGTTCTGGATCGCGCGCCGCACGCGCACCATGTCCGTCTCGGCCGCGGAACGCTCGAGCCGGTTGAACGCCGGGGTCACGGTGCCGTGCAGGATGAGCCAGCTCACGAGCACCATG
>DASVDF010000062.1:0-28638 GCA_036381215.1 Woeseiaceae bacterium | reverse complement strand
GTCGCCCGAGATACCGATGTAGTACAGGTCCTTGTTCGCCGCATTCGCGCCGGTCGTGACCGACGGCATGCGGCCATGCACCGAGTTGAAGCCGTGCGACTGGCTGACGAAATAGGCCGGCGTCTTCGACGAGCAGCCGATGCCGCTGGTCTTCGCCAGCTTGTGCGGCTCGATGCCGAGCTCGAACACCGCCTGGATGATCGCCGCCGTGATCGAATCGTGGCCGCAGCCGGCGCACAGCGTCGACACGGTGCCTTCGTAGTCGCGTTGCGTCAGGCCCAGCCGGTTGCGCGGCAGCTTCGGATGCGCGACTTTCGGCTTCGCAATGTAGCTCATGTTCCCACCTCTCGCGGCGCATCCTTCGCCTGCTCCTCGAGCACCTTGTTCACGACGAATCCGGCCGACAACGGCATGCCGTTGTAGTGCAGCACCGGAATCAGGCGTGCACCGTCGATCTCGAGATCCAGCCTCAGCAACGAGCGCAGCTGGGCATCCCGGTTCTGCTCGACCACGTACACGCGCTCGTGCTTCTCGATGAACTCCTTCACGGAGTGGTCGAACGGGAACGCCTTGACGCGACAGTAATTCACCGCGCGCCCCTGCTCTTTCAGCCGCAGCATCGCCTCGCGGACCGCGCCGTCGCAGCTGCCGATCGTGAGGATCGCGTGCTTGTTGAATTTCGAATATTCGATGACCGGCTTCGGCACGATGCTTCGAGCCGTCTCCCATTTCACGAGCAGCCGATCCACGACGTCCTGGTACTCGGCCGCGTCCTCGGTGTAGGCGCCGTACTTGTTGTGGCCCGAGCCGCGCGTGAAGAACGAGCCTTTCGGGTGCTCTCCCGGCAGCGTGCGGTACGGAATGCCGTCGCCGTCCACGTCCATGTAGCGGTAGAACTTCTCGATGCCGTCGAGCTGCTCGGCGGTCAGCACTTTGCCGCGGTCGGGCCGGTAAGACTCGTCCCAGGTGAGCTCCGGGCACATCCAGTCGTTCATGCCGATGTCGAGATCGGACAGCACGATCACCGGCGTCTGCAGCCGCTCAGCGAGATCGAAGGCATCCACCGCCAGATGGAAGCACTCCTCCGGGTTCGCGGGGAACAGCAGCACGTGGCGCGTATCACCGTGCGAGGCAAAAGCACACGCCAGGAGATCGGCCTGCTGGGTGCGGGTCGGCATGCCGGTCGACGGTCCGGTGCGCTGCACGTCGAAGAGGACGGCCGGCACCTCGCCGTAATACCCGAAGCCCAGGAATTCGCTCATCAGCGAAATACCGGGGCCGCTGGTCGGCGTAAACGCCCGGGCGCCGTTCCAGGCAGCACCGAGCACGACGCCGATCGCCGCGAGCTCGTCCTCGGCCTGCACGATGCAGAACTTGTTGCGGCCGTTCTCGTCCCGGCGGAACTGGTCGCAGAACGCCTTGAACGCGTCCATCAGCGAGGTCGACGGCGTGATCGGGTACCAGGCGCCGACCGTCGCGCCCGCGTAGACGCAGCCGAGACCCGCCGCCGTGTTGCCATCGATGATGACGTGGCCCTTCGTCTTGTCCAGCGGCGCGACGCGCACCGGGAGCGGGCAATCGAAATGCGCCTTCGTGTAGTCGTAGCCGAGGCGAATCGCCTCCATGTTCGCGCCGATCAGGTGCTTCTTCTTCGCGTACGTCTCTTCGAGCAGCGCCGTGATGACGCCGAGATCCAGATCGAGCAACGCGGCGAGCGCGCCCACGTACGCGATGTTCTTCATCAGGATACGCGCACGTGCCCCGTCGAAGTGCTCGTTGCACATCTTCGAGAGCGGGATGCCGAGCACCGTGATGTCGTCGCGGTCGAGCAGGCGGCTGCGCGGCCAGGTCGAGTCGTAAATCAGCCAGCCGCCAGGCGCCACCTCGGCCATGTCGCGAGCATAGGTCTGCGCGTTCATCGCAACCATGACGTCCACGCGATCGGCCCGCGCGTGATGGCCCTCGGCCGTGACGCGGACTTCGTACCACGTCGGCAGGCCCTGGATGTTCGAGGGAAAGTAGTTCTTGCCGACCACCGGCACGCCCATGCGGAACACGGACTTCATCAAAAGCCCGTTGGCGCTCGCCGAACCGGTGCCGTTCACCGTGGCGATCTTGATGACGACGTCGTTGATCCCGGGCACGGCAAGAAACCTCGACGATTCAGCGGCCGCCCTGTGGCCGTGTTGCAGATCCCGACATTGGCCTCAGCCCGCGGAAGCTTTCAGCCGCTGCGGCGCGGGGCGCGGCGTCTCGTCGGCGGCGTAAGGAATGGTGATGGTGGACTTCTGCATGTCCCAGGCCCCGGTCGGGCAGCGCTCGGCGCACAGGCTGCAATGCACGCAGAGATCCTCGTCCTTGACCATGACACGCCCGGTCTGCGGCAGCGGCTCGGACACGTACAGCGGCTGCTCGAGGTTCTCCGCCGGCGCGGACAGGCGCGTCCGCAGATCGGCTTCCTCTCCGTTGGCCGTGATCGTGAGGCAGCTCACCGGGCACACGTCGATACAGGCATCGCACTCGATGCAGAGCTTCGCCGTGAACACCGTCTGGATGTCGCAGTTCAGGCAGCGCTCGACTTCCAGCATCGTCTGCTCCGCGGTGAAGCCGAGCTCGACTTCGATGTCGATCTTCTTGAACCGCTCCTTGAGATCGACGTGCGGCACGAGCCGGCGCTCGGCCGGATCGTAATAGTTCGAATAGCTCCACTCGTGCATGCCCATCTTCTGGCTCGTGAGATTGACGCCCCTCGGCATGCGCTCGCGGATGTCCCCGCCGAAACAATATTTGTGGATGGAGATGGCCGCCTGGTGGCCGTGTTCGACGGCCCAGATGATGTTCTTCGGGCCGAACGCCGAATCGCCGCCGAAGAACACGCCCTCGCGCGTGCTCATCATCGTCGTCTCGTCGACCACCGGGCAGTGCCACTGGTCGAACTCGATGCCGATGTCGGGCTCGATCCAGGGGAACGCATTCTCCTGGCCGATCGCGAGGATGACGTCGTCCGCCGGCAGCATGACTTCCTCGACCGCTGTGCCGCGGTCGATGCGGCCGCGCTCGTCGATCTTGTACTCCATGCGATCGAACACCATGCCGAGAAGCTTGCCGTTCTCGACGACGAAGCGCTTCGGCGAATGGTTCACGAGGATTTCGACGTTTTCCTCTTCCGCGTCCTCGAGCTCCCAGTCGGAGGCCTTGAAGTAACCGCGCGGCTTGCGCGCCATCACCTTCACGTCATCGGCGCCGAGGCGCAGCGCGCTTCGGCAGCAGTCCATGGCGGTGTTGCCGACGCCGATGATGAGCACGCGCTTGCCGATCGACTCCGTGTGGCCGAACGCGATGGACTCGAGCCAGTCGATGCCGATGTGCACCTTCTCCGAATCGTGCCGGCCTGGCAGGTCGAGCTCCTTGCCGCGCGGAGCGCCGGTGCCGACGAACACCGCGTCGAACTCGCGGCTTTCGAGCAGCGCCTTGAGGCTGTCGATGCGATGGCCCGGTTTCAGGTTCGCACCCATGCCGACGATGTAGCCGATCTCCTCGTCCAGCACCTTGGGCGGGAGGCGGAACTTCGGGATGTTGGTGCGCATGAGGCCGCCGGTCATGTTCAGCGCCTCGAAGATGGTGACGTCGTAGCCGAGCGGCAGCAGGTCGTTGGCGACGGTGAGCGAGGCGCAGCCGGCGCCGAGCAGCGCCACCTTCTTGCCGTTCTTCGTCGCCGGCGCCTGCGGCATCCGCGAGCGGATGTCGCCGCGCTGGTCGGCCGCGACGCGCTTCAGTCGGCAGATTGCGACGGGTTTTTCCTCCACGCGGCCGCGCCGGCAGGCGGGCTCGCAGGGCCGGTCGCACACGCGCCCGAGGATGCCGGGAAACACGTTCGACTGCCGGTTGAGCATGTAGGCATCGTCGAAGCGGCCCTGGGCGATCAGGCGAATATAGCCGGGTACGTCGGTGTGAGCGGGGCAGGCCCACTGACAATCGACGACGCGGTGGAAGTAATCCGGATTGGAGGTGTCTGTAGGCTTCATTCCGATGCCGCGCCGGGCCGCTCGTCCCTACGCCCGGTCGGGGAGTCGCCGGCAAGCATAGCGGGATCGCCCGGAAAGTAAACACTTTCATCCCGAGAGGGTACGGCGCGCTCCACAATCCTGTTTGACACGGAAATCGCGGCCCCGTTCGATCGTCCTCCCGTAGTCTCCCGCCATGCGGGCGACCCGAAAGCTCCGGGTCGCGCCCATGCGCGCTCCTGCGTGGCGGCGCAGGCCACTCGTCAGTCGCGACCGCGGTCCAGGGCCAGCCGCTGGCCCGGGATTTCGCCGGTCAGCCGCCCGTCCTGCCAGGCGATGCGGCCGTTCACGATGGTCGTGTCGATGGTCGCGGAGAACGTATGGCCCTCGAAGGGCGACCAGCCGCACTTGTAGAGCAGGTTGTCGGGCGTGACGGTGTGCGGACGCTCGGGATCGACGAGCACGAGGTCGGCGTAACAGCCCTCGCGGACGTAGCCGCGATCGACCACGCCGTAGATGTCCGCGACCGCATGGCTCGTGCGCTCCACGATGGTTTCCAGCGCAAGCGTTCCCGCGCGCCAGAGATCGAAGAGCGCGAGCAGCACGTGCTGCACCAGCGGCAGGCCCGCCGGCGCCTGGAAATACGGCCGCGCCTTCTCCTCCGCCGTGTGCGGCGCGTGATCCGTGGCGATCACGTCCAGCCGTCCCTCGTTCACGGCCGCGAGCAGCGCCGCCCGGTCGGCCGCCGTCTTGATTGCCGGGTTGCACTTGATGCGCGTGCCGAGCTCGGCATAGCGGCTCTCGTCGAACCACAGGTGATGCACGCACACCTCGCCGGTGATGCGCTTTTCGCGCCGCGGCCCGTCGGACAGGAGCTCCATCTCCGCGGCCGTGGTGAGGTGCAGGATGTGCAGCCGCGCATCGTGGCGGCGGGCGAGCTCGACAGCGGTCGCGCTCGATTTCAGGCACGCCTCCGCCGAGCGGATGTGCGGATGCTCGCTCATCGGCACGTCCTCGCCGTAGCGCGCGCGGGCGCGAGCCTCGTTCTCGCGGATCGTGGGCGAATGCTCGCAATGCGTGACCACGAGGAGCGGCGCCGCCGCGAACAGCCGCTCCAGGGCTTGCGGGTCGTCGACCAGCATGTCGCCGGTGGACGCGCCCATGAATACCTTGATGCCGCAGGCTTCGCTGACCTCGAGGGCACGGATCTCCTCGAGATTATGATTCGTCGCGCCCAGGTAGAACGCATAGTTCGCGCGCGCGCGGCCCGCCGCGCGCACGTACTTCTCGGCGAGCGCCGCGCGCGTCGTCGTCTGCGGCGACACGTTCGGCATCTCCATGAAGCTCGTGATGCCGCCCGCCACGGCAGCCGCCGACTCGGTCGCCATGTCGCCCTTGTGCGTGAGCCCCGGCTCGCGGAAATGCACCTGGTCGTCGATCATGCCGGGCAGCAGGTAGCGGCCCGCGGCCTCGAGCACGCGCGCCTTCGCCGGTACCGGGATCGAGCCCGCCACCCGCGCGATGCGCTCGCCGTGCACCAGCACGTCCGCGTCGACGATGCGGCCCGCGTTGACCACCCGGGCGTTGCGGATCAGCAGGTCGGTCACAGCGCCGCGAACCTGTCGGTCGCCGACACGAGCTCGTGGACATTGCCCGGCTCGAAAGCCGCGTGGCCGGCGTCGGGCACGATCCTGAGATCCGCCTCGGGCCAGGCGCGGGAGAGCTCGAACGCGGACACGGCGGGGCAGACGACGTCGTAACGTCCCTGCACGATCACGCCGGGAATGTGCCGGATGCGCCCGACGTCCGTGAGCAGCCGTCCGTCCTCCATGAAGCCGTCGTTCACGAAGTAGTGGCACTCGATGCGCGCCATGGCGAGCGCCATCCGGTCCTCTTCGAAGGTCTTGCGCACCTCCGCGCTCGGCAGGAGCGTGCTCGTCGAGCCCTCCCAGACGGACCAGGCCTTGGCGGCCGTGACGCGCGTGGCCTCGTCGTCCGCGGTCAGCCGCCTGTGATAGGCGTGCAGGAGATCGTGCCGCTCGTCCTCCGGTATCGGGGCGATGAAATCCTGCCAGAGATCGGGAAACAGCTCGCTCGCACCCTGCTGGTAGAACCAAGCGATCTCCTTCCTGCGCAGCAGGAAAATCCCGCGCAGCACGAGCTCGGTGACGCGCTCGGGGTGGGTCTCGGCGTAGGCCAGCGCGAGCGTGCTGCCCCACGAGCCGCCGAAGACCTGCCAGCGCTCGATGCCGAGATGCTCGCGGAGCTTCTCGATGTCGGCGACGAGATGCCAGGTGGTGTTCGCTTCGAGAGCGGCGTGCGGCCGGCTCTTGCCCGCGCCCCGCTGGTCGAACAGCACGATGCGGTAAGCCCGGCTGTCGAAGAACTGGCGCATTTTCGGCGTGCAGCCCCCGCCGGGACCGCCGTGCAGGAACACCACCGGCTTCCCGTCCGGGTTGCCGGAGACCTCGTACCAGAGCTCGTGACCGTCGCCGACGTCGAGATACCCGGACTGGGCGGGCTCGATCGGCGGGTAGAGCTTGCGACGGAGAGAAACATCGTCCATGCGTGCATTATGGTAGGCCCGCCGCCGCAAAGACAGGGGCGGGGTCGGGCAGACCGAACTCTCGCACGGAGCGCCCGCATCCCTTACGCTAGCAATCGGATCCGCAACACGAACGACGAATGCCCTCCGCACCCGAGCCGCCGGCCGCGCCCGCAAACGACTATCCCGCCCGCATCCGTGCCGCACGGGTGTACGAGGTCGCCATCGAGACGCCGCTCGAGGCGGCGCCGTCGCTGTCCCGCCGGCTGAAGAACCGGGTGTTGCTCAAGCGCGAGGACCTGCAGCCCATCTTCTCCTTCAAGCTGCGTGGCGCTTACAACAAGCTCGCCACGCTGCCGCGTGAGCTGCTCGAGCGCGGCGTCATCTGCAGCTCCGCGGGGAATCACGCGCAGGGTGTCGCGCTCGCGGCCGGCCGCCTCGGCGCGCGCGCGGTGATCGTGATGCCGGTCACTACGCCCTCGATCAAGGTGGACGCCGTCAAGGCGCTCGGCGGCGAGGTCGTGCTGCACGGCGACACCTACGACGACGCGCAACGGGAGGCGCGGCGGCTCGAGGCGGAGCACGGCCTCACGTTCGTCCACCCGTTCGACGATCCGGACGTGATCGCGGGGCAGGGCACCATCGGCATGGAGATCCTGAAACAGGCGGAGCAGCGGCCGGACGCGGTGTTCGTGCCGGTGGGCGGCGGAGGCCTCATCGCCGGCATCGCGGCCTATATAAAGAGTATCGATCCCGCCATCCGCGTGATCGGAGTGGAGGCGGAGGATTCAGCGGGGATGCGCGACTCGCTCGCGGCCGGCCATCCGGTGACGCTCGCGCACGTCGGCATCTTCGCGGACGGCGTGGCGGTGCGGCGCGTCGGCGACGAGACGTTCCGCCTGTGCCAGGAGCACGTCGACGAGATCGTGACCGTGGATACCGACCAGGTGTGCGCGGCGATCCGTGACATCTTCGAGGACACCCGTTCCATTGCGGAACCGGCAGGTGCGCTGGCGGTAGCCGGCATCAAGCGCTACGTGGCGCGCGAGCGGCTGCGCGACGCCGTGCTCGTCGCGCTGGTGGGCGGGGCCAACGTGAATTTCGACCGCCTGCGCCACGTCGCGGAGCGCGCGGCGGTCGGCGAGCAGCGCGAGATGCTGCTCGGCGTGCAAATCCCCGAGCGGCCGGGCAGCTTCCGCACGTTCTGCGAAGCCATCGGGAGGCGCAGCATCACGGAGTTCAATTACCGCTACAACGACGCGAGCCGAGCGCAGATTTTCGTCGGCGTCGAGCTCCGCCACGGCGCCGCCGAGCGCGCGCACCTGATCGAGCGCCTGCGCGAGCGCGGCTACCCGCTGGAGGATCTCTCCGACAACGAGATGGCGAAGCTGCACGTCCGCCACATGGTCGGCGGCAGCGGCCGCACGCTCGCGAACGAGCGGCTGTTCCGTTTCGAGTTCCCCGAGCGGCCGGGCGCGCTCCTGGATTTCCTGCGCGCGATCGGCACCCGCTGGAACATCAGCCTGTTCCACTACCGCAATCACGGCTCGGACTACGGCCGCGTGCTTGCCGGCATCCAGGTCCCGCGGCACGAATCCGCGGAGCTCGAAGCGCACCTCGCCGAGCTCAACTACCCGCACTGGGAAGAAACGGACAACCCCGCCTACCGCCTCTTCCTCGCGTAGGAGCGCGCATCGCGCGCCGCGAAAAGGGGTCAGGTGCGGTAGGAGGAGTCGCGGCGGTCGAGCTTGCGCAGGAGGGCGGGCCACGCCAGCTGGCCGCCCAAGCCTTTCGTGACCGCCTTCGCCTGCGCGGCGATGCCGGCCTGGATGCGTGGAGCGACCTCGCGCAGCGCGCCGCCGCCGGACTGCGCAAGGAGCTGCGTGCGGCACGCCGTCTCCAGCACGTACATCGCGAGAAAGGCGTCCGGAATCGACGGGCCCACCGTCAGCAGCCCGTGATTGCGCAGGATCAGGCTGGTCTTGTCCCCGAGATCGGCGACGAGCCGCGGCTTCTCCTCCGGGTTCAGCGCGACGCCTTCGTAGTCGTGATAGCCGAGCGAAGCGAGCGGGAACAGCGAAACCTGCGAGATCGGCAGCAGCCCGCGCTCCTGCGCGGAGACTGCCACGCCGGCCTGCGTGTGCGTGTGCAGCACGCACGCGACGTCGGGGCGCGCCTCGTGGACGGCGCTGTGGATGACGAAGCCGGCGGGATTGATGTCGTACGGCGAGTCCATCACCTTCTCGCCGCGCAAATCGACCTTGACCAGGCTGCTGGCCGTCATCTCCTCGAACAGCAGGCCGTAGGCGTTGATCAGAAAGTGCTCTTCCGGCCCCGGGACACGGGCCGAAATGTGGGTGAACACGAGGTCGTCCCAGCCGTAAAGCGCCACCAGCCGGTAGCAGGCGGCGAGGTCCACCCGGACCCGCCATTCGTCCTCGGATACCACCTCGCGCAGCGACAGCACCTGTGCCGTGCTCATTGCCGTTCTCCCCGATTGGCCGACCCCAGTTTACCGCCCGCGGGACGCGCCGGGGCCCGGCAATCGCCGTCCGCGGCCCGCGCCCTCATTCCAAATCGATCACAGAAATCGGGCGGGCCCGCGCAACGGAATCGGCGCCTCGTGCATCCAAGGCGTGTTACACGAAACAAATCACCCCTTATGCAGTTTGTTTCGTAGCTTGGGACGGTGGCTGGCCACCGTCCCTCCTTTTTTTGGGCGATCAGGACCGCCCGTAAGCCAGCGCGTTGATGTGGCTGATCTTCTCGTTCTGGGACAGCCGGTAGAAGTGCCGCAGCTCCGCGAGATCCGGAGCACCGTTCTGGTGCACCCGCCCGGCAAGCCCGCGACAGAAGCGCGCAGCGTACTCGTTGGCGGCCCGGTAGCGCTCCGCCTGCTCCGGGTCGAGCTCCGGACTGAAGCGCACGTCGTCGAACAGCCAGCGGTGCAGGTGGCGCGCGAGGGCGTAATCCTCCTGCGCCACGGCGAGCAGCCAGGCGGCGACGAACTTGTCCACCTCTGCCTGCATTTCGAGCTCGAGCAGCTTCACCGGCTTGTCCTGCCGCGCGCGCCAGCAGATGTAATTGAAATGGCTGATCCCCTCGAGCACCTTGCAGAAGTCGTCGAGCTGTTGCGGCCGTAACGACCTCATCGGATCGGCGCGCTCCAGCCGCTGCAGCAGCTCCGGATCCAGATACACGGAAAGCGCGAGGCCGTGCTTGTCCTGCGCGAGCAGCACGGATTCCTGCGTGCTCGGGAGCAGGTTATCCGAGCCGAGCACGGCGGCGACCGCCGGATCGGTGATCAGGAAATCGCCGAGCGACAAGCCGTGATCGGTGCGATAGATGTCCGTCAGGTATTGCTGCAGGCCGGCGAGGATGCCGGCCGCCTGCAACGCACCGCGGCCGATTTGTGCTTCCCTGGCCACGGGCGCGGTCAGTGGCTCCTCCGGCTCACCGCGTTCGGCATCGGCACGACCCCGTTCTGCCGCAGCAGCTTTTCCGCACGCCTGCTGCCGGTCTTGAGCCAGACTTCGTAAGTGCGCAGCAGATCGATGTCGGAAGAGCTGCGCGCGGCATCGCGGACTTCGTTCAGCACGTCGACCATGAGCTGGAACTTGCGCGCGAGCTCGCGATAGACGTGTGCCAGTGCCCGTCCGCGCAGCGTGCCGCGCATCTCTTCGGAGAGAGAGCCGTAGGCGTTGCCGCCCATGCGAATGTAATAGTCCAGGTCGACGAGCCGGTGCGCGAGGCTTTCGGCGAAGAAGCCGGCGATGAACAAGGAGACGTCGCCGATCCGCTGCAGTGAGAACTTGCGCTCCTCCGGGCTCTCCGCCTCGACGGCGTCGACCATCATGAGCGCCAGCGGCTTCAGGCCGTACGAGTCGCCGTGATCCTCGTAGAGATCCTCGGAGCGCGCGAACAAGGTGACGAGATTGACGACGTAATGGGTGGCATGCGGATCCACCTCCACGTTCTGGCGCGCCATCGCCTCGTCAATGGACTTGCGGAAATAATCACGCAGGTCACGTACCGCCAGGACGTTTGCACCGTCGTTCATCGCAACTCACCTCACACCTGCTCTCCGGGAGCGGCGTGCCCGGCGATGTACGGGTGCGCACCACGCTGATTCCGTTCAGCGGTGCGGACCCCCCTCGTCAGGATCACCGCACCTTTAGTTCCGCTCGCCACGTGCACGAGCCATCCTCTGTATAGCTCTTTTAGAGTCGCTGCTTCGTGACAAGGTTCACGTCACCCTGATTTCTACCACAAATCGCGCAGCCGGGCGGCGACGTCGATGCGTTTCGTGCTGCGCTGCGACATGCCGTCCGCCGTCTCGCGGCGGCCGTGGAAGCGCCGCTCCATCGTGCCGAGCACGGCGTCCGTGAGGAAGCGGCTGCGCGCACCGTACACGTGGCGGTCGCCGTGGCGCGGCTGCTGGGTCACGTAGTAGCGCAACGGCGCGAGCAGATAAAGGCTTGCCTTCGCGCGCGTCATCGCGACATACAGCAGGCGGCGCTCTTCCTCGACGAGGGCGGGGCTCCCGGTCGCGAACTCCGAAGGAAAATGCCCGTCGACGACGGAGAGCACGAACACCGCGTCCCACTCCTGGCCCTTCGCCGAATGGACCGTCGAGAGCACGAGGTAGTCCTCGTCCAGCAATGGATCGCCGGCATGGTCACCCGCCGCCGCGGGCGGATCGAGCGTGAGCTCCGTCAGGAAGCGCTCGCGCGTCGCATAGCGCGTCGCGATACGCTCGAGCTGCTCGAGATCGGCCTCGCGAGTCTCGATGCCGTCGTACAGCCGCTCGAGCTGCGGCCGGTACCAGCGCCGCGCCTGCGCAACCTGGTCGTGCCACGCGCCGTCGTCCGGCTCGCGCGCGGCGAGCGCCTGCATGAGCGCGCAGAACGCGACCCACTCTTCCGCCGCAACGCCGCGCATCCGGCAGTCCGAGAGCGCGGCGAAGCGCTGGCCGTCCGCCGCCAGCCGCTCGAGCGCCCGCGCGGCGCCCGCCGGCCCGACGCCGGGCACGAGCTTCAGCACGCGAAAGCCGGCGATCCGGTTGCGCGGGTTGTCCGCCCATTTGAGGATGGCGAGCAGGTCCTTGACGTGCGCGGCCTCGAGGAATTTGAGACCGCCGTACTTCACGTACGGGATGTTGCGGCGCACGAGCTCGAGCTCGAGCCGGTCGCTTACGTGGGTGCCGCGAAACAGCACCGCCTGGCGCCGGAGCTCGAGGCCGGCTTCGCGCTGGGCGAGCACGGTATCCGCCACGAACTCCGCTTCGGCGTCGCCGTCCTCGACGGTGACGTAAACGGGCCTGGCGCCGCCGTTCCGCGACGCAACGAGCCGCTTGCGGTACTGGCGCTCGCTTTCGGCCATGAGCTGGTTGGCGGCATCGAGGATTGGCTGCGTCGAGCGGTAGTTCTGCTCGAGCGTGACCACGCGCGCGCGCGGCGAGTACGTATCGGGAAAGCCGAGGATGTTGTCGACCTCGGCCGCGCGGAAGGAATAAATCGACTGCGCGTCGTCGCCGACGACGGTCACCCCGGCACCGGCGGGCTTCAGGGCGCCGAGGATGCCGGCCTGCAGCCGGTTCGTGTCCTGGTATTCGTCGACGAGCACGTGGTCGAACGCGGCGCCGATTTCCTGCGCGAGCTCGGCATCGTCCACGAGCCAGCGCCAGTAAAGCAGGAGATCGTCGTAGTCGAGCGCGTGACTCTGCTGCTTGCGCTCGGCGTAGCGGCGAAACAGGCCGGCGAGCTCGGTCTCCCACTCCGCGCACCACGGGTGGCTCTCCGCCAGCACCTGCGCGAGCGGCAGCCCCGCGTTGACGCAGCGCGAGCAGATCGCAAGGCAGGTGTCCTTCTTCGGAAATCGCCGCGCCGTGGCGGAGAGATCGAGCTCGTGCCGCAGCACGTCGATGAGGTCCGCCGCGTCGCCGCGGTCGAGCACCGAGAACCCGGGATCGAGACCGAGGTTGGCCGCATAGCGGCGCAACAGCCGGTTGGCGATCGAGTGGAAGGTGCCGGCCCAGGGCAGCCGCGGCGGCGCGGCTCTGCCCTCTGCGCGGGCGGCGCGGCGCACGATGCGCTCGGCCCGCCGGGTCATCTCCTCGGCGGCGCGGCGGGTGAAGGTCAGGAGCAGGATGCGCTCGACGGGCACGCCTTCGAGCACGAGGTGCGCAACGCGGTGGGCGAGCGTCATCGTCTTGCCGGTGCCGGCGCCCGCGATGACGAGGAGCGGCCCCGCGCGGAACCCGCCGTCCGTCCGCTCTCCGTGCCCCGCGGCGGCGCGTTGCGCGGGATTGAGCGCCCCAAGGTGATCCATCGTCCGAGCCGTCCCGTGTCCCTGCCGGTCTGTATTTGTATACAGTACTGGACGGGCTTACAAGTGCGCCCCGGAACGGGCGGCCCGACAAATCCGACGTCGCCGCGAAGCGACGTTCGCGATCCCGCGACGCGGGCACGCCAGCGGTTACAATGCGCGGTCCGCACGCGCCGGGACCGCGAATCGCCAGAACCTCAAGCCCGAATGCCGCCCTTCTTTCGATGACATTCGAGATCGCACTGGTCCTGGCCATCCTCGGCGTGGCCCTGGTGCTGTTCATCAGCGGTATCATCCGCATGGACCTCGTCGCCCTGCTCGTGCTGGGCACGCTCGCGGTCACCGGTCTCGTCACGCCGGACGAGGCCTTCGCCGGCTTCAGCAACGGCGCGGTGATCACGATCTGGGCGATGTTCATCCTGAGCGAGGGTCTCGCCCGCACCGGCATCGCGAACATCATCGGCCGCCAGCTCCTGCGCATTGCCGGGCGGCGCGAGTCGGCGATGGTGGTGGTCATCATGCTGACGGCCGCGATCCTTTCCGGGTTCATGAACAACATCGGCGTGGTGGCGCTGATGCTGCCGGTCGTGATGGACGTGTGCCGGCGCACGCGGGTCGCGCCGTCCAGGCTCCTGATCCCGCTCGTCTTCGGCACGCTGCTCGGCGGCCAGACGACGCTCTTCGGCACGTCGCACAACCTGCTCGTCTCCGAAGCCCTGGAGCGCTCCGGCAACGAGCCGTTCTCCGTATTCGATTTCATCCCGGTGGGCGGCGGCATCGTGCTCACCGGCGTGGCGTTCATGGTGCTGGTCGGCCGGTTCCTCCTGCCGAAGCGCACGCGCGCCGAAAAAGGCCGCTACCGCAGCCAGCGCAGCCTGCGTGCACGCTACAAGCTCGCGGAGCAGACCTTCATGCTGCGCGTCCCCGTCGACTCGGTGCTGGTGGGCAAGACGCTCGCACAGAGCCGCATCGGCGCGTCGACCGGGCTGATCATCCTGGCGCTGGTCCGCTTCGGGCGCAGCGAGCCGCTGCCCTCCCGCCAGACCGTGCTGCGCGCCGGCGACAGCCTGCTGGTGCAGGGCCGCATCGACCAGTTCCGCGAGCTGCAGCGCTGGAGCGACCTCGTGATCGAGCGCGAGGCGCCGGTGCTCAAGTCGATGGTGGCCGCGCGCGTCGGTTACGCGGAGGTGGTGCTGGCCGAGGGCTCGCCGCTGGTCGGCGAGCTGATCCGCGAGGCCGGGTTCCGCAACCGTTTCAACGTCAGCGTCGCCGGCATCATCCGCCGCGGCCGCTATCGCTTCACGAACCTGGCTTTCGTCCCGCTGCGCGCCGGTGACCGCATCCTGGTGCAGGGCGAGAAAGCCACGCTCGAGGAGCTCCACAAGTTTTCCGATTTCAGCGAGGTAGTGCTGAAGGCCGAGAACGAGCTCACCGAGGAGTACAAGCGCGACGAGCGCATGTTCGTCGTGCGCCTGCCGAAATACAGCGACCTGGTGGAAGAGACGCTGGGCAAGAGCCGGCTCGCCGACGTGTTCGATTTCCGCGTGCTCGCGATCTTCCGCGAGGGCAAGCTGAACGTGATGCCGACCGGCGAGGAAGTGCTGCAGGGCGGCGACCTCCTGCTGATCGAGGGACAGCACGAGGATCTCGACGTGCTTCGCGGCCTGCAGGAGCTCGAGATCGAGACCCAGGTGTCGCGCAATCTCGGCGGCGCCTTCGACTCGGAGCGCCTCACGCTCCTGGACGCCACGCTCGATCCGCGCAGCCGCCTCGCCGGCCGCACCGTCGGCGAGCTCAACTTCCGCGAGCGCTACGGCATCGAGCTCGCGGGCATCTGGCGCGAAGGCGAGACGCTCGAAAGCAATCTCTCGGAAGAGCGCCTGCAGGTGGGCGACGCGCTGCTGCTGCTCGGCCCGCGGGACCGGCTGCAGCTGCTCTCCAGCGACTCCGATTTCCTGATCCTGACGCCGCTCGGCCAGGAGCCGCCGGACACGCGCCGGGCGCCGCTCGCCGCCGCGATCATGATCGGCGTCGTCGTCGGCGTGATGGCCGGCCTCGCCACGCCGCCGGTCGCGGCCGTGGTCGGCGGCAGCATCATGGTGCTCACCGGCTGCCTCACCATGGAGCGCGCGTACCGCGCGATCGACTGGCGCGCGATCTTCCTGATCTCGGGCATGTTTCCGCTCGGCACCGCGATGCAGGAGAGCGGCGCCGCCTCCTGGCTGTCCGGCCAGCTCGTCGCCACGCTAGGGCACTCGGGGCCGTGGGCGGTCGTGATCGGGTTCTACCTGCTCACCACCCTGTTCACCGTCGTGATCCCCTCGGCCGCGCTGGTCGTGCTCATGTCGCCGCTCGTGCTCTCCGCGATGCACGACCTCGGCGTCGAGCCGCAATCCGCGATGATGGCCGTCGCCATCGCCGCCGGCGCGAGCTTCGCGAGCCCGATCTCCCATCCCGCCAACACGCTGGTCATGGGGCCGGGCGGCTACCGCTTCTTCGACTACACGAAGGTCGGCCTGCCCCTGATGCTCATCGTCTTCATCACGGCCTACTTCCTCATGCCCAGATTCTGGCCCCTCATCCCCGCCACCCCGTAGCAGCGCGCATCGCGCGCGACGAATCGCGGCACGCATTCTTTGGGACCGCATCGGTCGCGCGCGGTGCGCGCTCCTATGGGCGGCTGCGTTCGGCCGACGGCGGTGCGGTTACGGGAGGAGGATCGAGGAGCCGGTGGTTTTTCGGGCTTCGAGGTCGCGGTGGGCTTGCGCCGCGTCCTTCAGGGCGTAGCGCTGGTTCACCGCGATTTTCACATGCCCCGCCTCGACGACCTCGAAAAGCTCGCGCGCGGCGTCGAGCAGGCGTTCGCGCGTGTCGATGAAGTCGAACAGGATGGGGCGGGTCACATACAGGGAATGGCGCTTCGCGAGCTCCTGCGGCGCGAACGGCTCGACGGCGCCCGAGCTGTTGCCGAAGCTCACCATGACGCCGTGCGGTCGCAACATGTCGAGCGACTGGAAGAACGTGTCGCGGCCGACGGAGTCGTACACGGCCGCCACCCCCGCCCCGCCGGTGAGCTCGCGCACGCGGCCGGCCGGGTCCGCTGCTCCCGACAGGATCACGTGGCTGCACCCGAGCTCGCGCGCGCGCTCGGCCTTCTCCTCCGTGCCCACGATGCCGATCACCGTCGCCCCGATCAGCCGCGCCCACTGCGTCGCGAGCGAGCCGACCCCGCCCGCCGCCGCGTAGATCACGATCGGATCGCCCGGCTGCACGCGATAGCTGCGCCGCAACAGGTACCAGGCGGTCATTCCCTTCAGCAGCACCGCGGCCGCCTGCTCGTCGGTCACGCCTTGCGGGATCGGCACGAGCCGCGCGGCCGGGAAGTTGCGCGCCTCGGAATACGCATCCGCCGGCCGCCCCGTGTACACGACGCGGTCGCCAGGCGCGACTTCGGTGACCCCCGCGCCGACCGCCTCCACGATCCCCGCGGCCTCGCTGCCGAGTCCCGACGGCAGCGGCATCGGATACAGGCCGCTACGGTGATAGGTGTCGATGAAATTGATGCCGATCGCGCTGTGCCGGATGCGCGCCTCGCCCGCCGCAGGCTCCGGAAGCTCGACGGTTTCGAAGCGGAGCACCTCGGGACTGCCGTGCTCGTGAAAGCGGATTGCTCGGGTCTGCATGCGATATCCTCCTCGGTGAAACTATACCTCGCCGTTTGCGGAACGTTGCGAGCGAAAGCGATCGGACAAGTGCCAACGGCGGTTTCCCCTGAAAGGTTCCCGCACGGTGCGCAGAGCGTCGAGCGGGCGCCGCCGCCCACATACTGAGAGCGTGCGCTCCCGTACTAGCCGCGCGGCCGCGCACACGGCATCATTGCTTTTGGTCTTTCGCAATCCGCCATGCCAGCCAGAGTCGTCATCGCGGGCGCAGGGCATGCCGCCGGCCAGGCGGTCGCCACGCTGCGCCAGAAAAAGTTCCCCGGTGAAATCGTGCTTATCGGCGACGAGCCGTGGCTGCCGTACCAGCGACCGCCGTTGTCGAAGAAGTTCCTCGCGGGCGAGTTGCCGGCCGAGCGCCTGTTCGTCAAGCCCGCGTCCTTCTACGAGGATCCGCACACGACGGTGCTGCTCGAGACCCGCGTGGAGCACATCGATCGCGCGCACAAGACGCTCTCGACCAGCGACGGCCGCACGCTCGGCTACGACACGCTCGTGCTCGCGCTCGGCTCGCGCGTGCGCCGGCTCGATCTCGCCGGCGTCGAGCTCGCCGGCATCCATTACCTGCGCAACGTTCGGGACGTGAGCGCGATCCGCGACGAAATGGGCCCGGGCAAGCGCCTGGTCGTCGTCGGCGCCGGTTACATCGGACTCGAGGTCGCCGCGGTCGCAGCGCAGCTCGGGCTGGAAGTCACCGTGGTCGAGGCGCTGGACCGGGTCATGAAGCGCGTCGTATCGCCGGCAATATCCGATTTCTATACCGCCGAGCACCGGGCGCACGGCGTGCGCATCCTGCTGGACACGGCGATCGAGGCGTTCGTCGGCGACGAGCACGTGCGCGGCATCCTGCTGGCGGACGGCACGGAGATACCGGCCGACCTCGTGGTGATCGGCATCGGCATCGTGCCGAACACCGAGCTCGCGGCCGAGGCCGGTCTCACCGTCAATGACGGCATCGTCGTCGACGCGCACTGCCGGACGGCCGATCCGTCCGTGTACGCGATCGGCGATTGCACCTTCCACCCGAACCCCGTCGTCGGCCGCAGCGTGCGCCTGGAATCCGTGCAGAACGCGCTCGAGCAGGCGCGCACCGCCGCCGCCGCGATCTGCGGCGAGGATTCCGCGCATCCCGAGGTGCCCTGGTTCTGGTCGGACCAGTACGATCTCAAGCTGCAGATCGCCGGGCTGTCGCAGGGCTATGACGAGGCCGTCGTGCGCGGAGAGCCCGCGAGCCGCTCGTTCTCCTGCGCCTACCTGCGCGAGGGCCGGCTGATCGCGCTCGACGCGATCAACGACCCGAAGGACTTCCTCCGCGCCAAGCAGGTGATTGCCGCGGGCGGGCACGTCGACCGTGCAACCCTCGCGGATCGTCAGTCCGAGCTGAAACCGGAGTAGCGCAGGACAGGGATTGCCGCGACGTTGAAAAAGGCCAGGATGACCTTTTTCAAACCGACTAGGGCGCGGAAGGCGGCAGCGCGATCGTGAGACTGCCGCTCATGGCGACCGGCCCGCGCTCGGCCGAATAGGCTTTGGCGTTCCACGCTTCGATCACCTCGGCGCGCAGGTCCGCGAACTGGCCGCTGCCGCCGGTGAGCCATGCGGTGCCGAGCGCCCCCGGCCCCGCCGTGACGATCCCGAACCAGGCTCCGCGCCAGCTGTCGGCGGAGTTCCAGCGCGCCGGGAGCACGATGTTGCGCAGGTAGCTCCACACGTTCTCGGTCTGGTCGATGAAGAACGTGCCGCGGCCCGGCAGGTAAACGTGCCATGCGCTGTCGACGATGGCTTTCGAGGCGAGCAGCCGGGTCCGTTCGGAATCCGACGAGTACTTGATGCCGATCCCCGCCGTCGCGCCCGGCCGGTCGGAGAGCACCGTGACCAGCACGTGCGTGCGTTCGATTGCAGGCTCCCACAGCTCGGCGATCGCCTGCGGGTGCGGCGGGATCGCCGACTCGCCGTCGTTGGTGAATGCGATCGATTCCGCGGGCACGGCCGAATAGCTCAGATCGATGAGCGGCTGTTCGGCAATGACGAGCGGCGAGGTCGCGCGCGCGTCGGCGAGCGGGTTGAAATAGAGCGCGAGCACGCAGAGCACGACGCCGACCAGCGTGCCCGCGAGAAAGCCGAGCGCGTACTTCATGCCTCGGGCTCCTCGACGCCTACCAGCACGGTCGTCAGCTCGATGCGGCCTCCGTCGGCCGCGACATCCGGGACATACCGCTCCAGCACGCGGCCTTCGAGTTTCGCGAATTCGCGCGTGCCGGCGCGCAACACGCCCTCGCGGTAATCGCCCGTCGGCGCGCCCGGCTGCATCACGGCGTAGACGGTCCCGCGCGCCGGCAGGTGCAGCGACCATTCGAGCACCGATCCGGTGGCGTCGCCGGGCCCCGCGAGACGGCTCGCGAGGCCGACTACGACGTCGTGCGCATCGCGCAGCTTGAAGACCTCCGCCTCGACGCCGGCGAGCACGGCGGAGGCGGGCCAATGCAGCTCCGCCGGGACGGCGGCGGCGCCGCCGCCGTGAGCGACGATGCGGTCGTCCGGCAGGTTGACGTGGAACGTCTCGCGATTGCCGCCGTTCGCCTCGACCGCCACGATGGACGGCTCGCGATGCTGATCGACAGCAGGCACGAACCACAGCGCCGCCGCCGTCGCGGCGATGCCGAAGACAATACCGAAATTGAAGCTCTTTACCACTCTCGAGTCCCCGGCGGGGCGCTACCTGGCCGCAAGAATAAGTGAAGTCGCCGCGACGGCTCAGGCCGGAGCGGGCGAAATGTGAAGCAGTGCACACCGGCCGGCCCGGACGGCCGGCGGGCGTCTCACTCGATGGGCGGCCAGGAGGAGAAGTAGCTCTGCAGGTACTCGTCGAAAGTGAGGCGGTCGGAGGCCTCGATTTCGCGCTGCCGCCGCACCGAATCGCGTGCTTCCGCCTCGAGCTCCGCCTGCCGCTCCGGGTGTGCGGGAGCCAGCGAGAGGAAATACTCGCGATGCCGGCGGGCGGCCTCGAGCCCGAGCTCGAAGAAGCCGCCGGAGCTTTCCGAAAGCGCCGCGAGCACTCGTGCCGAAGGCGTGTTGGCGGGATCGGCGAACTTGCGCCGCTGGTGATCCACGGCCTGCACGTAATCGTCGTTGCCGGCGGCGAGGTCGATCAGCTCGGCGACGGCGCGCACGCCGGCGAGGATCTCCCCGGCCCACGCGGCGAGCGGAATCCCGCGGCCGTCACGTTGCAGCTCGAGAGCCGGGTCGCGGCCGCGGCGCGCGGTGAGCCCCTGGTTCGTCCGCGCCTCGCTCCAGCCCGCCTCGTCGAGCAGCGGGCTCTCCTCCAGCAGGCAATAGAGGAGCAGCGCTTCCATGAAGCGCATGGTGTTCTGGTTGATGCCGGCGGGATCGAAGAGGCTCAAGTCGAGCGAGCGAATCTCGACATACTCCACGCCGCCGCGCAGCAGGGCCTCGGTCGGGCGCTCGCCGGTGTACGCGGTGCGCTTCGGACGGATCGGGCTGTAGTACTCGTTCTCGATCTGCAGGCGGTTCGCGTTCAACTGCCGGTACTCGCCATCGACCTTGACGCCGATGTCGCGGAACGCCGGCTCCGGCGTCGTGATCAGGGCCGTCAGGTCGCGCACGTAGTGCTCCAGGCTGTCGAGCGAGATATTGATCTTCGCCTGGTTGCGATTGCTGTAGCCGAGGTCGCTCATGCGCAGGGAGGTCGCCCACCGCGCATACAAGGTCGTCTCGTCGAAACTTTCGAGGCCGGCGGCCCCCGCCGGCGCAAACGAGCGGCACAGCGCGGGCGAGGCGCCGAACAGGTACAGCACGAGCCAGCCGAAGCGGCGGAAATTGCGCACCAGCCCGAAATAGCCTTCCGAACGGAACGCTCTCAGCGTCCCGCGATGCCCCTGGCGCTCCTGCCACACGGGCCAGAAGCCCTCCGGGACCGAGTAGTTGAAGTGCACGCCGGCGATGGTCTGCATGCTGCGGCCGTAGCGGTAACCGAGGCCGCGGCGATAGATCGTTTTCATGCGGCCGACGTTCGAGCTGCCGTACTGCGCGATGGGAATCTCGTCGTCCGCGGGGATGCGGCAGGGCATGCTCGCCGACCACAGGAGCTCGTCATCGAGCCGCTCGTAGGTGAACTGGTGGATGTCGCAGAGGAAGCGCAGCGTCTCCCAGGTGTTCGCGAACGCCGGGGTGACGAACTCGAGCAGCGCCTCGGAGAAATCGGTCGTGATGTAGCGATTGGCGAGCGCCGAGCCGAGCAGGCGTGGATGCGGGCGGTCCGAGAGCGTGCCGTCCGGGCGCACGCGCAGCGATTCCTTCTCGACGCCCTTGAGACCGCCGGCGAGCGTTCCTGCGATCCCCCCGTTGACCAGGCGGCTGATCCTCTCTTCGAATGTGCGGGTCAAACGGGGAAGCCTCGTCCCACAACGGCGGCGGAATGCCACTATACCGATCGGTAACGGCGGCTGACAACGCACTGCCGGGAACGAAGACTCCACCCGTGGCAGCATGCCGAACCCTCCGCGCAGCGGCTGGTCCACTGTTCAGTAGCCGTTCCGCCGATTGTTTTACAATATGGACCACAGGCAGGCCGATGAGAACCGCACGCTCGCTCACGTTCACCATCCTCCTCGCCGGCGGCGCATTGCTCGCGAGCGTGCCGGCGCACGCCCTGCGCTGCGGCGACAAGGTGGTGCGCGAAGGCATGCTCGACGTCGAGGTCCTCGCGCACTGCGGCGAGCCGACGGCGATACGGGAACGCGGGTTCGTGCTGCGCGCGTACACCCTGGAGGAGATGCTCCGGTTGCCGGATGCCGAGGGCGTCCGCTTCAGCGACGGCAATTTCTACCAGCACGTGCTGGTCACCGAGTACATCTACAACTTCGGGCCGCGGAAACTGGTGCGCAAGCTGCGGTTCGAAGGCGGTGAGCTCACGGACATCGAGGTCCTGGGCCGCGGCTGGCGCGAGGAGAGCAACTAGAAAGTCCCGCGCGCCCGCACTGCCAAACGCATCACAACCGTTCCCGCCAAACCGTATTATCGTGCCGCTTCCGCCCGAGGAGACGGCTCGCATGCTCGATTCGAAAAAGCGCCGGTTTCGCGACCGCCAGTCCGGCCCGGTCACCTTGATCAACGAGGGCTGCAAGATCACCGGCATCCTGTCCGGCCCCGGTGATTTCATGATCAGCGGCGAGATCGAGGGTGACAGCGAGCTTTCGGGCTCGGTCTCGATCACCCGGAGCGGTGTGTGGCGCGGGCTGCTCAAGGCGCGTTCCGTGATCGTCGCCGGCACCGTCGAGGGCGACATCCTGGCGACGGGCAACGTCGAGATCGCGGACTCCGCGCGCATCACCGGCACGGTCACGGGCGAAGCAATCGCGGTGGCCGCCGGCGCGGTGGTCGAAGGCTCGATGAAAACGACCGGGCGCGGCCAGCCGCGGGAATTCGTGGAAAAGCGCAGGACCGAAGATCCCTCACCGGCCTGAGGCGGCCGGTCTCCGGAGCCGTCAGCGCGCCGGCAGCAGCGTGATCTCGACGCGGTTGTTGGCGCGGGCCGCGGCGTTCCACATCCCGGCGGACGCACCCGAGGCGACCGGCGGGTAAGGGACCGCCGGCTCGGCATTCCCGAGCGACGTGATGACGTAGCGGATCCTGCCCTGCGTCGCTTCCTCGGCCGTGCCCAGGAAATTCGCGAACGCCACGGATTGCCGCAGCCCGAGCTCGAATGCCTCGCCCGGCGCGTATCCGAGCTGGTCGCAGTCGCCGGCGTCCAGTCCGGCGGGCGCGAGCTCGAAGCCCTCCTCGCCTGCCACCATGCAGAAATCGCCGACGTGCGTCTCGACCAGCACCTCGCCCTCGAACCCCATGTCGAGCAGCCGCGAGGTGAGGCCCTCGAGCAGCGTCACGCGACGGTCATCGAGCGGAAACTCGTCGAATCCGTAAGGCGCGCTCTGGTTCATTGCCCAGGCGATGGCGTCGAGCGTTGCCTCCCCGGGCCGCGGCCGCGGGGGCGCGGTGCTCGCGTCCTCGATCGCCGGGGCGGCCTCCGCCTGCGCGGTCTGCAGCCGCTCCATCGCCGCCACGAGCCCGGCGTTCTCCGCCCGCGCGCGGCTGTAGGCCTGCTCGCGCTGCCAGTAAGCCCAGGCGAACCCGACGCTCGCCACGGTGAGCACCAGCACCGCGATCCTGAGCGGCAGCGGCAGCGCGTCGCGCCCGGGGGCGGCGGGCGGCTCCTCGACGGCGCCGGGCCCGCGCATCTCGTCCGCGACCCGCCGGGCGATGGTTTCATAACTGTCGAGCAGGTCGCGGCGGATCACCGCCCGCTGCTGCGCGAACAGGTCCCCGATCAGCTCCCGCAGGTCCTTGTCGAAACGCTCGAGCTCGGGCCACTCCGTCCCGTTCGGCCGCTCGCCCGCGCTCGCCGCCTCGCGTTCGCGGTCCGTGTGCTCGCCGATCACCCGCAGGGACGCCAGCACCTTGGAAACCTCGACGGGCCCGACCTCCTTGGGCAGAACGCCGACCGCGCCGAGCGCGCGCGCCTGGCCGACGTAGACCTCGCCCTTCTGCGACGTGTACATCATGATGGGGATGGTCGCGGTCGCCGGGTTCTTCTTGATGGCGCTCACCGCCTCGAAGCCGTCCATGCCCGGCATCAGGTGATCCATGAAGATCACGTCGGGCCGATGGACGGTCAGGTAATCCAGCGCTTCCTCGGCGGATTCGGCGGTGGCGATGTCGAGATCGTGGATTTCGAGCATGCGCTTCAATACGAGCCTCGCCGATCTGGAATCGTCGACTATAAGCGCGCTCTTTCTCACGACCTTGCCCCCTCCGGCCCAGAGGCGGCGCCCAATTCCGCCCGGCCGGCCCGCCGATTATGTCACGGGCGCCGGGCAAGGCCAGCGTGGCGCGCAGGATCGATGGTTGCGCCAGAAACGGCCGATTGCGCCGGGATTTGCCGCTTGCGTTGCCCGCGGCGGCGCCGGAAGCTCCGGCGGACCGGGACCGCGGCGGGCGGCGGCAGCGCCGCAAAGTGCTTCTGTCCCCCCGCAAACTGCGGTTAGACTATTCACCGGTCCCGGGTGCAGGCGCAAACGCCGCCGTTTTCGGGATCGCTCATCCGGGAACGGCTCCGGATCGGCTCCGGGATCGACCCCGGGGATCGTATGGGCCGCCAGATGACCGTGCGCAAGAACAGCAACAAGAACGACGGACGGCCCTCCCGCTGGTTTCGCGAACGCACCAGCTACACGCGAATCAGGCAAGCGCCGCAAGGTCAGAAGAGAGGATGACCGGCAGAATTTTACCGAGATACCTCGTCCTCGCGGCGGCGCTGTCGCTGGTCGTCGTCGGCCTCATGCTGTCGATCTTCTACGGGCAGTACCACTGGCTCGCCGGCGGCATCGTCGGGGCCAGCGTCGACGAGCACAGCACCGCGCTCGCGGCCAGCTTCGAGCGCCAGGCCCGGGGGCGGCTGCACCACGTCGCGGATGCCCTGGCCGCCGCCGACCCGGCGGACACCGTCTCGATCCGCCAGATCCTCGACGAGGCCACCTCGATCGACGAGGACCTGATCGCCCTGCGCTTCCAGCCGGCACAGGGCGAGGCGGTGCGGAGCGGCAACGTGCCTGCCGGCGCCGGCCTCCGATCGCCCGAGTGGACCGCCGGCCGCCTGTACCTCGCCTACGACGTGATGCGGGGAGCGGAACCGGCCGGACGCCTCGTCGGCGGCTTCGATCTCGCGAGCCTGCGCGCCGAGTCCGGCGCTTTCGAGCAGCGGTTACTGGAGCAGGAGGCGCGCTATCGCCGCCACACGTTCCTGCGCATCGGCGGCGCCACCCTGCTCGCGCTCGTCCTGTGCGCCCTCGTCATCTGGAGTATCTCGCGCTCCCAGGCGCGGCGCATCCGCGAGCTCAAGGTGCAGGCGGAGAAGCTGTCGCAGGCGGATTTCGGCGAGCCCCTGAAAGTGACCAAGGGTGACGAGCTGGGCGACCTGGCGGAAGTGTTCAACAACATGCGCGAGATGCTGCAGCGCACGACCCTGTCCCGGGATTACGTCGACCGCGTGCTCTCGAGCATGAACGAAGCCGTGATCGTCACGAATGCGGAAGGCATCATCACGCGCGTCAACGAGGCGACGACGCGGATGCTGAACTACCGTGAGGACGCCCTGCTCGGCCAGCCGCTCGAGCTGATCGTGGACAGGCAAAAGGGCGGCGCGCTCGCGGTCGATTCTCCCGCCGGCATACCGCGCGAGGCCTTCCTGCTGACGCGCAGCGGGGAGTCGGTGCCGGTGTCGTACACGGGCTCGACCATCGCGGGCGACGACGCCCGTCCCGCCGATCGCATCTACGCCGCCCAGAACATCACCGAAAGGCGCCGCGCCGAGCAGCGCATCCGCTATCTCGCGCGCATCGACGCACTCACCAAGGTGCCGAACCGGATGCAGTTCCAGCACCTGCTGCAGCGCGCCATTGCCCGCGCCCGGCGCGCGGGAAGATCGCTTTATCTCTTCTACGTCGACATCGACCATTTCAAGGAGATCAACGACACCTTCGGTCACCTCGCGGGCGATACGACCCTGGAGACGGTCGCGGACCGGCTGACTTCGGCGCTGCCCGAGGAATCCGTGATCGGGCGGCTGGCGGGCGACGAGTTCGCCGTCATCATCGATGCGGACGAGGAACGCGAGGATCAGAAGGCGCATCTCGACGACCTCGCCCGGATGCTGCTCGACCGCCTCGCCGACCCGTTCTACGTGCAGGGGCACGAGGTGTTCATGACCGCGAGCATGGGCATCGCCTGCTATCCGGACGATGCGCCGAACGTGATCGACCTGATCCGCAACGCGGACGCCGCGCTGTATCACGCCAAGAAGAACGGCGGCAACATCTATTCGTATTACGTCCCGGAGATGAACGAGGCCGCGGTCGAGCGGCTCATGACGAAGAGCAAGCTGAAGCGCGCGTTCGAGCGTGACGAGCTCCTCGTGCACTACCAGCCGAAGTACAACCTCGAGACCGGCGCGGTAGTCGGTGCGGAAGCGCTGGTACGCTGGGAGCTGCCCGAGCGGGGCATCATCCTGCCGTCGGACTTCATCCCGCTCGCGGAGGAAACCAATCTCATCGTCGAGATCGGCGAATGGGTGCTGGAGCGCGTGTGCGAGGACTTCCGTTTCTGGCAGCGCTCGATCTCCTACCCGGGACGCGTTTCCGTGAACCTGTCGCTGAAGCAGCTGCGCCAGCCGAACTTCATCAGCCGCATCAACGCGATCCTGCGCAAGTACGAAGTATCTCCGACTTCGCTGGAGCTCGAGATCACCGAGACGACGCTGATGGAGAATCCCCGGCGCACCATCCGCCTGCTGGACGAGCTGTATTCGCTGGGCCTGCACCTTGCCATCGACGACTTCGGCACGGGCTACTCGTCGCTCAGCGCGTTGCAGCAGTTCCCGATCAGCACGCTCAAGATCGATCAGTCGTTCGTCAAGGATGTTGCGACCAACGCCGACGACGCAACCATCGTCGGTACGATCATTCACATGGGGCGCAGCCTCAACATGGACGTGGTCGCCGAAGGCGTGGAGTCCGAGGAACAGCTCGGTTTCCTCCAGTCGCTGAACTGCACCTACGCGCAGGGGCTCCTGTTCGGCGATCCCATGAGCTCCGAAGATTACCTCGAGCTTCTCCTCGCGCACGCACAGGGCACCGACACCCACCGGGCGCTCTTCGCCTGAGCGCGGCCGGCGGGGCGCAGCGCCGCTGTTGCCGGGATTTACGGGCGCATGCTTAAATAGCCGTCCCGCACCGGCCCTGGAACTGCCAATGAAGAAATCGAGTTTGTTCTCCGCCTGCGCAGCGTCGCTGCTCCTGACCAGTGTTGCGCTGGCGTGTGACTATCCGAAAAGCCCCGACGTGCCCAACGGCAGTACCGCCAGCAAGGACGAAATGGTCGACGGGCAGAAGGCCGTGAAGGCCTACATCAAGCAGCTCGAGGACTACCAGCAATGCCTGGTGGACGAAGAAGAAAACGCGCGGGCGGGCATGGATCTGGAGCCCGACCAGATCAAACAGCGCGAAGAGATGCTCACCAAAAAGTACAACGCCGCGCACGAGGACATGGTGAAAGTCGCGGCAGCATTCAACGAAGAGCTGAAGGAGTGGCAGTCGCGCGACGCGGAGTGACGCGACCGTTCAGAGCTCGTCGATGCGCTGCCTCAGGTCGACGCGTTTGTCGGTGATGATGCGCTCGAGCACCTCGATGCGCTCCTCGAGGCCGTCGATTCTCGCCAGCGTCTGCTCGATTTCCTCCGCCGTCTGATCCCGCCCCTTGCGCTGCTCGAGCCAGGTCTTGATGACGCCGGCACACAGCGAGACGGTCACGATCAAAAATACGAAAGTGAATACGTTCATTCGAGCTCCCCTTGGATCGGTGCCGTTGGCTCTTCAGAGTTTCTTGAATTCCTGATCCAGCTTGTAACGCGACGACGTGACGTAGCGCTCCAGCCGCGCCAGGCGGCTGTCCAGTGACTGGAAGCGCCGCCGCACGTCGGCGAGGGTTTCCCGCGGCGACGAGCGCACGGCGCGGTGAAACTCCGGGTCGTAATCCGGCCGCCGATACCGCTCGTCGGACTCGGCAGGGAACAGCAGCACCGTGCCGAAGTAAACGAGCAGGGTTATCGGCATCGCCATCACGAGCGCAATCAGCGCCAGCAGCCGGGTGACCTTGAGATTGAAGCCGAAGTAGTCGGCCAGGCCGCCGCAGACTCCGGCAATGATCGCGTGATCGCGGCTGCGATGAAAGCGGCGCCGGCGCATCGAATCGTAACTGCTCACGAGTGTCTCCAGCGGTCGTGCTCCCGGCCGCGCCAGAAGTCGTACTCGCGGCAGCGGCCGTTCCAGGTCAGCGGCTTGGCCCTGAACAACAGGGCGGCGGCGGCGTAGACCAGGACGGTGGGCCAGAAGAACAGGTACAAGGCAACCACGGCGATCAAGCGCACCACGGCGACGCCGACGTCGCAATAATCCGCGATCCCGGCGCACACCCCGAACAGCCAGCCGTTCTCGCGATCGCGATAGAGGCCGCGCGGGCGATCGCCATCGCAGACATGCTCACCCCTGCTCATGCTCCTTTCCTCCATTCCGGTTGTTCGTTGTCCATGATCCGTTCGAGAGACTCCAGGCGCTCTTCCAGCTTCTGCGAGAGAGCCCACAGGTCCTCGAGCATCCGTTCGTCACCCCCCGAGATCTCGCGCGCCTCCTTCCATCGGGTAATGAAGTACAGGACGATGAAAAGCGGCGCGGGTACGGCGATGAAGACGATCAGCGCAATGCCGATGTACTCAGCCACCGTCGTACCTGCTCAGGAAGCGCCGGTGCCGGAGCCACTGGCTGCGACTTTCCTGCGCAGCGCGTCGAGCTCCTGGGCCACCGACTCGTCGGCTTCGAGATTCGCGAACTCGTGCTTCAGGTCCTTCGGCAGGCCGAGGTCGTACGCCTCCACGCGCCCCTCCACGTCGTCGATGCGCCGGGTGTACTGCTCGAATCGCACCAGCGCGTCGTCGATCTTGTAATCGTGGATCCGGCGGCGGGCGGCGAGCCGGCTGTTGGCCGTCTTGTGCCGGGCGAGCAATGCCTTCTGGCGCGTCTTCGCGTCACCGAGCTTGCTCTCGAGCCGCGCGATGTCGTCGTTCAGCTTCGCGAGGCCCTCGTCGATGGATTCGTAATCCGCGCGCACGGCATCCGCGGCTCCGGTCGCACGCTGCTTCTCGATCAGCGCCGCCTTGGCGAGGTCCTCGCGACCCTTGCGCATGGCGAGCTCCGCCTTCGCTTCCCACTCCTTCTGCTCGCGCTCGAGGGACTCGAGCTTGCGGTTCAGGTCCTTCTTGTCGGCGATGGAACGCGCGGCGGCCGAGCGCACCTCGACCAGCGTGTCCTCCATTTCCTGGATCATCAGGCGGACGATCTTCTCCGGGTCCTCCGCCTTGTCGAGGATGGCGTTGATGTTGGAGTTCACGATGTCGCTGAATCTCGTGAATATGCCCATG
>DASVDF010000061.1:0-24509 GCA_036381215.1 Woeseiaceae bacterium | reverse complement strand
TGCGAGGCATGGACGCCGAGCCCGCAGGACCCCATGGACGTGCTCGTGTCCGGCGCCGAGAGGGAGCTCCCCCGGTCGCGGCTCCGCCCAAGCCACCGACCGCCAACGTGCGTGAACGATGCGGTCCCAAAGAAGGCGTGCCACAAATCCGGTCGCGCGCAATGCTCGCTCCTACGGGTGCGTCCGTTTGCTCACGCGGGTGTGTTCGGTCGCCCGCATGGCGGGCTGCTACGGGAGCGGGGCCGCGATCGTGCCCGATCCCGTGCGCGGGGGCGCGTCGGGCGGCGGTAGCGCCGATCTACATCGTGTGGGTGGGTTTGTCGCCGCCGAGCGCGCCGGCGAGATAGTTCTCTATCTTCTTTTGCGTGTTGCCCTGGTCCTGGTCGCTGAACTGCACGCCGATGCCCGCGGTGCGCTTGCCCTGCGCGCCTTTCGGCGTCATCCAGATGACGGTGCCGGCAACGGGAATCTTTTCTTCCTCGCCCATGAGGTTCAGGAGCATGAAGACCTCGTCCCCGAGGCGATAGGAGCTGTTGGTGGGAATGAAAAGCCCGCCGTTCACCACGAACGGCATGTAGGCCAGATACAGCGCGCTCTTGTCCTTGATGGTGAGTGTCAGCAGTCCCGGCTTGGTCATCAGTATCTACCCTGCCCCGGCAGCGGCACCAGGCTGCCCCGGGTGAACGTATTGCGGTAACCGGTGAGGCCGGCGGCCCAGTCGATCAACAGGCTTTCGAGCGTGAGCTGCAGGTTGTAGGTACCGGCGGGCTCGCCCTTGAGCCAGTTGAGCGTGTCTAGATAACAGAAGAGATCCCGGGTGTCCATGCGCTGCAGCACAGATTCCGGGAGGTTGGCAGCAGGCCCGCGGGCGCGCGCATCGCTGCGGCCCTTGAGGATCTGCTCGACCTGCCGGGCCAGCCAGCCGAGCACGAAGACCGGCTCGAGCTTGCCCCAGCGTTCCGCGATCTCGACGGGCGACACGCGATTCATGCCGAGGGCTTCGAGCTCGCCGGCCATGCGGCGGCTCGCCTCGAGCGTTTCCAGCGCCGCGACGGCCGCGAGCGGCGCGCTGCCGGCCAGGTCCAGCGCAGCCGGCCAGTCGACGCCGGCCTCGAGGCGCTCCAGCCAGGCGAGTGCCGTCTCCCGGGAGGGCACCGCGAAGTGCAGGCGCTGGCAGCGGCTGAAGATGGTGGCAGGGAGGCGACCGGGACGGTCGGCGATCAGGATGATGAGGGCATCGCCGGGTGGCTCCTCGAGGGTTTTGAGCAAGCTGTTCGCCGCGTTGGTATTCATCGCGTCGGCGGGTTCGATCACCGCGACCTTGGCGCCGCCGTGGTAGCTGGTCAGCGAGAGCTCCTCCACCAGGTCCCGGATCTGGTCTATCAGGATGCCGGTCTTGTCCTCCGGCTTCTGCACCCAGTGGAGATCCGCGTGCGCCGGGCGCTCGAACGGATGCTCCGGCAGCGGGCCCGGCGTGCCGACCCCCAGGCGCCGCCGTGCAAGCCACGCCGCCAGCGCGCGCTTGCCCGTGCCGCGCGCGCCGCTGAGCAACACGGCATGCGGCAGACGAGCCTGGCGCTCGCGCTGCAGCCAGCTCGCGGCGACCGGCTCGAGCCACGTCAATTCCACTGCAAACTCAGCGAAGTGCGCCACATACTTGATGTCATTTCCCGTGCCAGAGACGAGCCATGGCGGCGACGATCGCGGTTTGCACGTCCGTGATCGGACGGGCAGCGTCGATGACCACGATCCGCTCCGGCCAGCGCGCGGCCAGCGCCAGGTAGCCCTCGCGCACGCGCGCGTGAAACTCGCGCTGCTCCTGTTCCATGCGGTCGGCCGTGCCCCGCCGGAGCGCGCGAGCGCCGCCGATCTCCGCCGGCGCGTCGAGCAGCAGCGTCAGGTCCGGCTCGAGTCCGGGGTGCACGTGCGCGGCGAGGCGCTCGATGAGCTCCGCATCCAGCCCGCGGCCGCTGCCCTGGTAGGCGCGCGTCGTGTCCGTGAAACGATCGCAGACGACCCAGGCGCCGCGTGCCAGCGCGGGGCGGATGACGTTTGCGACATGCAGGGAGCGCGCGGCGAAGAACAGGAGGAGCTCCGCGATCGGCGGCATCGTCTCCTCACCGTGCGCGAGCAGGAGTTCCCGGATGCGCTCCGCCGCCGGCGTGCCGCCCGGTTCGCGCGTGACCACCACCTCGAACCCGCGGCCCTCGATCAGGCACCGCACAAACTCGAGGTTCGTCGATTTGCCGACGCCCTCGCCGCCCTCGACGGTCACGAAACGCGCCGCGCTCACCGCACCTGCTCTCTGCGCTTGCCCGCCTCGCGCAGCCGCGCGAGATACTCGAGCACCGCCGCGTCGTGCTCCGCCTTGGTCACGGAAAATATGTGGCTCCCGTCACCCCGGCCGCTCGCCACGAAGTAGAGCTCTTCCCCGGGCTCGGGATGCAGCGCGGCATGGATCGACGCTCTCCCCGGCATCGCGATCGGCGTCGGCGGCAGGCTGCGCCGCGTATAGGTGTTGTAAGGAGTGTCGGTGCGCAGGTCGGCGCGCGTGAGATTGCCGTCGAAGGCCTCGCCGATGCCATAGATTACCGTGGGATCGGTCTGCAGCCGCATGTTCTTCCGGAGCCGCCGAACGAACACGCCGGCGATGCGCGCGCGCTCGTCGGCGCGGGCGGTCTCCTTTTCCACGATCGACGCGAGGATCAGCGCTTCGTATTTGCTCCCGAGGGGCAGGTCCGGCGCCCGCTCGTTCCATTCGGCGTCCAGGGTCTTCTGCATCAGCGCGTATGCCCGCGTGAGCAACTGCACGTCCGTCGTGTGCTTCGCGTAGCGGTAAGTCTCCGGCAGGAACAGCCCTTCGGGCCGCTCGGCATCCGCGCCGAGCTCCTCCATGAGCCGCGGCCAGTCCTCGTATTCCAGGGTAGAAGCGATCGCTTCCTGGCGCGACAGGTTCGCGAGCAGCTCGCGGAACGTCCAGCCTTCCACGATGGTGAAGGAGTGCAGGAGCACTTCGCCCGCGACAAATTTTGCGAGCAGCTCCGAAGGCGTGATACCCGGCTCCAGGGAGTACTCGCCGGCGTGGATCGCGCTGCCCTGCCCCCTCGCGCGGGCGTACAGGGTGAACAGCCGCGGGTGCTCGAGGATGCCGCGCTCGGCGAGTGCGCGGCTCACGGCCACGAACGGCGTGCCGGGGGCGATCTCGAAAGTGGAGCCTTCCTGCGGCACGTTCACCGGGGTCGTCAGGAAGCGCCAGGCCTGCCAGCCGAACAGCAATGCCCCGATCGCGGCGACGGCACCCGCCAGCCAGAGCAGTCGTCTCATGCCCGGCAGTATACCCGGCCTTGCGCTCAGGACAGGCGCCGAAACACCAGGCTGCCGTTCGTTCCGCCGAAACCGAAGGAGTTGGACACGACCGTGCCGACGCGCGCGCGGCGTGCCTCGTTCGGCACGTAGTCGAGGTCACACCCGGGGTCCGGATTTTCGAGGTTGATGGTGGGCGGCAGCACCTGATCGCGGATCGCGAGAATGGAGAAGATTGCCTCGACGGCGCCGGCCGCGCCGAGCAGGTGCCCGGTGACCGACTTCGTGGAGCTCACGGCGAGCTTGCGCGCGGCATCGCCGAACGCGCGCTTGATCGCCACGGTCTCGGCAATGTCGCCGGGCGGCGTGGAGGTGCCGTGCGCGTTCAGATAATCCACGTCGGCCGGGTCGACGCCGGCGTCGCGCAGCGCCGCGACCATGCACTTCCTGGCGCCCTCCCCGTCTCCCGGCGGCTGCGTGATGTGGAACGCATCGCTGCCCATGCCGAAGCCCGCGAGCTCGGCATAGATGCGCGCGCCGCGCGCACGGGCGAACTCGAGCTCTTCCAGCACCAGGCAGCCGGCACCGTCGGACAGGACGAAGCCGTCCCGGTCCCGGTCGAAGGGCCGACTCGCGCGCTCCGGCTCGTCGTTGCGCGTCGACATCGCGCGCGCCGAGCAGAACCCGCCGATGGACAGCGGTGTGGTCGCGGCTTCGGAGCCGCCGGCCAGCATTGCATCCGCATCGCCGTACGCGATGCTGCGCGCGGCGACGCCGATGCAATGGGTCGAGGTCGTGCACGCGGTGACGATCGCGAGGTTCGGCCCGGTGATGTGCTCCAGCATGCTGACGTGCCCGGACACCATGTTGATGATGCTGCCGGGTATGAAGAAGGGCGAAATCTTGCGCGGCCCGGCCTCGAGGTACCTGATGTGGTTCGCCTCGATGGTCTGCAGCCCGCCGATGCCGGCGCCCATGATCACACCGATGCGATGGCCGTTCTCCTCCGTGATCTCGAGACCCGAATCGCGGACCGCCTTGATGGTCGCGCCGATGCCGTAGTGCATGAACGGATCCATCTTGCGCGCGTCTTTCGGCGCCAGGAACTCGCCGACGTCGAAGCCCTTCACGGCTCCCGAGATGCGTGTCGTGAATGCGCTGGCGTCGAAATGCGTGATCGGGCCGATGCCGGAACGTCCTTCGCAGACGTTTCGCCAGGCGGTTTCGAGCTCACTGCCGACCGGGGACACGAGTCCCACGCCGGTGACGACGACTCTGCGTTTGCTCATGGATGGAGGACGAAGGGCGCGGCGTCCGGTGAACGGCCGCGCCCTTCGGGAAGGTGTCAGGATTCGCTGCGGCGCGCGGTGACGTAGTCGATCGCCTGCTGGACGGTCGTGATCTTTTCGGCCTCTTCGTCCGGAATCTCGGTCTCGAATTCCTCCTCGAGGGCCATCACCAGCTCGACCGTGTCCAGAGAATCGGCGCCCAGGTCGTCGACGAAGGAAGCATCGTTCGTGACCTCTTCCTCCTTCACGCCCAGTTGCTCGGCGACGATACTCTTAACCTGTTCTTCAATGCTGCTCATAGTGATCGCTTCTCCTCAGGAAGAGACTCCGAAAAATTGTACTCCCGCCCGGCTTCCCGAGCGCCTCACCTTGTCGACTCCGGATTTTCCGGTGTGCGGTTCCGGGGCGGTCTGCGAGCTTCAAGTTGTTGATATCGGGTCCCGCCGAGACCGTGGCCCGGTATTGTAAGTGAAAGGTTTGGGCCAATCTACAATCGCCGGGAGCCGCGAGTCCGCCGTGCGCGGGCCGGCTCGGAGCGCCTCACGCCATCAGCATTCCGCCGTTCACGTGCAGCGTCTCGCCCGTGATGTAGGCGGCGGCGTCGGACGCGAGGAACGCGACCGCGGCGGCGACCTCGCTGGCTTCGCCGAAGCGGCCGAGCGGCACCTGCGCCAGCATCGCGTTCCTCTGCTCCTCGCCCAGCACGCGCGTCATGTCCGTGTCGATGAAGCCGGGCGCCACGACGTTCACGGTGATGTTGCGTGAGCCGACTTCGCGCGCGAGCGATTTGCTGAAGCCGATGATGCCGGCCTTCGCCGCAGCGTAGTTCGCCTGGCCGGGATTGCCCATCAGCCCGACGACCGAGGCGATGTTGACGATGCGGCCGCGCTTCGCCTTCATCATGCCGCGCAGGGCGGCCTTGCACACGCGGTAGGCCCCCGAGAGATTCGTCGACAGCACCGCTTCCCAGTCCTCCGGCTTCATGCGCAGCAGCAGGTTGTCGCGGGTGATGCCGGCGTTGTTCACGACGATGCCGGGTGAGCCCTCGCGCTGCTGGATGTCCTCGAAGAGTGCCTGCACGGAGCTTTCGCTCGCGATATCGAGTACCGCGCCGCGTCCGCGTTCTCCGAGCGCCTGCGATATGGCGCTCGCACCGTTCTCGCTCGTCGCCGTGCCGATTACGAAGGCGCCGGCGCCAGCCAGGGTCGCCGCGATCTCCGCGCCGATGCCGCGCGACGCGCCCGTCACCAAAGCGACATCACCGCTCAGCATCTCGTCCGTATAGCTCCGTCTCATCAATCGCCGTCCTCAGGTCTGCTCGCGAGAAGCTCGTCGAGCGTGGCGGGGGAATCGATGCACGCGGCCGCGAGCGAGCCGTCGATGCGACGCGCGAGGGCGGTGAGCACCTTGCCGGGTCCGGCCTCGACGATCCGGCCGGCGCCGTGCTGCGCCAGCCAGCGCACCGTCTCCGTCCAGCGCACGGGTGAATACAGCTGGCGCGCGAGGGATTCGCGGATCTGCTCGGGCCGCTCGTACACCGCCACGTCGACGTTGTTCACGATGCGGATAGTGGGCGTCCGGAACGGCGTCTGCGCGAGCACCTCCGCGAACGCCTCCGCCGCCGGCCGCATCAGCTCGCAGTGCGCGGGCACGCTCACGCTGAGCAGCACCGCACGTTTCGCGCCGGCCGCCTTGGCCGCGGCGCACGCGCGCTCGACCGCCGCGCGATGGCCGGCGATGACGACCTGTCCTGGCGAGTTGAAGTTGACGGCGCTCACGACCTGCCCCTCCGCCGCCTCCGCGCACGCGGCGGTCACGGCGTCGTCGGTGAGACCGAGCACCGCGGCCATCGCGCCTTCGCCCGCCGGCACGGCGGCCTGCATGAGCTCGGCACGCCGCGCGACGAGCGCCAGCGCTTCCGCGAAGGCGATGGCACCCGCGCAGGTGAGCGCCGTGTACTCGCCGAGGCTGTGTCCCGCCATGAACGACGGCGCGTCACCGCCCGCCCGGCACCACACCCGCCAGGCCGCGACGCCGGCGGTGAGCATGGCGGGCTGGGTCACCACCGTCGCATTCAGCGTCTCGAGCGGCCCCTCCTGCACCAGCTCCCACAGATCGAAGCCGAGCTCCGCGCTCGCTTCCGCATATGTATCGCGGATCTCCGGAAAGGCCGCGGCGAGTGCCGCCTGCATCCCGGACGCCTGCGAGCCCTGTCCGGGAAATACCATCGCCAGCGTCATCTCGTCCTCCCTGTCGGCGCCGCGCGCCGGGCGGGCATTATATCGGCGCCCGGCGCCATTCCGCGCGCATCGCGAGCACGAAGCCGCCCGCGGCCAGGCCCGCGATCGCCCCGTAGAGATGTGCGTTCACGACCACCGGCCCGCCGGAGGTGGCTTCCGAGCCCGGCAGCGGGCCCGCGAGCTGCTCGACGACGATCTTGGCGAGCACGAGTCCGCCGAGCGCGAGCGACTCGAGCGGCGCCGTGCGCGCGCCCGCGGTCGTGCCGGCCAGGATGAGGGTGTGCAGGAGCCCGGACAGCCCCACGTACCAGGCGAGGCCGGGGTCGAGAAACCAGAAGCCGAGGTCGATCACCGCGATGCCGAAGGCGACCACGAGCCACCAGCCGAGCGGCTTGAGCCGGTCGCCGACCAGGATCCACACGAGCGCGAGCCCCGCCAGGTTCAGCGCGAGGTGCGCAGCGCCCAGGTGTGCGAGGTGACCCGTGACGAGGCGCCACAGCTCGCCGGCGGCGATCGCGTCGCGGTCCCAGCGGAGCACTTCCTGCCCGCGCCCGCCGGCGAGCGCCGCCGCGACGCTCGAGGCGATCATGCAGAGCGGAACTTGCCAGCGGGCGATGCGTCTCATGTGGCGTTGCCGGCCGTCGGCATTTCGCGACTGCGCGCGGCGACGACGGCTTCGTCTAAACCCATGTTTGGTATACTTCTCCTCACCTTCTCGGGCATGGGGATTCCAGTCTAGCGCAGCACGGCCGCATTCACCCGAGAGCCTTCTGCGTCATCCCGGAGGAGCACAGTGCATACAACACGACTGACCGTGCGACGGCTTCGCACGTCCTGCCACGGTTTCACGCTCATCGAGATCATGGTGGTCGTGATCATCCTCGGCATTCTCGCCGCGATCGTGGCGCCGAACGTCATCGGCAGAATCGACGACGCCCAGATCACGCGGGTGAAGGGGGATCTCAGAGGCCTGGAGAACGCCCTCAACATGTACCGCCTGGACAACTATTCGTACCCGACCACCGAGCAGGGTCTCGAAGCGCTGGTGACCAAGCCCGCGGATCCGAACATCCGCAACTGGAAGACGGGCGGCTACATCGGACGCTTGCCGAAGGACCCCTGGGGCAACGAGTACGTGTACGTGAATCCCGGCAATCACGGTCCGTTCGACGTCTACACACTGGGCCGCGACGGGCGTCCCGGCGGTGAAGGCCTGGACGCGGACCTCGGCAACTGGGAACTGAACTGACGTCCGAACGCTTCCGCAGCCGAACGAGCGGTTTCACGCTCATCGAGCTGCTCGTCGTCATCATCATCATCGCGACCGTGAGCGCCGTGGCGATCCTGTCCTTCGGTCTGCTCGGCAATGAGCGCGAGCTGGAAGACGAAGCACGCCGGCTGCGCGAGCTCGTGCAGCTCGCCGGTGACGAGGCGCTCATGCAGGGACGGGAATTCGGCCTCGAGTTCATGCGCTCGGGGTACCGCTTCGTGGAGTACGATCCGTTCACGAACCGCTGGGCCGAGCTCGCGGGCGACGAGCTGCTCCGCCCCCGTGCCCTCGAAGAAGGCGTCACCTTCGAGCTGTTCCTCGAGGATCGCGCGGTGGAGCTGCGGGAGCAGCCCATGCGGCTGCCGGACGAGGACGAAGGCGAAGACGAGGACAAAGACCAGCGTCGGGACGGGCGCGATGACGACGAGGAGGACGACTACGCGCCGCACGTCCTCATCATGTCGAGCGGCGACGTCACCCCGTTCGACCTGGTGATCGTGCGCGACACGGACGACGCCGAGGTGCTGCTCGCGACGAACGACGCCGGGCAGCTGGAAATCGAGACCGAAGCGGATGAGCAGACCGGGAAACGGTGAGGCACCCCGCCGGGCGGGCGCACGGCGGTCACGCCGCGTGCCTCGCAACCCGGTCGGCGTATGCCGGCAGCGCGGCTTCACGCTGGTCGAGGTGATGGTGGCCCTCGCCATCGCCGCGCTGTCGCTCGGCGCGGTCGCCGCCGCCGTCGCGCAGATGATCGATTCGGCGACGGCCATGGAGCAACGCACGTACGCGAGCTGGATCGCGCTGAACCGGATCGCGGAGCTGCGGCTCGCCAACACGGTCCCGGAGGTCGGCGAGAATTCGGACGAGATCACGTACGCCGGTCGCGAATGGACGTGGCGCACGAAGATCTCCGAAACCGAGGTGGAAAACCTGTTCCGGGTCGACGTCGACGTATCGCTCGCCGGCTCCGAGGACGTGGTTCGCAGCGTCACCGGCTTCGTCGGCGAGCCGACCATGCCCGGACAGAGCAACGCCGCCTGGTCCGGCGCCGTCTTCATACCGGGGAACGATCCGGGCGACACCCCGGACGACCAGCCCGGGGTCGACCGTTAGGGGCCGGCGGCGATGCGGGCGACACACAAATGCAACGGCTTCACGCTGCTCGAGGTGCTGGTCGCCGTCGCGATTTTCGCGGTGCTGGCCGCGTTCGCCTACGGTGCGCTGGCGCGCACCATCGAAGGCAAGGAACGGCTCGGCGAGCACAACGCGCGGCTGCAGGCGATCCAGCGCACCGTCCGCTTCCTCACCGAGGATTTCCAGCAGCTCGCGCCGCGTCCCGTGCGCGTGGACCTCGGCGACGTGGTCGCGCCGGCGCTGCTCACCAACGTGCAGTCCGATTACGCGGTGGAGCTCACGCATTCCGGCTGGAGCAACCCGGCCGCGCTGCCGCGCGGCACGCTGCAGCGCGTCGCGTGGCGGCTGACGGAAGACGGCGAGCTCGTGCGCTTCCACTGGAACGTGCTCGACCGCACGCTGGACAACCAGCCGTCCGCGCGCGTGCTGCTCGACGGCGTCGAAGCGTTGAGCTTCCGTTTCCTCCAGGACAACGGTGAATGGACAGAGCAGTGGCCGCCGGAGAACCTGGCAGGCCCGGCGGGGTGGCGGCTGCGGCCGCGCGCGGTGGAGATCGTGCTCGAGACCACGGAGGAAGGCGTCATCACGAGAACGATCGAGGTGGCGCCGTGAACGGCAGGCGGCCCGGACACCGCGGTGTCGCGCTCATCACGGTGATGCTGATCAGCGCGCTCGCGGCGATGCTCGCGAGCGACATGGCCTGGGACAACTCGCTCGACGTGCGCCGCACCATGGTGCTCCTGCAGCGCGACCAGGCCGTGCAGGTCGCGCTCGGCGCGGAAAGCTGGGTGCGTCTGATCCTGAGCCAGGACGCCGAGGAAACTCAGACCGATACGCTGGGCGACGTCTGGGCGCAGGAGCTGCCGCCCCTTCCGATCGACGGCGGCGACGTGTTCGGCAGCGTGGCAGACCTCCAGGGCCGCTTCAACGTCAACAACCTCATCGACGAGCAGGGGCGCGTGGACGAACCCTCGCTGCAGCAGTTCCAGCGGCTGCTGGCGGCGCTCGAGCTCGATCCGCGCATCGCGGGCGCGGTCGTCGACTGGCTCGATCCCGACCAGGAGCCGCACATGCCGGAGGGCGCCGAAGACGCTACCTACACCGCCGTCCTGCCGCCGTACCGCACCGCCGACCGGATGCTCACCAGCATCAGCGAGCTCGCGGCCGTGGAGGGCATCGACAAGGCGGCTTTCGACGTGCTCGCGCCTTATCTCACCGCGTTGCCGGTGCGTACCGAGATCAATGCCAACACGGCGCCGCCCGCGATCCTCAGATCCTTGAGCGACACGCTCACCGATGCGGACGTTTCGGCGCTCGTCGAGGAGCGCGGCGATACCGGCTTCCCGGACGTGCAGTCGGCATTCGGCGCGCTGCTGCCGCCCGGTGCCACACCGCCGGTCGACGCCAGCCGCTTCTTCCTGTTGCGGGTCGTCGTGCGGCTCGGTACCGTGCGGGTCACGCTTTACAGTGTGCTGCAACGGGACGGCTCGCAGGTGACGCCGCTCCTGCGCAGCTTCGGGACGGTGTAGACGAGCTTGGCGGAATTCCTGGTCATACGCCTGCCGGCCGACGCGAACGCGCCCGCGGAATGGATCGCCGTCGACGGCAACGGCGCGCGCCGCGGCGAGCCTGTCGCCGGAGCGCTGGCCGACGCGGCCGCTGCCGCGCAGGAACGGCGCGTGATCGTGCTCGTCCCCGGCACCGACGTGCTGACGGCGGCCGTCGACATCCCGGTGAAGGGCGGCGCCCGCCTCCAGGCCGCCCTGCCCTACGCTCTCGAGGAGCATCTCGCGGAGGACGTGGAGACGCTGCATTTCGCCGCCGGCCTGCGGCGCGCCAGCGGCAAGGTGCCGGTCGCCGTGGTCCGTCGCGACACCCTCGTCGACTGGCTCGCGCGGCTGGCCGACGCCGGCATCACGCCCTGGTCGGTCGTTCCGGAAAACTACGGCCTCGCCCGCCTCCCCGGCACCATCAGCCTGCTCGTCTCCCGGGACGAGGTGATGATCAACGACGGCGCCGACGTGGAGGTCGTGATGCAGGGCGTCCGGCCCGGCGATGCGCTCGCCGCCATCGGTGCGCTCGACGACGGGGACGCCGCGGAAGACGCGCGCGACGACGATGCGGCGGCACCGGCGCCGGCGGCGCCCGTGCTGCCGCGCCATGCCCTCGTCTACTGCGATGCGGAGACCGACGAGCGCTACCGGCACGACTGGATCGCCCTGCGCCAGGAGCTCGAGACGCTGGATGTCCGGCTGTTGCCCGACGGCGTGACGCCGCGGCTCGCGGCGACCGTCGCCACCGGTGCCGGCGTGAACCTGCTGCAGGGCGAATTTGCGACCCGCACCGAATACGCCCCGCTGCTCCGCCGCTGGAGAGTCGCGGCGATGCTCCTCGGCGCCTTCGTCCTGACGGGCCTCCTCGCCCGCGCTGCCGACCTGTACTTCCTGAGCCGCGAGGAAGCCGCGCTGCGTGATGCATTCCTCGCCGAGTACCAGGAGGTCGCGCCCGGCGCCTCGGCGGTGCGCGATCCGGCGGCGATCGTCGCCTCCCTGCGTACGCGCACCGGGCACGCGGAGGCGCCGGCGCGCTTCCTCCAGTCGCTGGAAGACCTGAGTCTCGCGCTGCGCGCGCAGGCGGAAACGCGCATCGAATCGCTGAGCTATCGCGGCGGCATCGTGGACGTGCGCCTGAACGCGCCGAACGTGACGGCGCTCGACGGCATCCAGAAGGCGATTCAGGAGCGCGGCCGTTTCAAAGCGTCCATCCAGGGCACCAGCCAGCAGGGCGAACGGGTCAGCAGCCAGATTCGCATGGAGGCGTCCGGCCCGTGAGGGACTGGTTCGAAGCGCTGCAGCCCCGCGAGAAGATTCTCGTCGCCACGGCGGGAGTCGTGGTCATCCTCGCCGTGTTCTGGCTGGCCGTGTGGGCGCCGCTCGACCGCGGGCGGGCAAACGCCGCCGCGAACGTCGAGGTCTGGCGCGACGCGGTGGCGGAGCTGCGCGTGCTGAAGGGCGAGCTCGAGACGGGCGCTGCGAAGCAAGAGAACCTGCCCGCTGCGCGCAACCAGTCGCTCGTGGTGATCGTCGATCGCACGCTGCGCAGCCGCAACCTCTACGGCGCGCTCCAGCGCAGCACGCCGAACCAGGACAACGGCATCCAGCTCGTGTTCGAGGATGCCGCTTTCGACGACCTGGTGCTGTGGCTCGGCGACGTGTCCGCGCAATACGCGCTGCGCGTCCAGTCGGCGGGCTTCAATCCTTCCAACGAAGCCGCCGGGCGCGTGAACGCCACGGTCACCCTGGAGCGCTGACGATGCCGCGCCCCGGGCGCCTGGTCGCGATCGGCCTCGCGATCTTCCTCTGCGGCCTGATCGTGCTGTTCCCGGCGCGCGTCGCCTATCGCGCGCTGGCGCCGGACGGCGTGCGCCTGGCGGGCCTCTCGGGCACGGTCTGGAACGGCGCCGCGGCCGAGAGCAGCCTCGGCGGGCTGTACCTGGGCGATCTCAGCTGGCGCTTCCGGCCGCTCGCGCTCGTCACCGGCAAAGCCGGGTTCGCGGTCAGCGGCGTCTCCGCTTCGGGCCCGCTGACCGGGAATCTCGCGGTCGGCCCCGGCGGCGCCGTGCACGTATCGGACCTGCGGGGCAGCGTGCCGCTTTCCGCGGTGGGCGGCCTCGCCACACTCGGCGGCGTCGACGGAGTGCTCGAGCTCGACATAGGCACCCTGGTGCTCGAGGGCGGGTTGCCGGTTCGCGGCACCGGCACGCTCGAGCTCACCAGTCTTTTCGCGCGGCAGCTCGCCTCCGCGCCGCTCGGCAATTTCCGCGCCCGCCTGGAGACCGTCGAGGGCGTGCTCACCGCCACCTTCGAGGACGTCTCCGGCATGCTCGACCTCAGCGGCACGCTGGAGGTCCGGCCGGACCGCAGCTACTCGCTCACGGGCAGTGTCGCGGCGACGGAGAGTGCGCCGCAAAGCCTCGTGCGCCAGCTCTCGTTCCTGCCAGCGGACGCCAGCGGCAAGCGCAGCTTTCGCATGGAGGGACAGCTGTAGCGGGCGGCCGCGTCACGCCTCGGGCGGCAGCGGGACGAATTCCGCGAGCAACGGAAAATACAGCGCCGTCCGCACCGGCGCATCGCCCAGGGAGGCATAGAGCCGCGCGTACTTTTCGAGCTGTGGCCGATAGCGCGCGGTTTCCTGCGCGAGAAAGCCCCGCAGGTCGCCGCCTTCGTGCACGCTCGACTTGTAGTCCACGATCCAGTGCACGCCGTCGTCAGCGATGCGTACACGGTCGAGGACGACGGACTCGACGCGTCCGTTCCAGCGCCCGCTGATCGGCAGCTCGGCGTGGCCCGCGCCGGACAGCAGCCAGCACCCGCGCGGGTCGGCGAGGATGCGCTCGAGTGCCATGCGCACGCGGCCGCACACCGCCTCGAGGTCCGCCGCGGGCACGCCGAGTTCGACCGCCCAGCGGCGCGTCACCGCGGCGAGCGCCGCCGGGAGGACCGGCGGAGTCGCGCGAGCCGAGTCCGTGATGCGTTTCAGCCAGCGGTGCACCAGCGTGCCGGCGTGGCGGGTCAGGGCGCCGACCCAGTCGTAGGTGACCGGCTGGCCGGGCGTGTCGTCCGGCGCCTCGCGGGCGGGCGTGCCTGGCAGCTCCGCCGGCTGTGGCCGGAGTGCGGGCGGATCCACGAGCCGCCGCAGCCCTGGCCGTCGCAGCACGTTGCGTTCCCGCGGCGCGGCCGCGCCCCGGCCCGCGCGCGCGAACGCCGCCTCGAACTCCGCGCGCACCGCCGGCCAGATACGGCCGAGCAGCGTCCGCGAGGACGGCGTTTTCAGCCGCTTCCCGTCGGCGGCGGGCTCCGCGTGCCCGACGACCTGCAGACTGCTGCGCGCGCGCGTGCACGCAACGTACAGCAGCCGATCCTGCTCCAGCCTGTCCTTCTCCTGTCCGGCTGCCTCGATCCACGCGTGCAGGCGGTCGTTCCCGTTCTCCCCGTGCGCGCCGATCGGGCTGATGAGCAGGCCGTCGGCGCCGCTGCCGGGCAGCGCGAGCCAGCAGAGCACCTGCCGGCGATCGCCACGCGCGCCCCGGCCGAGCCCGTACAGGACGACGTGATCGAACTCGAGGCCTTTCGCGCGATGGATGGTCATGATCTGCAACCGCGCATCGGCCCGGCCGCTCTGCACGCGCTCCCGGTCGAGCAGGATCTCGAGCTCTGCGGGATCGGGCAGCGTGCCGGCACTTTCATTACGCTCCAGCACGTCGAGAAAACGATAGACGTTCTGCACGCCACCGGCATCGAGGAGCAGCGGACCGCCGAGCGCGTACCACGCTCGCTCGACGGTCTCGCGCAACGTCCGCAAGCCGTGCCCTTCGAGGAACGGCGAGAGCATTTCCGCGAACCGGCGGACGCGTGCCTGAGCGTCCTCCGACAGCGCGGCAATGCGCAGCTCGTCGTGCAGCAGCTCCCATATCGTGCGCGCGCTGTCGTTGCGCACGAGCGCGTGCAGATCGGCCCATGTGAGACCGACCCAGGGTGCGCGCAGCAGCGCGAGCCATGCGATGCGATCGCCGCGATGACAGAGCGCGCGCGCGAGCGCGCGCAGCTCGATGATCTCCGGCACGTCGGTGAGCCGGTCGATCTCGACGGCCTGGTAATCGATGCCGCCAGCGCGCAGGCGCTCGAGCAGGGGCGCGAGCTGGGCGCGGCTCCTCACGAGAACCGCTATCGATTCGTCGGCCGGGTGGTCCGCGAGGCAGCGCTCGATGACGGCGAGCGCCGCTGCCGCTTCCTGCTGCGGATCCCCACCGATCACGGCGTGCACGCGGCAGCCGTCCGAATGGCCGTGCACGGCGGCGACGGACGCTGTGTACGGGATGGCGCCCGTGGCCACGTCGTCGGCTGCGGGGAACACTTCCGCGAAGACGCTGTTGAACCAGCTCACGAGCCCGGCACCGGAACGGAAGTTGCGGCGCAGGACCAGCGGCTCGAGCAAGACGCCGCCGATGCCTTGCGTGCGCGCGAGCAGGAATTGCCCGACCTCCGCGTCGCGAAAGCGATAGATCGACTGCATCGGATCGCCGACGCAGAACAACGTCCTGCCGTCGCCGGGTTGCCACCCGGCGACCAGCTTCTCCAGCAGCCGGTATTGCGCGAGCGACGTGTCCTGCATCTCGTCGACCAGCAGGTGACGGATGCCATAGTCGAGCAGCAGCGCGACGTCGCCGGGATCTTCCACGCTGCCGAGCGCGCGGTCGGCGGCGCTCGCCACCTCGACGTAATCCGTGACGCCGTGGGCGCGAAACAACCGGCGCAGCTCCGCCGCGGCGATCGGCAACAGCCGGAACAGCGCCTGCAGCACCGACCATTGCTGGTCCTCGTAGCGCGGCTCGGGCAGCCGCCGCACCTCGTCGAGGGCCGCGCACAACGAAGTGTCGTCCGTGAGCACCTCGAGCACGTCCTTCAGGCGTACCGCTTCCGGAGCGGCGAGCCCGTGAGCGCGCCCGAGCGAGCGCCGCGGCCGGCCCGCCTTCGTGAGCAGCAACCCGGCCAGCCGGCGCCAGGCATCGATGTTGTCCGCGGCAGCCTCCGGCCAGTCCCCCGGCGGCAGCCGCCGCCGCAGGCTCTGCAGGCGCGCGGCGATCTGCACTGCGACGTTGCGCTCGAGCGCGCGGCGCACGCGCTCGCCTTCGGTCGCCGCCGCCAGCCCCGAGCCTACGCCGGCCCCGAGCAACGGCAGCCACTGGTCGCGCATTGCGAGCATGTCCGTGAGGTGCGCCACGTAGGCGTCCGTGTCGTTCCCGAGGTGCCCGAGCACGCGCTCGATTGCGCTGCGCTCTTCGGCCTCTGCATCGGCCGCGAGCCAGTCGAGCGTCGCGGCCGCGGCCATGCCGTACCACGCGCGGATCTCCTCGTCCGCGAGCAGCCTCGCGGCGCCCCCCAGCCCGGAGCTCAGCGGGAGCGACGCGGCAATGCCCGCGTTCAGCGCATCGAGCGTCTGAATGCGCAGCCGGCGCGGTGATTCGGTGAGTCCCCAGTCGCGCTCGGCGGAGCGCGCGAGCACCTGCCGCGCGGCCTTGATCGTCGTTCGGCGGTGCTCTGCGATCGGCACCGCCGCGGCGCCGGCCGCTTCCTCCAGCGCATGGATCACGCGCAGCTGCATCTCCTGCGCCGCCTTGCGCGTGAAGGTGATCGCGAGCACTTCCTCGGGTGCGTCGACCGTCGCGAGCAGTGAGAGATAGCGCTGCACCAGGAGCTCCGTTTTGCCGGATCCGGCGGGCGCCTGCACGATGAACGAGCGCCGCACGTCGAGTGCCGCGCTGCGCGCGTCGCTATCGTCTGCGCTCGCGTCAGGGCTCACGCCTGAGCTCCTCGACGCGGCTCAGCAGACCGAGCGGCCGCGCCTCGTCGGCGGGGCTCGCGACGTTCACGCGCACGTCCCCGGCGGCAAACGCTTCGACGGCGGCATCCACGCGCCGTCGCCAGCGAGACAGAAGCTCGGCCCACGCGGCGGGCTCCAGCGGATCCTGGTCCACGGCGGCACCGACGGCTCGCCAGCGGACCGCCGGACCCGCGACCTGCACGATCGCGAGGCCGCCGACCGGCTCGGCCAGCGCGGCGGCGTAGACCGCGAGCTGCAGATCGACGAGCTCGCCGTGGCGGTCGAGCAGGCGTTCCTCCGCGCCCGTCTTGTAATCGATGACGAAGAGCGAGCCGTCCGGCAGGCGATCGACGCGATCCGCGCGCAACCCGAGCCGCACGCCGTGCGCGACGAACCCCAGCTCGGTCTCGACGCTGTCGACCGCGAACGGCCGGCGCGCCGTTTCCGTTTCGAGGCAAGCTGCCAGCAGCGCCGCCACGCGCTCGCGTTCGAGCGCGAGCAGGCTGCGCAACACGGCGTCCGCATGCCGCTCGTGCGGTGCCAGGGCCGCGGTGAGCGACGCCGCGATGCGGGCGCCGCGCTGCACCGGGTTCCAGCTCGCGATCGCCGCCGAAGTCGGGCGCTCCGAGAGCAGCTGCTTCAGCGCCGCGTGCACGATCTGTCCTCTCCGCTTCGGTGCCAGGCCGGGGCTGATGCGCTCGAGCTCGCGTGCACCCAGCCGCCGGCGCGCGAACGCCGAGAACGGCTCGCGCGCCTGCTCGCGCACCGTGTACGCGCCGCCGCCGATGCACTCGTCGGGCCGGACGCGCGGCACAGGATCGCGAACGGCGCCGTGCTGCACGGCGCCGGCGAATGCTCCCGCGTACCAGCCCGGATCGAAGGCTTTCTCCGGCGTTGCGCTCGCGTAGGCGGCGAGCAACGGGCTCGGCGCATGCGGCCGGTCGCCTTCCGCCGCGGGCCAGCTCAGCACGACCGCCGGTGCCGCGGCGGCAAGGGATGCCAGCGTGCGCTTCGCGAACGCGAGCGTATCCGCCGGGGTGGCATCCGGCATGCCGGCGCGGCGCTGCAGCGCGCGCGCGACAAGCGGCAGCGGGTGCGCGGGCGGCGGCCACTGCAGCGCGTGCAGGTTGCCGATCCAGACGTGATCGAGCTCGAGACCCAACGCCTCCAGCGTGCCGAGAAGCCGTACCCGGCCGGGGCCGGACTCGGGCTGGAACACGGTCCGGGACGCGGCGCGCGCCAGCCGCGTGAGAGCCTCCGTGAAACCGAGCCGCGGCCGCACCGGCTCGATGCGGGCGAGCTCGTTCATGAGCTCGCGCCAGCGGTTGACGAGCTGGAACTCCGCGCTGTCCAGCGGGCGCGCACCCGGCCAGCCCACGGCCTCGAGCAGGTCGTGCATGCGCCCGGCCCAGGCGGCCGGCGTGTCCCGCGGCGCCTCGCGGTGGCGGCAGGCGGCGACGCGCGCGACGCGCTCGAGCCACGCCAGCGCATCCGCGCCGTCGTCGCGACCACGCAGCATGGCGAGCACACCCGCCGCGCTCCAGCGACGCTCGGGAAAGCGCCGCAGCTCGAGCTCGAGGCGGCAGAGACCGTCACGCGCCGGGTCACCCGGGGACGGCGCGCGCAGGAGCACGCTCACCTCGCGCACGGTGAGCGGCTGGCTGGTCCAGCGCAGCCACAGGAGCGCGGCCGCGATCAGCGGATACGCGGCGAGCGGCCGGCCGTAGGAGACCTGCACCGACTCCGCATGCGCCGGACCGCCGGCCTGCCAGCCCGGCACGAAGCCCTCGCGCACGAGTGCGGCGGCGCGATGGGCATCCTGCTCGAGACCCGGCCAGACGATCGCCACGCGGGCCGCCGGGTTCTCATTGAGCACCTGCCGCGCCCAGGCACCCGCGGCGCGGAGCTCCGCATCGGCATCCGCAGAGCGCAGGACGCGTGTTGCGGCGGCCGGCGTGCGCGCCGGCGGCTCCGTCACGCGGCAACCCTGTGCGGCGAGCGCATCGATCACCCGGCGCGCGGCGGGCGTCACGCGCTCGAAGCCCGCCAGCACGAGCCGCCGTGGCGCGGGCAGGCGGCCGTCCGCGAGCGCCTCGGCGACGAGCGCCGCCAACCCGGCCGGATCCACCCAGCCGCGGCTCTCGAGGGTGCGCGCGTAGTCGGCCGCGGCCCGCGCAAAACGCCGCTCGTCGTCCGTGGCGGCGAGCCGCGCGAGCTCCCGCACCTCGACGCACCAGTCGTTCAGGCGCCGCCACGCGCGCTCGGCTTGCGGCACCAGCCCGGCGGCGTCGATGCCGTCCAGCCCCGCGGCGCGCTCGAGGCAGCGTTCCCACAGCACCGCAGCGGCCTGTGCCGCCAGCCGCTGCGGAAACGTCGCCGCATCTCCGCAGCCTTCGACGCGCGCGTTGAGCCAGGCGTCCCACGGCAGGATGCGCGGCGTGTGCCAGGCGAGAGCGCCCGTCGCAAGCTGCCGCTCCGCGTGCGCCTGCCGGAGCTCGCGCGCGAGGCGGCGCCCGGCCGTGACGATTTCGGCGCCTTCCGCGATCGCTTCGTCCAGCCAGCCGTACGCGGTGGCGAGCCCCCCCGGCACGCTCAGACGACTCCGGCCTCGTGCAGGGCAGTGATCTCGGCGGGCGCGTAGCCGAGCTCACCCAGAATCTCGCGCGTATGCTGCCCGAGCACGGGCGGCGCGGTGTCGCAGCGCACCGGCGTCTCCGAGAAGCGCACCGGGTTGGCGATCGTCGGCACCTCGCCGGCGCACGCGTGCGGCAGCCGCCGCACGAGCTCGCGCTCCCGGGCGTGGGCATTGCCAAAGACCTGGGAGAGGTCGTTGATCGGCCCCGCCGGGATCCGCCGGCGCTCGAGCAGCTCGGCCCACTCGGCGGTGCTGCGTTCGCTGAATGCAGCGCCGAGCAGCGCGACGAGCTCGTCGCGGTGCCCCACGCGCGCCGCATTGCTCGCAAAGCGCGGCTCATCCGCGAGCTCGGGACGGCCGATGCAATCGCAAAGCTCCCTGAACTGGCGCTCGTTGCCGACGGCGAGCATGAGGTGGCCGTCGCGGGTCGCGAACGTCTGATAAGGCACGATGTTCGGATGCGCATTGCCGAGCCGGCGCGGCACTCCGCCGCCGACCAGATGGTTCATCCCCTGGTTGGCGAGCCAGGCGACCTGCGCGTCGTAAAGCGCGACGTCGACATGCTGGCCGCAGCCGGTGCGCTCCCGCGCGTGCAGCGCAGCGAGCACGGCGCTCGCCGCGTACATGCCGGCCATGAGGTCGGCGACCGCGACGCCGACCTTCTGCGGTGCGCCGCCCTCTTCGTCCGGCGCGCCGGTGATGCTCATCAGCCCGCCGGTCGCCTGGATCATGGCGTCGTAGCCGGGGTCGCCGGCGCGGCTGCCGGTCTGCCCGTAGGCCGAAATCGAGCAGTACACGAGGCGCGGAGAGCGCGCGCGCACGCTCTCTGCGTCCAGCTTGAATCGCGCGAGCGAGCCCGGCCGGAAGTTCTCGAACAGCACGTCGCTCCCGTCGGCAAGCCGGCGCACGATCTCGCTCCCGCGCGGGTCGGCGAAGTTCACGGTCAGCGAGCGCTTGTTGCGATTCGCGGAGTGGAAATAAGCGGCGTCGACGGGCGTGCCGTCGCTCGCGTCGCGGATCCACGGCGGCCCCCACCGGCGCGTTTCGTCACCGCCCGCAGGATGCTCGACCTTGATCACGTCCGCACCGTAATCGGCGAGCAGCTGGGTCGCCCAGGGTCCGGCGAGTATGCGGCTCAGGTCGAGGACGCGGATGCCGGCGAGCGGTGGCGCGGGATCGTTTTGCACCGCGCGATTGTCGAGTTCGGCGCGCGCGGCCGCAAGCCGCGGTGCCGTTCCCTCGATCCCGCACTGGCATTCGCGCGGTGGCCGGGCGGCAGGACACGCGCGAAACATTCGCGATGCGCAAATAAAAACCCGGCCAACCCTCGCGGGTTGGCCGGGTGGGTCCGCACGGAGAATTGCGGATTGCGCGGCTCAGTCGCCGACGTCAGTCGATGCGGCTCAGCCTAGCTCTTCGACCTCGGCGCCTTTGACCTTACCCGGCTCCGGGGCCTGCGGTCCGGACGGCTTCTTCTTGCCGTAGCGGACCAGTAACTGCTCGACCTGTTGCTCATCCACCCGGCTGATCGACTGGATGCCGACCTCTTCCGGGTTCAGCCCGCCGACGACGAGGGCATCGCCGCCGAAGGGGCAAAGCTGATCATCGCGGGACGAAAACCCCATCTGGAACGACGATCGGAGCTCGAACGACGGTCGAAACAAGGTGACGAAATACGCCCGGTTGGCCGGGCCGTAGATCAGCAGATTGCGATCGTCGAGCGTCCTATAGTCTCGGATAGTCGCGATGAGGATGCAATCGCTGCCGCGATAATCGATGTCACGGGCGGCCGTGTCCGGCTCCCCGGGGGTGCTCGCGCATCCCGCGAAACTACTTAAAGTAAGAACTGCAAATGCAAGTCTCCGTAACATATTTTTCCTTGCCTCTAAATGGCCTCGGGAGCCCGCCTTCGCGCCCTCCGGCGCGCCGCTCCCATGGGTTTTTGAGTCACCCGGGGAGAATTAAGTTCAGGAGTTGCCCGCCCCGCCGGCCACCGCCCGCGCCGGATCGCGGATCCATTCGCTGAAGGAGCCGGCATAGAGCTTCGGGGGTGTGAAGCCCGCCAGCGCGGCCGAGAAGGCCAGGTGGCAGGCGGTTACACCGGAGCCGCACATGGTCGTCCAGTCCCGGTCGCGGCCGCCTCCCAGCACGGGCTCCCAGGCCCGCCGCAGGGCTTCGGGGCTCTTCCAGGTACCGTCCGGGTTCAGGCTCTGCTTGAAGGGGAAGTTCACGGCCCCCGGCACGTGCCCGGCCACCGGGTCGATCGGCTCGCGCTCGCCGTGGAAGCGTTCCGCTTCGCGCGCGTCCACGAGCAGGAAGTCGCCGCGCGCGAGCCGCGCGGCCACTTCCGCAGTGGAAAGCACCCGGCCCGGGTCGGGCGAGGCGGCGTAGCGGGTCGGCGCAATGTCGGGGAGCCCGCGGGTGACCGGAAGGCCCGCGCGCTGCCAGTCGGCGAAGCCGCCGTCGAGCAGCCGCGCGTCCGGGTGACCCACCCAGCGAAGGAGCCACCAGAGGCGCGCGGCAATGCCGCCGCCCGCCTGGTCGTAGGCGACGACGGTCGTCTCGCGGGTGATGCCGAAGCCTCCGAGGAGCGCCGCGAAGTCGGCGGGATCCGGCAGCGGGTGCCGGCCGCTCGCCGGCGTGACCGGTGCCGCGAGATCGCGATCGAGGTCGGCATAGACCGCTCCCGGGATGTGCCCGTCGAGATAGTCCGCGTGGCCCTGCTCCGGTTGCATGAGGTCGAAGCGGCAGTCGACGACCCGCCAGGCCGGGTCGTCGAGGCGTTCGCTGAGCGCCTGTGGCGTGATGAGGATCTCTGCCATGTCGGTCACTCCGCTGAGACGGGCCTTCCTTGTGCGAAGGATAGCCGTCGGTGAGAATACGCGGTTTTCGTGCCGCCGAGGGAGAACGCCCCGTGGAGAGAATACTCGTCGGGCTGAAACGTGTCGTCGATTTCAACGTGCGGGTGCGCGTGAAGGCGGACGGCAGCGGCGTCGAGACGGAAGGGCTCAAGATGAGCATCAATCCGTTCGATGAGATCGCCCTCGAGGAGGCGTTGCGCATCCGCGAGCGCGGTGAGGCGCAGGAGGTCGTCGTCGTCTCGATCGGCGGCAGCGAATGCCAGCAGCAGCTGCGGACGGGACTCGCCATGGGCGCGGACCGGGCAATCCTGGTGGAAGCCGCCGCCGATCTCGACCAGTTGACGATCGCGCGCGTGTTTCTCGCGCTGGTGCAGAAGGAGAATCCGGACATCGTGCTGCTCGGCAAACAGGCGATCGACAACGACAACAACCAGACCGGCCAGATGCTCGCCGCCCTGTGGGGACGGCCGCAGGCGACCTTCGCCTCGAAGATCGTGCTGGACGGGACGACCGCGACGGTGACGCGCGAGGTCGACGCCGGGCTCGAGACGATCGCGGTCGACCTGCCGGCGGTCCTCACGACCGACCTGCGGCTGAACGAGCCGCGCTACGTGAAGCTGCCCGACATCATGAAGGCGAAGAAGAAGCCGCTGGAGACACTGGCGTTCTCCGCGCTCGACGTGGAGCAGGCGCCGGCGCTCGAGCCCGTCGCCTGGTCGCCGCCGCCGCAGCGACAGAAAGGCGTCAAGGTCGAGGACGTCGCGGGTCTCGTGTCCGCGCTCCGGAGCCGGGGGCTGGTACGATGAGCCGCGTTCTCGTCATCGCCGAGCACGACGGCAGCGCACTGAACCCGAGCACCGCGAAGTGCGTCGCGTGCGCCGCGGAGCTGCCGGATCCCGAGATTCACGTGGCGGTGTTCGCGGAGCAAGGCGAGGCAATCGCCGCCGCCGCGGCCCGGCTCGCGAAGGTCGCCAAGGTGCTCAGGATCGACAATCCCGCGAACGCGCACGCGCTCGCCGCCGTGCTGGCGCCGCAGATCGCGGCGCTCGCCGACGGCTATTCGCACGTCTTCGGCCCTTCGACGACCTTCGGCAAGGATCTGATGCCGCGCGTGGCGGCGCTCCTCGGCGTCAACCAGGTGAGCGACGTCATGAGCGTCGAAGGCGCCCACCGCTTTCGCCGGCCGATCTATGCCGGCAACGTCATCCTGACGATCGGGGCGCCGGCCGACCGCGTCGTGGTCGCGACCGTGCGGGCGGCGTCGTGGCAGGCGGTCGAGGGCGGCAACTCCGCCCCGGTCGAGACCGCCAGCGTGGACGCGGAGCTGCCCGGGCACACGCGCTTCGTCGAGCTTTCCGCCGGCCAGTCCGACCGGCCCGACCTGCAGACCGCGAAAATCGTCGTTTCCGGCGGGCGCGCCCTCGGCAGCGCCGAGAGCTTCGACATCATCTACCGCCTCGCCGACAAGCTCGGCGCCGCCGTCGGCGCTTCCCGCGCGGCGGTCGACGCGGGCTACGTGCCGAACGACATGCAGGTGGGCCAGACCGGCAAGATCATCGCACCCGACCTCTACATCGCCATCGGTATTTCCGGCGCGATCCAGCACCTCACCGGCATCAAGGACGCCGGCACGATCGTCGCGATCAACAAGGACGCCGAGGCGCCGATCTTCGAAGTGGCCGACCTCGGCCTCGTCGGCGATCTCTTCACCCTCGTGCCCCAGCTCGAAAAAGCCCTGAGCTGAGACCGCGCAGAAGCACCCATCGCGCGCGACCCCGGTAATCAATCGCGGCCCGCACTCTTCAGCACCGCATCGTTCACGCACGTTTGCGGTCGGTGGCAGGGGCTCCGCCCTTGTTTCCGTTGGTGCCGTGCGTGAACGATGCTTCGTGACAGCGTGCCTTCGTTTGTTGCAGGTGCCTGCGGTCGGTCGCGCGCGATGCGCGCTCCTACAGTCCACGCACGCCGACCGATGCAAACACGGCGGCCAAAGCGAACACAGCGACCGGCGCAAACCCTGCGGGCCACGGGATCAGGGCGGCACCGGTGGCGGGTGCTGCCGAACTTGCCGCGAACCTCGCCCAAAGTCGCCGGTGCTGCCGAACCCACCATGGACGGCACCCCCCGTCGCCGCCGATGCCGAAAGCGCTGAGAAACGTCAGAGGGCGTCGAGGATGGCTTCGGCTTTGCTGACTTCGAACTGGCCCGGCTGCTCGATCGCGGCGTGCTCGACGACGCCGTCGTCGACGACGAGCGCGAAGCGCTGGCCGCGCATGCCGAGACCGAATTTGCGGCCGTCCATCTCGAGCCCGAGCGCACGCGCGTATTCGCCGTTGCCGTCGGCCAGCATGAGGACCTTGCCGTCGACCTGCCGGTCCTTGCCCCAGGCATCCA
>DASVDF010000060.1:0-3872 GCA_036381215.1 Woeseiaceae bacterium | reverse complement strand
TAGCCGCGCCGGTACTCGAACTTGTCCACCGCCTTCATCAGGCCGATGTTGCCCTCCTGGATCAGGTCCAGGAACTGCAGGCCGCGGTTCGTGTACTTCTTCGCGATCGAGATCACGAGGCGCAGGTTCGCCTCCACCATTTCCTTCTTCGCCCGGCGAGCCTTGGCCTCGCCAATCGACATCTGGCGATTGATCTCCTTGATCTCGGCGATCTTGAGGTTCGTCTGCTTCTCGATGGTGATCAGCTTGCGCTGGGCGCGCAGCACGTCGTCCTTCAGTCGCGCGAGAGTCGAGGAGTGCTTGCGCTTGGCGCGGATGTGCTTGTCGATCCAGCCGAGGTCCGTCTCGCTCTTCGGGAAGCTGGCGAGAAAATCCTTCTTCGGCATGCCGGCATCGCGCACGCAGATCTGCATGACCTGCCGCTCCTGCGTGCGGATCACCTGCACCGCGTTGCGCAGATTGCGGACGAGCGAATCCGTGAGCTTCGGCGCGAGCTTCAGCTCCATGACCGCGTCCGCGAGCTCCGCGCGCATCTTCTCAGTGCGCTTGTCCTTCGTGCCTTGCTTCTCGATCGAGGCGAGCGTCTTCTTGTAGAGGCGCCGGATGTCCTTCATCCTGCGCTCGACTTCCTCCGGGTCCGGCCCGGTGTCGACGACCTCCTCGGAGGTCTCGTCGTCGTCGTCGGCGTCGGATTTGGCGTTCGGCGAGCGAATCTCGTCCGGTGCATCGGGATCGAAAAAGCCGACCACGAAGTCCTGCATGCGCGTCTCGCCCGCCTCGACGGAGGCGTAGACCTCGAGCAGGTGCTCGAGCGTCGGCGGGAAATGCGCCATGTGGTACTTGACCTGGTTCAGGCCGTCTTCGATGCGCTTGGCGATCTCGATCTCGCCCTGCCGCGTGAGCAGCTCCACCGTGCCCATCTCACGCATGTACATGCGCACGGGGTCGGTGGTCCGTCCGAACTCGGCATCGACGCTCGCGAGCGCCGCCTCGGCCTCCTCCACGGCGTCGTCATCGTCGTTGGTCACGGCCGTGTCGGACAGGAGCAGGGATTCGGCATCCGGTGCCTTCTCGTACACCGCGATCCCCATGTCGTTGATCATGTTGACGATGTCTTCGATCTGCTCGGGGTCGACGATGCCGCTCGGGAGGTGATCGTTCACCTCCGCGTAGGTAAGGAAGCCCTGCTCCTTGCCGCGGGCAATCAGGTCCTTGAGCTGCTGGGCCTGCTTGTTCACGGTGATTTTTGCACGTTTGTCGCTCAAGAAACCTCGACTCCTAAGAAAGAAATGCAAACGAGCGATTGTATCCCTTTGACCGGATCCAATCCAGAATTATCCCTCAGTTCAGGGCGCTGCGCCGTTCCCCCACGAGCCTTGCGAGCTCCGACCGCTCCGCGGCGGATGCCGTACCATCTCGTTGTTTTTCGATCAGAAACTGGGCGCGCTCCCGCGCCGCGGCGGCTTCGAGCTGGTGTACGCACTCGGCGAGCTCGGCGGCCGGGTCGAAGCCCTCGGTCGCCGGCAGCTCGACGGCCGCGAGTCTTCCGAGGTGCTGTCCCTGCGGATCGTGGCGCCAGCGCTCCAGCAGGCCTGCCGTGGTGATATCGGGGTGAGCCTGGACCGTTTCAACGAGGTCGCGCAACAGGTCCGCCCCCGGACGGCGGAGGCCCGCCAGCCGCTCGACGTCCAGATCGTGCCCGGCCTCCGGGTAGTGCAGCAGCAGGGTGATCGCGCGGCGGACGACGGACGGCTTGCCGGCGGCGGGCTTGAGCCGCGGACGCCGCGCGCCAGGGGACGGCCGGGCGCCGGTGCGGGTACCGGCTTCGCCAGCGAGCAGCGCCGCCAGGCGGTCCTGCGGCAGCCCGATCCTGCCTGCCAGCTGTTGCAGCAGGAGCTCGCGGAAAACCCCGGCGGGCACGCGCGCCAGGAGCGGGCGGGCCAGCTCGGCCAGCCGGGCATTGCCTTCCACCGAGCCCGGGTCGACCCGGCCCGCAAGCTCCTCGATGAAGAACTCCGAGAGCGCAATGCCGTGGTCGAGCTCCGCCTCGAACGCGGCCGCACCCGCCTGCCGCACGAAGGAATCCGGGTCCTGGCCTTCCGGGAGGAACACGAAGCGGATCTGGCGGCCTTCCCGGACCTGCGGCAGCGCGGTCTCGAGCGCCCGCCAGGCGGCGGCACGCCCCGCTCGATCGCCGTCGAAGCAGAACGCGACGTCGTCGGTGAGCCGGAACAACCGGTTCAGGTGCTCCTCGGTCGTGGCGGTGCCGAGCGTTGCCACCGCGAAGTCGATGCCGTGACGGGCGAGCCCGACCACGTCCATGTAGCCTTCGACCACCACCAGCCGGTCGATCGAGCGCAGCGCCTGGCGCGCCTCGAACAGGCCGTAGAGCTCGCGCCCCTTGTGGAACAGCGCGGTCTCGGGCGAATTCAGGTACTTGGGCTCACCCTCACCCAGCACGCGGCCGCCGAAGCCGATGACCCGGCCGCGGGCGTCGCGGATCGGGAACATCAGGCGGTCGCGGAAACGGTCGTAGTGGCTGCCCGTGTCCCTGCGGATCACGAGGCCGGCCGCCAGCAGGCGCAGGACGCCCTCCGGGCTCCGGCCGAAGCGGTCGAGCACGTCGCTCCAGCCGGCCGGGGCATACCCGAGCCCGTAGCGCGCGGCCGTCGCCGCATCGATGCCGCGGCCTGAAAGGTAATCGAGCGCGGGCCGGTGCGCCGCGAGGCGCGCCGCATAGTGCTTCTGCACGTCCTCCATGAGCCGGAAGAGCTCGTCGTGGCGCCGCGCCGGGCGCTGGCTCTCGTCGCGCGGCACCTCGAGCCCCATGGCATGCGCGAGCGTCTCCACCGCTTCGGGGAAGCTCAGGTGCTCGTATTCCATGAGGAAGCCGAGCGCGGTGCCGTGCGCTCCGCAGCCGAAGCAGTGGTAGAAGCCCTTGGCGGGACTCACGGTGAACGAGGGCGTTTTCTCTTCGTGGAACGGGCAGGGCGCCTTGTACTCGCGCCCGGCCTTGCGCAGCGGAACGCGCTTGCCGATGACCTCCACCACATCGGCGCGGGCGATCAGGTCGTCGATGAAATGCTGAGGTATGAGACCGCTCATTGACCGTGTGGCTGCGTCCGCGCTCCCCGATGCGCTGCCGGGTGGTCTCCCGGTTATCGTTGGCCTTCCCGACAGCATAGCCGAAAGCCGCCGGTTCGCCAGCCGGATCGCCGCGTCGGCGGGGCAGCGTCCCGGGTGGCCGTGATCAGTCGCTGAGCCGGGCCTTGACGGCGGCGCCCAGGGCGCCCATGTCGGCGCGCCCCTGGACCTGCGGCTTGAGCTGCCCCATCACCTTGCCCATGTCGCGCACCGAGGCCGCGCCGGTTTCGGCGATGGCCGCGTCGATCAGCGCCTCGAGCTCGGAGGCCGACAAGGGCTCGGGCAGGTAGGTCTCGAGCACGGCGATCTCGGCCGCTTCCTGGTCCGCGAGGTCCTGGCGTCCGCCCTGTTTGAACTGATGAATGGAGTCGCGGCGCTGCTTGACCATCTTTTCGATGACCCCGAGCACCGCGGTGTCGTCGAGCTCCGTCCGCCGGTCGATCTCCTGCTGCTTGACCGCGGCCATGAGCATCCGCACGACCTTGAGACGGTCGCGGTCACCGGCCTTCATGGCCTCTTTCATGTCGGTCTGGATCCGGCCTTTCAGCGACATGGCGCAGGGCCTGGGCGGCGGGGTCGGGCGGCGATCAGTAGAGCCGCTTGCGCCGGGACGCCTCGCGCGACATGCGCTTCAGGTGCCGCTTGATGGCGGCCGCCTTCTTGCGCTTGCGCTCCTGCGTCGGCTTCTCGTAGAACTCGCGGCGGCGCAGCTCGGTCAGCACGCCGGC
>DASVDF010000059.1:0-3525 GCA_036381215.1 Woeseiaceae bacterium | reverse complement strand
GTTCTGGAGTTCGAGCGCAGGCGCCTGCACGACGCCGGACACCGCGAGCTGGCGCGCCGTATCGAATGGACCGCCCAGGTGCGAGGAGACGGTGCAGGGTATGACATCCGATCGTTCAACGAGGACAGCACGCCACGGCTGATCGAGGTGAAGACCACTGGACTGGGCAAGTACTTCCCGTTCAACGTTACGGCGAACGAAGTTCGCTGCTCCAACGCGCAGCCGCACGCGTTTCACCTCTATCGCGTGTTCAACTTCGGACCCGCTGCGCGGCTCTATATGCTGCCTGGGCCGCTCTCTCGATCGTGCCGGCTCGATCCCACGCAATACCGGGCGTTTGTTCAGCGCACCTCAGAACTGGACGGTTGAGCGGCCTGCTCGATCGCCCGCAATTCGTTTGCCTGGATGCTGGTAGCCCCGTCGTCAGCTGCTTCCGAGTCCTTCCGACTCCCCCCAGCCAGCATCGCCATAATCCCTTTCCACTATTGAGCCGCCTGCCCGCCCTGCCTACAATCCGGGCTTCCCGTCCCCCACGAGAACGCCCGTGCCACACATCGCTCTCCCCGACGGTCTCCCCGGCATCACCAGCGGTTTCGCGTTCCGCCCCGAAACCGCCAAGCCGATGCGCGAGCTGGCCCAGATCCTGCTGCGCGGCCCGAGCACGCTGACGAGCGCGGAGCGCGAGATGATCGCGGCCTTCGTCTCGGACCGGAACGACTGCCGCTTCTGCCACTTCAGCCATCGAGCGGCCGCGGCACACCTCATGGACGGCCAGTACGGGGTCGTCGACGCGGTGACGCGCGACGCCGAGGCGGCGCCGGTGTCGCCGAAGCTGAAGGCGCTGCTGGCGATCGCCGGCAAGGTGCAGGAGGGCGGCCGGCATGTGACGACGGCCGACGTCGAACGCGCGCGGCAGGAGGGGGCCACGGACCTCGAGATCCACGACACGGTGCTCATCGCTGCGGCGTTCTGCATGTTCAACCGCTACGTCGACGGGCTCGCGACGCTGACACCGACGGACGAGCAGCTGTACGACGTGATGGGCCAGCGGATGGCAAAGGATGGCTATGCTCCGCCGAACCGCTGACGGATCCGTCCTTCCTGATCGCGCCCACCCATGAACGCCTCGCCGGCTGCGGCTCCCACACTGCTGGACGGCACGACAGGCGCGCGCGCCGTCCGCACGCCCTGGCTCCTGCTGACGCTGGTCGGCATGGGCGGCCTGTTCTCCGGCATCACCGGGCCGCTGCTGAGCGCGTTCGTGCCCCCGCTCGTGCGGGAGGTCCTCGGCGACCGGCGCACGGAGATCGGCATCGTGATGTCGATCGACAACGTGCTGCTGCTCCTGCTGGTCCCGCTCGCCGGCGCGCTGTCGGACCGCGCCAGCCGCCACAGCCGCCTGCCGCTCATCGTCGGTGGCTATCTGCTCGCGGCGGTGGGGATGGCCGTGATGCCGTGGGCCGGCGCCGCAGGCCTCGCCGGTCTGGTCACGGCGCTCATCATCCTGCACACGGGCACGAACCTGTCGCGCGCGCCGTTCCAGGCGCTGCTCGCCGACGCAGTGCCCTCCCGCTTCCGCTCGCTGGCGGCCGGTTCGGCGACGTTCCAGATGTGCGTCGGCGCGATCGCGTTCCTGATGCTGGGACAGCTGTTCGGCATGCGGCCGGCATTCCTCGCCGCCGCGGGCACAGTGCTCGTGGTCACGCTCGCGCTCGCCGCCGGCCTGCGCTCGCGGTCGGGCGCGGCGACGCCGACGGAGGAGCCCTCGCTTCGCTCGCTTCTTGGCGTCCTCCGCGCCGCGTTCACTGGCGCCGTGCCCGGTCTGCGTGCGGTGTTCGTCGCGTCGCTCCTGCTGCAGCTCACGTTCCAGACGTTCACGACCTGGTACGCGCTGCACGGCACGGAACGCTTCCGCGTCGGGCCGGAGGCGATCGTGGCCGGCATGATCGCCTGGGCGGTCGGCGGCGTCATCGGCGCGCTGCCGGCCGGTGCCATCGGCGTGCGCATCGGGCGCCGCCGCACGATGCTCCTCGGCTTCGCCCTGATGGCCGGCGTGCTCTTCGCCCTCGATCGCGTCAGCTCCCTGACGATGATGGCGCCGATGCTGGCGCTGGCGTCGGCGTGCTGGACACTGCCGATGACGAACGCGTATCCGCTGTTCGTCGAGCCAATTCCGCGCCAGCACCGCGGGGTGCTGGCGGCGCTGTACCTGCTCTCGATGGCGCTCGGCGGGGCGGTCGGCGACCCGCTGAACGGCCGTCTCTTCGACCTGTTCGATGGATACCGGCCGATGTTCCTGATGATGTCGGCCTACACCGTGCTCGCCCTGGTCGCCGTGCTGCTCATTCCGCAAGGGGCAGGTGAAGCGGATACGGGACCTGACCGTGGGTGACACGCTCACACCTCGTCTCCTCCACCTGCTCCCGTGGCTCTACGGATCGGCACACGCTGCGCTCGATCCGATGGAGAGACTGACCGCGTCGGCATGCATCGCGGAAATCGAAGCGGATGACGTGTTCGGGCCGATACTGTAGCGAACGCTGCAGTCTACCGGTCCAAGACGGAGACGGTCACTTCCTTCCACGCCTCCACACGCTACGCAATCCCCACAGCCGAGCGCTCCTGCCAGAGCTGACAGCTGCGACATTGCGCGACGCGGCCTCAACCTCACTCCCCCGCCCGGTGGCGTACGATGGACGTCCGCACCACCCCGACGCGAGGGACGACATGCACGACACCAGCGCGCTTCGCGATCACCTCGTCCGCCTGCTCGACTGGGAGGACGCGCACGTCAGCTTCGACAAGGCGGTCGACGGGATTCCGCCGGACAAGCGCGGCGCCCGGGCAGCGGGCTTCGAGCACTCGGTGTGGCAGCTGCTCGAGCACATCCGGATTGCGCAGGACGACATCCTGGATTTCTGCATCAACCCCAGGTACTCGCACGCGCTGACGTGGCCAGACGACTACTGGCCCAGGCGCCCGGCACCGCCCGACGAGACGGCGTGGACGGAGAGCATGGCGGCGTATGTGCGTGCGCGCGAGGAGCTGAAGGGGATCGCGCGAGGCGTGGAGGACCTGACGGCGCCGGTGCCGACCGGCAAGCGCCACCAGACGTATCTCCGCGCGATCCTGCTGGCCGCCGATCACACGGCGTATCACGTCGGGCAGATCGTGGCGGTGCGGCGTGCGCTCGGCATCTGGCCCGGGTAGACAGGCTCGCTAGAACAACGGGTCGCCCGGCAGCTTCGCGGCCTGCCGAATCCAGTCGGTCAGCCGCTTCTCGTCGACCTGCTCTCCCTCGTGGATGTGGAAGTAGCGCACGTCCGGATGCGTCGACGCGATGGGAGGCTCGGGCGTCAGCCTTGCGCCGCGCAGGAACGTCAGCTTGACGTACTTGTTGAAGTGATGGAACGAGAGGAACCAGCCCTTCCCCTCGATGCCGTAGAACGGCGAGTTCCATCGCACGGCCTTGCGCACCTTCGGAACGGTGCGCACGATGAGCGCGTCGAGCCGGCGCGCGACGTC
>DASVDF010000058.1:0-4816 GCA_036381215.1 Woeseiaceae bacterium | reverse complement strand
TCACCAGGTCCGCGTCGGCGACGTGCTCGTAGTCCTGCGTGACCTTGAGCCGGCGCAGTCCCTCGACCATGTCGGCGGCTTCGAGCTTGCCGCGCGCGATGCCGGCTTCGAAGAGCCCGCGGATCGCGTCTTCGCCGCGCGTGAGGCCGGCCGCATCGTTGTCGAGAAGACGCACCGGAAAGCCCGCGGACAGGCAGGCATACGCGATGCCGGTCCCCATGGTGCCCGCCCCGAGCACGGCGATGCGGCGCATCTCTCGCGTGGGCGTGTCCTTCGCGAGGCCGGGGACCTTGGCTGCCTCGCGCTCCGCGAAGAAGGCATGCCGCAGCCCCGACGATTGCGGCGAGGCCTTGCATTCGTTGAAGAGCTCGCGCTCGGCGAGCACGCCGGCGTCGTAGTCGAGCTCGCCCGCGAGCTCTACGGCGCGCACTATCTTTTCGGGCGAGAAAAGACCTTTTGCAGATTTCGCGAGCTGCTGGCGGGCCCTGGCGAATACCTCCCGGTCCGCCACCGGCGCGGGCAGGTCGCGCACGCGCCGCGGCTCGCGGAGCTCCGCGGCGTAAGCGAGCGCCTCGGCGAGCAGGCTCTCACCGCTCGTCACGCGATCGACGAGGCCGGCCTCGAGCGCGCGTGCGGCGCCGATCGGCTCCCCGGAGAGCATCAGCTCCAGCGCCCGCTCGGCCCCGACCAGCCGCGGCAGCCGCTGCGTGCCGGTCGCGCCCGGCAGCAACCCGAGCTTCACCTCCGGCAGCCCGACCCGGGCCTCCGGCGCGGCGAGCCGGTAATGGCAGCCCATCGCGATCTCGAGCCCGCCGCCGAGCGCCGTGCCGTGCATGGCGGCGAGGACCGGTTTGCTCGAGGCCTCGATGCGCTCCACCACGTCGGGCAGGTGCGGCTCCTCCGGCGGGCGCTCGAACTCGCGGATGTCGGCGCCGGCGATGAACGTCCGTCCGGCGCAGATGAGCACGATCGCGCGCACGGTGGAATCCGCCTCTGCCTCGTCGACAGCCTGCATGAGGCCCGCGCGCACCGCGCGCGACAGCGCGTTGACGGGCGGATTGTCGACGGTGACGACGGCGACGTCTCCGTGGCGAGCGAGCGAAACGTAGTTCATCGGGGTTCTTCCTCGCAGGAGCCCGCCGTGCGGGCGACTGGTAACGCGCTGATCGAAGGCAGCTTGCGTCGCGAGGCAGGCAGGGCATGCGACGACTTGCGCTTCCGTTCGCGCGGCTCAATGGCGGATTGTAGCGTCTCGGTTTCTGCTGATGGCCCGCAAATGCCAAGCGGGCGGCCAAATGGCGTAAAATGCCTGGTTTCGGCAAGCTCCAACGCGGAAAACCGTACATGACGTTCGTTGTTACCGACGCCTGCATCAAGTGCAAACTGACCGATTGCGTCGAGGTCTGCCCGGTCGATTGCTTCCACGAGGGACCGAACATGCTGGTCATCGATCCCGACGAATGCATCGACTGCACGTTGTGCGAGCCGGAGTGCCCGGTCGAGGCGATCTACTCGGAAGACGAGGTGCCGGAGGACCAGCGGCAGTTTCTGAAGCTCAACGCCGAGCTCGCGCGCGAATGGCCGGTCATCACCGAGATGAAGGACCCGCCCGAAGACGCCGACGAGTGGCGCGACGTCAAGGACAAGCTGCAATACCTCGAGCGCTGAGCGGCGCCCGCCGCAGCTCCCGGGCGATTCGGCTTCTGCTGCTCCTACAGGTCGGAACCCCCCCGCCGCGCGGAGCAGGTCAGAATCCCCGGCCGCGGCGGCTGTCGTCGAGCATGCGCGCCAGGAAGCCGCGGAGGGCGGTCATCGCCTCGGCCCGCGGCATCAGCTTCTCCTTTTCCATGAGCGCCGCCATGTCCTCGAGCGTGCGGCGGCCGTCGATCAGCGACATCAGGAAAGCGTGGATCCGCGTCGTCACCGCCTGGGTGCGGAACGATTCCGAAAGCGGCACCGGCTCCTGCCCCGTCACCAGCCAGTCCGGCAGCGCCCTGTGCCGCGCGGGTGCGGGTGCCTCGTCTGCCTTCACTGCCCTGAACGTGAAGACGCGCTCCTCGCGCGCGTGGCGGCTTGCGGGCGAGCAGAGGTAAGGGATGACGGCTTCGGCCGCGCGCAGCGCGCCGAAGCCGGACTCCTGCACGATCGCGAGCACCTCTTCGGGCCCGTAGCGTTCCGCGTGCGCGGGGCGGTCGAACGCGAGCGAGCCGAAATTGATCCAGCGTCCGCCGGTGGCCAGCAGCCGGTTCACGCGGGCCGCGAACACGGGCAGCTCCTCGCTCACGATATCGATCAGCCACGGCGTCACGACCGTGTCGAAAGCACCCGGCCGGAACGGCGCGCGCAGCACGTCGCCGAGCACGAAATGCAGGCCGTCGCGCACGCGTGCCGGCGCGGCCAGCCGGCGCGGCACGGCGACGTCGTCCGCCGTGCGCGGGGCGAGGGGGAACTCCCAGAGCTCCAGCGATTCACCGCGCGTCACCGTGTCGGCGACCAGGGCGAGCAGCGGGTTGAAATCGAGGGCGATCGTTCGGGCGGGCCCGAGTACCTGGTGCAGGTCGTAAGCGAGGCGGCCCGCACCGGCGCCGAGCACGAGCACGTTGCCGGGTGATTCCGGCGCGACGGCGCGGACCTGCTCGAGCGACGCGGCGTTCTCCGCCTCGCCCCAGCACCAGTCGCGGTGCACGTTCGCGTAATAGGTGTACAGCCCCTGGTCGGCCGGGAGACGCGTGCGCAGCGCGAGATGCGATTCGAAAACGCTGTCGTCCGGCGCCACGTCGAGCGGGCCGAGCAGCTGCATGAGCGCGCGCCGCTGCGCGTCGGTGCCTGCGAGGTGCCGCTCCAGCCGGCGCCGGGTGGGCGGCCGCAGGCCGTCGCGTCCGAGCTCCCGCCGCAAGCCGTCGCTGGCGCGCGCGAGGCGCGAGAGCTCGAAATTGAGCCGGTTGCGCCATTCGCCGCGTGCGGCGTCCGGCTCCGCGAACAGCCAAGGAATGCCGCGCAGCGCGCCGAATTCGGTCCGGCAGGCGGGGCAGCGATGGCCGTCGCCTGCGGCAACGAGCGGCGTGCGATCGCAGCGCGGGCAGGCGAGCCGGTCGAGAAGGGCGTCGGGCATGCGCCGAGAATACCGGAATCGCGGCGACTGCTCTGCAGGAGCGCGCATCGCGGCCGTGCCCGCAACGCTCGTCGATGCCACAGAAGATCGCGCGCGCAGCGCGCTCCTGCGGTGGCTGCGTTCGATTTGCGATCAGGCCGGTGCGAGCGGGCCGATGGTGCCGTTCACGATGGCTTCGAAGGCGGTCAGGCTGTCGCGCAGGCCGGTATCGCCCAGGCCGTGATTCGGGAAGGTCGTCGCGAACTGGCCTTCCTGGCCATGCAGCGCCATGTAATTCAGGACCACCGTGTTGACGAGCAGGTTCACGTTGTTCGCGGCGGGTGTCGCCGCGCGCTGCACTGAGGCGCCCGCGTCGAAATAGCCGATCTGCTGGTGCATCGCCTGCTGCTCGGGCGTCCCGCCGCGCAGCAGCGGCCGGCCGTTCGGGTTGTAGACGAGGAAGAACGAGGCGGCGGTCGACGAATCGTCACTCACCCATTCGCCCTTGCCGCGGCCCTCCGCCGAGCTGTCGATCGTGCCGTCGGAGGACACCGAGCCGTCGCTGAAGACGTACAGCATGAGCGGCACGCCGATGCGCGCGGCGTACTCGATGCACGCCCCCATGCAGCGCCCGGCGCGCTCGTCCTGGATCTCGCCCTGTGCGCGCCGCCCGCCGTGGTAGTCGTAGCCGCCCATCTCGATGCAGGCCGCGCCGGCGAAGCCGTTGATCACGAGCTTCATGATCGAAGCCGTCTTGCGGAACTCGCGGCCATCGGAGCCGTTGTCGTTGAACTCGGCCTCCGAGAAAATGCCGGACGGTCCGACGATCATCGGGTCGTCGGCCGGGTTCAGCGGCGTGCCGCCGAAGCGGTCGGCGATGTCGGCCGCCTTGAGGTAGCCGCAGCGCACCAGGTCCTTGACCACGGCGGACGACGTGACCGTCTGCCCGTTCTCGACCGCGCCCATCTTCCTGTCGCTGATGCGGTAGATCGACTCCATGACCGCCGTTGCATCGTCGGGCCCCAGGATGCCGACGAGATCGCCGGTATCGACCAGCGCCGTCACGTCGCCCGGCCGGTCCACCTTGGTCGGCCGGAGCTCCGGGTCCATCAGCATCACCGGGCCCATGGAATTGCCGCCCGAATCGGTGTTCGACGTGCCGGCGAGCGTGAGGATCGAGCCGTCGGCACCCGCCCTGGCAATCCCGTAGAGCGGGTTGTGCGGATTGTTGCCGGTGTCGTTGTCCGAGCGCGCCGGGATGACCGCCCCGTTCAGGTTCGCCGCCCGCGCCGGGTTCATGCTGGCGAGCATGCCCCGTCGGAAAGCGCTGTCCGAGTGGAACGCGAGTCCGAAATCGGTATTCGCGTACGGCTGGCCCGTGACCGGGTCGTTGAGGCCAGGCACCATGTCACCCGGCAGCCCGAGCTTGTCGTAGCCGGCGGTCGACAGGAAATCGAGCTGCCCCCCTTCCTTGCCCACCAGCACGTTCGAGCCGGCAATGTTCGCGCCGCCCGCGAGATCGAAGCAGATGAACGGAACCTTGCCGGCGCCCACGGTCGCGATGTTGCACGGGTTCGTGAGCAGGGGCTGCAGGTCGCCGGAGAGCGCCGCATAAGCCTGGCGCGGGTTCGAGAACAGGGACAGCACGCCCCCGCCCAGCACGAACGCGCAGCCGCCCAAAAATCCCTGCGCGACGAACTGCCGCCGGGTCATCGGACGCGGATG
>DASVDF010000057.1:0-8869 GCA_036381215.1 Woeseiaceae bacterium | reverse complement strand
GGGGGACTCCGTCGTGCCGTTGCCGGGGGGCATGAGCGAACGCGAGGCGATGCAGATCGGCACCGCGGGGTTCACCGCGGCGCTCGCCGTGCATCGGATGGAGCAGAACGGGCAGAAGCCGGAGCTCGGGCCGGTGCTCGTCACGGGCGCGACGGGCGGGGTCGGCAGCATCGCGGCGGATTTGCTGGACGGTCTCGGGTTCGAGGTGGTGGCGCTGACCGGCAAGGCCGATCGCAGCGATTACCTGGAGTCGATCGGTGCCGCGCGCGTGCTGCTGCGCAAGGACCTGAAGATGGGGCAGCGGCCGATGGAGAAGGCCGAGTGGGGCGGTGCGGTCGACAACCTCGGCGGCGAGACGCTCGCGTGGCTCACGCGCACGGTACGCTATGGCGGCAACATCGCGAGCATCGGGCTCGCGGAGAGCCCGGAGCTGCACACCACGGTGCTGCCGTTCATCCTGCGCGCGGTGTGCCTGCTCGGCATCAATTCGGTGGATACGCCGCGCGACCTGCGCCTCGAAGTGTGGCAGCGGCTCGCGACCGACCTGAAGCCGCGGCATCTCGACGTCATCGGCACGCGCACCGTTCGTTTCGACGAGCTGCCCGGCTGCTTCCAGGGCTACGTCGACGGCACCGTGACCGGCCGCACCCTGGTCGAGATCGCCCCGTAATTTGGGAAACGCCCCGGCCGTAGGCTAAAATTTGCGCCCCCGCGGGAGACGGTCTCGCAGTTCCGTTCGGCCGTCTCCCGAATCCCGACGGAGACCAGTGATGACCCAAGCCGCCCGCCGTTTCCGGCAGGCCCTGGACGACGAACGGCCGTTGCAGGTGGTCGGCGCGATCAACGCGTACGCGGCGCTGCTCGCGGAGCGGGCGGGCTTCAGGGCGATCTACCTGTCGGGGGCCGGCGTCGCGAACGCTTCGTTCGGGCTGCCCGATCTCGCGATGACGACGCTCACGGACGTGTGCGAGGACATCCGCCGCATCACCTATGCCACGGACCTGCCGCTGCTGGTCGATGCCGACACGGGTTTCGGCAGCGCATTCATGATCGGCCGCACGGTGCGCGAGATGCGCCGTGCGGGCGCCGCGGCCTGCCACCTCGAGGACCAGGTGCAGGCGAAGCGCTGCGGGCACCGCCCGGGCAAGGCGCTGGTGGACACGGAAGAGATGGCCGATCGCATCAAGGCGGCGGTCGACGCGCGCGGCGACGACGATTTCATGGTCATGGCGCGTACGGACGCGCACGCGGTGGAAGGCCTGGACGCTGCGGTCGCGCGCGCGCTGCGCTACACGGAAGCGGGCGCCGACATGATCTTCGCCGAGGCGCTGACGACGCTCGACGAATATCGCGCCTTCACGACCGCGATCGACGTGCCCGTGCTGGCGAACCTGACGGAATTCGGGCGCACGCCGCTCTTCACCACCGCGGAGCTCGGCGCGGCCGGCGTGCGCCTCGTGCTCTATCCGCTCTCCGCGAGCCGCGCCATGGCGGCTGCGGCCGACGCGGTCTACCGGGCCATCAGGAACGACGGCACACAAAGGGCCGTCATCGACCGCATGCAAACGCGTGACGAGCTGTACGACGTGCTCGGCTACCATGCGTACGAAGAGAAGCTCGACCGGCTCTTCGCGCAGGGCCGCGCGCGCGACGACGGAGATTCGAAATGACGGCAACGAAAACCAAGACCGGCGGCCTGGCGGGCGTATCCGCGGGCGAGACCGCGCTCTGCACGGTCGGCAAGGAAGGCGCCGGGCTCACCTACCGCGGCTATGACATTTACGACCTCGCGGACCACGCGGGCTTCGAGGAAGTCGCTTTCCTGCTGCTGCACGGCAAGCTGCCGACCGCGGAGGAGCTCCGCCGCTTCGTCGAGCGCCAGAAGTCGCTGCGCGAGCTGCCGGAGCCGCTCCGCCAGGCGCTGGAGATGATTCCCGGCGACAGTCATCCGATGGACGTGCTGCGGAGCGGCGTTTCATTGCTCGGCAATCTCGAGCCCGAGGGCGATTTCTCGCGCCAGGGCGAGGTCGCGGAACGCCTGCTCGCCTGCCTGCCGTCGATGCTCCTGTACTGGCACCGCTGGCACGCCGACGGCAAGCGCATCGACGTGCGCACCGGAGAGAACAGCGTCGCGGGGCACTTCCTCCACCTGCTGCACGATCGCCCGCCCGCGGAGTCGCATCGCAAGGCGCTGGACACGACCCTCATCCTGTACGCCGAGCACGAGTTCAACGCCTCGACCTTCGCGGCACGCGTGATCACGGCGACGCTGTCCGACTTCCATTCCGCGATCACCGGCGCGATCGGTGCCCTGCGCGGGCCGTTGCACGGCGGCGCCAACGAGGCCGCCATGGAGCTGATCGAGAGATTCGAGACGCCGGAGAAAGCGGCCGCGGGCGTCAGGCAGATGCTCGCGCGCAAAGAGAAGATCATGGGCTTCGGGCACCGCGTCTACACGACCTCCGACCCGCGCAACAGCGTCAACAAGAGGCTCTCCAAGGGGCTGGCGGAGGAAGTCGGAGACCAGCGGCTGTTCCCCGTCTCCGAGGCCATCGAGAAGGTCATGTGGGACGAGAAGAAGCTGTTCGCGAATGCGGATTTCTACGCCGCGACGGTGTATCACTTCATGGGCATTCCGACCTACCTCTTCACGCCGATCTTCGTCTGCTCGCGCGTAACCGGCTGGTCGGCGCACATCATGGAGCAGCGGGCGAGCAACAAGCTGATCCGGCCGGCGGCCGATTACGTCGGCCCGCCGCTCCAGGAATGGCTGCCCATCGACCAGCGCCCGTAGGAGCGCGCATCGCGCGCGATGCCGTCGACCCGATCTCAAAGACGTTTGCGAGTCGGCGATGGTCATCGCGCGCGATGCGCGCTCCTGCAGGCGCCAGCCAGCAACCCACCTGCCAGGAGATGACATCGTGAGCACAGGGAGAGACCGCTCGGCCGTGCGGCCGGCGCCCGATGAGCCGCTGGTCGACATTGCCGAGTACGTGTGCGGCACCGGGATCGACTCGGCGCTCGCATACGATACGGCGCACTGGTGCCTGCTGGACACGCTGGCGTGCGGCTTCCAGGCGCTCGATTACCCCGCGTGCACCAAGCTGCTCGGCCCCGTCGTTCCGGGCGCCACGCTGGCCGGCGGCGCGCGGGTGCCGGGCACGTCCTACGAGCTCGACCCGGTGCAGGGCGCGTTCAACATCGGCGCGATGATCCGCTGGCTCGATTTCAACGACACCTGGCTCGCGGCCGAATGGGGCCATCCCTCCGACAACCTGGGCGGCATCCTCGCCGTCGCGGATTTTTTGAGCCGGCGCGCCCGCGCCGAAGACGCGGAGCCGCTCACGGTGCGGGACGTGCTCGCCGCCATGATCAGGGCGCACGAGATCCAGGGCGTGATCGCGCTCGAGAACAGCTTCAACCGCGTCGGCCTCGACCACGTGCTCCTGGTGCGCGTCGCCACGACCGCGGTCGTGACGCGGCTTCTCGGGGGCAATCGCGAGCGGGTGATCGACGCGTTGTCGAACGCCTGGATCGACGGCGGCGCGCTGCGCACCTACCGCCACGCGCCGAACACCGGCTCGCGCAAGAGCTGGGCCGCGGGCGATGCGACCAGCCGCGGCGTGCGTCTCGCGTTCATGGCCATGGCGGGCGAGATGGGCTATCCGTCCGCGCTCTCCGCCGGCACCTGGGGCTTCTACGATGTGCTCTTCGACGGCCGCTCGTTCACCTTCCCGCAGCGCTACGGCAGCTACGTCATGGAGAACATCCTGTTCAAGATCTCCTGGCCCGCGGAGTTCCACGCGCAGACCGCGGTGGAAGCAGCGATGACCCTGCATCCGGAGGTCGCGCCGCGACTGCACGAGATCGATCGCGTCGTGATCGAGACCCAGGAGCCGGGCGTGCGCATCATCGACAAGACCGGCCCGCTCGACAACCCGGCGGACCGCGACCACTGCATCCAGTACATGACGGCCGTGCCGCTCATCTTCGGCCGGCTCACGGCCGCCGATTACGAGGACGACGTCGCCGCCGACCCGCGCATCGACGACCTGCGCGCGCGCATGGAAGTGCGCGAGAACCCCTCGTTCACCCGCGACTACTACGATCCGGACAAGCGCTACATCGGCAACGCCGTGCAGGTCTTCTTCCACGACGGCACCAGCACCTCGCGCGTGCAGGTCGACTACCCCGTCGGCCACCGCAAGCGCCGCGAGGAAGGCATTCCGCTCCTGCGCCGGAAGTTCGAATCCAGCATCAAGGGCAAGCTGAAACCCCGCCAGTGGGAGGAGCTCGCCGCCCTCGCCGACGACCCCGAGCGCCTCGCCCTCACCGCCGTCGACGACTTCATGGCCCTCCTCGTCGCCTGACCGGCTCCGGGACCGACAACGGGCTGCAGGAGCGCGCATTGCGCGCGACCGATCGCCGGCATCGCCCGGTGCTGAATGGAATGTGCCTGCGTTCGGTCGCGCGCGATGCGGCTCCTGCCGCCCGAACAAAGCATCGACGCAGATGCTGCGGGCCACGGGATCAGGGCAGCACCGCCGGTCGGCGGTGCTGCCGAACCCGCCGTCAAATCAATGAAGCGCGGGCGCGGCATAATGCCGGCGGTGGACGATCTCCAGAGGGCAATCGAAGCGGGAGTGGCGGAGCTCGGGCAGGTGTTGCCGGAGGGCGCCGCCGCGCGCCTCGCGCAACTGCTCGCGGAGCTCGAGAAGTGGAACGCGCGCATGAACCTGACGGCCGTGCGCGATCGAGAGGAGATGGTGGTCCGCCACGTGCTGGACAGCCTGGCGGTGCGCCCGTACGTGAAGGGCGAGCGTGTCGTGGATGTGGGCACCGGCGCGGGATTCCCGGGTTTGCCGCTGGCCGTGGCGGAGCCCAAGCTCGCGGTGACGCTCCTCGATCGCAACGCGCGCAAGATCGCGTTCGTGCGCCACGCGATCGGCGAGCTCGGTCTGCAAAATGCGACAGCAGTGCAGGCGGGCGCGCAAGACTATGCACCGTCAGTGCGCTTTGATACGGTTCTCTGTCGGGCGCTCGCCGCCATCCCCGAATTCACGCGCATCGCGGGACACCTGCTTGCCGACGATGGCGTCCTGCTCGCTCTCAAGGGACAATACCCGGAAGCGGAATTGCGACCATTGGCCGACCTGCCCGACGCATGGGATTACACAGTGACTGAGCTCGCCGTACCCGGACTCGCGCCGGGCTCGCGCCACGTCGTCATTCTGACGAGAGGCGCGTGAAGCGATGGCCCGCGTAATCGCCGTCGCGAACCAGAAGGGCGGAGTCGGCAAGACCACCACGTGCGTGAACCTGGCCGCGTCGCTGGCGGCGACGCATCGCCGCGTGCTGCTGGTGGACCTCGATCCGCAGGGCAACGCCACCATGGGCTGCGGCATCGACAAGATGAGCCTCGAGCGCACCGCCTGCGACGTGCTGCTCGGCGACGAGACGGCGGCCGACACCATCGTCTCGGCTCCGGAAGGCAATTTCGCGGTGCTGCCCGGCAACGCGGACCTGACCACCGCCGAAGTCACGCTGCTGCGCGAGATCGGCCGCGAGCTGCGCCTGCGCAAGGCGCTCGCGCCGGTGCGCGGGCTCTACGATTTCGTACTGATCGACTGCCCGCCGTCGATCAACATGCTCACGGTGAATGCGCTGACCGCGGCCGACGGCGTGCTGATCCCGATGCAGTGCGAGTACTATGCGCTCGAGGGCCTGAGCGCGCTGCTCGACACGATCGAGCAGATCAGGGGCTCGGTGAACGCCGACCTCGAGGTGTTCGGCCTGCTGCGCACCATGGTCGACCCGCGCATCAACCTGTCGAACGAGGTTTCCGACCAGCTCATCGCGCACTTCAACGACAAGGTGTTCCGGACAGTAGTGCCGCGCAACGTGCGCCTGGCCGAAGCACCGAGCTTCGGCCGGCCGGTCCTGTATCACGACCGGACCTCGCGCGGCGCGATGGCCTATCTCGCGCTCGCGGGCGAGGTGCTGCGGCGGGAAGACGAGCGCAGCACGGAAGACGCCCTGGCCGGCTGACACGGAACCAAGGGGGACGGCATGACCACGGCCACGCGGCTGGAGAAAGTGGAGGGGATGAACCGCAAGAAACGACTGGGACGGGGGCTCGATGCGCTGCTCAGCCGCTCGACCGTCGCGCCCGCCGAACCGGAGGCCGCCGCTGCCGGGCCCGCCGCGGCGCCCGCGCCGGCACCGGCCGCGAGCGGCGGTGCGCCGGCCGAGGTGCTGCGCAGGGTCCCCGTCGAGCTGCTCAAGCGCGGCCGCTACCAGCCGCGCGTCGACATGCGCGAGGAGTCCCTGGCGGAGCTCGCCGACTCCATCCGCACCCAGGGCGTGGTGCAGCCGATCGTCGTGCGGCCGATCGGCTCCGGCGACGGGCGCGAGGAACGCTACGAGATCATCGCCGGCGAGCGCCGCTGGCGCGCGGCCCAGATGGCCGGCCTCGCCGAGATCCCCGCCGTCATCCGCGACGTGCCGGACGAAGCGGCCATCGCGATGGCGCTGATCGAGAACATCCAGCGCGAGAACCTGAACCCGCTCGAGGAAGCCCGCGCGCTCGACCGGCTGATCCGCGAGTTCGAGCTCACGCACGAGGAGGCCGCCGAGGCCGTCGGGCGCTCGCGGGCCGCCGTGTCCAACCTGCTCCGCCTGCTGGAGCTGCCGGAATCCGTGAAGGAGCTCGTGGAGACCCGCGCGCTCGACATGGGGCATGCCCGGGCCCTGCTCGCGCTTGCGGAGCCGGGCCAGCGGGTCGCCGCCGCCCGCGAGGTCGTGAAACAGGGACTCTCGGTGCGGGCCACCGAGGCGCTGGTCCGCCGTCTCCAGGGGAAGCCGGCGAAGGCGGCCAGGGCGGCGCCCGCGCCGGACGCCGACGTGCGCCGGCTCGAGACCGAGCTCGCCGACAAGCTGGGCGCGCGAGTCCATATCGAGCATGGTGCCAAGGGCTCAGGAACGATCGTCATCGCCTATCACAGCCTCGAGGAGCTCGACGGGATTCTCGCGCACATCCGCTGACCCGGGCGCGGCGGGTACGGGCGCCGCGCTGCGAATTCGCGGCATTTTCGCGTTGAATCCCGCATGGTCACCCTCATGTTTCGGGCGTGATAACGGAGGTTTTCGACCCGCCGGATTGGTTGCCTTGGGCAGGACCGCTCTCTATAATCCCGCGCCTGAGTTCAGGCCCGCCTGGAACTATTTTAAGCACGCCACATCCCGCCGGTCAGTGCGCTGGTTAGGGCAGGGACGTGGCGTTTTTGTTGCCGGAGGCAAACGAGCCGTGAGCAACGGGGCCGGCGACCGACGTGCGGCCTCGTCCGGTGCTCTCGTGCTCCGCGTACTCCTGGCGCAGGCGGGACTGACCGCGATTCTGGCAGCAATTTTTTTGAGCATCGAGGGACCGGTGTCGGGCTACTCGGCGTTGCTCGGCGGCCTGACCGCAGTGGTCCCGAATGCCTTTCTGGCACTCAGGCTGAGCTTGCCGCGCCGGAACCCCGGGGCGGCTGCGCTGATGCGGGCTGCGTACATTGGGGAACTCGGGAAGGTGGCGCTCACAGCCATCATGTTCGGGGCAATTTTCATCGGGGTGCGGCCGCTCGCGGCGGGCGCGCTGTTCACGGGCTTCGTCGGTGCGCAACTCGCAACCTTCGCCGGATTTTTGAAACGCCGCTGAACGGAACGATCAGGCAATGGCAAGCGAACACGGAGAGCTGACCTCGGGCAGCTACATCGAGCACCACATGACGAACCTGCAGGTCTGTCACGTGGACGGTAAGTGGGTCTGGAACGACTGCGCGACGAATCCGCTGGCCATCAATGTCGATTCGATGTTCTTCGCCCTGGTGCTGGGCGTGGTGTTCGCGTGGCTGTTCGGACGCGTGGCGAAAAAGGCGACGTCGGGCCGGCCCGGCAAGCTGCAGACCGCCATCGAGCTGCTGGTGGGTTTCGTTGATTCCAGCGTCCGGGACTCGTTCCATGGGAAGAGCCGGCTGATCGCGCCGCTCGCGCTCACGGTGTTCGTCTGGGTCTTCCTGATGAACCTGATGGACCTGATACCGGTCGACTGGCTGCCGCAGCTTGCGCAAGCCATCGGAGTGCCGTATCTCAGGGCGGTGCCGACGGCGGACGTGAACGTGACCTTCGGCATGTCCATCGCCGTCTTCTTCCTGATCGTGTTCTACAGCGTCGCGAACAAGGGCTTCGGCGGGTTCATCGGCGAGCTCACGCTGCACCCGATCGCGCCGCCGACGAAAGGCCTCGGGCTGATCGCGGCGCCGTTCATCATCGCCTTCAACTTCGTGCTGGAATCCGTCGCGCTGCTCGCGAAGCCGCTGTCGCTCTCGCTGCGACTCTTCGGCAACATGTTCGCGGGCGAGCTGATCTTCGTGCTGATCGCATTGCTCGGGCTCTGGCAGCTGCCGCTGCACTTCCTGTGGGCGGTGTTCCACATCCTGATCATCATCCTGCAGGCCTACATCTTCATGATGCTGACGATCGTGTACCTGTCGCTGGCCCAGGAACAGCATTGATTTCTTTTGACTCGAATTCGTTGAGGAGACAACGATGGAAACTGTGATTGGATTTACCGCCGTCGCCGTCGCGATCCTGATCGGGCTCGGCGCACTGGGCGTCGGCATCGGCATGGGCCTGCTCGGCGGCCGCTTCCTCGAGGGCGCGGCACGGCAGCCGGAGCTGGCGCCGATGCTGCAGACCAAGATGTTCCTGGTCGTGGCGCTGCTCGACGCGGTCGCGATGATCGGCGTCGGCGTCGCGCTCTTCTTCGCCTTCGCCAACCCGTTCATCGGGCAGCTGCAGGCGGCGACCGGCGCGGGCGGCTGATCGC
>DASVDF010000056.1:0-43332 GCA_036381215.1 Woeseiaceae bacterium | reverse complement strand
GGGCTGCAGGTCGCCGGAGAGCGCCGCATAAGCCTGGCGCGGGTTCGAGAACAGGGACAGCACGCCCCCGCCCAGCACGAACGCGCAGCCGCCCAAAAATCCCTGCGCGACGAACTGCCGCCGGGTCATCGGACGCGGATGGTCCGGGTGCCGGAGCGGCGCGTCGTAGCGAGAGCCTTGCTTGCGTTTCCTGGACATGGGCTTTTGCCTCTTACTGGAACACGGTCACGGCGCTGCCGAGCACGGCGGCGCACACGCCCTTCGCGATGCCGCGCGTGTCGGCGTTGCCGCCGGCGACCAGCCGGTCGACCAGGTTGTCCGGCCGCGTGCCGTCGGGCACGGCATAGCCGAGCTCGTCGCGCAGATCGGGATAGAGCGGCTGCGTCTGGATGTCGATTCCCATCATCCCGTCGAGCAGCGGCTGGATCACGAGGTCGCGATTGCTGCCGGCGTAGGCCGTCGCCGGCGGGGCCGAGAAGTCGAAGCCGGGGAAATACGAAGCGGACAGGCCCGGGTCCTCGACCAGCGCATTGCAGTACTCGATCGCGAGCTGCGCCACGGCCACCTGGTGCGAGGACAGGAACGCGTTCGGCGCCTCGACCGCGGGCAGCGACTGGCGCAGGTTCTGGAAGGTCGCATCGACGTCCGGCTGCTCCGGGTCGACGCCGGTGAGCGCGGCCATGGTCGCGTTGATCTCGTCGAAGGTCCGCACCCCGAAGCGCGGCGCCTGCGGCAGGTCCGCGGGCGTGACGGTGAGCGGCGGGGCCTCCGTGCGCACGTAGGTTTCGTGGCCGAGCCGGTCGAACGTCAGGAAGAACTCGTCGCCCTCGGGACCCTTCTCCAGCGGGATCACGGCGCCGAGCGGCGACAGCGGCTGGCCCAGCTCGCCGAAAGCCGAGGCGCTGAGCGTGACGTCCAGGTTCGCGTACGCCTGTCCGACCCCGGCTTCCGCGCCGTTCACGCCGATGCGCAGGCCCTTTAGGGGAATGCCTTCCGGCTGCTGCGTCGCGTCCAGGGTGAGAAAATGCGGGTTCGTGAACACGTAGCTGTAGCTGTCGAACTGCGCCACCTCGAACAGGATGTAGGCCGAGGGCACGCCGATGACGTCGGAAATGCCGAACAGCAGGTAGAACTTCTCGCCTACGCCGACGTTGAAGTTTTGCGCGATCTGCTCGGGCGTGAGCGCGCGGTTGTGGATCGCGACCAGCCTGAGCGTGCCCTGCCACAGGCCCTGTCCGTCGACCTCGTTGCCGAGCGCCAGCGCGAACGTGTCCTGCCAGTCGACCAGTGAGCCGGTGGCGACCGGGTCGGCCTCGCTGACGAGCGCGCCGTTGACGTAGATCTTGCGGCCGTCCACCGGGCTGTAGGTCGCGACGACGTGCTGCAGGGTCGCTTGCAGCACCTCGTCCGCCGAGGGCGTCGAGAGCGCCGGGTTGCCGTCCAGGTCGGTGGTCGTGCTGCGGTGCCGGAAATCGTAGTCGTACAGCGTCTGCTGCAGCGTGAAGTTGCGCGCGTCCTGGCCCGCGGAGTAGCTGACGATGCGCGCCATCTCCTGGGTGACGTTGGCGGGGATCACCCACGCCTCGATCGAGTACTCGCCGGTCGCGCGGATCAGGTCGTAGAGCTTGCGGCTCGCGGTCGTCGTGCCCTGCGCCTTGCCGTCGTTGATGGTGATGCCCCAGCCGCCGAACCATTCGATGTCGCCCGAAAGGGCGAGATCGATCGCGGGATCGACGCCGCTCGTGTCGAAGGCCGTCGTGCCCTGGCCGGTTTTGAACTCCCAGAGTGCGATCTGCGCGCCTTCGTAGCGGTTGCCGCCGGAGGCGATGGTGCCCTCCAGGAGAGTCAGCGCCTTGCTGTTCACCAGCGCCGGATCGATGGACGTGAGCGGGACGGTGTCGGCGAATGCCTGGATCGCCGCCTGCATCTCGGCCGCGGCCGTCGCACAATCATTGTCCCAGCAGTTGTGGGATTCGGCCGCGAGCTTCAGCACGAAGCGCGAGTCCGCGGGTGAATCGAGATCCATCTTGGCCTGTGCCGCCCCGAACGCCACCGCGATGTCGGGATCCGCGAAGTACGGCTGCTGCGAAGTCGCGGATTGCGACGAATGGCAGCCGGAGCAGTATTCCGCAAGGATCGGGCCGTGCACGAGCGCGGCGAAGTTCGCGGCGCTCGCGTTGGCGTAGTTGCGGCTCGTGCCCGGATCCTTCTCGACCGGCGCCTTAAGCACGATCTGGCGGCCGCCGGTGGCCTGCGCCCCGGCCCAGGCCTCGATCCAGGTGGTCATGATGTCCGCGCAGGCCTGGGCGTCCGAGAGCCAGCAGTTGTGGCCGCTCGCCAGCTTGGCCACCAGCGTGGACGCGGACGGCTGCGTCAGGTCGACGAGCGTGTTCGCGGCCTCGTAGGCGAGGTTGATGTCGTCATGCCGCGCGAACAGCGGCAACTGCCCGACGCCGTCCGTGTGGCAGCCGCCGCAGCGGTTGCTCGCCTCGACGTTGTCCCACAGGTTGAGCTTGAAGCTCTGCACGTCGTCGGTGGCGGGCGGCGGGCCGTCGTAGCCCGAGGGCGGCGTGACGCCGGTCCCCGGGTTCTCGGTGGTCCCGGCGCCGCCGCCGCAGCCGGCGGCCACGGCGGCCGCTGCCACGAGCAGCACGCGCCGCGCCGTGCGTCCCTTCAATCGGTCGATGGCTGCATTCATGGCCGCGCTCCCTTACTGGCCCATGCAGTAGACGGCCGCTTCCGCGAACGTCTGCTTCATCCGGTAGCCGTTCTTGAGCGAGGCGGTCATCGTCGCGACCTGAGCGCGGTCCGCGGCGTCCTCGGGAGACCTCAGGCAGACGGCGCGGAACACCTTCTTTACCTGGCAGCTCGCGAACGCATCGCTCGCCGCGAGCTCCTCGCCGAGCGACTTCGCGCCGGCTCCGGAACCGGGGAGGCCCGGATCCCAGCCGAGGAAGCGGTTCTGGCCGTGCCGCCAGTAGTTGTCCCAGTGGTCGTCCGGCGTGCGATAGCCGAAGGGGAAGTTCGCATCGTTGTGAAAGTACTTCTCCTGCACCTCGCCCGGCGTGTACTCGATGCGGCCGGTGGTCTCCTCGAAGTTGTAGTAAGCGAACGCCTGCGCCATCGGGTCCATGCCGCTGTGGCAGCCGATGCAGTTGTTGAGGAACAGGCGGCTGTCTCCGCCCGGGCTGCGGCTCACGTCCTGGCGGATGCGATCCGGCGGCAGGCTCGTGTCCATCACCTGCTCCAGGTCGTTGCACAGGTGATTGAGCAGCGTGAAGCGGAACATCGCGCGGTTGGTGCCCGCGATGAAGAAGGCTTCCGCCGCCGCGCGCGTCGTCATGATGCCGGCCGTCGCGCCGGGAGGCAGCCCGATCAGCGAGGACTGCGTCGTGGCCTGGAGCCCGGTCATGAGATCGACGCCGCGCGCCTCCATCTGCTCATAGTGGTCGTTGTTCGACGCCGAGTACGCCGGCAGCGCGAGACCCGGTGCGCCGACGTACAGCAGGTCGGCGGAAAGCAGGGTGTTGAACGCGACGTCGTCGCGGATCATGCCGATCACGGTCGCGATGTAGTCGTTGAGCGGCACGAACACGCTTTGCGCCCGGTTGGTCCAGGGCGCCACGAAGTTCTTGAGCGTGACGTTGTAGAAGGCCGGATCGGCCATCGCCGTGTACGCCGCCGCGATGGCGTTGCCGCCGGCGACGTCCGCTTCCATGTCGGCGAGCACCGCCTCGGTCGGCGGCACTCCCGCGAGCCGATCGTGAATGCGCTTCGCCTGCTCGCGCGGTCCCGCGCCCGCGGCCGCGGCCGCAAGGGCCAGCACCGCCGCCAGCGCGGCGGTCGTCCACCTCCTGTGTGCCATGCGCGTCCTGCCCCGCCTGTGCCCCGAAAGAGGATGCCCGATGCTTCGCGGCCACGGCCGTGAATGCACTCACAATCCCCGCGGGCCCCCCGGCCCGCGGCAGCATCGCCGTCGTGACCTCCATAGCAAGCGCTGTGCCAAAGCCGGGCCGGCGGCGGTGGCGCGGAGCGGACCTCTACGTAAACAATCAGTTACGCGCGCCATGGTCGACGCCCGCCGTTTTGAAATATGTCAAGGGCTTGTCGTCCCTTCGGTACATCGGGCCGGTGCAGAATTTGCAAGTCATTGATTCGGGGGGTGGCATTCGCCGTCGCCGGGAGGCGACAGGCGTGTCCAATGCCGACAGCATTTGGCGCGGACGCAACGGTCGCGGGGCGACAGCCGCCGCCGGGAGTGGTCCCGGCCCTGCAAACCCGCTCCCGGTGGCGCATCCGGCGAGGCTTTGTGACCACGTTAACGGTGCGGGCCCGTGCGAACGGCGAAGATCACTTGACTTAACACCGGAGCCCGCTGGCGCGAAATTTGCACCGGTGCTGGCGCTTTGGGCGGCGTCGGCACCTCGCCGGCGGGCTTTGGGGGCGAATCATGAACGACGCATTCACAGGGTGCGGGGATGGCTCCTCGCGTCGCTCGCCGCGCGCGCCGCGCGTCGCGGCTCTGCTCGCGCTCGTTACCGCCGCGCTCGTCGCCGGCTGCGGTGGCGGCGGAGGCAACGGCGTACAGATCGGTGACGGGCAGGAGCCCGACCCGGTGGTCGTCGATTTCCCGATCGCCTACGTCAAGGGACCGATCCCGCTCGACGACGGGGGCGACGAAGACTTTCCCGACGTGCGCGAGCGGCTCCGCTTCAACGTCGGCACCGACCTGTGGTTCCGCGACCGGGCCTCACCGAGCGCCGCGGCGAGCAACGTCAGCGAACGGGTGACGGAAGGACGCGGCGACGTCCGCGACGTCGAGATCTCCTGGGACGGTGCCACGCTCCTGTTCGCGATGCGCGGACCGGTGAACGAGAACCTGGCGCTCGACGATCCGGACCAGCCGACCTGGAACATCTGGGAATACGCGATCGCGAGTGACACGCTGCGGCGGGTCATCGCCTCGGATCTCACGGCGGAGATCGGCCACGACATCGCGCCGCATTACCTGCCGGACGGCCGCATCATCTTTTCCTCCACGCGCCAGGTGCGCTCGAAGGCCGTGCTGCTCGACGAGGGCAAGCCGCAGTTCGACGCCGAGGACGAGAACCTGAACGAGCCGGCCTTCGTGCTGCACGTGATGAACGCGGACGGCACCGGGATCGAACAGGTGAGCTACAACCAGAGCCACGATTTCGATCCCGCGGTGCTGCCGAACGGGCAGATCGTGTTCAGCCGCTGGGATGCGGCGGGCGCGAACGACGCCGTCAACCTGTACCGGATGAACCCGGACGGTTCCGCGCTCGAGCTCCTGTACGGCCGCAACAGCCATGCCACGGGCAGCAACGGCGGCATCGTCCAGTTCCTCGCACCGCGGCCGCTCGACGACGGCCGGGTGCTGGCGCTCGTGCGTCCCTTCGACGATACGCAGGCCGGAGGGGACGTGGTGGTGATCGACACGCCGGCGTACGTCGAGAACACCCAGCCGAACAAGGACAATGCCGGGCTCACCGGGCCCGCCCAGCAGCCCGCGACGGTGAATGCGGTCTCGACGGAAGGCAACGCCGCCTCGCCCGCCGGCCGCTATGCGTCCGCGTACCCGATCCAGGACGGCACCGGCAGGCTGCTCGTGACCTGGAGCCAGTGCCGCGTCGTCGAGGAGCTCCTCTTCGTGCCGTGCACGGAGGAGCGCCTCGCAAACCCGAACGTCGAGCTCGCGCCGCCGCTCTACGGCGTGTGGGTCTACGACCCGCGCGACGAGACGCAGCTACCGGTCGTCGCGCCGGAGGAAGGCGTCATGTACAGCGAGGCCGTGGTCGCGGACCCGCGGCCGGTGCCGCCCGTCATCCTGGACGGGGAGAACGCCTTAGCGCTCGATCCGGACCTGGCGACCGCGGGTGCTGGTGTCATCGCGATCCGCAGCGTGTACGACTTCGACGGCGGTGCCGTCGCGGATATCGCGGCGCTCGCCGATCCTGCGCAGACCGCGGCCGCCGAGCGGCCCGCGCGCTTCCTCCGCGTGGTCAAAGCGGTGTCGATCCCGGACGAGGACGTCCTCGACATCGACAACGCGGCATTCGGTCCGTCGCGGCAGCAGGGCATGCGCGAGATCGTCGGGTACGCGCCGATCGAGCCGGACGGCTCGGTGATGGTCGAGGTGCCGGCGAACGTCGCGCTGGCCGTCGAAGTGCTCGATGCGCAGGGCCGCCGCACCACCGCGCGCCACCAGAACTGGCTGCAGGTACGGCCGGGACAGGTGCTCGAGTGCAACGGTTGCCACGTCGCGAACGGCGGGCTGTCACACGGCCGCGCCGACGCGTTCGCGGCCGCCTGGGCCGGGGCGGCGACCGCGGGAGGGCCGTTCCCGAACAGCGATCCGGCCCTGTTCGTCGGCGAGGTCGGAGAGACGATGGCCGAGGTGCGCGCGCGCTTGAGCTGCGCGACGGACTGCGCGTCGCTCGTGCCTTCGGTCGACCTCGAGTACGTGGACGTCTGGACCGACGAGACCGCCGCCGGCCGTGCGAAGGATGCGAGCTTTGCCTTGTCGTACACCGATCTCACGACGGCCGCGCCCACCAGCGCGCCCTGCATCCAGCAGTGGACGCCGGGCTGCCGCATCGTGATCAACTACGAAATGCACATCCATCCGCTGTGGAGCGTGCCGCGTCCCGAGCTGGACGACATGGGTAATCCCGTGCTCGACGGCAACGGTGCGCCCGTCATGCACGACTGCGTCGGATGCCACTCGCCGGTCGACCAGGCGATGGCCCCGCGTGTGCCGGCTGGCCAGCTCGATCTCTCCGCTGGCCCGTCGCCGGACGAGCCGCTGCAGTTCAATGCGTACCGCGAGCTTCTGTTCCCGGACAACGAGCAGGTAGTCAATATGGGCGCCCTCCAGGATGTGCTGGTGCAGGTCGGCACGGATCCGGACACCGGCGATCCGATCTTCGACACCGTGCCCGTCGATTCTTCGATGACCGCGGCGGGGGCGCTCGCCTCGGACGATTTCTTTGCGCCCTTCGAGACGGGCGGCATACACGAGGGCTGGCTCACGCCAGCCGAGTTGCGGCTGATTGCGGAATGGCTGGATGTCGGAGCGCAATATTACAACAATCCCTTCGACGTCCCGGCCAACTGACCTTCTGCTGCGCGCGGCGCTGTTGCTGATCTCGAGCTGGATCGCGGCGGGCACGGCATGGGCGGCGGAAGAGCACTACACCGTCACGGTGGCGGATCCGTACCTCGAGCTGCACACCGGGCCCGGCCGCGGCTATCCGCGTTTCCATGCGATCGAGCGCGGCGAGACCATCGAAGTCATCAAGCGCCGCACCGACTGGTTCCTCGTCAGGGACGCGCGCGGGGTCGAGGGTTGGGTGCATCGCGAGCAGTTGCAGCTGACGCTGCGCCCGAACGGCGAAACCGTCGAGCTCAGCGAAGCGGACCGGCAGGACTACCTCGACTCGCGCTGGGAGATCGGCATGCTCTCGGGCGACTACGGGGGTGCCAACGTCCTGTCCCTGTACGGCGCGTGGTCGCTCAACCCGAACGTGTCTTTCGAGGTATCCGGTTCACAGATTCTCGGGAATTTCTCGAACGGCTGGGCGGCCAATGTTAACGTCGTGCACGAGACGTGGCCGGAATGGCGGGTATCGCCGTACTTCACGCTGGGCGCCGGCTACGTCCACACCGAGCCGAAAGCGACGATCGTGCAGGGGGAAGACCGCAGCGACCAGACGGCGCACGTCGGTGCGGGCCTGCGCCTGTACGCGACGCGGCGGTTCATCCTGCGGGCCGAATACAAGAGCTACGTCGTGTTCACGAGCCGCGACGACAACGAGGAAGTAGAAGAATGGAAAGCCGGTTTCGCGTTCTTTTTCTGACGCCTGCGGCGCTCCTTGCGCTTTCCGGTTGCGCGGCGACGAAAGGCCTCCTCGGCATCGGCGACGAGCCGCCGCCGTCCGGGCCGGCGGAGGTGCCGGCGCCGGAGCAGGTCATCGATCCGGAGGTCGTGCGCCGCGACGTCGCCGAACCCGGGATCGACACCGAGAATTTCGAGGTCGGCGCGTTCGCCGGCATCATGAGCATCGAGGACTTCGGCTCGGATCTCGTCTACGGCGCGCGCCTGGCGTATCACATCACCGAAGGGCTGTTCATGGAGGGGGCGGTCGGGCAATCGGAGGCCGGCCTCACGAGCTTCGAGGAGTTGTCCGGCGGCGCCCCGATCCTCTCCGACGACGATCGCCAGTTCACGTATTACAACCTGAGCCTCGGCTACAACCTGCTGCCGGGCGAGGTTTTCCTCGGCGAAGGCCGGGCGTACAACACGGCCCTGTACGTCATCGGCGGACTCGGCTCCACGCGCTTCGGCGGCGACGATCGTTTCACGGTCAACCTGGGCGCGGGCTACCGCTTCCTGCTCACCGACTCGCTCACGCTGCACCTCGACCTGCGCGACCACCTGTTCGACACGGATCTGCTCGGCGAGAAGAAGACCGTGCACAACATCGAGAGCCATCTCGGCTTCACGGTGTTCTTCTGAGGCGGGGTTCACGGTTCCGTGACCGACACCGACGCTAACCTTGTTCTCTCGGGAATGCGCTCCGATCCCGCAGGAGCCCGCCGCGCGGGCGACCCGAATTTAAGGACCGCCACGATGCGAAACCGCCAGCTCCTCGTCGTGATCCCGCTGGTCGCCCTGCCGCTGCTCTCGGCCTGCGGCACCGTCGAGCCGTGGGTCAAGCCCTACGAGCGCGACCATCTCGCCGACCCGATCATGGCCCTCGACCGCAACCCGGTGTCGAGCGCCTACATCCAGCACGTCTTCGAGGCGCGCGAAGCCGCACGCGGCGGCGAAGGCGCGGCCGGCGGCGGCTGCGGCTGCAATTAGGACACCTGGAGGACGCCGTGACAGCGCGACGCCTGCGATGTGTTGCCGCGGTGCTGCTCCTCTCCGCGAGCGGCGTCGTGCTCCCCGGTGTGCTGCCGGAGGACCGCGCCGACGTGCTCTACCACCTCTACGACGGCGGCGGCGTGCAGATCGACGGGCCTTCCGTGCTGGTGCGCAAGCAGGTCGGCAAGAACGCCTCCGTCGTCGGCAACTACTACGTCGACATGGTCAGCTCGGCGTCCATCGACGTCGTGACGACCGCGAGCCCGTACTCCGAGGAACGCAAGCAGTACTCGCTCGGCATGGACTACCTGCACAACAACACGACGCTGTCGTTCGGCTACACGGACAGCACCGAGAGCGACTTCGACGCGAAGACGTACAACTTCTCCGCGAGCCAGGACATGTTCGGCGACCTCACGACGCTGACCCTGAGCTACTCGCTCGGCGACGACGTCGTCGGCCGCTCGGACGACGCAACCTTCGCGCGCGACAACACGCGGCAGCAGTACGGCATCGGCCTGACGCAAATCCTCACCCGCAACCTGATCGCGACGCTCAATTTCGAAACCATCACGGACGAAGGCTTCCTCAACAACCCGTATCGCTCCGTGCGCTATCTCGATCCGACCTCTCCGATCGGCTACGCCTACGAGCCTGAGCTCTATCCGCACACGCGCACCTCGAACGCGCTGGGACTCCGCGCCCGCTACTACCTCCCGTACCGCGCGGCGTTGCAGGCCGAGTACCGGTACTTCACGGACACCTGGGACATCGACGCGCACACCGCCTCGCTCTCCTACGTGCACCCGATGGGCTCCTGGACCTACACCATCAAGTACCGCTGGTACGACCAGACCGGCGCGCACTTCTTCCGCGACCTCTTCACACGCCCCGAGCAGACGAACTTCCGCGGGCGCGACAAGGAGCTCTCACCGCTCACCAGCCAGACCCTGAAGCTCGCCGCGAGCTACGAGTTCCTGAGCGACGGCTGGAAATTCATCGACAAGGGCAGCATCAACTTCTCCATCGACCGGCTCGCGGTCGATTACCGCGAGTTCCGCGACCTCACCTCGAACGCGCCCGTCGGCGAGGAGCCCTTCTACTCCCTCGACGCCAACATCTACCAGCTCTACTTCTCCTTCTGGTACTGACTTTTCGCGGGCGTCGCGGCTCCGCCCAAGCCAGCACCCGCAAACGTGCGTGAACGATGCGGTCTCAAAGAGAGCGGGCCACGATCCGGTCGCGCGCAATGCGCGCTCCTACGGGTGCCTTCGTTTGGCCACGTGGGTGCGTTCGGTCGCGCGCATGGCGCGCTCCTACAGGGGACGGTTCCGCCTTGTGCGCCGTGGCGCGGGTACAATGGCGCGTCCGGCAGCGAGAGGGTTCCATGGGCGGATCGGCGGGCAGGGCAGGGCGCGTGCGGACGCGCGCTTCCTGAGCGGGGGCGGCGGCGATGCTCTGGGTCTTTCTCGGAATCGCGGCGCTCGGGGCCGTCGTCGCCGTCCTCTATAACCGGCTCGTCCGCGACCGCAACCGCGTGGACGGTGCGTGGAGCGACATCGACGTGCAGCTCGAGCGCCGGCACGACCTCATTCCCCGGCTCGTGCAGGCCGTCGACCAGTACGCGAAATACGAGCGCGCGACGATCGAGGCCGTCACCGCGCTGCGCGCCGAAGCCATGCGCCTGACCGACGTCGACGCCCTCGGCCGCGCCGAGGAGGAGCTCTCCGGCGGCGTCCGGCGCCTGCTCGCGCTCGCGGAGCAGTACCCCGACCTCAAGGCGAACGAGAACTTCCTCGCGCTCCAGAAAGAGCTCGTCGAGACCGAGGATTACCTCCAGTTCGCCCGCCGCTACTACAACGGCTCCGTCCGCGAGTACAACACGCGCATCGAGAGCGTGCCCGGCAACCTCGTCGCCGCCGCTTTCCGTTTCACCCCGCGTCCCTTCTTCCAGAAAGCAGCGGACGAGGTCGCGGCGGTGCCGCTGGTGGACCTCGGTACCGTCGAATGAGAGGCGCGCTCCTCCTGCTGCTCTTGCCGCTCACCGCGACCGTGCTCGCGGACGAGCGCATCCTCGACTATGACAGCAAGGTGCTCGTGCGCGCGGACGGGCGCATCGAGGTCACGGAAACGATCACGGTGCGCGCCGAAGGCAGCCGGATCCGGCGCGGCATCTATCGCGATTACCCCACGCGCTACCGGGACCGCCTCGGCAACGAGGTCGAGGTGGCGTACGAGCCCGTATCGGTCGAGCGCGACGGGCGGCCGGAAGCCTTCCATACCGAGCGCCGGTCGAACGGCGTGCGCACGTATTTCGGCTCGGCGGAGCGCCTGCTCACGCCCGGCGAGCACACCTATATCTACCGCTACCGTGCCGGCCGCATGCTCGGGTTCTTCGCCACCCGCGACGAGCTCTACTGGAACGTGACCGGGCTCGGCTGGGAGTTCCCCATCGACCACGCGTCGGCGACCGTCTCGTTCGATTTCAGCCTGCCGCCCGGGCCGCTCGGCGTGGAGGCTTTCACCGGCGCCTCCGGTGAGCACGGTCGTGCGTGGCGTGCGAGCACGGAAGAGGGCCGCGCCGTGATCGAAACGACGGCTCCGCTCGGCCTGCACGAGGGCCTGACGATCGTCGTCGACTGGCCGAAGGGCTACGTCGAGCAGCCGGGTGCGCTCGCGAAGACCGGCTGGCTCCTGTCCGACAACGTGAACCTGCTCGCCGCCCTCGCGGGTCTCGCGGGGTGTCTCGCGTACTACCTGCCCGTATGGCGCCGGCACGGGCGTGATCCGGAGGAGGGCGTCGTGGTCACGCGCTACGAGCCTCCCGCAGGATTCTCGCCGGCGTCGCTGCGCTACGTGGAGAAGATGCGTTACGACGACACCGCCATGACCGCCGCCGTCATCAATCTCGCGGTCAAGGGCTATCTCAGGATCGACGAGAGCGGCGGCAGCCGTTCACTCACCCGCCTGCCGGATGCCGCCGGCAGGCCGGCGCTCGCCGCGGGCGAGAAGGCGCTGCTCGAGGCGCTGTTCGAGGAGGGGGGCACGGTGGTGCTCGAGAACGAGAACCACGAGCTCCTGGGCAAGGCGCGCGCAAAGCACCGGACGGCGCTGCGCCGCGATTTCGCGAACCGCTACTTCGTCATCAACCGCGCGCTGAATCTGCCGGCCCTCGCCATCGCCGTGCTCGCGCTCCTCGTTGCCGGCAACGTCGGCAGCGGCATGACGCCGGTCGTTGCCGTCGTCCTGATCGCGATGGGCGCCGTGATCGTCGTCTTCGTCGTGCTCATGCGCCGCCCGACTGCGCGCGGCCGCAAACTGCTGGACGAAGTGGCCGGTTTCCGCGATTACCTCGAGATCGCCGAGAAGGACGACCTGAACGCGCGCACCCCGCCCGAAATGACTCCCGAGCTCTTCGAGCGCTACCTGCCCTTTGCGCTCGCCCTCGGCGTCGAGCAGCAGTGGTCGGAGCGGTTCGCGGCACACCTCGCCGGTTTGCACGGCAAGGATGCCGCTCAGTATCATCCGGCCTGGTACGGGGGGACCTGGAACTCGCGCGATTTTCGCGCCGCCACGTCCGCGGTCACCGCGGGCCTCGGCGCGGCGATCAGCTCGTCCGCGCGCCCGCCCGGCTCGTCATCGGGCAGCGGCGGAGGCGGCTTCTCCGGCGGCGGCGGAGGCGGCGGCGGTGGCGGGGGCTGGTGACGCGCCGGCCGGAAATCCGTTCGCCGCGGTTGTCAAAGGCCCGTCGGTCCGCATATCTGACCTTTCCGCCGCGGCGCCGCGCAGCCATCCGAGGATCGACAGAGCTTGAATCAATACGTCTACCAGCGCCGGCCCGTCGACAACAGCGCGATCCCCACGGTGATCTTCTGGCTCCTGATCGCCAACGGGCTGGTATTCGCGCTGCAGCAGTTCTCGCAGCTCGGGATGTTCGCGCTCTGGCCCCTCGGCTCCGGACTGTTCATGCCCTGGCAGGTTCTGACCTACGGTTTCCTGCACGGCGGCGTCTGGCACATCTTCTTCAACATGTTCGCGCTGTGGATGTTCGGGCGCGATCTCGAACGGATCATGGGCGCGAAGCGGTTCCTGATCTATTACCTGACCTGCGTGGTCGGCGCTGCCGTCGTGCAACTCGTCGTGGCCATGCTCCAGGGCGGCATCTATCCGACGATCGGCGCCTCGGGTGGAGTGTTCGGCATCCTGCTCGCCTACGGCATGGCCTTCCCCAACAACACCGTCATGCTGCTGTTCCCGCCGATTCCGATGAAGGCAAAATATTTCGTCATCGTCTTCGGGGCGCTCGAGCTGTTCCTCGGCGTCGCGGGCACGGCGCCGGGTGTCGCTCATTTCGCACACCTGGGCGGCATGCTGTTCGGCTGGCTCCTGCTTCGCTACTGGCGCCGACCGCGCACGCGCTGATTCCGTGACCTACCGCCGGATTCCGGCGAAGGCGAATTCCCCTCGCGCGGCATCTGCGCTTTAATCGGGCCTCGACGGGATGCGGCACGAGCCCGCGGGCTCCATACGACAAGAGACGAGCGATGGAAATGAAGCGCAGGATTTTCCTCGGCGGCATGGCGGCGAGCGGCGCCGTGCTGTCCATGCCGGCGTTCCTGGCGGGATGCGGCATACAGCCTGCAAAGACGACGGCCGCGCCGGCCCCGGAAAATCCGTTTCTCCAGTGGTTCGGCGTGGACCAGCCCACGGTCGCGCGCGTGCTGGCCGAGCTGACGGCGAAAGGCGCCGACGGCGCGGAACTGTATTTCCAGCATCAGCGGGGCAACTACCTCGGGCTGGAGGACGGCATCGTCAGCCGCGCGTATTCCGAGATCCTGCAGGGCGTGGGGCTGCGGGTCGTGGTGGGCGACCAGACGGGCTACGCGTTCACCGAGGACCTGACGCTGCCCTCGATGCTGGCCGCGGCGCGTACGGCGGCGGCCATTGCAAACGGCGGGCAGGTCGTGCCGCCGCAGGCTTTCAACCCCCGGCAGAGCGGCAACCTGTACACCACGACGGTGCCCTGGGAGGACGTGGGCGTCGAGCAGAAGCTGCCGATCGTGCAGCGTGTGGATCGCCGGGCGCGCGCCGCGGATCCCGCGGTGCAAAAGGTGTCGGTGTACTGGGCCGACGTCGATGAGCGCGTCATGATCGCGACGCTCGACGGCCGGCTCGTGACCGATCACCGGCCGATGACCCGCTTGAGCGTGCAGGTGACCGCGAAGCGCGGTGATGCGACGCAGAGCGGTTTTTCGAACATCGCCGCGCGCGCGGATTTCGGCTGGTACACGGACGAGCGCGTCGACCGCATGGTGCAGGAAGCCGTCGATCGCACGCTGGTCCTGTTCGAGGCGGTGCGGCCGCCCGCCGGCGAAATGCCGGTGATCCTCGCCGCAGGCGCGAGCGGCATCCTGTTGCACGAGGCCATCGGTCACGGCATGGAGGCGGACTTCAACCGCAAGGGCACGAGCATCTATTCCGACAAGCTGGGCAAGAAGGTGGCGGAGCCGTTCGTGACCGTCGTGGACCAGGCGACGATTCCGGGCGAGCGCGGCGCGCTGAACTGCGACGACGAGGGCAACGCCTGCGGGCGAACCGTGCTGGTCGAGAACGGTATCCTGCGATCGTATCTGCACGATTCGATCAGCGCCCGGCAGTACCGGGTCACGTCGACCGGCTCCGGCCGGCGCGAGTCGTACCGGTTCGCGCCGATGCCGCGCATGACCTGCACGTTCATGGAGGCGGGGCCGCATACGAAAGACGAGATCGTCGCGGCCGTCGATCGCGGCATCATCGCGGAGACCTACACGAACGGGCAGGTGCAGATCGGCGCCGGCGACTACACGTTCTACGTCAAGAACGGCTGGCTGGTGGAGGGCGGAAAGATCACCGCGCCGATCAGGGACGTGAACATCATCGGCAACGGCCCGGAGTCGCTCGCGCGGATCACCATGGTTGCGGATGATGCGCGGCTCGATACCGGCGGCTGGACCTGCGGCAAGAACGGACAGCGCGTGCCTGTTTCGCAGGGCATTCCGACCGTACTCGTATCCCGCATGACGGTAGGAGGCGAAAATGCAGCCTGACGCCGCGGCGCGTGCCGCCGATGCGGTACAGATGGCGCTCGAGTCCGGGGCGGCCGATGCTTTCGCGGTGGAGAACGAGAGCCGCGACGTGGAGTTCAGCTATCGCGACGGCGCGCTGGAGAAGGTCAAGGACGCGATCTCGCGGAATATAGCGCTCGAGCTGTACGTCGCCGGCCGCTATTCGGCGCATACCACCACCGATCTCGCGCCGGACCGGCTGCGGGCCTTCATCCGCGAGGCCGTGGCGCTGACGCGCGCGCTCGAACCCGACGAATACCGGAAGATCACGCCACGCGAGCTGTTCGCCGGCCGCTCGCAAACGGATCTCGACCTGCTCGATCCCGCCGTCGCCGCCCTCGATCGCGGCCAGCGCCTCGCCTGGTGCGGCGCGCTGGACGGAGCGGCGCGCACGGACGCGCGGGTGATCTCCGCCACCGCCGGCATCTACGACGGGAGCGTCGCGTCCTCCGCCGCGAGCAGCAACGGCTTCAGCGGCAGCCTGCACTCGACCTACTGCTGGCTCGGCTCCGACATCACGCTCAAGGACCGCGGCGACCGGCGCGCGGAAGATTCGTTCTACGCCGGATGCACGCACATCGAGGATCTTCCGCCGGCGCAGGGCATCGGCGAGACGGCGCTCAGGCGCGCCATCGCGCGGCTGGATGCGGACAAGGGGCCGACCGGCCGCATGACGATGGTCGTGGATGCGCGTGCCGCTTCCTCGCTCGTCGGCCGCTTGCTGGCTTCCGCGAATGCGTACGCGGTGCAGCAGGGCCGCTCGTTCTGGGGCACGCGGATCGGCCAGCGCGCTTTCAGTGAAAAGCTCGAGATCGTGGACGATCCGCTGATCCCGCGCGGGCTCGCCTCGCGGTTGTACGACGCCGAAGGCATCGCCGCGAAGGTGCTGCCGATCGTCACCGGCGGCGTGATCGAGAACCTGTACGTCGATACCTACTACGGCCGCAAGGCCGACATGGCCCCGACCACGGGCAGCCCCTCGAACGTGCGCGTCGGCACCGGCACGCAGTCGCTCGCCGAGTTGCTCGAGGAGGCGGGCGAGGGCGTGTACGTGACGTCCTGGCTCGGCGGCAACGCGGACGGCACGACCGGCGATTTCTCGCTCGGGCTGCGCGGTCACCTTATCGAGAACGGCGCGATCGGCCGGCCGGTCGGCGAGATGAACGTCACCGGCAACCTGCGCACGCTCTTCACGCGGCTCGAGGCGGTCGGCAACGACCCGTACCCGTACGCGACGATCCTCGCGCCGTCGCTCCTGTTCCCGGGAGTGGATTTCTCCGGCGCGTGAGACTCAGCCCTGCATGTCCTGCAGGAAGTTCAGCAGGTCGTCGGCGTGCTCCTCCTCGACCGCGAGGATCTGTTCCATCAGCCTGCGTGTCGTGGGATCGTTGTCGCCGAGCCATTTGATGATTTCGGTGTAGGACTCGATCGCAACGCGCTCGGCGACCAGGTCCTCCTTCACCATGTCGAGCAGCCCCAGCGAATCGTCGTACTCGCTGTGGCTGCGCAGGGCCAGGCCATCCGGATCGAAGTTCGGCTCGCCCTGCAACTGGGTGATGCGCATCGCGATCTGGTCGGCGTGGTCCTGCTCCTCGTTGGCATGCGCGAGAAACTCGTCGGCGACCGGCCCGGCGTCGAGGCCCTGGGCGGTGTAATAGTGCCGCCGGTAGCGCAGGACGCAGACGAGCTCGGTGGCGAGCGCGCCGTTCAGCACCTCCACGACCCGGGTCCGGTCGGCGCCGTAGGCGCTCGTGATCGGCCCCTGCTCGATCGATTCCCTGGCACGCTGCCGTAGCGTCTTGATGTCGGTGAGAAATGGCTCGGACATTGTTGCCCCTTGTTGCGCAACTGCTCGATCTTGACGTCTTCAACGTCAGGTGTCACAGGAAGCGTAGCACCATTTCGCGGAGATGCGGTGTTGAAGTGGCAACCAATGTTCGGGAAACTTGTGCCGAATCAGCGATATTTGCCGACCGCGGCGCCCAGGAGGAACGATGATGAACGACGAGCCCGGCCCGCACTGGAACCCTGCCGACGCTGCCGTTCTCCGCGACCAGCCCGCCGCCTATGACGAGATGCGGCGCCGCTGCCCGGTCGCGCACAGCGAGCAGCTCGGCTGGTCGCTGTTCCGGCATGAGGACGTCACTCGCGTGCTCCTGGATCACGAGACGTTCAGCAACCAGGTGTCCAAATATCGTTCGGTGCCGAACGGCATGGATCCTCCCGAGCACACCGCGTACCGCCGCGCCATCGAGCCGTATTTCACCGCCGGGCGCATGCGCCTTTTCGAGCCGGTCTGCCGCTCCATCGCGTCGCGGCTGCTCGAGCCGTTGGTCTCCCGCGCCGCGTGCGAATGTGCCGAAGAATTCGCGGTGCCGTATGCCTTGCAGTGCCAGTGCGAATTCCTCGGCTGGCCCGCATCGCTCGCGGCATCGATCCGCGACTGGACGCGCCGGAGCCAGGACGCGACGCGCGCGGGGCACCGCGCGACCCTGGTGGCGGTGGCCGCCGAGTTCAGGGCCAACGTCGACGAGCTGCTGCGGGCGAGACGCCAGCCCGGCGCGCCGCCGCGCAACGACGTGATCGACGGTTTGCTCGCCACGCGAATCGATGGCACACCCCTGAGCGACGAGGAGATCACCAGCATCCTGCGCAACTGGACCATGGGCGAGCTGGGCAGCCTGGCATCGTCCATCGGCATCCTCGCCGGTCACCTGGCGGTCGACCGGGACCTGCAGGCGCGGCTGCGTGCGGAGCCGGCGCTCCTGCCGGCGGCCATCGACGAGATCCTGAGGATCTCGGGGCCGCTGATCCTGAACCGGCGCGTCGCGAAGCGGGACGTGGAGCTCGGCGGCCGGCGGATTGCGGCCGGCGAGCGCCTGTCCCTGATGTGGATCGGCGCAAACCGCGACGAAGCGGTGTTCGAGGCTCCCGAGGAGGTGCGGCTCGATCGCGACCCTGCCGCGAACCTCCTCTATGGTGCCGGCATCCACGTTTGTCCCGGCGCACCGCTCGCGCGGCTCGAATTGCGGGTGGCGATGGAGGAGCTGCTGCGGCGGACCCGGCGCATCGAGCTCGGCGCGGACGAAATGCCGCGCAAAGCCGTGTTCCCCGCCAACGGCTGGGAATCGCTGCCGCTGCGCCTCGCCTGATCGTCTCACACCAGATTGCGCTTGCCGAACGAGTAGTACAGCACCGGGATCACGACCAGGGTCAGCAGCGTCGAGATGAAGATGCCGAAGATCAGCGACACCGCGAGGCCGCTGAAGATCGGATCGTCGAGGATGAAGAACGCACCGAGCATGGCGGCGAGCGCGGTCAATGCGATCGGCTTCGCGCGCACCGCGGCGGACCGGATCACCGCTTCCTCGAACGGCGTGCCCGCCGCGGTCTCGTGGCGTATGAAGTCGACCAGCAGGATGGAGTTGCGCACGATGATGCCGGCGAGCGCGATCATGCCGATCATCGACGTCGCCGTGAACTCCTTGTCGAGCAGCGCGTGCCCGGGCAGCACGCCGATGATCGTCAGCGGGATCGGCGCCATGATGATCAGCGGTACGGCATACGAGCGGAACTGGCCCACGACCAGCAGGTAGATCAGGACCAGCCCGACCGAGTACGCGAGGCCCATGTCACGGAAGGTCTCGTAGGTGATCTGCCATTCGCCGTCCCACTTGATCGCGTAGTCGTACGGGTTGTCCGGTTGCCGGACGAAGTACTGGTCGACGCGGGTGCCCGCGTCGCCGTCGGCAATCTGCGCGGACAGGGAGAACATGCCGTAAAGCGGGCTGTCGAGGCGCCCCGCCATGTCGCCCGTGACGTAGACGACCGGCAGCAGGTCCTTGTGGTGAATCGTCGGTTCCCATTGCGATTCCGAGACGGTGACGATCTCGGACAGCGGCACCAGGTTGCCGTCCCGTCCCGCCACCCGCAGCATCAACAGGCTGTCGGGATCGGCCTTGTCGGCCACCGGCAGCTCCAGCCTCACCGGCACGGGATGGCGCTGGTGACCGTCGTGCAGGTACACGACGTCCTCGCCGTCCAGCGCGGTGTCGAGGGCACCGGCGACGCTCGACTGCGCGACGCCGAGCAGGGCGGCCTTTTGCCGGTCGACTTCGACCAGGACTCTCCGGGCCGGCGCTTCGACGCTGGTATCGGTGTCGACGATGTCCGGTGTCCCGCGGAAAAGATCGTGGAGGGCACCCGCCAGGCGTCGCCGGCCGGCGTCGTCGGGCCCGTAGACCTCGGCGACGAGCGGCGCATGCACCGGCGGGCCCGGTGGCACCTCGACGACCTTGACCGACGCGCCGTAGCGCTCGCCGATCTCGACCAGCGCCGGGCGCACCGCGAGCGCGATGTCGTGGCTCTGCAGGTCGCGTTCGGTGCGATCGACGAGGTTCACCTGAATGTCGCCGACGTTCGCGCCTTCACGCAGGTAGTACTGCCTCACGAGCCCGTTGAAGTTGATCGGCGCGGCGGTGCCCGCGTAGGCCTGGAAATCGGTCACCTCGGGCCGCGTGCGCAGCCAGCCCGCCATCTCCGCAAGGACACGCGCCGTCTGCTCGACCGTGGTGCCCTCCGGCATGTCGACGACGACCTGGAACTCCGACTTGTTGTCGAAGGGCAGCATTTTCATGACGACCCAGGTGAGGCCCACGAGGCTGACGGCCGCGACGATCGCCGCCGCCACGCCCGCGTACAGCTGGCGGCGATGCCGCCGCGCCTTGCGGTCGGTCCCGAGAAAGGGGCCGATCGCCGCGCGCGACAGCCTCTCCATGCGCGCCGGAGCGAACAGCGCGTTGCCCTTGTCCGCCGCGCCGGATCCGCCCTCCGCCTCGTGGCGCCGCAGGAGCTTCAGGCTCGCCCACGGCGTGAACACCAGCGCCACCGCGAGCGACAGCAGCATGCCCGTGCTCGCGTTGATCGGGATCGGGCTCATGTACGGCCCCATCAGGCCGCTCACGAAGGCCATCGGCAGCAGCGCCGCGATCACCGTGAACGTCGCGAGAATCGTCGGTCCGCCGACCTCGGCGACGGCCGGTGGTATGGCCTCGCGCAAGCTTTTTCCGCCGAGCGCCATGTGCCGATGTATGTTCTCGACGACCACGATCGCGTCGTCCACCAGGATGCCTATGGAGAAGATCAGCGCGAACAGCGACACGCGGTTGATCGTGAAACCCCAGGCCCAGGACGCGAACAGCGTGAGCAGCAGCGTGATCACCACCGCCGACCCGATGATCGCCGCCTCGCGCCAGCCGAGCGCGACGATCACCAGCACGATGACGGAAGCCGTGGCGAACACGAGCTTGTGGATCAGCTGCTCCGCCTTGTCGTTCGCCGTCTGCCCGTAGTTGCGGGTGACGGTCGTTTGGACGCCCGCGGGTATGTACGTGCCGCGAAGCTCCGCGACGCGGGCGATGACCGCGTCCGCGATCTCCGCGGCGTTCGTGCCGGGCTTCTTCGCCACCGCGAGCGTGACGGCCGGCGCATCGATCGGCGGTTCGAGGCCGATCGCGCGCGCCGCCGCGCCCGTTCCGAACCAGACGAACCGTTCGGGCTGGTCCGGGCCGGCGACGACATCCGCGACGTCTTCGAGGTACACGGCCCGGCCGTCGCGAACGCCGACGACGAGCTCGGCCACGTCCTCGGCGCTGCCGAAAAACGTCCCGGCCGTCACCGGCGTCCAGGCGTTGTCGGCGACGATCGCGCCCGCATGGGTCACGGCGTTGCCCGCGCTCAGTGCCTGGCGCAGCGCGTCGAGGGACAGCCCGTAGGCCGCGAGCCGCTGCGGATCGAGCTGCACGTGAACGACGCGATCCGGGGCGCCGACCGTGTAGACGTCGCGTGTGCCGGGCACGCGCTTGATCTCGGCCTCGATGGAGTGCGCGACGCGCGCCAGGTCGTGCGCGCCGCGCTCCGGATCCTGCGTCCACAGCGTCAGCGTGACGATCGGCACGTCGTCGATGCCCATCGGCTTGACGAGCGGCGGCAGCGCGCCGATGCCCGGCGGCAGGTAGTCCTGGTTGGAGTAGACGGCGTTGTACAGGCGGACGATCGCCTCGGTGCGCGGCTCGCCGACCTCGAACTGGACGGTCAGGACCGCCATTCCGGGCCGCGACATGGAGTACGTGTGCTCGACGCCCTCGATCTCCGCGAGCACCTGCTCGAGCGGCACCGCCACGACGTTCTCGACCTCCGCCGAGCTCGCCCCGGGGAACGGCACGAACACGTTCGCGAAGGTGACGTCGATCTGCGGCTCCTCCTCGCGCGGCGTGACGAGCACGGCAAACAGCCCGAGCAGCATGCCCGCGACCGCGAGCAGCGGCGTGATCTTCGAGTCCTGGAAGAGCCGCGCGACGCTGCCGGAGAAACCGAGCCTGGCGGACGCGTCCGCCGGCCGCGTATCGCCGCCGTTACTCATTCCCGCTCCGCAGTCCCGCCTTCCTTCAGGTAGATGCCCGCCTGCACCGGATCGGTGGCGACCTGCTCACCCGACTCGAGCCCGGCGAGCACCTCGAAGTCGTCGCCGTAGCGGCGGCCGAGCCGGACCTGGCGCAGCATCACCCGCTCATCCCCGACGACGTAGACCGCGGACAGCTCGCTGCGCCTCACGACAGCCGCCGCGGGCACCAGCAGGCGCCGCGTTTCGCCCACTACGAAGCCCACCTTGACGAACATCCCCGGGAAGAGCTCTGCGCTCCCGGCGCTCAGGTTCACTCGCACCCGGAAGGTGTTCGTGACGGGATCGGCAACCGGCGAGAACGTCAGGTCGTAGGCCGCGATGCGTTCGTCCCCTGCGTATACGAATGCGCGCCCGATCTCGCGGATCGGGCCAAACATGCTCTGCGGCACGTCGACGTTGATGCGCAGCGACTGGAGCGAAAGGCCGCTCATCAGGGCCTGTCCCGGCCTCACGAGCTCACCGACCTCGACGTGTCGGGCCGAGACGATGCCGGCGTAGGGCGCCCGCACCTCGGTATACGCGAGCTGCTCCTCGGCGGTCGCCACGGCCGAGCGGGCGGCCTCGAGCCGCGCCGCGGCAGCATCGCGGTTCGCCTGCGCCTGCTCATGCTGCGCGCGCGACACGGTCTGGTTGCGGAACATGGTGGCGATGCGCTCGTAGTCCTGCTGCGCTTCGCTGAAACGCGCGTCGGCCTCCACCAGCGCCGCTTTCGCCTGGCGCAGCGCGGCCTGCTGCTCAGCGTCCGTGAAGCGCATGATCACGGCACCCGCCTCGACGTAGTCGTTGACGTCGTACAGGATCTCGGCGACGCGTCCCGAAGTCTGCGCGGACACGGTCGCCCGGTTCACGGCTTCGACCGTGCCGTCGAACACCCGCTCCCGCGGGGCGGCCTCGTAGCGCGCGTCGGCGGTCGGCAACGGTAAGCCGGAGGCCGGTGTGGCGCCGGCGGCGAGCAGCGTTAGGAGGAGGATGGAGGCGGCACCGGCGCCGTGCTGATACCCGGCGTTGCCGCCGCGCACGAGCTCCCGCATCACTCCTGGCCTCGCGGTTCGAGCCGCGCGCTGCCGCCGAGGACGATGTCGTTGCTCATTCAGGGTACCTCCCCCTGCGTGGTGCTACCGCCGGGCGGCAAGCTCCGCTCCGCTCCGCAATCCCAGCCGTCGCATCACGAATGCGGCCGGACAAAAGCCGGTGAACGCCTGCTGAAAGAGATTGGCGCCGACGAAGACCGTCAGCCACACGAATCCGGGGTGCACCCACCAGGTCAGCGCGACCGACAGCAGCACCATGAAGCCGGCAAACGCCTCCACGGCCCGCTCCAGCGAGAACGGTCTCTTCCCGGCATCCCGGGTCATTGCTGCAATGCTCATCCCGTATACCTCCGGTATCAGCACGGCTCCGCCGCCGCGTTGTATAGTATATTAGTAAATGCTAATTTAGCAACGGATGATTTAACCTCGTAAACCCAGCATAAGGTGGGCAGGGAGAAAAGGCAGTGGGAGATGTACGTACGTGGGCGGAAGGGGGGCGAGCGTTCCCCGCGTTGACCAGGGGTGAGCTGCAGCGCCTGCGCCGCCGGGCGGGCGAAGCCGCGGCGCTGTTGAAGGCGCTGTCGAACGAGAACCGGTTGCTGATCCTGTGCACGCTCGCGGGCGGTGAGCTCTCCGTCTCGGAACTGAACGCCCGGATCCCAATGAGCCAGTCCGCGCTGTCGCAGCAGCTCTCCGTGCTTCGGCGCGAGGGTCTCGTGCGGACGCGCCGCGAGGCGCAGACGATCTACTATTCCGTCGCCCCCAGCAACGCGGCCCAGATCATCGAGGTTCTGCGCCGCCTCTATTGCGGCGGTAAGGGCAGATAGCAAGGATTCGCGGTGCTCGACGCGTTCGGCCTGCGGGGCAGGGATGCCCCGCCACGCCAGCGTGCTAGCGCCGTGCCCTCTGCACGGGTTCGTCGGATCGCGCGGGGTCCCTGTCCATTTCCTGTGCCATGCGGAGGACGACGACGTGCATCCACAGCAGGCAAAGCGATACCGCGCCGAACAGCGCCATGAAGGCCGTCGTCCAGATATTGGACAGGTCGTTGACGACGCCGAACACGACCGGCAGGAAGAATCCGCCCAGCCCCCCGAACATGCCGACGAGCCCGCCCACCGCACCGACCGACTGCGGGAAGTATGACGGAATGTGCTTGTAGACCGCGGCCATGCCGAGCGACATGGACAGGCCGAGCACGAAGGTCAGCAGCACGAAGAGCCGGATGGGCGTGCTCAGCTTGAACTGGATGGGGCCGTCGATGCCTTCCACGATGTAAGTGGTCGGGGGATAGGCCAGTACCAGCAGGCAGCCCATGCAGGCCCAGAACGACCAGTACAGTACGGCGCGCGCGCCGAAGCGATCGGACAGGTAGCCGCCGAAAGCCCGGAATACGGCGGCGGCAAAGGAGAAGAGGGCGGCGAGCATGCCGGCGGTGGCGATGTCCAGCTTGTACACCGCCATGTAGTACCGGGGCAGCCACGAGGCGAGCGCAACGAACCCGCCGAAGAACGTGAAGTAGTAGAGAGAGAAACGCCAGACGCGGATTTTACGCAGCGGCGCGAGTTGCGCCGCCAGGGTGGTGCCGCGGCTGCCGGATTGCCTCCGGCGGCGGGTCTCGGGATCGTCGCGGGTCAGGAGAAAGTACAGGACGGCGCTCGCCGCGACGGCAACGGCGTACACTCTCGCCGTTCCCTGCCAGCCGAGCGCGACCAGGAGGAACGGTGCGCCGAAGTTGGTGATCGCCGCCCCGACGTTGCCGATACCGAACAGGCCGAACGCGGCGCCGTGGCGCTCGGCGGGAAACCAGCGCGAAACGAACGCGATGCCCGTCGCGAACGTCCCGCCCGCGAACCCCACGCCGAGGCCCGCCAGCAGGAATTGCGGATAGGTCTCCGCCCACGCGAGCAGCCACACGGAGCCGGCACTCACCAGCATGGTCAGCGTCGTGACGCTGCGGCCGCCGAAGCGGTCGCTGGCGAGGCCGAGGAAAATGCGCGACACCGAGCCGGACAGGATGGGTGCCGAGATCAGCAGTCCGAATTCGGACTCCGACAGGCCCAGCTCCTTCTGGATGCGGATTCCGATGATGGAGAAGATCGTCCAGACCGCGAAGCTCGCCGCGAAGGCGAAGGTCGACATCCAGAGCATGCGCGGGGCGGGGGAGCGGTCGTGTCCGGCCGCGGCGGCGGCATCGGCTTCTTGTTCTGTCATGCCCTCGATCCTGACTGACGGTTATGTGAGCAAGGCGCTCATCGGGTAGAAGTCGAGCAGGTCTCCGCGTGCGACCGGCGATCCGGCCGGGACGCGCGCCAGCCCGTCGGCCCACGCGACCGAGCTCAGGATGGCCGCTCCCTGCCGCGGGTACGGCACGAGCTGCCCGTTCTGCAGCCGCACGCGGAGGTACACGTCGCGCCTGTCGGTGCGCGGGCGATCGAACCCGGCCGCCAGCGGCAGAGCCTGCGGCAGCGGATCGCTCCGTCCCTGGAGGCGGCGGATTGCCGGCGCGGCGAACAGCGCGAAGGTGACGAACAGCGCCACGGGGTTGCCCGGCAGGCCGACGAAAGGCGTGTTTCTCACCCGGCCGAACGCGAGCGGCTTGCCAGGCTTGATCGCGACCCTCCACTGGTCGAGGACGCCGAGCGCCGCAACGGCAGCCTTGACGTGATCCTCCTCGCCGACGGACACGCCGCCGCTGGTCAGCAACAGGTCCGCGGTGACCGCCGCGGCGTCGAGTGCCGCGCGGGTGGCAGCGAGCGAATCGGGCACCTGCACGGGCGGCAGCGGCGCGCAGCCGAGCCCTGCCAGCAGGCTGAAGAGGAGCGGGCCGTTCGAGGCATAGATCTGTCCCGGACCCAGCGTCTGCCCGGGCGGCACGAGCTCGTCGCCGGTGGTGAGGACCGCGACGCCGAGCGGCGGCGCCACCTCGAGCGCGGCGTGCCCCAGCGAGGCGGCCACGCCGATGTCTGCCGGGCTCAGGCGGCGGCCGGCGCGCAGGGCGACGGCGCCCTGCACCAGGTCCTCGCCGGCGCGGCGGACGTTCGCGCCTGCCGCCGGCGGCCTGTCGATGTGCACCACCCCGTCGCTCTCGCGGCACACCTCCTGCGCGACCACGGTATCGGCCCCCTGGGGTATGGGCGCGCCGGTGAAGATGCGCGCCGCGGTACCGGGTGCGAGCGGTGCCGGCGCGGCGCCGACCGGGATCCGCTGGGAAACGGGCAGGGCGGTACTTGCGGCCTCGAGGTCGGCGGCGCGACAGGCGTAACCGTCCATGGCGCTGTTGTCCCAGCCCGGCACCGGGATGCCGGCGACGAGATCGCGCGCGAGGATGCGCCCGGCGGCCTCGGCCAGCGGCACGCACTCGGGTCTGCGCTCGATCGGGGCCAGCAACCCGAGCAGCAGCGCCTGCGCCTCGCCGACCGCGGCTTCGCCGCCGCCATGGCCAGGAAAGGATGAGCGATCAGCCTCGTCACTCACGCGACTTGCATGCCGCGCGAGCCGCCGCTCGTCATCGGGGTCGACCCGGCTTGCGCGGCGGCCGCGCCTCACGGGCCCCGTCCAGCGCGTCCTGCCTGCAGCGCTCGGGTGACGTGCAGGAGCATCGCGGCGGCCGTGCCGGCCCAGGCGGTCAGGGCCAGCACCATGAACGGCCAGGCGATCGCCTCGAGCAGCGGGAGGGAGAGCGCCTCGGCGAGGCGTGACGTGCCTGTCGTGTACATGGCGAGGGGAAAGACCATGCCCCAGAGCTGGGGGCTGTAATCGAGCGGGTAACGCGCCACGGCGTGACGCCAGACCGTCAGCCCCACCAGCAGTGGAATCCACCAGGTCGCCGCGGCCCAATAGAACAAGGTGAAGCCTTTCAGGAACGGCAGGAAGCCGTACACCAGCGCGCCCGGCGACGCGTACAGGATCAGCGTGGATCCGGCGAGCGTGGCGATGGCCACCGCACCCATGTTGATCCAGTAGGGCGGGGTGAGTGACGCCATCGGCAAACGGACGAAGGTCAGGCGATAGAAGATCAACGGGATGATGGCGAGGTAGAGCATGCACCCGACCAGGAACATGCAGAGCGCAAAAAAACGCGCTGCCGGAAGCGCCTCGGCGGACCAGGGCAGCAGCACCGTGAGAATGGCGATCGAATGTGTGGCTACGGAGACGAGCAGCCAGGCCCCGTTGATGCCCTTGCCGATGCTCGGCTTGGCCTCGCGCACGGTCACCGCCGTCAGGAACCAGTACGTCACGACAATCCAGAGCGCGACGGCAAGTATCCAGAGCAGGCGGGCGGTCAGCACGCTGTCGGCGATCAGCAGGTATTGGGAACCGAGAATCGACGTGCCGGCGATCAGGGTGAAAAAACCGGGGCCGCGCGTGTGGTCGTGCAGGTCCGCGACCAGCTGCGCCGGAAACCGGAAGATCCGCACCAGCGTCAGCCACCAGAGCAGCAGGTAGCCGATGCTGCCGGTGACGAGCAACGCCCAGGCCAGCCACGACAGCGCAAGGAGGTGGGCTGCGACGGACAGCGCACCCGTCGCCATGACGAAAGCGAAGTAGCCGGGGAAGAGGCCGGCGGCGCCGCGCGCGAGCAGGCCGCCGGGCACCGGGCGCGGCAGGTCCGCCGCGCCCGCGTCGTCGCTACTGAACGAGCGGACTGGTGGCGGCATCGAGATCGAAGCCTTCGATCGTGTGGCTTGCCGCCAGCAGGCGTATGTACTGGCTGATGGCGCGCCTGCGCACGTGCTCGCGCAGGTAATCGGCAATGCGCTCGCGGCAGGCCTCGAACGTGAGCGGGCGTCCCGCGTGGCGTGCGTGGATCAGCACGACGTGGAAGCCATAGCGCGTTTCCACCGGGTATTCCGGGACCGTGCCGACCGGCAGCCGCGAGAGCGCCTTCTCGAACTCCGGTGCGGTCTGCCCGCGCCCGACCACGCCCAGGTGCCCGCCGGCTTCGCGCGAGGGGCAGTGGGAGTGCTCACGTGCGAGCGCGGCGAAGCGTGCCGGCTCTTCGCGCAACGTCCGGGAGAGCTCCATCGCGGCCTGCCGCGCGCCGGCACGGGCTTCGGCATCGTCCGGAGGCGCCGGGATGAGGATGTGCGACAGCTCGTGCACGTCGGCGGTCCGCATGCGGCCGGGGTTCGCCTCGTAATAGCGACGGCAGTCCGCTTCCGTGGGATCCGGGACGTCGATATTGCGTTCGATCAGCACGCGGATGCGTTCTTCTTCCGTTCCCTCCGCCGGGTCGCAGCCGGATACCTGGATGTCCTGCCGCTCCGCCTCGGAGAGCAGGAGCTCGCGCACGACCAGCGCCTGCGCTGCCTTGCGCCGGGCTTCGGGCAGGCTGCCGGCCGGGTGATACTGGGCCTCGCGATCGATTTCGGCCTCGTCGATGGTGCGCTCGTCGACGCGTATGCAAAAGGCCCGTGCCTGCGCCGGCTCTGCGGCGGGTTCCAGCACCGGATCGCCCGGCTGCCGGTTACCGCTCACGTCAGTGCTGCCGCACGATCTGGTAACGGCGCCGCGTGTAAGCCCACGGCCAGCTCCAGATGTGCACGAGGCGGCTGAACGGGAACGCCGTGAACATGATCATCCCGAGGAATATATGGGTCTTGTAGGGCCAGGGCACGCCCAGGATGAATTCGTGCGCTCCGGAGCGGAAGGTCACGATGTGCTGCGCCCAGTGCGCGAGCTGCTGCATCGTATGACCGTCGAGATGTTGCAAGGACGCGATGATCGTGAAGAGGCCGGTCACGAGCTGCAGCCAGATCAGGCAGATGATGAACGTGTCCATCACCGCGCTATTGGCTCGCACGGCCGGCACGAACAGGCGCCGCCACAGCAGGTAAGTGATGCCGTAAAAGCAAAACGCGCCGAACAGGCCGCCGACGACCATCGAGGCAACCTGCTTCGTCGAGGCCGTGATGCCCAACCCCTCGTAGATCCAGCTCGGCGTCAGCAAACCGACCAGGTGCCCGAAGAAGAGCAGCAGGATGCCCACGTGGAAAGCCACGCTGGCGCGCCGGAAGGTGACCGAGCGGGGCGTCAGCATCTGGCTCGACATCGCGCGCCAGGTGTACTGCCCGCGCTCGAAGCGGAGCAGTGAGCCGAAGATGAACACCGTGCCGGCCACGTACGGATAGACACCGAACAGGAACTGGTTGACGTAGTACTCCATGACCTCTCAACTCCGGTTGCCGGATGCCGCTTTGCCTGATGCCGGCGCGGCAGAATCGACGACGCGCACCGTGATACCTGCCGCCGCGATCGGGTCGCGCGGCAAAGGTCGGTTCCCGGCACAGGAAGCGGACGGGTCCTTGTTGCCCAGGAACGTGACCTGCTCTTCCTGCCAGATTTCGTCCATCTTTTCGATGGTCTCGTCGGGGCCCTCCGTCGCCGCCCGGCGCTTCAGCGCCTCGGCCTCCGCCGGGCTGCCGACTGCTGCCTCGAGCGCTTCGAACAGCACGGCATAGGGCGATTTGCGCTCCGCCAGGCGGGCACCGAGCAGCACGATCACGCCCATGGCGTCGCCGAGCAGCTCGTCCGCTTCCGCGCGCGGCCGCGTGGACAGGTACTCCAGCATGAGCGGCAGGTAGTCCGGCAGCTCGCGCGCGTCGAGTAAGAGACCGCCGGCGAGATACACCTCGAGCAGGTCGACCATCGCCTGGCCCCGGTCGCGCGACTCGCCGTGCACGTGCTCGAACAGGTGCAACGACAGCGCGCGGCCGCGATCGAACAGCGCTACGTATTCTTCCTGCACTTCCGTGAGCGGGCGAGCCGCCAGCTCACGCATGAACGCTTCCAGCCGCTCGCGCAGCGATTCCGGGAACCAGGCTTCGCGGCGCAGCACGCCGATCAGGTCCGGCATCGCATCGAGCAGGGGCTGCTCCGGGTACGCCATCAGCCGCGCCAGCACACGCAGGGTGAGACAACCGTTCATCAGCGGCGCCACGGTGTGTTCTCGGGTTCCTTCGACTCCAGCTTGTCGCTGGCTTTCTCGACCCGGATGGGGAAGAACTTGCGCCGGCTGTTCGCCTTGCCGCCGAACACGTCGGCGCTCGACTGGCCGGTGTAGTCGCAGCCGCTGCCGAAAGTGAAGCCGCAGCCGCCGCGCTCGCTGAACCCGTCATACAGGGAATGCGCATACTCGCGCTTGTTGGTCGGGATGACGAAGCGGTCTTCGTAGTCCGCGATCGCCATGTAACGATACATGTCCTCCACCGTCTCCACGGACAGGCCGACCCGCTCGAGCACCTCCAGGCGGTCTTCGCCGTCGACGTGCCGGCCGCGCATGAACGCGCGCATGGCGAGCATGCGCTCCAGCGCCAGCACCACCGGCTGCTCCTCGCCGGCAGTCAGCAGGTTCGCAAGGTAGCGCACGGGAATCCTCAGGCTGCCGACGTCCGGGATCTCGCCGTTGTACCCGATCGTGCCGGCCTCGGCCGCGGACTGGATCGGCGACAGCGGAGGGCAATACCAAACCATCGGCAGCGTGCGGTATTCCGGATGCAGCGGAAACGCGATCTTCCAGTCGACGGCCATCTTGTACACCGGCGAGGCCTTGGCCGCTGCCAGCCAGTCTTCCGGGATGCCCTGGCGGCGCGCCTCGGCGATGACCTCCGGATCGTGCGGATCGAGAAAGATGTCGAGCTGGGCCCGGTACAGGTCCTGCTCGTTCGCGGTGCTCGCGGCCTCCGCGATCCGGTCCGCGTCGTACAGCATGACGCCCAGGTAGCGGATCCGCCCGACGCAGGTCTCGGAGCACACGGTGGGCAGGCCGACCTCGATGCGCGGGTAGCAGAACGTGCACTTTTCCGATTTGCCGGATTTCCAGTTGTAATAGATCTTCTTGTACGGGCAGCCGGAGACGCACATGCGCCAGCCGCGGCACTTGTCCTGGTCGATCAGGACGATGCCGTCTTCCTCGCGCTTGTAGATCGCCCCGGATGGACACGCCGCGACGCAGGATGGGTTGAGGCAGTGCTCGCACAGGCGCGGCAGGTACATCATGAAGGTGTTCTCGAACTGCCCGTAGATCTCCTTCTGCACGCCTTCGAAGTTGTAGTCGCGCGAGCGGTGCTTGAACTCCGTGCCGAGGATCTCCTCCCAGTTCGGCCCCCATTCGATCTTCTGCATGCGCTTGCCGGAGACCAGCGAGCGCGGCCGCGCGGTAGGCATGGTCGGGGAATCCGGCGCCGCCTGCATGTGCTGGTAGTCGTAGTCCCAGGGCTCGTAGTAATCGTCGATGGACGGCATGTCCGGGTTGGCGAAGATGTTCGCGAGCACGCGCCAGCGGCCGCCGATCCTAGGCTTCAGGCGTCCGCCGTCGTCGCGCACCCAGCCGCCGTTCCAGCGATCCTGGTTCTCCCATTCCTTCGGATAGCCGATGCCCGGCTTGGTCTCGACGTTGTTGAACCAGGCATACTGCATGCCCTCGCGCGACGTCCAGACGTTCTTGCAGGTCACCGAGCAGGTGTGGCAGCCGATGCATTTGTCCAGGTTCAAAACCTTGCCGATTTGCGCGCGGATCTTCATCGGAGCACCTCCGCCTGCATGGCATCGGCCACGTCGCCATCGTCCATCCAGTCGATCTCGTTCATCTTGCGGACGATGATGAATTCATCGCGGTTGGAGCCGACGGTACCGTAATAATTGAATCCGTAACTCTGTTGGGCATAGCCGCCGATCATGTGCGTGGGTTTCAGGACGGTGCGGGTCACGGAGTTGTGGATGCCGCCGCGATTTCCCGTGATCTCCGAGCCGGGCGTGTTCACGATCTTCTCCTGGGCGTGATACATCATCGACATGCCTTCGGGAACCCGCTGGCTGACGACGGCACGGGCGGTGATCGCGCCATTGACGTTGTAGGCCTCGATCCAGTCGTTGTCCCTGATGCCGGCACGGGCCGCGTCGGCTTCGGAGATCCAGATGATGGGCCCGCCGCGCGAGAGGGTCAGCATCAGCAGGTTGTCGGTGTAGGTACTGTGGATCCCCCACTTCTGGTGCGGCGTGATGAAGTTCAGCACGATCTCCGGATTGCCGTTGTCGCGATGCCCCTTGATCGGCTCGATGGTCTTGAGGTCGACCGGCGGCTTGTACACGCAGAGCTGCTCGCCGAAGGCGCGCATCCAGGGATGGTCCTGGTAGAACTGCTGGCGGCCGGTGAGGGTGCGCCACGGGATCAGCTCGTTCACGTTGGTCCAGCCGGCGTTGTAGGAGACCTTCGACGACTCGATGCCGGACCAGATCGGCGAGCTGTAGATCTTGCGCGGCTGGGCCACGAGATCGGCGAAACGGATCTTCTCCGAGGCATGGCCCTGCACCAGGTGCGCGTGCCCGCGGCCGGTGGTCTTCGATAGCGATTCCCAGGCCTTCACGGCTACGTGGCCGTTGGTTTCCGGGGCCAGCATCAGGATCGTCTCGCAGGCGTCCCGCGCGGTCTCTATCTTCGGCCGTCCGCGGTTGACGCCGGTGCCTCGATGCCGGCCGTTCAGATCGCCGAGCGCCTCCACTTCCTCCTGCGTCGCCCATTGCATGCCCTTGCCGCCGTTTCCGAGCTCGTCCATCAGCGGGCCCAGCGACGTGAACTTGTCGTAGGTGGCCGGATAGTCCCGTTCGACCGTCATGATCGCCGGCATGGTCCTGCCCGGCAGCATCTCGCATTCACCGCGCTTCCATTCGGCCACGCCGAGCGGCTGGCCGAGCTCGCCCGGCGTGTCGTGCTGCAGCGGCACGCTGACGACGTCGGTTTCCTTACCCAAGTGGCCGACGGCCAGCTCGGAGAAGCGCTTCGCCAGCCCCTTGTAGATCTCGAAATCGGAACGCGATTCCCAGACCGGATCGACGGCAGCCGTCAGCGGATGGATGAATGGATGCATGTCCGACGTGTTCATGTCGTCCTTTTCGTACCAGGTTGCCGTCGGCAGCACGATGTCCGAGTACATGCAGGTGGTCGACATGCGGAAGTCGAGCGTGACGAGCAGGTCGAGCTTGCCCCGCACGGGGTCGCGCCACCGGACCTCCCTGGGGTGCCGGTCGATCTCGTCGCCGAGATCCTTGCCCTGCACGCCGTTCTCGGTGCCGAGCAGGTGCTTCAGGAAATACTCGTGGCCCTTGCCGGAGGAGCCCAGCAGGTTCGAGCGCCAGACGAACAGATTGCGCGGGAAATTCGCGGGATCGTCCGGGTCCTCGCAGGCAAATGCCAGCTCACCCTTGCGCAGCGCCTCGACCACGTAATCGGCGGCGCTCATGTTCGCGGCCGCCGCCTCCCGCCCGAGTGCCAGCGGGTTACGGTTGAATTGCGGCGCCGACGGCAGCCACCCCATGCGCTCGGCGCGCACGTTGCAGTCGATCAACGATCCGCTCCATTCGGACGCATCGGCGAGCGGCGACAGCAGCTCGGCGACGTCGAGCTTCTCGTAGCGCCACTGGCCCGAGTGGCTGTAGAAGAAGGACGTGCCGTTCATCTGCCGCGGCGGGCGATGCCAGTCGAGCGCGAACGCGAGCGGCAGCCAGCCGGTCTGCGGCCTGAGCTTCTCCTGGCCCACGTAGTGGGCCCAGCCGCCGCCGGAAACGCCGACGCAGCCGCACATCATCAGCATCTTGATGATGGCGCGATAACCCATGTCCATGTGGTACCAGTGGTTCATGCCGGCGCCGATCACGATCATGGATTTGCCGCGCGTCTTGTGCGCGTTCTCGGCAAACTGCCGCGCGACGGTGATGACCCGGTCCCTGGGCACGCCGGTGATGCGCTCCTGCCAGGCGGGCGTGTAGGGCACGTCGTCGTCGTAGCTCGCGGCGACGTTACCGCCGTGGAGACCCCGGTCGATGCCATAGTTCGCCGCCAGCAGGTCGAAAACCGACGCGACCTCGGCGGATTCCCCGTTGGCCAGCGTGAGCCTGCGGACCGGCACCTTGCGTACTTGCACCGGGTCGTGCGCCGTCTGTGCCCAGTGGGCGTTGCCGCCGCCGCCGAAATACGGGAAGCCGACGTCCGCCGTGCCGTCGGCGCTGTCGAGCTGGGTCAGTGCGAGCCGCGTCTCGGAGCCTTCGGCGGTGCGCGCCTCGAGATTCCAGCACTTCTCGCGCTCTCCCCAGCGGAAGCCGATGGCGCCGCGCGGCACCACGATGCGGCCGCTGTCTTCGTCGAACGCAAGCGTCTTCCATTCGGCGTTGTTGTTCTGCCCTGCGCCGTCCTGCAGGTCGGAGGCGCGCAGGTAGCGGCCCGGAACGAGATGACCGTCAGGCCGGTGTTCCAGCAGCACTAGGTTCGGGAGATCGGTGTAGCGGCGCACGTAGTCGTCGAAATACTCGCTTTTGCCCTCGATGTGCCACTCCTTGAAGATGACGTGGCCCATGGCCATCGCCATCGCGGAGTCGCTGCCCTGCTTCGGGTTGAGCCAGATGTCGCCGAACTTGGAGGCTTCCGAGTAGTCGGGCGATACGACGACGGTTTTCGTGCCTTTGTAGCGGGCCTCGGTCATGAAGTGCGCGTCCGGCGTGCGCGTCTGCGGCACGTTCGAGCCCCACATCATCAGGAACGTGGAGTTGAACCAGTCCGCGGATTCCGGCACGTCTGTCTGCTCGCCCCAGGTCTGGGGGCTGGCGGGCGGCAGGTCGCAGTACCAGTCGTAGAAACTCAAGGCTGTGCCCCCGATCAGGGACAAATAGCGCGTGCCGGCAGCGTAGGAGACCATCGACATCGCCGGTATGGGCGAGAAGCCGACCACGCGGTCGGGCCCGAAGCGTTCGATCGTGTACACGTTCGCGGCCGCGATGATCTCCTCGACCTCTTCCCAGCGCGCGCGCACGAAGCCGCCGAGACCCCGGCGTTCGCGGTAGCTCCTGACCTTCGCCGGGTCCTGCTGGATGGCGCGCCAGGCCTCTACCGGATCCGCGTGCTCGGCTCGCGCCGCGCGCCACAGCTCGACCAGGCGCCTGCGGATCATCGGGTATTTCACCCGGTTCGCGCTGTAGATGTACCAGGAGAAGCTCGCGCCGCGCGCGCAGCCGCGCGGCTCGTGGTTGGGCATGCCGGGTCGCGTGCGGGGATAGTCGGTCTGCTGGGTCTCCCACGTCACGAGACCGTTCTTGACGTAGATCTTCCAGGAGCACGAGCCGGTGCAGTTGACCCCGTGCGTGGAGCGCACGACCTTGTCGTGCTGCCAGCGTTGCCGGTAGGCATCCTCCCAGCGGCGGCTCTGGTTGGTCGTCATGCCGTGCCCGCCGGAAAACCCGGTCTTCTCGCGGCGGAAGAACGCCAGTTGATCCAGAAAGTAGCTCATATTCCGCTCCGCGTTCCTGTCCTTTCTCTGCTGCGCGGTTGCGCGTCGCCGACGCAAGCCAGCCATCGGGTCCAACTCCGGGCGCCGGCAGGACACCGCGAGGGCGCATCACGCATCAGTGGTTAAAGCGATGGTCCCGACCTTGACGGTCCTGGTCAAGGGCGCATGGGCGTGCCCATGCCAGGCTCGATCCGGATCGTTGCTGCCGTCGTGGCCGTCCACCCTCCCTGAACAGGCCGTGCGGCGCCGCTCCAATGCGCGGCACCGGCGCGGGAGGGTAATGCAGGACCCCGGTTCGACGAATTGACTTTCGTCAAGTCGGGACGCCGGGGGTACGCGTAACCTTCGGCGACTCGTCTGGGACCCGGCATGATCCTGCTCAGCTACAGCACTTTCGGCCTCACCCACCTGCCGCTCCCGGACGCCATCGACGCCGTTGCCCGCGCCGGCTACGCGGGCGTCGAGCTGTCCTTCCACCGGGACCAGTTCAATCCCTTCGAAATCACAGGCGATGACCTGGATGCCCTGCGCCGGCGTATCGATGCCGCCGGCATCGCCCCCGCGTGCATTGCGACCGCGTCCCACTTCTTCAATCCGCAACGCCCGCACGAGCCGTCGCTGATGACGGTGGATGTCGCCGGCCGCAAGCGGCGCATCGATCTCATAAAGCGAGGGATCCGCGTGGCGCGGCATCTCGGCGTGGACCTGGTGACTTTCGGCAGCGGCTTTCGGCGTGAGGATCACGTGCGCAACCCGTCCCTCGATCCGCGCGAGATACTGGTCGACTCCATCCGCGAGTGCCTGCGCGAGCTCGGCGACGACGAGGACGTCACGCTCCTGATCGAGCCCGAGCCAGGGATGGTCATCGAGACGCTGGATCAGGGCCTGGAGCTGATCGATGCCGTCGGTGACCCGCGTTTCGCCCTGCATATCGACCTCTGCCATGCGTATTGCTCGGACATCGATTACCTCGACGCGCTGGGCAGGGCGGCTCCGTACGCCCGCTACCTGCACGTCTCGGATGCGCGCGAGGGCTGGAACCTCAGGATCCGGGCAGACGACGATGCACTTGCCTGCGACCTCGATTTTGCCAGTACGCTGGTGTATTTCCCGGATTCGGCGGATTTTCTCCTCGTCGACCGCGATCACCCGCTGTATTTTTGTGATCGGGAGCCGGGCGGCGCACGCCGCCGCCGCGTCGACGAGCTGCTGGCGGCAGCCGGCGTCGTGCGCCCGCTCCGCACCGTCGATTACGGCAGCCTCTACGCCGGAGCCTCGAATCTCGACGACGAAATCTTCACGTACCTGATTTCGGTGCCCGCGCTTGGGTTCGACGTGCTGGAGCGTGCGCGCCCGATCATCGCCTTCCTGCGCGGCGTGCGCAGTCCGGCGCGGGTGAACAAGAGAGTCGCCAACACGCTCACCGGCATCGTGCACTACCACGAGATTCCCGGCGCGGGCACGCTGGACCTGGCGGCGAGCTTCAAGGCGCTGAACGACCATGGCTTCCATGGCTACGGTTCGGTCGAGCTCTACCACCACCTCGCCTCCTGGCAGCAGGCGCTCACCGACAGCTATCGGCATCTCGCCGCCATCCCGCAGGCGTGTTGAAGGCCGGTTGTCGGGTTTTGCCATGATCGACTATCGAGCCCTCGGCTGGACGCCCGCCAACGTCGGCGAGCTGGATCACCGCACTCTCAAGGCACCGAGCGTCAAGTTGCGCGGAGCCCATCGCGGTGCGGGCGGCGACGCCGTGTATTGCATCGATCTGCGCCTGCGCCGCCCCAACGCCGCCGAGTACCTGAGCGCCACCGAGGCTCACTCGTTGGAGCATTTCCTGCTGGAGGGTTTCCAGCGCCTGCTGCCGCGGCATTTCGTCGGCGTCGGTGTGATGGGCTGCCGGACCGGCTTCTATCTTACCTTGCTGAACGAGGGCCGGCGCGCCGTGATCGAGGATGCCCTCGAATCCATCCTGCGCGGCGTGCTGCGGGCCGCCGAGGTGCCGTATGCACACATCGACCGGTGTGGCCGCTGGCAGGACCACGACCTCGGCCGGGCCCGGGCGGTCGCACGCGCGGTGCTCGAGCGGCGTGCGGTCTGGGCGGACGTCGCATGACGGGCGGGCACGGTGCGCGCTGGCAGGTGCGCGGCGTGCGAGCCATCGCGTACGACCTGGTCAGCGTGGCCGACGTCTTCGACCCGCGTGACGACGCCCTGCTGGCCGGCGGCCGTGTCGCCGGCGGGCGCCGCTTCGTCGTGGTCGACGAGTGCGTGCACCGGCATCACGGCGCGCGCATCGAGGCGTACTTTGCGCAGCATGGCGTCAGCGCGCGCCTTCTCGTCTTCCCGGGAGGAGAAGCCGGCAAAACCGCCGAATCCTGGATGGGCGTGCTGCGCGAGCTCGACCGCTTTCCCATCCATCGCCGCGACGAGCCCATCATCGCCATCGGTGGCGGCGTGCTGACCGACGTGGTGGGTTTTGCCGCCGCGAGCTACCGTCGCGGGGTGCCGCACATCAAGGTACCGACGACCCTCATGGGATACGTCGACGCGTCGGTGGGCATCAAGACCGGCATCAATTTCAACGGCTGCAAGAATCGCCTCGGCAGTTTCGAGCCGCCGCGCCGGGTGCTGCTCGATCGCCGCCTGCTCGGCACCCTCCCCGGACGCCATCTCGAGAATGGCGTGTGCGAGATCATCAAGCTCGCGGTGATCGCCGATGCCGGCCTGTTCCGGCTGCTGGAGCGCAGCGGCGCTGCCGGCATCGCCTGCGGGTTCCAGGATGCGCGCGGCGGGGAAATCCTCGATCGCGCCATCGACGGCATGCTGCAGGAGCTCGAACCCAACCTCTACGAGGACGACCTGGCGCGCAAGGTCGACTTCGGCCACACCTTCAGCTACGGGCTGGAAACCCGCTTCGAAGATCGCCTGCTGCACGGTGAAGCCGTGCTGCTCGACATCCTCCTCTCCGCCGCCATCGCGCGTGACCGCGGCTTGCTGGCGGCGCCTGCCTGCGAGCGCATTCTCGACCTGGTCGACGGTCTCGGCATCGTGCCCCGGCTCGATCTCCTCGATGCCGGGCTCATGTGGCAGTCGCTCATGGAGCGCATCGAGCATCGTAACGGGCTGCAACGCGTGCCCCTGCCGCGGGCCATCGGCGAGTGCGTCTTCGTCAACGACATCGCGCGGGCGGAGATCGAGGCCGCGATTGATGCCCTGAGCCACCGGAGCCCGACACGCCATGACCGCATCGCCCAATGTTGATGCCGGCGAGATCGCCCACTTCGACCGCATCGCGGAGCTGTGGTGGGATCCGCACGGCAAGCTGGGGCTGCTGCACGCGATCAACGGCCTGCGCCTCGAATTCGTTACCAGCCGCATTTCCGCCACCCGGCCGCGCGTCGTCGACGTCGGTTGCGGCGGCGGCATCCTGGCCGAGGCGCTGCACCGGGCGGGAGCGCGCGTGACCGGCATCGACCTCTCCGGGCCGTCGCTCGAGGTCGCACGCCGGCACGCCAGAGGCGGCGGGCTCGACATCGACTATCGGTTGCTCGGCGTCGAGGACCTGGCGCGTGATGAACCCGGCAGCTTCGATGCCGTCACCTGCATGGAAATGCTCGAGCACGTGCCGCATCCCGAGCGCGTCATCGACGCTTGCGCGAAGTTGCTGAAGCCGGGCGGCACGGCGTTCTTCTCCACCATCAACCGCAACCTGAAGGCGCTTGCCTTCGCCATCGTCGCCGGCGAATACATTCTCGGCCTCCTGCCGCGCGGGACCCACACCTACGGCAGGCTGATCAAACCGGGCGAAATGCGCCGCTGGGCCGGGAGCGCCGGGCTCGAGCTCGAGGCCGTCGCCAGCCTCACCTACAACCCGTGCACGCGCCGCTTCCGCGTGGTACCAGGCCGCGAAGACATCAACTACATGGCCTGCTTCACCAGGCGCGGCCAGCGGTGAAACGCTTTCTCGCCCTCTCGCGCTCCACCCACGGCGTGCTGGACATCGCCATGCCGGGCTTCGTCGCGCTGTTGTGGCTCGGCCGCTTTCCGCCATGGCCGGTGCTGGCGCTGTGCCTCGTCACCGTGCTCGCCGGTTACACGGCCATTTACGCGCTCAACGACCTCGTGGGGGTCCGCGATGACGTCGCCAAGGTCAGCGGCGGCCTCAAGTCCGGTTACGCCGTCGAGGCCTCGGGAATGCGTTATCCGCTGGCGCAGAACCTCATCAGCCTGCGAGCCGGCTGGCTCTGGTTCGGTTTCTGGTTCGCGGTTGCCGTGACCGGCATCTGGCTGCTCAACCCGAAGATACTGGTCATCCTCGTTGCCGCCGCCGCGCTCGAAGTGCTGTACGTGAAGCTGCTCAAGGTCACGTGGTGGCGCACGGTGGTCAGCGCGCTGGTCAAGTCCGCCGGTCCCGTCGCTGCCGTGTTCGCGGTCGTCCCCGCGCCCTCCGCGGCCGGCCTGGCGCTCATGCTGGCGTGGCTCATGCCGTGGGAGATCGGCGGCCAGAACATCCCGGCCGACTGGAACGACATCGAAGAGGATCGCCGCATCGGCGCACGCACCATTCCGCTGCGCTTCGGCCCGCGCATCGGCAGCGCCGTCGTCCTCGTCGGTCTCGGAGTCACCGTGCTGCTCAGCCTGCGGTTGCCGTCGCTGTCGCCATTGGCGCCGGCCTGGCCGTTTGGGCTTGCGATTTTCATCGCCGGCGCCTGGCTGCTCCTGCTCCCCGCCATCCGCCTGGCGCGTAGTCGCGACGGCCGCCAGGCGGCGCGCCTGTTCGACCGCGCCAGCTTCTATCCCGTCGCGCTGCTCGCGATCGTCACGGCGTTCGTGCTGTATGCGAGTTGATGATCGGCAAATCCGCGACCGGCGGGGCAGCCAGCCGTTGCCCTGCCGCCCTGCTGATCCAGGTCAAGGTGCATACCGGCGGGGTCCCGTATACCTGTGGGCGTGGCGGCCGTGCCGGTCATTCCAGGGAAAGTCGATCATGGAAACCATCAATCCGGGGCAGATTCGGTCTTCAGGCGCAGGCTTCGAGGGACGGCTCGAACGAACCTTCGAGCACGATCGGAGCACCGTCTGGCGCATGCTGACCGAGCCGGATGCGCTCGTGCAGTGGCTTGCGCCCGGCTCCATGGAGCTCCGCCGGGGCGGCAGCGTGCGTATCGACTTCGCCGACAGTGGGACGACGATCGAGAGCCGGGTGCTCGAGCTGGATCCGCCGCGGCTGCTCGCCTATTCATGGAGCAGCGGCGATGAACCGGAACGCCCCCTGCGTTGGGAACTCGCGCAGGCCGGGAACGGGACGCGGCTGGTGCTGACCGTGCGGGTGCCCGCGGGAGAGGACATCGCCAAGGCGTGCGCGGGCTTCGATGCCCACCTGGAGATGCTGGCCGCCGCTCTCGAGGGTGTCCCGATCCGCTTTCCGCTCGATCACTACCTCGAAGCCCGCCGAGCCTACGGGCAACTGCGGCCGGACTAGTGTCCTGTCCGGTCAGCCGGCGGAACGGGACACCAGTTCACTCCATTACCTGGTCGTGCTGCCGGCGCGAGACCGCAGCAGATGGCGGCACCGGCCATGCCGGACAACGGCGTACAGCGTCAGCCCTGCGCCGCAAAGGACCGCGATCACCAGGGCGTGCTCGACGGTGTCGAGCCAGGCGACGGCGGCCGTGATGCCGAGAATGGCCAGCAGGTGTGTCGAAAGACAGCCGAGGACCGCGAGTATCGTGGCGGCAAGGCTGTTGCGAAACAGCCTGTCCCGGCGCAGCGAAGAGAGTGGGGCGCGTGAATCCATGCTGCAGGCTCAGCCGACGATGCGGAAATCGATGACCACTGCACCCGGCACCCGCTGGCGATATTCGACCGTCAGCCGGTCGCCGTAACGCCGGTCGAGCTGCGCAAGCAGCGGCACCGGGTCATGGTCGTTGATGAATTGCATGCTCTCGCCGGGCTCGAGGACGTCGAGGGCCGCGAAAATCGCGGAATGCCGGAAGCGGTGCGCGATGCCGCGGGCGTCGAACAGGTGGCCGTTCCCGGCTGCCGGTTGCTCATCCATGGATCCGATCCTCCATCAGTCAGTAAGGGACGCGTGCCAGTATGGGCGGCGCCGGAGCAGGGTTTCTTGATCCAGGTCAGGCGAGAGCGGGCCGTGACGGCGACAATGGCGCCGCTGCACGATTTGTGGAAGGGGGAAGATGCCCGAAGGACCCGAAGTTCGCCGCGTGGCGGACCGGCTCGCCCGGGAGTTGGCCGGCCGCTGCGTAGAGGAAGTGGCATTCGGCTTGCCGCGCCTCGCGCGCTTCGCGGACCTGCTCGTCGGCTTGGTCGTGGACGCCGTGAGCACCCACGGCAAGGCGCTGCTGATCCGCTTCGGCGGCATCACCAATTCCGCCGCCCGCGTGAAAGCGCTTGAAGACCTGGGCTTGCCTCGCGACGACTATCGCTTCTCCGTATTCGGCCGCGAGGGGCAGCCGTGTCACCGCTGCGGCACGACCGTGCGCCGCCGTACGGCCGCATCGCGGCGCTTGTACTGGTGCCCGACCTGCCAGGCGCCGGCGGACGACGGCCGGCGCCCTTGACGGCGGCCTGCCGGGGCCGCGCAGCAAGCGACCGGTCAGGCGCTCGCCGCAACGGCGACCTCGGGCACGCCCCGCGAGGCGGCCCGCGACTTCGCGACCCGGCCCTCCAGCGATGCGAGGAACCGCCACACGAACAGCAGCGTCACGGCGAGCAAACCGCCGTAGCCGACCCAGGCCAGCAGGTAAGGCAGTGTGGGATCGCCCTCCACGCGTACCCGCGGCAGGTTGAACGCCAGCAGCCCGAGGGTGATGATGCCGCCGAACAGCCACATGCCCATCAGCCAGATCCCGGCTTCGAACCCGCTCAACGTGCCTCCCCAGCCCGTCGCCTGGCGCGGCGCCGCAACGGCGGCGGTGCTCCGCGCGCGGGCGCCCATGGTCATCAGGTCGAAGGCGATGATGCCCGCGCCGAGCAGGAACACCAGCCCGAACAGCGGGACCAGCAGCTTGTACAGGCTCATCATCGGAAATACGTCGCCGCCGAACCAGTCGAGCCCGAGGGTGCGGTAAACGTAGACCTGCATCGTGCCGCCGATGGCGAAGGCGAACGCGATGCCGAGGATGCTGGCGAACACGAGCCAGAAGCCCAGCTTGCCGAGCCGCTGGTCGAAATTACCGAGCTTGCGGACTGCCGGTACGGCGTAGTAGGCGGCGCCGAGGCCGAGCATGCCGAACGTGCCGAAGAGCGCGAGATGCGCGTGACTCGGCGTCACCCAGGTGCCGTGCGACCACACGTTGGTCAACGCGAACGTCATGCTGAACCCGAGGATGCCGGCACCGACCTGCTCCAGCACCACCGACCCCAGGATGAAATAGAACGCTGGTGCGTTCTCCAGCGGTTTGCTGTTCTGGTGCGCATCGAGGTACACGTGCCAGAAGCAAAACACGAGCGGCAGCGGCTCGAGCGCGCTGAAAAGCGAGCCCCAGAACTGCCAGAACTCCGGCGTGCCGATCCAGAAATAATGGTGCGCGTTGCCGATCAGGCCGGACAGCCACACCAGCGTGACGCCCCAGAACACGGCATAGCCGACCGACTTGACGTCGACCTTGAACAGCAGCACCAGGAGGAAGCCGACCAGGGAGATGTGGATCACCTCCCAGACGCCCTCGACCCAGTAGTGCACGACGAACCAGCGGAAGTATTCCTGCAGGTCGATGCGCGGCACGTAGAACAGGCCGAAGACCCAGATCGCCGTCAGCGCGATGACGCCGATCCCGAGACCCCAATGGATCTCGTTCCATTCCCGGACGGGCGGAAACGTGCGGATGACCACATACGCGAGGATCGAGAACCCGATCAGCACGACGAGGTCCGCGATGCGGCCGGCTTCGAGATATTCCAGCCCTTCCTGCAGCCACGGCTGGCCCGCCCACCAGCCCGCGACACCCCTGGCGGCCAGGCCCTGGCTCAGGAAGTTCCAGATCACGGTCAGCAGGAACGCCCAGAACAGCAGCTTGATCAGCCACGGCGCCGCGAGCTCGCGCCTGGAAAGCAGCGGCCCGACGAAGAAGATCGCCCCCATGAAACCGGCGACGATCCACAGGAGGCCGAGATTGAGATGCTCGGCGCGGACGACGTTGAAGTTGAGCGTCCCGGCGAGGAACGTCGGATCGGCGTGCTGGACCGCGAGGATCAGCCCGAAGGCGACCTGGACCAGGAACAGCACGAGCATGAGCATGAAGAAGCGCAGGCTCAGGCGCTGGGTGGCGTACTGGATCTGCATCACGGCTGCTCCAGGGAACGGATGTAGGCGACGATGGCCGCGACCTCGCCCTCGTCGAGCTGATTCTCGTAAGCCGGCATGATGCCGCCCGGGTAGCCGTCGACGACGTGCGTATTGGGACGGAGTATCGATTCGGTGAGATAGCCCTCGTCGGCGGTGATCGCGGTGCCGTCCGCGAGCGGTACGCTCGAGCCGTACAGGCCGCCCCATCCGGGCCCGACCCGGCGGCTCGCGTCCGTTGCGTGGCAGGACAGGCAG
>DASVDF010000055.1:0-13984 GCA_036381215.1 Woeseiaceae bacterium | reverse complement strand
CGCATCGCGGACCTTCGCGACCTGCTCGTCGTCCGGGAACATGAGCGGCAGCTCCTGCTTGAACATGAGCGTGCAGGACGGGATCGGGGTGACGATGTCCCAGCCGCGGTCGACCCAGGCGGCGAGCACCGGCACGTTCGTATCCTTGTAGCGGGCCACCGTTTCCAGATCGCCGAGCTCGAGCTTCGGCATCCCGCAGCACACCTCTTTCTCCGCCAGCGCGACCGGGATGCCGTTGTGCCGGTACACGGCGACGAGGTCTTCCGCGAGAGAGGGCATGTTGCGGTTGCCGTAGCAGGTCGTGAACAGGACGACCTTGCCGCGGGTGTCCGGCGTCGGCTCGGCGGCTTCGCCCGATTCGGCCGCGTGCGCGCGCAGGCGCTTGCGCGCCGTCCTGGAGTGGTATTCCGGCACCGGCGCATCGGCGTGCACGCCGAGTGTCTTCTCGAGCAGCTTGCGGCCGATGCTGCTCCTGTTGGCCGCGTTCACGGCCTGCACGACGACCGGGATGCCGGCGAGCTTGCCGACGGCATCGGTCGAGCTCAGGAGGCGGTCACGCCGGCTCGCGCCCTGCTCTTTGAAGCGCGCCGCCTTGGCGCGCAGCATGAGGTGCGGGAAATCGACGTTGAAGGGGTGCGGCGGCACGTACGGACACTTGGTCATGTAGCACATGTCGCACAGGTAGCAGTGATCGACGACCTGCCAGTACACCTCCTTCGGCACGGAGTCGAGCTCCATGGTGTCCGATTCGTCGATCGCGTCGAACAGCGTGGGGAAGGCGTTGCACAGGTTGAAGCAGCGGCGGCAGCCGTGGCAGATGTCGAAGACCCGCTCCATCTCCTGCATCAGGGCGGGCCGGTCGTAGAACGCGTCCGAGCGCCAGTCGATGGCATGGCGCATGGGCGCCTCGAGGCTGCCCTCGCGCTGTGCGTCCGGCGTGCCGGGCGCCCCGGCTTTTTTCGTCTCGGCGTCGCTCATGGAAAAAAGCGCCGCGAACCTGCGCGGCAGCCGCGAGGGCGGCCGCGCAAAGCCCGCGGCGACTGGCGGGGGATTACTGGTCCAGCGCGTCGAGCGCCTTCTGGAAGCGGTTGGCGTGCGAGCGCTCGGCCTTCGCGAGCGTCTCGAACCAGTCGGCGATCTCGTCGAAATCCTCGTCGCGCGCGGTCTTCGCCATACCCGGGTACATGTCGGTGTACTCGTAGGTCTCGCCGGCGATCGCGGATTTCAGGTTCAGCGCCGTGCCGCCGATCGGCAGCCCGGTCGCAGGGTCCCCGACCTCCTCCAGGTACTCGAGATGCCCGTGGGCATGGCCGGTCTCGCCTTCCGCCGTCGAGCGGAACACGGCGGCGACGTCGTTGTAGCCCTCGACGTCGGCTTTCGCCGCGAAATACAGGTACCGGCGGTTCGCCTGGGACTCGCCTGCAAACGCCTCCTTGAGATTGGTCTCGGTCTTGGTGCCCTTCAGTGCCATGGTCTTACCTCTTCAGCCATCTGTGCCATGATTTAGACTAAGTCTAACTGACTGATCACTCTAAGCCGCGCCAGCGCCGATGTCAACGCGCCCCCGACGGCCGCCCCGCCAGCCAGGCGCATTGCACCAGCGCGCCGCAGGAGCGCGCATCGCGCGCGACCGAACGTCGCGCAAGGTTAACGCGAGCGGATTCCCGGCCCCCATTTGACCCTGCCCTGCCGGCAGGTTAGCGTAGCGCGCCTTCCACGGGAGCCGGCACGAGGCCCGCGCATGGCGGACGACAAACCTTTCGATCTCGAGCAGTCGCTGAAGACCCTCGAAGCCCTCATCGAGGAGCTCGAGCGCGGCGACCTGCCGCTCGAGCAGGCCATGCAGAAATTCGAGCAGGGCGTCCGCCTCACCCGCGACTGCCAGGCGGCGCTCAAGGACGCCGAGCAGCGCGTCGAAATCCTCCTGAAGAGCGCCGGCGGCGAAGAAGCCCTGCAGGAATTCGAAGTCGACGACCGCTCACGGTAGGAGCGCGCATTGCGCGCGACCGCGATGAGAATCGCGGCGCGCCATCTTCGTGAACGACGCTGAGGCTGACGTGGCTTGGCTTATGCAGGTGCGGTCGTGCCGCGAGTCAGGTGACGGTCAAGCGATCCGCCGCCGCCGAGCGAGGCCCACAGCGAGCATGCCGATCCCGAGCAGCAGCCCGGTCCCGGGCTCCGGCACCGCCACGCTGTCGTCCTCATCTGGCGTGTAATCGTATATGAGCATCGCAAACCCGCCGCCCGCCTGGGTTGCAACGGCGGGAGCGAGATCGCTGCTGACGCTCCATAGTGACTGGATGCTCAGCATGAGGCCCGTCGCGGCGGTAATCGGCGTTGCGATGTAATCGCTCCGTTGCACCGGATTCACGAGGTCGGGTAGACAATTCCCGGCGGAACCGCTCGCGATGGTCAACCCGGCCAAATCCGACATGGCGCCCGAGCTCCAGGTCAGGTCGATGAGCATGGGATACTGCATGCTTTGACCGCTGACGAGCGTGTCGGGCCTCAAGCATTGCGCCGAAAAATCAAAGGGCCACATGAGGCCGTCCAGCACCGGCTCAGCAGTGCCGAACGTGTGTGTGACGACCGGAAAACCATATTCGTCGACGACCGGAGTGGTCAGGATCGTATACATGAGATTCATGTTGATCCTGAAGATGGCTTCGTTCAGTTCACCGAGGCTGTCATCGAAGGCGTCGAACGCGATCAGGTCGGACGCGATGCCGCCCCCGCTCAATACGAACGACTGGTTTTGGATGATCAGATCCGCGCGTGCAACGCCGACCCAGGCCAGCAAAACGAGCGCAACTGCCACTCTCCGTAACTCGACACCAGGCATCCTGTCGTTCCCCTGCTGGCCAGCGCACATAGGGGGAATCTGAAGCAATTTTGATGCCATCCACGAGACACCTTTGCAGACAGCGACTTAGGGCGCGCGCCACCCGCCACCGTCCAGAACCTGTAAAGGGACCCGACGGTCGAAAGGGCCCGTCAGCGTGTCGCGCCGGCGGGCCGGGAGTCAGTACCAACCCGGCGGGCTTCAGCGAACCACCGGTTGCGCGCCGTGCGCGCTCCTGCGGGAGCAGCAGTCGATCGCGGCCGTGTCGCGGGTCAGGTTTGGGGTTGCTGGCGGGTGCTGTCGCCCTGCAGGCGGGTGATGAGGGTGCGCAGGAAGACCTTGTTGAAGCGGAGCTGGCAGGAGGAGGACACCTGCTCCATCAGGGTCGAGCTGACGCGCAGGATGGTCACGTTGCCGGCCGCGCGGATCGAGGCCGTGCGCTTGGCGCCGCGCACGTAGCTCGTCTCGCCGAAGCAATCGCCGTTCGACAGCATGCCGAGGCGCTTGCCGTGCGCTTCCACCTCGGCATTGCCCGAGACGATGATGTAGAAGCGGTCGTCCATCTCGCCCTCGCGCACGATCTCCTCGCCGTCCTTGTACTCGTGCCAGTCGCTGGCGCGCAGCACCTCCCAGATCTCCGCGTGCGAAAACTCGTGGAAAAACGTGAGCGAGCGCAGGAGATCGAAGTGCTCCTGGTTGTCGAGGCTGTCGTACTTCGTGCGCAGGTCCTTGTGGACACGCGTGAGGTCGGCCGCCATGGCGTTGCCGCTCGGGCAGCGCTTGCCTGCATCCTTCTGCAGGCACATGGCGACGACGTTCTCCAGCTCCTCCGGGATGTCGTCGCGGTAGGTGTGGATCGGCGGCGGGGTGGCGTAGACGATCTGGTGCAGCAGCTTCGAAAGGTTGTCCGCGCGGAACGGGCGGAAACCGGTGAGCAGCTCGTAGAGGACGGCGCCGAGCGAATAGATGTCGGAGCGCGGCGTCAGCTCCTCGGACTGGACCTGCTCGGGCGACATGTAGCTCGGCGAGCCGGCGATGCCCTCGATGCGCGAGATCTCCGAGCCATTCACGATCGCGATGCCGAAGTCGATGATGCGGACGTCGTTGTCCGTGGTCAGCATGACGTTGCTCGGTTTGATGTCGCGATGGATCACGCCGCGGCCGTGCGCGTAGTGCAGCGCCTTGGCGCACTTGTAGATGATCTCGACGACGTCGTCGATGCGCAGCAGGTTGTCCGGGCGGCAATACGCCGCGAGCGTGCGCGCACCCTGGATGTGCTCGGTGACGACGTAGTACTTGCCGGCTTCCTCGCCCGCGTCGTAGATCGGCAGGATGTTCGGATGCTGCAGCATGCCGACCATGTGCGCTTCATTGAAGAACATTTTGCGCGAGACGCGCGCGCGGTCGGGGTCGGCGTCTTCCTCGATGTTGTAGACCTTGATGGCAACGTCGCGGCGGTAGTAAGGATCGTGCGACAGGTAGACCGTACCCGTGCTGCCCTTGCCCACCTTGTTGATGATGACGTACTTGCCGATCTTCTGCGGCACGTCTTGCGAGCGCTTCAGCTCGGTCACGCTACCGGACATGATTTTCCCGTACGGTCAGTACATTAGCCACCCGCCCAAAGCTGAAACGACGGCGGCATACAGCGCGGCTGCGAGGTCATCGAGCATAATTCCCGCGCTTCCGGAGAGTCTGTGATCCAGGTCCCGAATCGGCCAGGGTTTCCAGATGTCGAACAGCCGGAACGCGCAGAACGCGAGTGTCCATGCCGCAATCGAAGGCGGCACGACGAGCAGCACGAGATACATCGCCGCGATCTCGTCGATGACGATGCCGGAGTGATCCTTGACGCCGATGCGGCGCGCGGCCGGTCCGCTCGCGCAAAAGCCGAGCACGAGCAGCGCGATGCCGATCGCGATGCGGACCGCCAGCGGCGCGGGGAGACTGACGAAAGCGACGAGCACGGCCAACGCAGAGCCGAACGTGCCGGGCGCGGTGCGCACGAGCCCGATCCCGCCGCCGCACGCGAGCAGCACGACAGGATCGCGCAGGAGCCTGCGCTCGAGGCGGCCGCGCTTCGCCCCGCCGCCCGCATCCTGCATCAGAAGTGCCTGTATCCCGGGTCCTGGAACGCGATTTCCGAGCCCTCGCGCGTGAGCACGAGGCGATCGCCGCCGGTGACTTCGCCGATCCGCGTCATCGCGACGCCGTGCCGCGCGGCGACGTCGCGGATCGCAGTTTCGCGATCGCGGTCGGCCGTGAAGCACAGCTCGTAGTCGTCGCCGCCGGCGAGTGTGAGGCGCGCGGCGGCCTCCGTGCCGAACACGCGCTCGAGAGCCGGCGAGCGCGGCAGTGCCGTGACCTCGATACGTCCCCCGCAGCCGCTCGCTGCCAGCAGCTTGCCCGCGTCGGCAAACAGCCCGTCGGAGACGTCGATCGCGGCGGCCGCCAGCGGCGCGATGGCGAGCGCGAGCTCCGCGCGCACGTCCGGTCGCGCGAAACGCGCGACCAGCCGCGCGCGTTCCGCATCCCCCGCGCCGAGGGTCGCATCGCGGAGCAGCTCGAGGCCACCGGCCGCCTCGCCCGGCGCTCCCGTGACGTAGATGCCCTGCCCGGCTGCCGCGCCGGAGCGCCGCAGTATGCGATCCGGCTCGACCTCACCCGTCACCTGCACACTCGCCACGATCTCCCGGCCGCGGGTCACGTCACCGCCGACCAGCGCCGTCGCGTAGCGGTCGGCCGCCTCGAACAGGCCGCGTGCGAACGCATCGAGCCATGCCTCGTCCGCGGTCGCGAGCGTCAGCGCAAGCGTCATCCAGCGCGGCCGGCCCCCCATGGCGGCCACGTCCGAGACGTTCACGGCGACGGCGCGCCAGCCCACGTCGGCGGGCGGGAGCGAAGCCGGCCAGTGCACGCCTTCGACCATCGTGTCCACGACGCTCACGAGCACGCGCCCCGGAGAGGGTGACAGCACGGCGCCGTCGTCGCCGATGCCGATCAGCACTCCGTCGCCGGGCGGGCGCACGAAGAATCTCCGGATCAGCTCGAACTCATCCATCGTGATGTCTTACCGCCGCCGCTCGAAAGGCCGCAGCGCCGCCGCCGCGCGATCGAGCACGGCGTTGACGTACTTGTGCCCGTCCTCGGCGCCGAAGCGCTTCGCGAGGCTCACCGCCTCGTTGATCACGACGCGGAACGGGATCTCGGGACGGCGGGACAGCTCGTAGAAGCCGAGCAGCAGGATGGCGCGCTCCACCGGGTCGAGCTGCGCCACGGGGCGATCGGCAAAGCCCGCGGCCGTCTCCTCCAGGGAGGCCTGCTCCCGGACGATCACCCGCAGCGCCTCATCGAAGAACTCGCGGTCCACGCGCTCGTATTCCGGCCGCGTGCCGAACTGGCGCTCGAGCTCCGCGCGATCGTGGCCGGTGAGCTGGCGCTGGTACAGCGCCTGCATCAGAAGCTCGCGGGCGCGCCGGCGCGCGCCGGTGGCATCGCTCTTGCTCATGGGTGGTGGAAAACGTTTCGGGGCCGGGTGCATAGGTTACCGTAGGAGCGCGCATCGCGCGCGACCGGCGACCGGAACACCGTTCAATCGCGCGCAATGCGCGCCCCTACGGGCGGGCGCGAGTCACCCCAGCCGCCGCAGCAGGTTCACCATTTCGATGGCGGCAAGCGCCGCTTCCTCGCCCTTGTTTCCGGCCTTCGTGCCGGCGCGCTCGATCGCCTGCTCGATCGTGTCGACGGTCAGCACGCCCATGCCGACCGGCATGCCGTGCGCGCGCGCGGCAGCGGCGACGCCCTGCACGCATTGCGCCGCGACGTGCTCGAAATGCGGCGTGGCGCCACGGATGACCGCGCCGAGCGCGATCACCGCGTCGCAGCGCCGGCTCGCCGCCACTTTCTCCACGGCGAGCGGCAGCTCGAAGGCCCCCGGCACGCGCACGAGCTCTATGTCGGCCTCGATCGCGCCGTGCCGCCGGAGGCAGCCGACTGCACCGCGGATAAGGGACTCGACGATGTAGTCGTTGAAGCGCGAAGCGACGAGCGTGAATTTCGCGTCACGGGCGGAAAGGTCGCCTTCGATCGTTTTTATTGTCTGCATGCCTGGCCTTTGTTGTCGCGGATCCCGCAGGAGCCCGCATTGCGCGGCGACCCGAAGATCGACGTCGCCCGCGTGGCGGTCTCCTGCGGGATCCGCCTCAGCTTTCCACGTATTCGGTGACCTCGAGATCGAAACCCGAGATGCCGTGCATCTGCTTGGGCGCCGAGAGCACGCGCATGCGGTGCACGCCGAGATCCTTCAGGATCTGTGCGCCCACGCCGTAGGTCTTCAGCACGGATTCACCGCCCTTCTGCACCGCGGGCGCCTGCGGCTCCGAGAGCGAGCCCACGGCTTCCATCAAATCCCGAGGCGATTCCTGGCCGCGCAGCATCACGACCACGCCCGCGTCCTCGCGCGCGATGCGCCCGATGGCGGCGTCGAGCGGCCAGCCGAGGCGCGGGCTGTGCACGCCCAGCAGGTCGCCGAGCGTGTCCTGGATGTGCACGCGCACGAGCGGCTCTTTCGCGGCAGCCAGATCGCCCTTGACCAGTGCGAGGTGCACCGTGCGGTTCACGTGATCGTCGTAGCAGAAGAGGCGGAACTCGCCGTGGCGCGTGCTCACCGGCACGGCCGCGATACGCTCGACGTACCGCTCCTTCTCGAGCCGGTAGCGGATGAGGTCGGCAATGGTGCCGATGCGCAGGCCATGCTCGCGCGCGAAGCGCTCGAGATCGGGACGGCGCGCCATGCTGCCGTCCTCGTTCAGGATCTCGACGATGGTCGCCGCCGGCTCGAAGCCGGCGAGCCGCGCGAGGTCGCAGCCCGCCTCGGTGTGGCCGGCGCGCGTGAGCACGCCGCCCGGCTGGGCGACCACGGGGAAGATGTGCCCCGGCTGCGTGAGGTCGTCCGGGCGCGCATCCGGCGCCACGGCCACCTGGACCGTGCGCGCCCGGTCGTGCGCGGAGATGCCGGTGGTGATGCCGTCGGCCGCCTCGATCGAGACCGTGAAATTGGTGGCGTGCCGCTCTCCGGTGCCGTCGACCATCATGGGCAGGCGGAGCCGGGCCGCGCGCTCGCGCGTGAGCGTCAGGCAGATCAGCCCGCGCCCGTAACGAGCCATGTAGTTGATGTCCTCCGGCCGTACTTTCCCGGCCACCATGAGGAGATCGCCCTCGTTCTCGCGGCTCTCGTCATCGACCATGATCACCATCTTGCCGGCGCGCAAGTCGGCGATGATGTCCTCGATGCTGCTGAACGCGGATTGTGCGGCGGGATGAAGTCTGGGTGTATTAGGCATGACCATGTGAATTCCGGTGATCCTGCGTGGAGTCGTTCGCCAGCACGCCGCCGAGCAGGCTCTCCAGGTAACGCGCGATGAGGTCGACCTCGATGTTGACGCGCGCACCGGGTGCGTAGCCCCCGGCCGTCGTGTGCTCCGCCGTGTGCGGAATGATATTCACCTCGAACGCGTTCCCGGATACCTCGTTGATGGTAAGGCTTATGCCGTCCACGCAGACGGAGCCCTTCTTCGCGAGATAGCGCCGGTACTGCTGCGGCACCTCGACCACCATCCGCCGCGACGTGCCTGCGGCCTCGTACTGCGCGACCGTGCCGACGCAGTCGACGTGACCCGCGACGAGATGCCCGCCGAGACGCTCGCCCACGGCGAGCGCCGGCTCCAGGTTCACGCGGCCGTGCTCGCGCAGCTCGCCCAGCGTGGTGACGGTGCAGGTTTCCGCGGAAACGTCGGCGACGAAGCCGTGCTCGCGGCGCCCGGCGACGGTGAGGCACACGCCGTTGACGGCGATGCTGTCGCCGTCGGAGAGCTCCTGCCATGGCAGCGCCGGCGCGCTGACGGCGAGGCGCAGCGCCCCGCCCTGCCCCGCACGCCGCTCGTCGATCACGCCGATGGCCTTGACGATCCCAGTGAACATCCGCTACTCCCGGCTCGCCGCTTCCGAAACCGGGCGCGCGGTGATCCGCAGGCAGGCGCCCACGCGGCGCAGGTCGATGACTTCGAGAGGCAGGCGATCGGCGAGGCGCTCGATGCCCGGTGTCGCGAACATCCGCCGGGTTTCGCTGCCCATGATATGCGGGGCCTGGTAAATCACAAGCTCGTCGGCGAGGTGCTGCGCCAGCAGGGCGCCGGACAGCACCGGGCCCGCCTCGACGAGCACGTCGTTGATACCGAGCTCCCCGAGCTTGCCGAGCATCGCGGCGAGGTCCACCCTGCCGTGGCCGTCGCCGGCGCGGAACACCTGCGCCCCGGCGGCTTCCAGGCGCTCGCGCCCGGTATCCTGCGCGCAGAACACGGCCACGTCGCCGGGGGCGTGCAACACGCGCGCGGCGGAAGGCATCGCCAGCCGGCTGTCCAGCACCGCGCGCAAAGGCTGTTTCACGATGTGCGCTGCGTCGCGCACGGTGAGCAGCGGGTCGTCCGCGACGATCGTGCCGATGCCGGTGAGGATAGCGCCCGACGCCGCGCGCAGCCGCTGCACGTCGGCGCGGGCCGACTCGTCGGTGATCCAGCGGCTCTGGCCGCTCGCCATCGCGGTCGCACCGTCGAGGCTCGCGGCAATCTTCACGCGCACGAACGGGCGGCCGCGCTCGATGCGCGAGAAGAACCCTTCGTTCAGGCGGCGTGTTTCCGCCCGCATCAGCCCCGCGCGCACGCGGATCCCCGCCGCCTCGAGCAGCGAGCGGCCGGAGCGCGGTGCGTGCGAGGAAGGGTCCTCGTGCGCGAAGGCGACCTCGGCGACGCGCGCCTCGATGAGCGCGGTCGTGCACGGACCGGTGCGGCCGGTGTGGGCGCAAGGCTCGAGCGTGACGTAGGCGGTAGCCCCCGCGGCCTTGCCGCCCGCCTGCGCCAGCGCGTTCACTTCGGCGTGCGGCTCGCCGGCCGCGCGGTGCCAGCCCTCGCCGACGACCTCGCCGCGGCGCACCAGCACGCAGCCGACGCGCGGATTGGGATGCGTCGTGGTGAGGCCCAACGCCGCGAGCCGGAGCGCGCGCGCCATGTGGCGGTGATCCGCGGCGGTGAACTCGTCCATCGGCGTCACCGCTTGCGCGGCAGGTCGTCGAGCAGCGACATCTGCTCCTTGTTGCCGGCCCCGGAGATCTCCTGGAGGCGCTGGATCTCTTCCTGGAACTCGGTGACGTCCTGGAAGCGGCGGTAGACCGAGGCGAAACGCACGTAGGCAACCTCGTCGAGCGCGCGCAGCTCCTCCATGACGAGATCGCCGACCAGCCGTGACGGCACTTCGCGCTCACCCATGGTGCGCAGCTTGTGCACGAGCCGGCCGATCGCCTGCTCGAACTCGTCGGCGGCCACCGGGCGTTTCTCCAGTGCGCGGATCATGCTGTTCCGGAGCTTGTCCTCGTCGAACGGCTGGCGGCTCTTGTCGGACTTGATCACCCGCGGCATGACGAGCTCGGCGGTCTCGAAGGTGGTGAAGCGTTCGTTGCAGTCGAGGCACTGGCGGCGGCGGCGCACCTGGCGACCGTCGGCGGCCAGGCGCGAGTCGATCACCTTGGTTTCTTCGTGGCTGCAGAACGGACAGTACATCGCAACAAGGCCCGAATCAGGCGTGCCACGTCAATCCCGATCGTCAACCGGGCCCGCAAGCGCATTGTTCATGAACGGCACGGACCACGGACAGCGGAGCCGGGCACCGGCCGTCAAACGTTCGTGGACAATGCGCGCCGCAGGCACGCCCCTTATCGTCATCGATAAACCGGGAAACGGTTGCAAAGCTCCAGGACCTGCCCGCGCACGCGCTGGATCAGCACCTCGTTGCCGAGGTCGTCGAGGATGTCGCAGATCCAGCCGGTCAGCTGCCGCGTCTCGGCCAGCCCGAAACCTCGGGTGGTGATGGCCGGGGTGCCGAGGCGCAGCCCGCTGGTCACGAACGGCGGGCGTGGATCGCCCGGCACCGCATTCTTGTTCACCGTGATGTTGGCGCGCCCGAGCGCCGCGTCCGCGTCCTTGCCGGTGATGTCCTTGGCGATCAGCGAGAGCAGCAGCAGGTGATTGTCGGTGCCGCCCGAAACCACGTCGAAGCCGCGCTCCATGAACACCTTCGCCATCTCGCGCGCATTGTCGACGACCTTCCGCTGGTAAGTGCGGAAGTCGGGCTGCAGCGCTTCGAGCAGCGCCACGGCCTTCGCGGCGATGACGTGCATCAGCGGTCCGCCCTGGAGTCCGGGGAACACCAGCGAGTTCAGCTTCTTCGCAATGGCCTCGTCCTCTCCCGCGAGGATCAGGCCGCCGCGCGGGCCGCGCAGCGTCTTGTGGGTGGTCGTCGTCACTACGTGGGCCGCGGGCACCGGGTTCGGATAAAGACCCGCGGCGACCAGCCCCGCGACGTGCGCCATGTCCACCATGAGGTAAGCGCCGACGCCGTCCGCGATCCGCCGGAAACGCTCCCAATCGAGCACACGCGAGTACGCCGAGAAGCCGGCGATGATCATGCGCGGCCGGTGCTCCCCGGCGAGCGCTTCCACCTGCTCGTAATCGAGCAATCCGGTGTCCTGGTGGACGCCGTACTGCACCGCGTGGAACAGCTTGCCCGAGAAGTTCACCTTCGCGCCGTGCGTGAGGTGACCGCCGTCCGCGAGGCTCATGCCGAGGATCGTGTCCCCCGGCTCCAGCAGCGCGAGGCACGCCGCCGCGTTGGCCTGCGAGCCGGAATGCGGCTGCACGTTCGCGTACGCGGCGCCAAACAGCTCCTTCGCCCGCTCGATCGCAAGACGCTCCGCCACGTCCACGTACTCGCATCCGCCGTAATAGCGTTTGCCCGGGTAGCCTTCCGCGTACTTGTTCGTGAGCACCGAGCCTTGCGCTTCCAGCACCCGCGGGCTCGCGTAATTCTCGGAGGCGATCAGCTCGATGTGCTCCTCCTGGCGGCGCGTCTCGTCGACGATCGCCTGGAACAGCTCGGTATCGAACTCATCTATGCTCGCGGTCTCGGCGTACATCGGCGCGGGGTCTCCTTCGGGGGGTAGCTGGCTGATCCCCGCATCTTACCCTGCTTCGGCCCAGTGCGCGCCGCCTGCTCCTGCGTTCAGTGGGCTCCGATCCGTTAGAACCCGCCATGTGGGTACCAATCGTGGCACCCACTCTCAGGGACCGCATCGTTCACGCCCGTTTGGCTTCGGTGGCTCTGGCGGAGCCGCGACCGGGGGGTGTCTACGGGTGCCTACGGGGCGGCGAGGGACTGGACGACGCGGGTCCAGGCGCGCGCGAGGTTCCTGCGGTCGTAGCCGCCGCCGCCGGTGGCGACGATCCTGCCGTTCGCGTGGCGCTCGCCCAGAGCGCGCAGGTCGCGCGCGGCCTGCGCGTGCGCTTCCTCCGAGTAACGGAGATGCGTCAGGGGATCGCCCGCGAGGCTGTCGGCGCCGCATTGCAGGATGATGAACTCCGGTGCGGCCGCATCGAGCCAGGCGAGCGCCCGCTGCCATTCGCGCCGGAACGCCTCGTCGTCCGCGCCGGGCGCCATCGGCACGTTGAGCTTCGTGTCCTTCGCACGGCCCGTGCCGGTTTCATGCGCGGCACCGGTGCCCGGGAACAGGAAGCGGCCGTCTTCGTGCAGGTCGGCGAAGATGACGTCCGGGTCGTCCTCGAAGCCGTAGAACACGCCGTCCCCGTGGTGCGCGTCGATGTCCACGTACGCCACCCGCCGGATGCCGTGCGTGCGCCGCAGGTGCTCGATCGCCACGCCGCAGTCGTTGAACACGCAGAACCCAGAAGCCGCACCGCGCGCGGCGTGGTGCAGGCCCGCGATGGGCACGAACGCGCTCGCCGCCTCTCCGCGCATCACCGCATCGACTGCCGCCAGCGTCGTGCCGACGACGTCGCAGGCCGCGTCGAACACGCCGGGGAACGCCGGCGTGTCGCCCGCATCGAGAAACCCGGAGCCCTCCTGCGACATGCGCGACACGAAATCGATGTATTCCGGCGTGTGGAACAGCGCGACCTCGTCCACGCTCGCACGCCGCGGCTCGGCGTAGCGGATCGCGGACCCGAGCTCCGCCGCCGCGAGCTCCGCCTGGAACACATCGTGGCGGTCCGGACCGAACGGGTGGCCGTTGCCGAAGCCGTAGTGCGCCAGCGCGCTGCCCCGGTACACGAGCACGCTGCGTTCCGTGGGATCGCGGGTCATGGATGGCCTGTTCTCTGGCGGCGGGTTGCCGGATAATGCGCGGTTCGTTCACACCAGCGAGGACGTCGCCGGTCCGGGCAACCGCCACGGGCACGCGAGACGCCCTCCCGAGACAGTATGGCGCAATACATCTACACAATGAACCGGGTCGCGAAAGTCGTCCCGCCGAAACGCTACATCCTGAAGGACATCTCGCTCAGCTTCTTCCCGGGCGCCAAGATCGGCGTGCTGGGCCTGAACGGCTCCGGCAAATCCACCCTGCTGCGCATCATGGCCGGCGTCGATCGCGAGCACGAGGGCGAAGCGCGGCCGCAGCCCGGCATCAACATCGGCTACCTGCCGCAGGAGCCCGAGCTCGATCCGGCGAAGAACGTCCGCGAGACCGTGCAGGAGGGCGTGGCCGAAACGGCGGCCCTGCTCGAGCGCTTCAACGAGATCAGCATGCAGTTCGCCGAGCCCATGGACGACGCGCAGATGAACGCGCTGCTCGAGGAGCAGGGCAAGCTGCAGGACGCCATCGACACGGCGGGCGGCTGGGAGCTCGACCGCAAGCTCGAGGTCGCCGCCGACGCGCTCAGGCTGCCGCCGTGGGACGCGAGCGTGGCGACGCTGTCGGGCGGCGAACGCCGCCGGGTCGCGCTCTGCCGGCTCCTGCTCTCCGAGCCCGACATGCTGCTGCTCGACGAGCCGACCAACCATCTCGACGCGGAGTCGGTCGCCTGGCTCGAGCGCTACCTCGAGGAATATCCCGGCACCGTCGTCGCCGTGACACACGACCGCTACTTCCTCGACAACGTCGCCGGCTGGATTCTGGAGCTCGATCGCGGGCACGGCATCCCGTGGCAGGGCAACTACTCGTCGTGGCTCGAGCAGAAGGAGCAGCGGCTCGCCGTCGAGGAGCAGACGGAGCAGGCGCGGCGCAAGGCGATGCAGGTC
>DASVDF010000054.1:0-8377 GCA_036381215.1 Woeseiaceae bacterium | reverse complement strand
ATCGCTGGTCGCGCGCAATGCGCGCTCCTGCGCGGGGTTCGAGACATGAGCGTTATCCAGCCGGTGGTCCTTTCCGGCGGCTCCGGCACGCGGCTTTGGCCCGCCTCCCGCTCCATGTACCCGAAGCAGCTGCTGCCGCTTCCGGGCCCGCGCACGATGCTCCAGGAAACCGCGCTGCGTCTGGCCGGCCGGCCCGGAGTCGCCCCGACGACGCTGGTCGTCTGCAACGAGGCGCACCGCTTCCTGGTCGCCGAGCAGCTCCGCCGATGCGACGTCCCGGCGACGATCGTGCTGGAGCCCGAAGGCCGCAACACCGCGCCGGCCGCGACGCTGGCCGCGCTGATCGCGGGCGCGCAAGTGAACGAAGGCGCCGCGCCGCTGCTGCTCGTCATGCCGGCCGACCACGTCATCGAGGAGCGCGCGGCGTTCGTGACGGCGGTGGAGGCGGGCAGGGCAGCGGCGGAGGCGGGCAAGCTCGTCACCTTCGGCGTGGTCCCGACGTTCGCGCACACCGGTTACGGCTACATCGAAGCCGACGCGCGGGAAGGGCAGGCAGCGCCGGTCGTCTCGTTCGTCGAGAAACCGGACGAGAACGCCGCCGCGCAGCTCGTCGCGGACGGCCGGCACTTCTGGAACGCCGGCATTTTCCTGTTCCGCGCGGACGTCTGGCTCGAGGAGCTCGCGACATTCGCGCCCGGCATCGTCGACGCCTGCCGGCGCAGCGTGGAGCGTGCGCGGCAGGACAGCGATTTCCTGCGCCCCGACCCCGGGGCGTTCCGTGCGTGCCCGGCCGATTCCATCGACTACGCCGTCATGGAGAAAACCGGACGCGCCGTCGTCGTGCCGCTCGCGGCCGGCTGGAGCGACGTCGGCTCCTGGGCCGCGCTGCACGCCGTCAGCCCGCAAGACGAGCGGGGCAATGCCGTCGTCGGCGACGTCGTTCTCCAGGACTGCCGCGACAGCTATGTGCGCGCGCAGAGCCGCCTCGTCGGCGCCGTCGGTCTCGAAGGCGTGGTGGTGGTCGAGGACAAGGACGCGGTGCTGGTCGCGCGCATGGACGAGTCGCAGCACGTGAAAGAGCTCGTCGAGCAGCTGAAGGCGGCGGGCCGCGAGGAGACGAAGCTGCACCGGCAGGTGTTCCGGCCGTGGGGCAGCTACGATTCCATCGATAGCGCCGACGGCTTCCAGGTCAAGCGTCTCATCGTGAATCCCGGCGCCGTGCTGTCGCTGCAGAAGCACGCGCGCCGCGCCGAGCACTGGGTAGTCGTGCGCGGCACCGCGCGCATCACCCGCAATGACGAGGTATTCGATCTCGGCGTCAACGAGTCGACCTACATTCCGATCGGCACGGTCCATCGCATCGCCAATCCCGGCGACGAGCCGGTGCACATCATCGAGGTGCAGTGCGGCGACTACCTCGGCGAGGACGACATCGTCCGCCTCGAGGACAACTACGGCCGCGAGGGCACGAACACGTAACCCGGGTTTCGCTGCGCAGCGCGGCGTCCTATAATTGCAGCAAGCATGCCCCCGGCTTCAACCGGAAGCCGTCGACGCCGAAGCAACGACAAAGGCTCGGGGGTATTTCCTTGTGCTGAAGAAATCCTGGACCGTGGCGCCGCTGCTGGCGACCGCGTTCATCGCCGGCGCGGGCTGGACCGCGCTGAAGCTGTGGCCTTACTACGAGCTGCGCCCGCTCGCAGCCAGGCTACTCGCGCGGGACGAGCCGACCGTCGCCAGACGCACCCTGGTCACGGATCTCGCGACGCTCGAGCTCACTACGTTTGCCGTCGCCTCGGCGGTGCCCATCTCGCCCAAGGGCGGCGGCATCGATGCGTTCGGCAACGACGTGCTGATCATGAGCTACCGTGGCGAGTTCTATCTCTATCGCGGTCCCGGCGCCGAAAGCCCGATCGTTCCCCTCGACATCCGCATCGATAACGGTTACGACGCCTACCTCGCCCACTTCGCGCAGAACCAGTTCACGTACGCGAACGCCGAGACTTCTTTTCGCTTCATCGATGTCGCCTACGATCAGGCGGTCCCCGTGCCGCACCTCTGGGTCACGCATCACCAATGGCACGACGAGGACGGATGCTTTACCGTGCGCCTGTCCAGACTCGATCTCCAGAAAGACCTGCCGCTGTCGCTGCAGTCCGCGGCGCCGGACGACTGGCGGACGGTCTACGACACGAATCCGTGCCTGCCTATCGACGCCTCACGGCCCGTGTTCAACGGGCACGAGTCGGGCGGCCGCCTCATCGTCGCCGGCCCTGACGCCGTGCTGATGACCGTCGGCGATCACGACTTCAACGGCTGGGACTATCCCGAGATGCTGGCGCAGGATCCGGCGAGCGACTACGGCAAGATCCTGCTCGTCCGCCCCAGCACGGGCAGCGCGGTCCAGCTGTCGACCGGGCATCGCAATCCGCAAGGCCTGCTGCTGGCGAACGACCATACGATCTGGTCCACCGAGCACGGCCCGCGCGGCGGCGACGAGCTGAACCGCATCGTGGAGGGCCACAATTACGGCTGGCCGTTCGTCACCTACGGCGCCCAGTACGGTATGACGCGCTGGCCGCTGTCCGAGACGCAGAACCGGCATGACGGCTACACGAAACCCGAGTTCGCGTGGATTCCCTCCATCGGCGTGTCGAACCTGATCCAGGTGCACGGATTCCTGCCCGCCTGGGACGGCGACCTGCTGGTCGGCTCGCTGGTCGGCAAGGCGCTGCACCGCCTGCGCTACAGCGAGGGCCGGGTCATCTTCGACGAGCCCGTGCGTATCGGGGAGCGCATCCGGGATCTCGACCAGCTCGAAGACGGCACGATCGTCGTGTGGACGAACGACGCGGCCATCGTCGAGATCCGGCCGGCGAAACCGGTCGAGCCCGACATCCGCCACATCGTCGCCGGCCTTCCGGAAGGCGAGCGGCAACTCGCGGTCAGCACGATCGGCACTTGCCTGCAGTGCCATCACGCGGCGCCGGACTACCCCGGTGGCACCGCTCCCAATCTCTGGCACGTGTTCGGCCGCCGTATCGCCGGGACCGATTTCCCCTACTCCGAAGCGTTGCGGGAGCATGACGGCCGCTGGGACGACGCTACGCTTGCGGCCTTCCTGAGCGACGTGCAGGGGTTCGCCGAGGGCAGCACCATGACCTATCCGGGGGTCAGCGACCCCGTCGTGCGCCTCGCCGTCATCGACTACCTCAAGGCGCTCCAGTAGGAGCGCACCGCGCGCGACCAGATCGCGGTGCGCGCAATGCGCCAGGTCGCGACGCGCGATGCGTCAGATCGCGGTCGCGCGCGATGCGCGCTCCTGCAAGGCGCGCGGCGCGGGCTGCTGCGAGGCTATAATCACAGGGTCGATTCGGCCCAGCAGCCTCAAACACGGACGACCCACGCGATGCCCATCAAGATCGAATGTTTCAAAGCCTACGACATCCGCGGGCAGATCCCGAACGAGCTCAATACCGACATCGCTTATCGCGTGGGCAACGCCGCGGTCGAATTCCTCGACGCGAAGCACATCGTGATCGGGCGCGATATCCGGCTGACCAGCCCGGAGTTCGCCGATGCGGTCGCGGCCGGCGTCTGCGACGCAGGCGCCGATGTACTCGACATCGGCCTCGGCGGCACGGAGATGGTGTATTTCGCGACCGGCGCGCTCGAGGCGGACGGCGGCATCATGGTCACCGCGAGCCACAATCCCGCCGACTACAACGGCCTGAAGGTGGTGCGGGAGGAAGCTCGGCCGATCAGCGGCGACACCGGGCTCGAGGACATCCGCCGGCTCGCCGAGCGGGACGAGCGGCGCCGCGCGCAGGCAAAGGGCGAGCGCAAGCCGGTCGACATCGCGGACCGCTATGTTTCGCGCCTGCTGTCGTTCGTCGATCGCGACCGCCTCGAGCGCATCCGCATCGTGACGAACGCCGGCAACGGCGGCGCCGGCCTGACGCTGGACCGGCTCGAGCCGCACCTGCCGTTCGAGTTCGTGAAGATGTACCACGAGGCCGACGGGCACTTCCCGAACGGCGTACCGAACCCGATGCTCGAGGAGAATCGCCAGCCGACGATCGACGCCATCGCCGAAGCGGGGGCGGATTTCGGCATCGCCTGGGACGGGGATTTCGATCGTTGCTTCTTCTTCGACGGCAACGGTCGTTTCATCGAGGGCTACTACATCGTCGGGCTGCTGGCGCAATCGCAGCTCGATGCCGACAAGGGCGAGGGCAACGCGCCGGAAGAGCGCCCGGCGATCGTGTACGACCCGCGGCTCACCTGGAGCACCATCGAGATCGTGCGCGAGCACGGCGGCCGTCCGGTGCAGAGCAAGTCCGGCCATTCCTTCATGAAGGAGACCATGCGCAAGGAGAACGGGCTCTACGGCGGCGAGATGAGCGCGCACCATTATTTCCGCGACTTCTTCTACGCCGACAGCGGCATGATCCCCTGGCTGCTGGTGGCGGAGCTCGTCTGCCGCACCGGCACGCCCCTCGCCGAGCTGGTGGACGATCGCATGGCGAAGTTTCCGGCGAGCGGCGAGATCAATCGCAAGGTCGCCGATGGGCCGGCGGCGATCCGCGCGATCCGCGACCGCTACGCGCCGGACGCGAACCGGATCGACGAGACGGACGGCGTGAGCATCGAGTTCGACGACTGGCGCTTCAACCTGCGCTCGTCGAACACCGAGCCGGTCATCCGCCTGAACGTCGAGAGCCGCGGCGACAAGGCGCTGATGCGGGACAAGACGCGCGAGATCCTCGCCCTCCTGGACGACATGGGCTGAACGACGGCGGTCGCGCGCGATGCGCGCTCCTACGGGGCCGTAGCGACGGCGACGGCCGGTCGCGCGCAATGCGCGCTCCTACGGCCGGCGTCCGGCACGCGTAGAATAGGCGGCGATTCGGGGCGGGCTCCGGCCAATGCAAACCAACGAGATCGCCGCCATCGGCTACGCCATCGCGATGACCGTCTTCGCGATCCTGACGGCACTGCTGCTCAGCCGCTGGAAAAACAGCCCGAAATCTCCCTGGATTGCCGCGGCCTCGGGCGCCGTCGTCGCCTGGGGCGCGATTCTCGGCCTGCAGAGCCTTGGCTACCTGCCCAACCGGCTGGTCACCATATTCGTCGAGTGGCTGCGCTACGCCGCCTGGCTCGCCGCGCTGCTCGCGATCCTGCGCGAGATCGATCCGTCGCGGCTTGCCGAGCGGGTCGCGTCCCGCTACGGCGCGATCGTGCTGGCCATTGCCGCCGTGCCGTTCGCCTGGTACGTGCTGGGCAGCGACGATCCCATCGCGCTGGTCGCGATCGCCGGCATCGGCTATCTCATGTGCGTGCTGATCCTCGGCGCGCTCGAGCAGATCGCCCGCAACGCGCCCGTCGATTCCCGCTCGGGCCTCAACTATTTCTGCCTCGCGCTCACCGGCATCTTTGCGTTCGATCTCGTGCCGTTCGTGCTGGTGATCGCGCAGGCCTCCACGCAGCGCGAGTACTGGGCGGCCCGCGGCTTCGTGAGCTCGCTGTTCGCGGTACCGCTGTCCGTCGGCATCTGGCGCAGCTTCCGCCTGTCCTTCGACGTGCAGTTCCCGCGCCAGATCGTCTTTTATTCCTTCGCGCTGGCCGCCGGCACCCTGTACGTGGTGCTCGCCTTGATGGGGCACTACTACGTCGAGACCTACGGCGGCTCGTGGGGCGAGGTCGCCGGCATCGTCTTCACGGTCGCTGTGATCGCGCTGGTGGCCGTCCTTGCGGTCTCGGCGTCGACGCGTGCGCGGGTGCGCGTGTTCCTGATGAAGACCTTCTTCCAGTACAAGTACGACTACCGCAAGGAATGGCTGCGCTTCATCGGTACGCTGACGGAATCGGGCCTGGACAACGTGCCGGCGGCGTCGATTCGCGCCGTCGCACAGATCGTGAACAGCCCCGGCGGCGTCGTGTGGGTACAGGAGCGGGAAGGCGAGCCGTACCTCGCCATCGCGACCTGGCGGCACGCGATCCCGACGGTCGCGCCGTTCGACGAGGACTCGAGCCTCGTGCGCTTCCTGCGCGACCGGCAGTGGACCGTCGACCTCGAGGAGATGAAGCGCGAGCCCGGCCGTTACGAGGGTCTGGAGCTCGAGCCGTGGCTCGCCGTGGACGACTGGTGGCTGATCGTGCCGCTGCTCCTCGGCGAGCGCCTGTCGGGCTTCATTTTGCTGACGCGCCCGCGCGTCGTCCCGTCCCTCAATTTCGAGGATCACGACCTGCTGCGCACCGTGGGCCGCCACGTGGCGACTCACATCTCGCAAGCCGAAGCCGACCGGCGGCTGGCCGAAAGCCGCCAGTTCGGCACCTACAACCGGCTCACCGCATTCCTCATGCATGACCTGAACAACCTGGTCGCGCAGCAGTCGCTCGTCGTGCAGAACGCCGAGCGCTTTCGCGACAACCCGCAGTTCGTCGACGATGCCATCGCCACGATCGCGCATTCGGTGACCCGCATGAAGCGGCTCATGGAGCAGCTCGCCAGCCGTTCGCAGGAACCGGCGCGGAAACCCACGGACCTCTGCGACACGCTGCGGCAGGTGATCGAGCGCAGCCGCTCTCGCCAGCCCGCGCCCGAGCTTTGCCTGGGCAGCGGACCGCTCACCGTGCTGGCGGACCCGGAAAGGCTGAGCACCGCGTTCGAGCACCTGGTGCGCAACGCGCAGGACGCCACCGACAGGCACGGCCGCATCACCGTCACCGCGGAACGCGAGGACGGCGTCGCGCACGTCACCATCGAGGACACGGGCTGCGGCATGTCCCCGGAGTTCGTGCGCGAACGACTGTTCCGGCCGTTCGACAGCACCAAGGGCAGCGAAGCCATGGGCATCGGCGCCTACCAGGCGCGCGAGTACGTGCGCGCGCTCGGCGGCCAGGTCGAGATCGCCTCCGAGCCCGGCATCGGCACCACCTGGTTCATCCGCCTGCCGCTCCACCTCCGCTCGCACGCCCTCCCGTAGGAGCGCGCACCGCGCGCGACCGGAATCATCGGCTCGCCCGCATGGGCAGGCTCGTACGGGATCACACCGGAGACTGCAACGGAGCCCTCGGCATTGCGCGCCGGATGCAACCGGGAAGCGGTGTGAGCCGTATCTCACTCCGGCGTCCAGTCGGCAAACACCGACACAATCAGGGCTGTTCCGCGCTCCGCGAATCGGCAAAATAGCAGGAGGTGAAGTCCGGCTGAGAACAAAGACATCATGCTGAAGACGCTGCTGCGATTCTCCCTTGCCTGCTTGCTCACTGCGTGCGCGCTGTCCGCGCATGGCGCCGTGACGGAGATCGGGCCGGGCGACGACGTGCGCGCCGCAATCGCGGCGCTGGGCCCGGGCGACGAGCTCGTGCTCGCCGGCGGCGTGTACCCGTTCGATTCACGCTTCAACATCACGGTGACCGGGGAACAGGACCGGCCGATCGTCGTCCGCGGCAAAGCCGGCGAGACGGCGACGATAGAGATGAACACCGGCAGCCAGAACGTCATGGAGATCGAAGCCTCCCGCTGGCTCATCGTGCGCGGGCTGCACTTCCGCGGCGGCTCACACGGTATCCGGCTCATGGATTCGGATTTCGTCACCATCGAGGATTGCGAGATCTACGAGACCGGCGACGTCGCGCTGTCAGCGAACTCGGGCGGCACTTACGAGGGGCTCGTCATCCGTCGCAACCACATCCACGACGCGCACGGCACCGGGGAGGGTATGTACCTCGGCTGCAACAGCGACGGGTGCCGCGTGGTCGACAGCTTGATCGAGTACAACTACATCCACCACACCAACGGCCCCGACGTGGAGCAGGGTGACGGCATCGAGCTCAAGGAGGGCAGCGCCGGCAACGTCATCCGCCACAACGTCATCCATGACACGAACTATCCCGGCATCATCACCTACAGCACGATGGGCAACGGGCCGCCGAACGTCATCGAAGGCAACCTGATCTGGAACACGAACGACAACGGCATCCAGTCCGCCGCCGACGCCATCATCCGCAACAACATCGTACTGGGCTCGCCGATCGCATTGCAGTCGCACCAGAACGGCAGCCCGTCGAACCAGGAGGTGGTGCACAACACGGTCGTGGCCGACGGCAGCGGCATCGACGTGCGTGACGTGAGCGGTCCGGTGCTCATCGCAAACAACGCCGTGTATTCGCGTTCCGGCACCGCCATCCGCCTGATCAGCGGCAACACGGGCCTCGTCACCGTCGCCGGCAACGTGGGCGCCGGCGGGATCTCCGGTGCCAGCGCAGGCTACGTGGAAGGCAACGGCACCGACGCCGATTTCGTCGATGGCAATTACGGCGGCGCGCCGCCGCTGGACCTGTTTCCGGCGGCCGGCAGTGCCCTCATCGG
>DASVDF010000053.1:0-4214 GCA_036381215.1 Woeseiaceae bacterium | reverse complement strand
GCGGACATGAAGAAAGCCGGCGGCCGCTTCGACCTGGCGATCGCGCTCGGCATCCTCGCGACCACGGATGGCGCGCTGGCGTCAGCGCTCGCGACGACCGAGCTCTACGGCGAGCTCGGCCTGAACGGCGAGCTGCGCCCGATCCCGGGCGCGTTGCCGGCCGCGCTCAAGGCGGCGCAGGCCGGGCATGCGGTGATCCTGCCCGCCGGCAACGCCGCGGAGGCGGCGCTGTCCTCGGCGCGCGTATTCGTCGCCTCGCACCTGCTCGAAGTGACCGCGCACCTGAAAGGCACGGCGCCGCTCGAACCGCTCCGGGGCGGCATTCCGCCGGTCGGCCGCGTCCGCGTGCCGGACCTCGCGGAAGTGCGCGGTCAGCAGACGGCGAAGCGTGCACTCGAAATCGCGGCCGCCGGCGCGCACAACCTCCTGTTCACCGGTCCGCCGGGCACGGGCAAAAGCATGCTGGCGCGGCGGCTGCCGGGCATCCTGCCGCCGATGACGGAGACCGAGGCGCTGGAAACGGCGGCCATCGACTCCATCGCCGGCCGCGGCGTGGACCTCGCGCGCTGGCGCCGGCGTCCCTTTCGCTGTCCGCATCACACGGCGTCCGCGGCGGCGCTCGTCGGCGGCGGCTCGGACCCGCGACCCGGTGAGGTCTCGCTCGCGCACAACGGCGTGCTGTTCCTGGACGAGCTGCCGGAGTTCAGCCGCCACGTCCTCGAAGTGCTGCGCGAGCCGCTCGAGACCGGCGTCATCACGATCTCGCGCGCCGGCCGGCAGGCCGAGTGTCCCGCGCGCTTCCAGCTCGTCGCCGCCATGAACCCGTGCCCCTGCGGTCACCTGGGCGACCGGCTCGGCGATTGCCGTTGCAGCGCCGAGCGCGTGCAGGCCTATCAAGGCCGCGTTTCCGGCCCCCTGCTCGATCGCATCGACATCCGCTGCGAAGTGCCACGGCTGCCCTGCGACGCGCTGCGTCCCGGCGCGACCGGGGATGCCGAAAGCAGCGCCGACGTGCTCGAGCGGGTGGTCGCGGCGCGCGCGCGGCAGGAGGCGCGCGCCGGCTGCTGCAACGCGCGGCTCGAGGGCGAGATCCTCGAGCGCACTTGCGAGCTGCCGGAAGCGGGCTGGACGCTGCTGGAGCGCGCCGCCGCGAGGTTCGCGCTGTCCGCGCGGGCCCATCAGCGCGTGCGGCGCGTGGCGCGCACCATCGCCGATCTCGCGGGTGAAGACGGGATCGCCGTCGCTCACATCGCCGAAGCGCTCTCCCTGCGCCTCGGCTCGTGACGTACGACCGTTTCGCAGGGACGTGCCTTGGTTGGATCGCGCGATGCGCGCTATTGCTTTATTGGACCTGCTCGGCCATGTAGCGGACGGCGTTCGCGACTTCCTCGTCGGAGAGATCGAGGCGGCCGCCCTTGGGCGGCATGAAGCCGGTCTGGCCCTGGTAGCCGTGCAGCGCGTGCTGGATCAGCGTGTCGATTCCCTGCTCCACGCGCGGTCCCCAGGCCTCCGCGTTGCCGAACTGCGGCGCGCCGCCGATGCCCGCCCCGTGGCAGGCGATGCACGCCTCGTTGTACACCTGCGGACCCGTCATCGCGGTTTCCACCGGCTCCGGCGCTTCGGCCGCGGCCACCTGCGGACCGGCGGCGGTGAGGTCGTCGCCCGGCATGAAGACCTGGCTGAAAGGCTCGATCCGCTTCTCGACTTCCTGGATGTAGACGTCGGCGTGCTGCCGGAACTCGCCGCGGGTCTTGTCGTTCAGGTTCATGGCCAGCACGAAGAACCCGAGGCAAACGGCGGCCAGGACGCCGATCACCAGGGAATACATGTCGAAAAACCGCTGATCCCTTCTCACCCTTCGCTCCTTTGCGTGCGCGCGCGATTATAGCGAACGCTCGGGCAAATCGCTCGGGCACCGGCTCAGTCCGCCGCCGCCTCGCGCAACGCCCGTTCGCTTTTCACGAGGATGCGCCTTCCTTCCACCTCGATCGCGCCGTTCACCGTGAGCGCGTGCAGCACGCGGGAGAACGTCTCCGGCTGGATCGAAAGCCGTCCGGCGATGTCCTTCTTCGGCGCCTCGAGCTCGATCAGCCGTGCTCCGTCGTGCATCGGCGCCTCCGGCAAGCGGCCCAGCAGGAAGTTGACGACCCGGAGCGCCGCGTTCTGCAGCGACAGGGCATCGATTTCGTTCACGCGATGATGCAGCCGTATGCTCAGGGTCCCGAGCAGGCGCAGGCAGGTCTCGGGCGACTCGTGCAGCATCTGCAGGAACACGGCGCTGTCGAATGCCGTGAGCAGGGAGTCCTCGAGCGCCTGTGCGTTCACGGGGTACAGCGGGCGTGCAAAGAACATCACGGCTTCGGCAAACGTCTGACCCGGGCGGATGATCTCCACGATCTTCTCCTGCCCGGCGGGCGACAGCCGGAACAGCTTGACCGCGCCCGAGTCGAGATAATAGAAGTGTCTCGACATGTCGCCCATGTGGAAGAGCGCTTCACCGGCGGCGAGCTCGAGCGTGCGTTTGGACACGCGCATGCGCTCGAGCTGCGCCTCGTCCAGCTCGGCGAGCAGCGGCAGCCGCCGCAGTTCCGCGTCGTCCACGATTGAGCTTCCGGGGAGATCCGTCGACCGGCGGCCATGATACTGGCCGCCAGCCTGGCGCACCACAGACCGCCATGCCGCGCCGGTGTGGTGCCGCGGCCCGGGGAGCTAGCGCCCGTGCGTCTCCGGCATCGGGCCGATCCGGAGCAGCCAGTCCGGTGACCCGTAGCACTCGACGACCCACGGGATGCGCATCGCGCGCAGATGCGGATAGAGCAGCAGTGGCTCGCGCTGAACCTTCAGGTGCAGCACGTCCCCCGGCGCGAGCCCGTCGATGCAGTCGAGCGTCTCGAACAACGGCTCCGGCGGCTCGCGACCGCGCATGTCCAGCAGCATTTCCATGGATTCACCCCCTGACGGTCTCCGCACGCTACGGCGGAGCGCGCCCCGCGGCCTTGATCGCGATCAAGAACGTCGCGCACAAGGACGCGTGCCGCCGGGCAACAGGCGTGTCGTACACCGGCCGTAGCCCGCGCTCGTTTGCAATGTCCCGGCTCCGGTGCGAGAGTCGGCGCGGCAAAGCGAAGGGGATACACACGATGCGCAAGGCAATCGTCATGGGCCTCGGACTCGTTGTGGCGGGGCTCGTCGCGGGCTGCGGCCGGGAGCCGGCGGAGCCGGCATCGGCGGAAGCCCCGTCGGTGCAGCCCGTGGACCTCGTGCTGCGCGGCGGCATGATCGCGACCGTCGATCCGGCTCTCGGCACGGTGCAGGCCATCGCGGTCGACGGCTTCACGATCGCGGCCGTGGGCAGCAACGAGGCGATCGCGCCCTACATCGGCCCCGACACGCGCGTGATCGAGCTCGACGGCCGCTTCGCGATGCCCGGCTTCATCGAGGGCCACGGGCATTTCATGGCGCTCGGCGAAGCGAAGCAGATCCTCGATCTCACGACGGCGAAGGACTGGCAGGCAATCGTCGACCAGGTGGCCGCGGCCGCCGACAAGGCGAAGCCCGGCGAGTGGATCTTCGGGCGCGGCTGGCACCAGGAGAAGTGGGATTCGCTGCCCGAGAACGCGGTCGAGGGCGTGCCGCGCAACGACGATCTGAGCGCGGTGTCGCCGGACAATCCCGTCCTGCTCGAGCATGCGAGCGGGCACGCCTCGTTCGCCAACGACGCGGCGCTCGCCGCGGCGTTCATCGACGACGACACGCCGGATCCGCCGGGCGGCACGATCGTGCGCGCGCCGGACGGCAAAGCCACCGGGCTCCTGCGCGAGACCGCCCAGGGGCTGCTGTCCGAGGCGCTCGCGGAGAACCGCGGCCGTATGACGCTCGAGGAGCGCGAGGCACGCGCGCGCGAGCAGGTACGACTCGCCGGCGAAGAGGCGCTGCGCCACGGCATCACGACGTTCGAGGATGCCGGTTCGTCGTTCGAGACGATCGATTTCTTCCGCGAGCTCGAGTCCGAGGGTGCACTGCCCGTGCGCCTTTACGTGATGGTGCGCCACGAGACGAACGAGGCGATGGCGGAGCTCCTGCCGCACTACCGCATGCCGGCCGAAGGCAACGACTTCCTCGCGGTGCGCGCCATCAAGCGCCAGGTCGACGGCGCGCTCGGCTCGCACGGCGCGTGGCTGCTCGAGCCCTACACCGACATGCCCTCCAGCACC
>DASVDF010000052.1:0-19730 GCA_036381215.1 Woeseiaceae bacterium | reverse complement strand
CTTCAGCTCCGCGCGCCAGCGCGGCCAGAATTCCGGCGCGCGCCGGCGCACGGCCCAGCTCGCGTCGACGCGGAAGCCGTCCACGCCGTAAGCGCGCACCCAGTGCGCGAAAGCGGCGATGACGTAGCTCTGCACTTCCGGGTTGTCGTAGTCCAGGGTCTTCAGGTGCGTCCAGTCGAAGTAGCGGACGACGTTGCCGCTCGCGTCGCGCTCGAACCAGTCGTAATACGGCGAGTGCGCGCCGTCCTGTTCGGCATCGAGAAAATACCGGTTCCGGTCGGAGACGTGGTTGGGCACGAAATCCATCAGCACCTCGAGCCCGAGCGCGTGCGCGCGATCGACGAGCTTGCGGAATGCCCGCTCGTCGCCGAAGCTCGCGCGCAGGCGGAACGGATCGAGCACGGCGTACCCGAAGTCGTCTTCCGGCGCCGCCATGACCGGCGAGAGCCAGATCGCGGTCGCGCCGAGCTCGGCGATCTCGTCCAGCCTGTCCGTCACCTGCCCGAACTCGGGGTCGCCGAAGAAAGCCGGCGCGATGCCGTAGATCACCGCCGAATCCGCCCAGCGCGGATGCTCGTGCGCGAGATCGACGTTTTCCGGGCGTCCGTCCTCTACGCGGAACACGGCTGTGCTCGTATCGGAGCGGCCGAGCGCATCCGTGACGGTGAGCTCGACGTAGTAGTCGCCGTCGACCGGCGGCGCGGCCAGCTCGATCGTGGCGCCGGTCACGGGTTTGCCGGCGAGGCCGGCACCCGAGACCGTGGCAAGCGGCGCGGGATTGCCGGCGCGTGCACGCCAGCGCCAGCTCACGATCGGCGCGGGTGTCGCCGGCGCACGCTCCGTACCGTCCGCTTCGAGCCGGATCGACTGCGCCGAGGTGCCCGTGCGGATCCAGGCCTTCGGCACGTCCGCCAGCCGCGCGTTCCAGCGCTGCGGGGCGGTACGGGCGACCTCGGCGCCGTCGTCGATACATGCGGCGCTGACTTCGGTCGAATCCGGGCGCAGCGGCACCCTGGCGAAGAAGCGCTCGTCTTCAAGGGATGCTTCGACGGTGGCATGCGGCGTGTGCACCACGATGCCCTCGCAGGCCGCCGCTGAAAAACGGCCGTCGATGTCTTTGTCGAACGTCCATGCGTCGCCGCCCGCGGTGTCGAAAGTGACAACCGGCCCCGGCGGCGCGGCCGTCGCAATCGCTGCCGGCGCGAGCAGAAGCCAGACGAGGGCGGCACGCAGGAGAAAACCGCGGGACCGCGCCGGTCGTGACGACGGCTCGATCATTCAGCGCGAAGCGGCGGCTGCGCTGGCGAAGAGAGCGGGCGCTGCCATCACTGTCACCGGGAGGTTTCCGGAATCCCGGGTTGCTGCTGTTGCACCTCCCTTCAGCGGTGTCCCTGTTTGCCCGCCGCGTGGCTCAACCCGCGCCGCACCTTGTCGAGCGCGCCGTCGAGCGCGACCTCCAGCACCTCGGCTTCGTGGCTGGCGGCAATCGGCCGCATCCCTGCCGCGCGCGCCTCGACCGTGCAGCGCTTGTCGGCGCCTCCCTTGTTCGCGTTTTCGTCCATGAGGTGCACCTCCACGCGGGTGAGCCGCTCACTGTAGCGATCCAGCCCGGACCGCACTCTTTCCTCGACGCGCGCGAGGAAGGCCTCGTCGGCGTCGATGTTGCGGTCGGTATTGATGTTCACGAGCATCCGCGAATCTCCTTTTCGGCCTTCCATGAAGATGGGTTGCCGGAGTCTCCATTCAAGTGCAGGGGACGGCGCGCAGGCAGCCCACAATCTTTTGATTCCGCGGATTTTTCCGGTTGAAAGGAGGACCGGTACTGAACGAGGCGGCCCTCCGCGGAAGCGCGGGCCGTTCCGCGCTGCCGATCGAGACCGTACGGCGGCTGGCCTGCGACGGCGACGTCGTGGTGATCACGGAGACGCGGGTGCGTACTTCGAGTGCCGCACCGTCGTGGTGGAGCCGCGCGCTTCCGCGGAAGCGCCCCGCACCTCCGCGGAAGCGTCCGACACCTCCGCGGAAGCGATCGACACCATCGCGGAAGTCTCCCGCACCTCCCCGGGTACGCCCCGCACCTGCGCGGAAGCTATCCGTGCTTCCGCGGAAGCGCCGCGCGAAATCCGCGAGGAGCCCCGCTTCTACCCGCAAGTCTCCTGCGCCTCCGCGGAGGCGGGCACCGGTGAGCCCTTCACCGACGTCCCTATGGTGGACGTCCCTATGGTGAAGGAGCCCTCCCCGCCGGCGTATGTCACGAACGATGCAGACGGATTCGAGCGTGCAGGCGGGCCGATCGTGATCCCGCCGGCTTGCGAAGGATCGGACGATCACCGCCGCACCGCCCGTCGGAGGGCGGAACGGTTCAGGCCGTTCCGGTTTCTTTCGCCTGCGCGGTCTCCGCCTTGTTCCCCATGAACCACAGGGCCACGCCGGCGACGATGAGCACTCCCCGGATCGCCCAGCCCACGGTGGTCCCCCAGTTGTCCACCCACATCAGCAAACTGAACTCATAGCCCAGCAAACCGAGCAAGATCGAGCCGGCTCCCAGCAGGAACAGCAGCACACCGATTCTTTTCATGAGCAGTACTCCCCTCCAGTGAATTGTTCTTGTCCTCAGGGCAGCACGCGGGCGCCTGCGATGGCCGGGCGCAGCGGGCGCGCTCAGCCTATCCCAAGCCGCGACGCTTGTCTTGCGAAGCGTCAGCCTATAGCAGGCACGGGTGGCCGCCGAAGGATCGCGGCCATCGCGGGCAAAAACGGCTGATTAGCGGGAAGCTCCGACCGCCGTGAGCGGCAGGACCTGCGCATCGGCGGCCGCGGGTTCCGGCGTTGCCGCGTTCTGCGAGAGAAACTGCGCTTCGAGGTCCGCCGGAGCCAGGGGTTTCGACAGCAGGTAGCCCTGCACCTCGTGACAGCCGCGCGCGCGCAGCCATTCGAGCTGGCTCTGGCGCTCGACACCCTCGGCGGTGACGGTGAGGTCCAGGCTGCTCGCCAGCGACAGGATCGCGTTCGCGATGGCGGCATCGCTCGCCGAGCGATCGACGTCGCGCACGAACGCCTTGTCGATCTTGATGCGGTCCGGCGGGAAGTGCGTCAGGTACGCGAGCGACGAGTAGCCGGTGCCGAAATCGTCGAGCGCGATCCGGCAGCCGAGCTGCCGGAAGCGTTGCAGCACGTTCTGGACCGCCGCCGAGTCGTTCACCAGCAGCGTCTCGGTGATCTCGATCTCGATGAGCGAGGTCGGCACGCCGGCAATCGCGGCTTCGGTTTCGAGCACGCGGGCGGGGTCGCCGTGCAGCAGCTCCTTGCCGGAGCAGTTGATCGCCACCGGCACGCGCCAGCCGCGTTCCAGCCATTGGCGCAGCTGGCGGCACGCGGCGCGCACCACCCAGCCGCCGAGATCGATGATGAGGCCGCTGTCCTCGGCGATCTCCACGAAGCGGGACGGCGGGATCTCGCCGAACTCCTTGTCGCGCCAGCGCACCAGCGCCTCCACGCCGACGAGCCGGTTGTCGTGCAGGTTGAACTTGGGCTGGAACACGAGCGTCAGCAGGTCGTCGTCCACTGCGTGGCGCAGCCGGGCTTCGAGCTCCAGCCAGTCCCGCAGGCGCCGGCTCATGGCCGGGGTGTAGAGAGCGATCGGGCCGGCGGCCCCCGATTTCGACTGGTACATCGCCGTGTCGGCGTGCTTGAGGACGGTCGTGACGTCGGCCCCGTCGTCGGGGTACAGCGCGATGCCGATACTGGGCGCCGAATAGAACTCGAGCGATTCGTAGGCAATCGGCTCCGCGAACGCCGTGTTGCAGGCGGCCGCGACCTGCATGGCGACCTCCCGCGCATCCGCGTGCTGCAGCGCGATCACGAACTCGTCGCCGCCGAAGCGCGAGACGACGATTCCCGGGTGCTCTCCCCTGAAGTCCGCGAGTTTGTGCGTGAGGCGGCTCGCGAAGATGCGCAGCACCTCGTCGCCGACGGCGTGGCCGAAGGTGTCGTTCACGCGCTTGAAGCTGTTCAAGTCGAGATAGATGACGGCGACCGACTCGTCCCGCCCGGCGGCGCTCTCGAACAACGCACCCGTGAGGTCGATGCAGCGCTGCCGGTTCGGCAGGCCCGTCAGCGTGTCGTAATAGGCGAGCCGCTCGATGTGCTCGGCCGCCGCGGCGTTGCGCAGGATGTATTCCAGCCGGCGCGGCAGCAAGGCCCAGTTGACCGGCTTCGAGATGAAATCCGTGGCGCCCGCCTCGAACGCGCAGCGGATCGCGTCGGAGTCCTGGTGGCCCGTGACCATCACGATCGGCACGGTCGTGAAGCGCGGATCGGCGCGCAGGCGCCGGCACACCTCGTTGCCGTCGAGGCCCGGCATGTCGACGTCGAGCAGCACAATGGCGACGTCGTTCTCGAGCGCGGCGGCGAGCGCGTCGCTGCCGTTGTCGAACTCGAGGCATTCGAGCCCGGCCGCGGCGACCGATTCGCCGAGCAGCACGCGCCCGAGGTCCTCGTCGTCCGCGATGACCGCGACGCGGCGTTCTGTACCGGGGGCGCTCACGCGGTCGCCCTCAAACGCTGCTCCTGCAGGCTAGCGAGGAGCGGTGCGTGCGCCGCCTGCAGCGCCCGGCACAGCTCCCGGGCGCGTTCGCCGTCGCCGGCGACGCAGTGCCGCTCCAGCGCTTTCACCTGCTGCGAGTACGCGAGCGCGCCGACGTTGCCGGCGGCGGCGGCCATCTTATGCGCGGCGGCAGCGGCCGCTGCCAGGTCGTCCTCCCGGAGCGCTGCCTCGAGCTCCTCCAATGATCGCGCCGAGCTCGAGCGGAACAGCTCGACCAGCTTCGAATAGAGGTCGACCTGCCGCCCGCTGGAAAGCTGGCGCAGGGCAGAGACGGCGTTCGCGTCGACGCACGCGAGCTTCGCGGGCTCGGCAGCGGGCTCGACGGGCAGCTCGGTGACGGCCGCGGGCTGCGGGTGCTCCTCCGCGCGCGCTGCCGATGGCGCACCGCCGGCTTCTTCGAGCCAGTGCCGCAGCAGGCTCGCGCAGGCCTCGAGCGTGTACGGCTTGCTGAGGATGTCGTCGATGTCCGCGGCGAGGCACTTCTCGCGGTAGTGGGCCGCATCGTGCGCCGTGAGCGCGAGGATCGGAACGCGTGGCGGGCGGCGTCCGCCGGCCGTGCGCTTCTGCTGCTCGCGGATGAGCTGCGTGGCGGCGAAGCCGTCCATGCCGGGCATGTTCAGGTCCATCATGATCAGGTCGAAGTGCTCCGCGGCGGCGCGCGCGACGGCTTCCGCGCCGCTCCTGACCCACACCGACGTGCAGCCGAGCGCCGCGAGATACCCTTCCGCCACCGCTGCGTTCACCGGCTCGTCCTCCACGAGCAGAACGTGACCCCGCAACGGTGCTTCCTCCTTCCCGGCGGTCGCGGTTGCGTGCGCAACGACCGGCGTGCCGAGCGCGGCGGCAAGCCCCTCGTACAAGGCGATGCGGTGCACGGGCTTCAGCACGATGCGTTCGTCCGGCACGCGCGCACGCAGCTTGCGCGCCTCCGCTTCGGCGGCGGTCGCAATCACGACCAGCGCGCTGCGGGTCGCGCCGCCGGCGCCGAGCAGCACCTCGAGCGTGCCCGGATGAGTGCCGGCGTCGATCATCAGGACGTCGGCAGCGTCCGAGTGCGCGTCGTCGGCGAGCACCTCGAGGCCCAGCGCGCGGGCATGGCGCGCGAGCGCTTCGGCGAGCGACGGGCGGCGCGACAGGATGCGGACGGACCCGGCAAGGCGGGAGATCGGCTGCGGCTCCGCAGCGGGGCCGGTCTTCAGCGACAGAACCAGGCAGAACGTGGAGCCGAGCTGCGGCTGGCTCTCGACGGTCAGGCGGCCGCCCATCACGTCGGCGAGCTCCCGGCAGATCGCGAGCCCGAGCCCCGTACCGCCGAACTGGCGCGTCGTGCTCTCGTCGCCCTGCACGAACGGCTCGAAGATCCTGCCGATCGCCGCGGCATCCATGCCGATGCCGGTGTCCCTGACCGTCAGCCGTACTGTCGCACGGTCCTCCTCGACGGACTCGATGTCGGCCTTCACGGCCACTTCGCCTTCTTTCGTGAACTTCACGGCGTTGCCGATCAGGTTCATGAGGACCTGGCGTACCCTGAGCGGGTCGCCGAGCAGCGTGTGCGTCGCGGGCCCGGGCGGGCAGACGACCAGCTCGATGCCTTTCGCCCCGGCCGCGCCCGCGAACAGGCTGGTGCACTCCTCGAGCACCTGGCCGAGATCGATCGGCAGCGACTCGAGCGCGACCTTCCCCGCGCGGATTTTCGACAGGTCGAGCAGGTCGTTGACGATCTGCAGGAGCACCTGTGCCGACGAGCGGATCGTCTTCGTGAGGTGCGCCTGGGTCGGCGACAGCGCGGTGTGGGAGAGAAGCTCCGTCATGCCGACGACGCCGTTCATCGGCGTGCGCAGCTCGTGACTCATGCGATCCAGGAAGTTGCTCTTGGCCTGCGCGGCCTCGGCGAGCTGCTGATTGCTGGTCTGGAGCTCGCGCGTGCGGAGCTGCACCTCGGCTTCGAGGCGCTCGCGGGCCTCGACCATTTCGCGGAACTTCTGCCGGTGGCGGTGGATCCGCTGCGCGACCAACGCGAGCAGCGCGAGGGCATAGATCGCGTAGGCGACGGGCGAGGCCCACGGTGCGGGATCGCGATGAATGGTCAGGCGCAACGGCGTCGGGCTCCACACGGAATCGGCATTCGCCGCGCGCACTTCGAGCAGGTGATCGCCGGGATCGAGGTTGGTGAGCGTGATGCGGCGCTCCGTGCCGAGATCAATCCAGTCCTCCGTCAGCCCCGTCACGCGGTAGGCGAGCCGGTTGTGTGCGGGCGACGTGAAATCCAGCACGCCGAACTCGAGCGAGACGATGCTGCCTCGGTAGTCGAGCGCGATACGGTCGCGCAGCCAGAAAGGCGTCGCGCCTTCCGCCCGCACCCCGAGCACTTCCACGTTGGTCAGCGCGAGACGCGGCGGCCGCCGGTTTTCCTCGAGCGTTGCCGGATCGAAGATGTTGAATCCGCCCGGACCGCCGAAGGCCAGGCGGCCGTCGTGCAGCCGGAAGTACGCGCCGAAGGAGAACTCCTCGCCCTGCAAACCGTGCTCGCGGTGGTAGCTCTTGACGGTGCGGGTCGCGACATCGAGCCGCATCAGGCCGGCGTTGCCGGATAGCCAGAGATGGCCCTCCGCATCGGGCACGACGCCCCACAGCGTGTCGCTCGACAGCCCGTCCTCGCTCGACAGGACCTCGAATTCGATCTCCTCCGGCGGCGCGGCGGGATCGACGACGCGGGCAAGTCCGCCGCCACCCGTGCCGACCCAGACGTTTCCGCTTTCGTCCACGGCGAGCGCGTACACCGTGTTGGACGGCAGGCTCGCAGGATCCTTCGGATCGTTGCGGAAGACCTCGAGCACCGTCCCGTCGCCGCGCGCGAGATTGAGTCCCTCGCCTTCCGTGCCGAGCCAGAAATTGCCGCGCAAGTCCTCGACGACGGCGGTCACGATGGGCGAGCTGACGGCGCCCGGGGCCGGACCGTGAGGCAGCTGGCGAACGCTGCGCGTGGCAGGGTCCAGGATGTTCACACCGCCACCGAAGGTGCCGATCCAGAGCGCGCCGCTGTGCGACTCGGTGATCGCCATGATGCCTTCGGCGCTGAGCGAGTGCGGATCGTCCGCCTGTACCGGGATCGAATCGACGCGGCCGTCGGCAGTGAGCACCTTGAGCCCGCTGCGCATCGTGCCGATCCACAATGCGCCGCGCCGGTCGCGCCGCAGCGCCGTCACGCGCTCGTCGCCGAGCGCATGCTCACGACCGACGATCGCGTCCAGCGTGGTGGCGGTGCCGGTCGCCGGGTCGAAGCGGACGAGGCCGTTGAGGGAGGCGATCCACACCCGGTCGCCGGCCGCGTCCTCGAAGCCGAACACCGGCTGGTTCTCGAGCCACGCCGGGCGATAGCCTCCGAACTGCCAGCTGCGCGGGTTCCAGCGGCTGACCCCGCCGCTGCGGGTGCCGATCCACACCAGCCCCGCCGGGTCCTGGTACAGCGACATCACGAACGAGTCGCGCAGCGATGCGCTGTCGTTCGGCTCGTGCCGGTAATGCGTGAACGTGCCTGCGGCGCGATCGAGCAGGTCGAGGCCGTCGGCGGTGCCGATCCACAGGCGGCCCGAGCGGTCCTCGAGCAGGGCCCGCACGTCGTCGCTGGCGAGCGATGCCGGAGCATCCGTGTCGTGGCGGAACGTTTCGATGATGCCGCCGCTGCGGTCGACGTGCAGGAGACCCGCCGTGAACGTCGCGATCCAGAGCGTGCCGTCGCGGGCCTCGAGGACCCGCGAGATCTCCTTGCCGTCCAGCGAGGTCGCGCCGACGCGGGACAGCGCCCGCGTGTCGGCGCCCCAGCGATTCAGACCGCCGTCCGTGCCGATCCAGACGTTGCCGGCGCGATCGAGCGCGAGGTTGGAAACGCGGTCGCTCGCGAGCGAGTCGGGATTCTCCGGATCGTGACGAAAGTGCTCGATATGCCCCGAACGCGGGTCCAGCACGTCGACGCCTGCATCGTACGTGCCGATCCACACCCGGCCGCGCCCGTCCAGGAGCACCGTGCGCACCCTGTTGCTGGCGACGGAGTCGGGGTCGTTCTCGAGGTGCCGATAGCTGGTGAAGCGATCGGTGCGCCGGTCCCATTCAGCGACTCCGTCGCCGTCCAGCGCGATCCACAGGCTGCCTTGCTCGTCCTCGACGACTTGCCAGACGTAATTCCCCGGCAGCGAGCCGCTCTCGGTGCGCGAGTGCGCGTATCGATAAAGCTCGCGGCCGTCGTAGCGCACCAGCCCGTTCTCGGTGCCGAGCCACACGAAACCCTGGGAATCCTGCAGGGTGGTCATGACGGTCGCCTGCGGCAACCCGTCCTCGATGGTGAGATGCTCGAGGAACAGCGGCGGAGCGTCGGCCGCCGCGGCAACCGACGCTCCCAGCACCCCCAGCAAACCGCTCGCCAGGGCGCCCGTGAGGATCCCTTGCGGCAGGCGCCAACCGGCGTTCCGTTGTCGAGTCGAGGCCACGCGGTGAGTTTCCTCGGGCAGGGCCGGCGGCGCGTTGATCGGCTTCAAGAATCCGCAAGCGACGCCGCCCGCGCCGGAACGGCGTCGCATTCCGGTTACTCGTTCGGCACCCAGGAGGCGATCGAGGCCGGCTTGCTCGCCGAGAACCCGGAGGGCGCGGCCTCCCACCACGGCAGGGTACGGCTCCAGGTATAACCGCGGCTCCAGGTGTAGCCGCTCGACCAGGTGTAATCCCTGCTCCAGGTATAGCCCCGGCTCCAGGTGTAACCGCGGCTCCAGGTGTAGCCTTCGCTCCACGCGTAGCCTTCTCCCCATGGATACGCCCGCGACCAGGTGTAGCCGTCGGAGTTGAGCTTCCTGCCCCACTTCCTGTGGTCCATGTCCATGATGTAGTAATTGCCGCTGTCATCCTGGTTTGCAGGGCCACCGAAATGCGTCGTGCCCGCCAGGTCGGCGCTGATATCGAGGCCGAGATTCGCGCAAGCGGATGCCGAGCTGTTGAACGCGGCGAGCGCATTGACGAGCCCTGCACCCTGCTGGAACACGCTGTATGCGAGGGTACCGTCGGCTTCCACGGCCGGACGGCCGGAGGCCATCAAGCGGCACTTGACCGCATCGGGCGTGAGTGACGGATTCGCTTGCAGCAGGAGCGCGACGACACCCGACGTCATGGCGGCCGCCTGCGACGTGCCGGACATTACGAAGAGCTGCTGGAGAACCAGCATCGAATCGGGATCGATGTTGGCGAGATAGCTGCTGCTCGACATGGAAGCCGCGATGTGACCGCCCGGCGAGACGAGCTCCGGCTTGACGAAACCTTCGAACGTCGGCCCCGTCGACGAGAAGGACGCGAGGCGATCGTCCATGACATCGTACGGTGAGTAGTTGTCCGTGAGCGCGCCGACGGTGATTACGTACGGCACGTTGCCGGGCACGTCGATGGTCATCGGGTCCGGGCCATCGTTGCCGGCGGCCGCGACGACGACGATACCCGCGCGCCATGCGGCCATCACGGCCTGGTTCAGCGGGTCGTCCCAGTAGAACGACTGCGGCTGCGCGCCGAAGGACAGATTCAGCACGCGGATTTTGTACTTCGCGCGGTTCGCGACGATCCAGTTGATGCCTGCGATGACGTCGACGTAGCGTCCGGCGCCTTCGCCGTTGAACGCGCGCACGATCACCAGGTTCGCCCCCGGTGCGATGCTGTGATAGCTGCCCGAGAGATCCTGCGCGCCGCTCGCGATGATGGAGGCGACGTGCGTGCCATGGCCGTACGGGTCGTCACTCACCGGGCCGGAGCCGCCGTTGGTCACGTCGATCGAGGCGAGAATGCGATCGCCGTAAAACTGCGTCGTGTCCTGCCACAGGCCGGTGTCGAGGACGGCGACGGTGACGCCACGGCCGGTGATTCCCGCCGCGTGCAGCGAATCGGCGTCGATCAGCCCCGGGTAGTTGGTTTCGTAGAGCAGCGGCAGCGCGAGAATGCCCGAGCCGTCCTCGAGAGTCGCGAGCGAGCTGGTGAGGTCGACGACCGGCTCGGTCAACGTGCTCAGAAGAGGGTCGGTCGTGACGGTCGAGATGAGAGGCGAAGTGAGCGTCTGCGTATCCTCGACCAGCTCGGTTTCCGCGAGCGTCTCGTTGGTGTCGTTGACGGTGTCTTCCACCAGGCTCACCGTGCCGTCCACGAGGTCGCCCAGCAGGCCGCGCGTGCGGACCGCACGATCCGCATAGACGCGCACGCTCGAATCCGCCCGCAGCCGGGCGAGCTGCGCTGCCGTCAGCCGGGCGGAGACCGCGTGGATGATGCCGAGCGCCTGCCCGGGCTCGGCGCCGACGCTCTCGACGTGCGCGCGCGCCGCCTCCAGCGTCGCCCCCTGCACGATGTACGAGGCCGGCGCTTCCGGCGCCGCTGCGGCGGCCGTTCCCGCGAGTGCGACAAGGATGAGAATCAGCCACTTGGGCGGAGTCAGCAGACGGTCCATGTTCTTCTTCCGGCGATGGATTGCGTGAGACGCATTCGACTACAGGCGGCCGGGCATCGCGTGGGCACGACCGACAATCGTCCCGCGCGTTTTGTGACGCGGTTCTCATAACGGGCGGGTCAAATGCCGGCGGCAACGGGAGGCCGCCGGGCGGTAACGGGGCGGCTTACGCGGTTTCGGCGGCCGGCGGCAGCGCGCTCCCGTTCGGGTCGACGCCGCCGTAGAGATCGCCCATGCCGTAATGGCAGCCGAGCTTCAAGAGCGCGTCGCGCTGCCCGGCATCGTCGACGCCGGTGGCGATCGGCGTGAGCGTAAGCGCCCTGGCCATGGCGATGCCGGCGCGGCATACCTTGCGCGCCACCGGATCGCTGCGCAGCGCCTCGACCCAGGCGCGATCGAGCTGCAGGCCCCAGACCGGTTCGCGCGCGAGCGCCGCCAGCGAGCCGGCATCCCGCCCCACCTCGTCGACGACGAACTGCAGCCCGAGCCGGTGCAGGGAACGGAAGTCGGCGGGATCCCGCGCCACGAACGACTGCTCCGCGACGCGCAGCTCGAGCCGCTCGGGCGGTATGGCCGCGTCGGCGAGGGTGTTTTCGAGGTCCGCCACGAAATCCGCGTGCAGGACGTGATCGCGCAACGGCCCGAGCGAGACCCGCACGTCGTCGTCCGCATCCGCGGTGAGGGTCGCGAAATCCTGCGCCAGCTGGGCGAGGAGGCTGCGGGAAAGGCTGATCGCGAGACCGGTCGCCCGCGCCACGCGCAGGAACTCGAACGGGCGGATCTCGCCGCGCAACGGGTGCAGCCAGCGGGCGTATCCGACCCACGCGACGCGCCGGCCGGTGCGCAGATCGTGGCGGGCGGCATAGCGGAGGCGGATCGCGCCGCTGGCAATGGCTTCGCGCAGCTCGTTCGCGATGTCCAGGCGGGCGATCGATCGCAGTTGCATCGTGTCGCTGAAGAAGAAGACGTTGCGGGAGCAGGCGCGGCGGGCTTCCGCGGCCGCGGCGCGCGCGTGATCGAGCAGCACGCGCGGGCTCGACGCGTCGACGCCGAGCACGCTCACGCCCGCATACGGCGTGAGGCGGAATTCCGCGTCGCCGATTGCGATGGGCTCCCGCAGACTGGCGCAGATCTCCGCGATGTGCGCCTCGATCGCGTCGCGATCCGCGCTCTGCACGACGATGCCGAGCAGGTTTTCGCCGAGCTGGCCGAGGTAGCACTCGGGCGACTCGGCGGGCTCGGGCAGCCGCGCCAGCGCCGCGGTCATGATCTGCTCGGAGATGCTCGTCGTGATGATCTGCGCGATGTCCGCAATCTCGTCGATGAACAGCACGCCGACCGCGATCGGCTGCTCGCGCAGCGCGGCGATGGAAATCGATTCCTTGAAACGGCGCAGGAAGCCGCGCCGGTCGAGCTGCAGCGGCCGGTGCTCGCCGGTCCAGTCGACGCCGTCGCCGAGCGAGGGGCGGATGACGCAGACCGCACGCTCGGGGCCCTGCGGGCTGACCCTGATTTCGTAGCGCTTCTCGTCCTGCCGGAAGCGCGCGTCGACGGCCGTGCGGTCGGCGATCGCCTTGCGTGTGAGCCGGCGGATGAGCTCGGCCGTCGACCGGGACCACGACGGCACGAAGCCGAGGCCCGCGCCGCCGGGACGGCAGCCGAGCTCGGTGACCGCGCGGCCGCCGGCGTGCGCCACCGCGGTGCCGTCGCGCTTCACGAGCAGCACCAGGTCGGGAAGCGAATCGATGAGGTCGGCACCCGGCATGCGCGGACTGTAGCGGGAAAGGCGCCCCGGGGCGCCGACGCAAATCACGCCGTGAGCAACCGCCGCCTTGAAGCTAGACTCTGCGGTCCCGAGACGAACCGGCGCTCGCCCGCCCATGTCGCACCGTACCGCACCGCTGCCCCCGCTCGAGGGACTGCCGCGCATCGTTCGCGAGCTCAGGTATCACGAGGCCTCGCGCCAGGTCCTCGGATTCCTGCTCTGCGTGGTATTCGCGCTCATCGCGGAGCCGCGCCGGCCGCTCCTGTACGCCGCCCTGCCGCTCGTCCTCGCCGGCACGGGCACGCGGCTGTGGGCCTCCGGGGTCATCGTGAAGAACCGGGAGCTCGCGACCAGCGGCCCGTACCGTTACGTGCGGCATCCGCTGTACGTCGGCAACCTACTGGTCCTCTTCGGGTTCGTGCTCGCGTCCGGCCGCTGGTGGACGGCGCCGGTGGCGCTGGCTTTCCTGCTCTTCTATTACCCCCCGGCCATCGAGTACGAGGAGCGCAAGCTCGAACGCCTCTTCGGGACGGCCTGGCACGAGTACACGAAGACCACACGCGCGCTGCTGCCGTCGTTCGCCGCCCGGCCGCAGGCGAGCGCCACGGGGTGGTCGTTGCAGAAGAGCCTCGCATTGAACCTCGAACCGCTGATCGCGGTCTGCATACTGGGCTTGTTCGCCTGGATCGGCACGAGGCTATGATCGGCGGAGTCATCGAAGCTGCCGAGATCCGCAGGGTTGTTGCGGAATCGGAGAAACCCGCCGCGCGCGGGCACCAGGGTGACCTGCACCTCGGCGAAGTCGACGGTCACCGCATCTACGTCAAGGCGGCGACCGGCAATCCGCTCACCGCATCCATCCGGCGCTGGATGCTCAGGCGCGAGTACGAGGCCTACCGCCGGCTGGAAGACATCCCCGGCATTCCCCGCTGCTTCGGCTTCTACGACGGGCGCTACCTGGTGGTCGGCGCGGTCGACGCGCACAGCCTGCGCGACGCCGTGATCCGGGATCGCGAGAAGTTCTTCGCGCAGCTGTTCCGCAGCATCGACGCCATGCATGCCAGGGGGGTCGCGCACGGTGATTTGACGCGCAAGGACAACATCCTCGTCGATGCGAACGAGCACCCGGTGCTGGTGGACTTCGGCGCCTCGACGATCTACCGGCGCGGCTTCCATCCCTTCAATCACGTGGCGTACCGGTTCTTCGCGCAGCACGACCTGAACGCGTGGCTGAAACACAAGTACCGCCGCCGCTGGGAGCTGGTGACGCCCGAGGACGCCCGTTATCACCGCCGCTTGCTGTTCGACACGCTGGCGCGGCGGATCAAGCGCGCGTGGCTCGCCCTGCACGGCTGACGCGGGCGACGCTGGCTCGTACGTGCGCGCACTGCGCAACGAGCGCCAATGGACGCAGGAGGTGCTGGGCGAGCACGCATCGGGCGCGGCCGCGGAACGTCGCGATTCTGGCGCTGAACGAGCTCGCCGAAACCGAAGCGGCGCGGATGCTGAATCGCCGCAGCCGTCAGTCGTCGCGGGCCGCGCCCCGCGCACGGTCCCTGAGATCGAAATAAGCCAGAAACAGGTTCATGAAGCGGGTATCGTGCCGGTCGATACGGTTGTGCACCTGCTGCAGCCGGTTCTCGACGATCTTCAAGACCGTCTCGGCCTGCATGGCGCGAGCGTCACCCGCCTCCTGCAACGAGCCGAGCAACACGCCCACCAGGTTCATGGCCTCATCCAGCCGCTGCTCGGCTTCGCGCAGGTCGGAAGCGTGCTTTTGGGCCACGTTCCAGGCATCGCGGCGGATCCCGGCGGGACCTGCGGAGAGGTAATCCGGGATGTAGAACTCCTTCTCTTCCCGCACTTCGTGAATGCGGGGAAAGGCCAGAGCGAGCATTTCCTGAGACATTGGCCTGATTCTCCAGTCGATGCTGCCGCGCCGAACGGCGAGCCTTGCAGGTGGCCGGGGCCAGTGCCCGCCGATGCCGACCACGGTGTACGTGAACCCTTCGCAGTCCGGTTGCCGGGCGGCGAGACGGTATCACGTTGGCGGCGGCTGTGCAAGATGTGCTAGAGTGTGCCATATGTGAAACACACGGTAAGCGAACGCAACATGGCAAGGCTCAAGCCGTCCCTGGACACGCTGGGCGAGCTCATCCGCGAAAAGCGCGGTTCTGTCGGCGTACGCGAGGCAGCAAGGGAGATCGGCATCAGTCCGTCGACGCTGTCACGCGTCGAGCGCGGGCATCTGCCGGATCTCGAGAATTTCCGGCTGATCTGCCGCTGGCTCGAAATCGACCCGAACCGCATCCTGGGATTCCCCTCGAGTGCCGAATCGCGGAAAGACGGGATTCGTGCCAGTGTGCACTTTCGCAAAGGGCGGACGACTTCACCGGAGACGGCCGCCGCTTTGGCGCAGTTGATCCTGCACGTGCAACGCGCGCTGGCCGCGCAGGGCCGCGAGTAACGGGCCGTGCAGAGAGGCTTCAAGGCGCGCTGCGAACAAATCGCCAGGAGATGCCGCAGGAATCTCGGCGTCTCGTTGGACGCGCCCTTGCCGTTCGCCCGCCTGGCCGACCGGCTGGGAGTCGTCATCTGGACGCCGGCCGACGTGCCCGGCCTCGATGCCATGACGGTGCAACAGCTCTCGGTCAACGACGCCGGCGCCTGGTCCGCGGTGACGGTCGCTCTCGACGGCAGGCGCATCGTGGTCGTCAACTCGGCCCAGGAGGCCCGGCGGATTCCCAGCAACGTCGTGCACGAGCTCGCACACGTCATGCTCGGTCACGCCGCATCCCGTGCCGATATCAGCGAGGACGGCCACCTGTGGCTCAGCACGCATGGCCAGGACCAGGAGGACGAGGCCGACTGGCTCGCCGCCGCCCTCCTGTTGCCGCGCGAAGGACTGCTTCAGTGTTTCGCGCGGCACCGGGACGCCGGCAGAGTTTCCGATCACTTCAAGGTCAGCGTCGCGCTCGTCCGCTGGCGTCTGAACGCCACGGGCGTTGCCAGGCAGGTCAACGGCCGAGCCTGAAGGAAGCCGCGCGGCATGATCTCAGGCGCACCGCGACGGGCCGTCGACGCGGTCAGGCCCGTGTCCCGGCTGAGGCGGGGCTTCCTGCGGCAGCTCCAGCACGATCCCGAGGCCCGGGTGCCGGTTCCCGATCAGCATGCGGCCGCGGTGTTGCTCGACGACGGCATTCACGAGTGCGAGACCGAGGCCGTTGCCGGGCTCCGAGCGGGCATTGTCCAGGCGCACGAAACGCCGGTGCAGGTTGCCGATCTGATCCTCGGGTACGCCCGGCCCCGAGTCGTTGACGACGAGCCGGCACGTCGTGCCGTCGCGCTGCGCGGCCACCTCCACCTGGCCGCCGGCGGGCGTGTACTTGATCGCGTTGTCGAGCAGGTTGGTCAAAGCCTGTGCGAGGAGCTCGCGATCGCCGAACAGAGTGACCGGGCCCTTGCTGCGGCAGCGGAGCGTGATCTGTCGCTCCTCCGCCGCCGCGTGATACAGATCGCAGATGTCGTGCACCATCTCGGACAGGTCGAGCTCGGCGAAGGCGGCCCGGTAGGCGCCGGATTCGATGCGCGAGATCCGCAGCAGTGCGTTGAACGTTTCGAGCAGGCGGTCTGATTCCTCGACGCACTGCTCGAGGTCGCCCCGGCGGTCCGAGTCGCCGACCGCGAGGCCCTCGAGCTTGTTGCGGAGGCGGGTCAACGGCGTCTTGAGGTCGTGGGCGATGCTGTCGCCGACGTGCCGGATGCCCTCGAGCAGGCTTTCGATCTGCTCGAGCATGGCGTTGATGTTGACCGCCAGCTCGTCGTATTCGTCGCGGGCTCCGGTTACCGGCACGCGCTGATGCAGATCGCCGCCGATGATGCGCCGCGCGGTGCGGTTGATGGCCGAGACGCGCCTTTGTGCGCTGATGCTCATCAGCAGGCCGCCGGCAAACGCGAGCAGCACGCCGATCGCGGTGCCGACGAGCAGCGCCCTTCCGAACGTGCGGTTGAGCTGCGCCAGCTCGCGCACGTCGCGGCCGACGAGGAGCAGCAGGTTCTGCCCGACGCGCAGCACCATGGCACGGACGGGTACGACGCTGCCGCTCTTGCTGACCCGCTCGAACTCGAACCAGCCTCCGGTCGCGGTCAGGCCCACGGGCCAGCCATCGAGATTCCCGGCGAGCGGGCGCAACCGGCCGTCGACGAAGAGATACACGGAATGCCCTTCCGCGTCGCGCCTGACGCGTTCGGCGACGACTTCGACGAGACCCGCCAGTCCCTCTCGCTCGTATTGCTCGGCGAGGCCGGTAATCTCCGCCTCGATGGTCGCGTTGATCTGCCGGTTGAGGCCGCCGATCGTGGACCAGTACAGGATGCCGAACAGCACCAGCACCGACACGGCAAACAGCGCCGCGTACAGCAGCGTGAGCTGGAAGCTGCTGGTGCGCAGCAGGACTCGCAGATCCAGGCCGCCGGGTGTCATCGGGCCGCTTCCGCTGCGAAAGGGATGGCCAGTCGAGCCCGCGCCGGCCCGGTCGCGGGCCTCACGTCGAGCGCAACGATGCGGCGGGCCCGCCGGCGTCCAGCCGGTAACCCGCGCCGCGCACCGTGTGCAGCAGCGGCTCGCCGAAATCGCGGTCCAGCTTGTTGCGCAGGCGGCTGATGTGCACGTCGATGACGTTGGTCTGCGGATCGAAGTGATAGCTCCATACCGCTTCGAGCAGCATGGTGCGCGTCACCACCTGGCCGGCGTGCCGCATCAGGTATTCGAGCAGCATGAACTCGCGCGGCTGCAGCTCGATCCTGCGGCCCGCGCGCTCGACCTCGCGCCGCAGGAGATCCATCTTCAGGTCGCCGACCCGCAGCACCGTTTCTTCGCCGCCCGGCTCGCCGCCGCGACGGCGCAGCAGTGCCTCGATGCGCGCCTGGAGCTCGACGAAAGCGAACGGTTTGACCAGGTAATCGTCGCCGCCCGCTTTCAGCCCCTTGACCCGGTCGTCGACCTCCCCGAGCGCGCTCAGGACGAGCGCGGGGGTCGTGATGTCCGAGGCCCGCAGCGTGCGGATGACGGTCAACCCGTCGACCGCCGGCAGCATCCGGTCGACGATCAGCGCGTCGTAGTGCTCCGTCGTGGCGAGGAACAGGCCCTCTTTGCCGTTGTCGCTGCGATCGACGGTAAATCCGGCCTGTTCAAAGCCTTTCCTCACGAACGACGCGACGTCGTCATCGTCTTCAATGAGCAGCAGTTTCACCTCGATGCCATTGTCGATGCCTTGCGTCCGGGTCTGGCGGGTCGCTTCACGTTCCGTGCCGTGTCGCGGTCGATGCTGTAGATGGCGCGGATCGGATAGCGGAAACCATCCACGATGACGCTGTCGAACTTCGCGGACACGCTACCGGCCGTCGATGTTACTCCGATGGCTTGCGGGAGGGGCAGGGCTGTTCCATTAACGAAAATTAATGTTCTCGCGAGGCCCGCTTAATCCGGCCGTTCGTATGCTGGCTCCCGGAAGTGGCGGTCGCCGACCGCCCAGCAGCACAGGAGCAGCAACCATGAGCAGATGGCCTTTTGCGCGACGCTCGACCGCGGTGGTCACCGTGCTGGCGGCCGCCGTGTCGGTGATGAGCTTCAGCATCGCATCGAAAGCGGCCGACCGGCCCGCGGAACCCCTCGCCGAGCCGCACGCCGTGTTCGAGCAGCCGGCGGACGCACGATCGTTCGCGGACGTCGTCCAGCAGGTGAGCCCGGCGGTCGTCAGTATCAAGGTGACGCAGCAAGCAAGGGCCGTGCCGGCCGGCGAGCTCGGGCCGTTTCCCGGCGATTCCGGGCGGACGCCGTTCGACGATTTCTTCGAGCGCTTCTTCGGCGTGCCGGGCATGCCGCTGCAGCGCGGACCGATGCAGGCGCTGGGATCCGGGTTCCTGATCGACGGCGGCCGCTATGTCGTCACCAACAATCACGTGATCGACGGTGCCGACAAGATCGTGGTATCGACCCAGGACGGCAGAGAGATCGAGGCGACGCTGGTCGGGACCGACCCCAAGACGGACATTGCCCTCCTCGAGCTCGAGGGCGACGAGCAGCTTCCGTCCGTGCAGTTCGGTGATTCCGACAAGGCCCGCGTAGGCGACTGGGTGCTGGCGATCGGCAATCCGTTCGGCCTCGGCGGCACGGCGACCGCCGGCATCATCTCCGCGCGCGGCCGCGACATCCAGTCGGGTCCGTATGACGATTTCCTGCAGATCGATGCGCCGATCAACAGCGGCAACTCCGGCGGCCCGGTGTTCGACGCCGACGGTAACGTCATCGGCATGAACACCGCGATCTTCTCGCCGAACGGCGGCAACGTAGGCATCGGCTTCGCCATCCCGTCGCGCCAGATCGTCGACGTGGTCGATGCGCTGAAAACCACGGGCACGGTGCAGCGCGGCTGGCTCGGCGTGCAGATCCAGAACGTCAGCGAGGACATGGCAGCGAGCTTCTCACTGAAGGACGCCGCCGGGGCGCTCGTCGCGGACGTGGTCGACGGCAGCCCGGCGGACAGGGCCGGCGTGCTGGTCGGCGACGTCATCCTGAAGTTCGACGGCCGGAAGGTCGACGATGCACGTGCATTGAGCCGTATCGTCGCGCACACGGAGCCGAAGGGCACGGTGCCGGTCACGGTGTGGCGGAACGGTCACGACAAGGCGCTGCACGTCAAAATGGGTGGGGCCCAGGAAGAAACCGTGGCGAGCGCGTCCGGTTCGCCTGCGGCGCACGGCGAGGAGCTCGGCTTGGGCCTTGTCGATCTCACCGACGAGTATCGCGCGCGGCTCGGCCTGCCGGACGATTATTCCGGCGTCGTGATCGCGCAAGTGGCGCCGGACAGCTCCGCGGCCGAGCAGGGGCTGCG